>CAZKAH010000034.1:0-29446 GCA_964550715.1 uncultured Opitutaceae bacterium
TGGGCTCGAAGCTCGCGGGCGTGAGCCGGGTGATGTCGTTGCGCAGCTCGTCCAGCGCGTAGCCCACCGCCAGCTTGGCGGCGATCTTGGCGATCGGGAAGCCGGTGGCCTTGGAGGCGAGGGCGGAGGACCGGGACACGCGCGGGTTCATCTCGATCACCACCATGCGCCCGGTCAGGGGATCGACGGCGAACTGGATGTTGGACCCGCCGGTCTCCACGCCGATCTCACGGATGACCGCGAAGGAGGCGTCGCGCATCACCTGGTATTCCTTGTCGGTCAGGGTCATCGCGGGGGCCACGGTGATCGAGTCGCCCGTGTGCACGCCCATCGGGTCGAAGTTCTCGATCGAGCAGATGACCACGCACTGGTCCCGGTGGTCGCGCATGACCTCCATCTCGAATTCCTTCCAGCCGAGCAGGCACTCCTCGACCAGCACCTCGTGCGTCGGGGAGATGTCCAGCCCGTTGGCGACGATCCGGTCGAACTCCTCGCGGTTGTAGGCGATGCCGCCGCCGGCCCCGCCCAGGGTGAAGGAGGGCCGGATGATGAGGGGGAAGGCCCCGATCGCCTCGGCTGCGGCGCGGGCCTCCTCCAGGACGCGGACGGTGCGCGACTTGGCGACATCGAGGCCGATCTTGACCATGGCCTGCTTGAAGAGCTCGCGGTCCTCGCCCTTGGCGATGGCGTCGGGCTTCGCCCCGATCATCTCCACGCCGTATTTCTCCAGGATGCCGTGCTTGTGCAGCTCCATCGAGAGATTGAGGGCGGTCTGCCCGCCGAGGGTCGGGAGGAGCGCGGAGGGCCGCTCGGCGGCGATGATCTTCTCCAGGATCTCGACGTTGAGCGGCTCGATGTAGGTCACATCGGCGAACTCCGGGTCGGTCATGATCGTCGCCGGGTTCGAATTGACCAGGACGACCCGATAGCCCTCCTCCTTCAGCGCCTTGCAGGCCTGGGTCCCCGAGTAGTCGAATTCACAGGCCTGGCCGATGACAATGGGACCGGCGCCGATGATGAGGATGGACTTAAGATCGGTGCGTTTCGGCATGGGCGCGGATTCCTCCGAGGGTTGAGGGCGCCCAAACTGGCGGCAAGCGGGAAAGCGCCCGCCTTCCTCCCCGCAATCGTGACTTGACCCGGCGGCCGGTTCCTCCGCATCCCATGGTATGCCCGTCTTGCCCCGCGTTGCCCTGGCCATCATGATTTTCAACGCGGCGCTGGCTCCCCGCCTCCGGGCCGCCGATGCACCGCCGCCGCCGGCGGCGGTGGCGCCCGAGCCGGCCATCATCCTCACCCCGCCCGCGCCCGCGGCGCCCCGGATCAACGGCGCCCGGGTCTTTGGCGTGCGCCCGGGGCACCCGTTCCTCTGGCAGATTCCCGCCACCGGCGAGAGGCCGATCGCCTATGCCGCCGACGGGTTGCCGGACGGCCTGGCGCTCGATGCCGCCACCGGCCGGATCACGGGCGCGATCGCCTCGCCGGGGACCTTCCGGGTCACGCTGCACGCGACCAACGCCCGCGGCGCCGACGCGAAGCCGTTCCGGATCGAGGTCGGCGAGCGGATCGCCCTCACGCCGGCGATGGGCTGGAACAGCTGGAACAGCTGGGCGGGCGCGGTCGACCAGGAGAAGGTCCTCGCGTCAGCCCGCGCGATGGCGGCGACGGGCCTGGTCCAGCACGGCTGGACCTACCTGAACATCGACGACACCTGGCAGGGCGTGCGCACGGGGCCGGACCACGCGCTGCAGGGAAACGAGAAGTTTCCCGACCTGAAGCAGCTGGCCGATCAGGTCCACGCCCTCGGCCTCAAGCTCGGGATCTACTCGACGCCCTGGGTCACCTCCTACGCGCGCTACGGCGGCGGCTCGGCCGAGAACCCGGAAGGCGCCTGGGAGAAGCCCGCCGCGGGGGTGAAACGGGTGAACCGGAAGATCCTGCCGTGGGCCATCGGCAAATATTCCTTCGCGGCCGCGGATGCCCGGCAATGGGCGGGCTGGGGCATCGATTATCTCAAGTACGACTGGTTTCCCAACGAGGTTCCCGAGACGGCCGAGATGGCGCAGGCCCTGCGGAATTCCGGGAGGGACATCGTCTACAGCCTCTCGAACAGCGCGCCCTTCACGGGTGCGGCCGACTGGGCCCGGCTGGCCAACTCCTGGCGCACGACGGGAGACATCCGCGACACCTGGGCCAGCATGACGAAGAACGGCTTCTCCCAGGACCGGTGGCGGCCCTTTGCCGGGCCGGGACACTGGAACGACCCCGACATGCTCGTCGTCGGCAACGTCGGCTGGGGCCCGAAGCTCCACGCCTCGCGGCTCACGCCGAACGAGCAGTACACCCACATCTCGCTCTGGTGCCTGCTCTCCTCGCCGCTGCTCATCGGCTGCCCGATCGAGCAGATGGACGCCTTCACGCTCAGCCTGCTCACCAATGACGAGGTGCTGGCGGTCGACCAGGACGAACTGGGCCGCCAGGCGGCGCAGCTCGCGGTGGACGGCACCCGGCAGGTCTGGGCGAAGGAGCTCGCCGACGGCTCCCGGGCCGTCGGGCTGTTCAACCTGGGCGACGCCGAGCAGCCGGTGGCGGTCTCCTGGACCCAGCTGGGCCTCGCCGGTGCGCAGCCGGTGCGCGACCTCTGGCGCCAGCGGGACCTGGGGGCCAAGGCGGAGGGCTTCACCGCTATGGTGCCGCGCCACGGCGTGGTGCTGGTCCGCGTCGGGGCCGCGGGGCTGCGCGGCGGCAATTTTTGACGCGGGCTTCGCCGGGCGAAAAATTGGAGCGGGCGCGGGGAATCGAACCCCGGATACCTGCTTGGAAGGCAGGAGTTTTACCGCTAAACTACGCCCGCGGAAGACGGCGGAATATCGCCCACGTCCCGGAGGGGGTCAAGCCTCCCCCCGGCGTCGCAATCGGGCCCGATCTGGCCCGGGGCCTGCTGACCGGAACGGCGCGATGTCGCTCCAGAACAAAAAGATCGTCGTGATTGGCGGATCCTCCGGCGTGGGCCTGGCCGTGGCGAAGGCGGCCGCGGCCGAGGGGGCGGCCGTCGTCATCGCCTCCCGCTCGGCCGAAAAGGTGGGGCGCGCGTGCGCGGCGGCGGCGCCGCTGGCGCTGGAGGGGAGGGTGCTCGACGTGTCCGACGAGGCGGCGGTCCAGGCCTTCTTTGCCGCGCTGGGCCCGTTCGACCACCTGGTGACGACCCCGGTGATCTTCACCTCCAAGGCGCGCCTCGCCGAACAGGCGACCGCCGAGATGCGGGCCCTGTTCGACATCAAGTTCTGGGGCCAATATTATGCGGCCCGGCACGCCGCCCCCTTTCTCCGGCCCGGGGGCTCGATCACGCTCTCCTCCGGCCAGCTGAGCCACCGGCCCGTCCCCGGCTCGGTTCCGCGCGCCAGCGTCAACGGCGCGGTGGAGGCGCTGGGCCGGGCGCTGGCAGTCGAACTGGCGCCCGTGCGGGTGAACACCATCTGCGCGGGCGTGATCGCGACCGAGCGGTGGCACCACATGGAGGAGAAGGAGCGCGAGGCGAGTTTTGCCCGCATCGCGGAAACGCTCCTGGTCGGCCGGATCGCGAGCGCCGAGGACATCGCCCACACCTATCTCTACGCCATGACCAATCGGTACACGACGGGCTCGGTCATCCTGGTGGAAGGCGGGGCGCTGCTCGTCTAGCGCGGGACCGGGCGCCCGGGCCGACCCACCATGAGGATCCTCTCCGGCAGCATCGGGTGGGCGATCGCCGGCGCGCTCGGGCTGGCCGCCGCCGGCGCGGCCGCCGAGCCGGTCCCGGAGAAGCTCGTCATGTTCACGGACTGGTATGCCCAGGCCGACCAGGGGGGATTCTACGAGGCGCTGGCGGGGGACTTCTACGCCCGGCACGGCCTGGCGGTGGAGATCCGGGCGGGCGCCCCGCGGATGCCCATCTTTCCCCTGGTGGCCCGCAACCGCGCGCCCCTCGCCATCAGCAACAGCGACGACGTGATCACCGCGATCAGCGAGGGGTTCCCGGTCGTGATGATCATGGCCTACTTTGAGCGGTCGCCGATCGGGGTCATGTACGACGCGGCCCATCCGGTCCATTCCTTCCGCGAGCTGGACGGCCGGACCGTGATGGCCCAGCCGGCGTCGGCCTGGGTGCGGTTCGTGGAGAAGAAGTACCGGATCA
This sequence comes from uncultured Opitutaceae bacterium, assembly GCA_964550715.1. GTDB lineage: Bacteria > Verrucomicrobiota > Verrucomicrobiia > Opitutales > Opitutaceae > Palsa-1447. The sequence goes on from CAZKAH010000034.1 coordinate 4,175, forward strand.
AGATCAACGTGGTCCCGAACACCTGGGGCATCGGCCGGTTCCTCGCCGACCCGTCGCGCACGTTCCTGCAGCAGGGCTATGTGACGAATGAACCCTACCTCGTGGCCCAGGCGGGCCGGGTCGCGGGCATGCTGCCCCTCTTCGACGCCGACTACCGGCCCTACCGCGTCGTGTATGCCAATCGCGACTTCGCGCGCGCGCACCCGGCGGAGATCCGGGCCTTTGTCGCGGCCTCGCTGGAGGGCTGGCAGGAATACCTGCACGGGGACCACGCCCAGGCGGATGCGCTGATGAAGTCCCGCAACCCGGAGACCAACGACGCCATCCTGGCGTTCAGCCGCGGCGCGATCACCCAGTACCATCTGGTCGAGGGCCTGCCGGCGGCCGGCGAGGCCCCCGGGCGCCTTGATCCGGAGCGCCTGCGGCAGGCCGTGGCGACGATGAGCGAGCTGGGCGTCATCCGGTCGGCCCCGGCGGTGGCCGGCCTCGTCTTTCCATGAGCGGGGCCCCCGGCTTCAGCGCCGAGCTCGGTGACTTGCTGGGCCCCGACAAGGTCACCACGGATCCGGCGCGGCTGGCCGCCGCCAGCCGCGACTACTACTGGTATTCGCCCGTGCTCCGCGCCCAGCTGGAGGGCAGGACGGCGGAGGTCCTCGCCCGGGTCGACACCCTCGAGGAAATGCGGGCCCTCGTCACCTTTTGCGTCCGCCGCCGCCTGCCGCTGACCCTGCGCGGGGCGGGCACCGGCAACTACGGCCAATCCACGCCGCTCCACGGGGGCGTCCAGGCGGACATCACCGGCTTCAATCGCATCCTGGCCCTGCAGGACGGCGTGGTCCGCGCCGAGCCCGGCGCCCGGCTGGGTCGGATCGAGGAGGAGGCGCGCCTCGTGGGCTGGGAAATGCGCTGCTATCCGTCCACCTGGATGAAATCGACCCTGGCGGGGTTCATTGCCGGGGGCTCGGGCGGCATCGGCTCGATCACCCACGGGCTGATTCGCGACGGGGACAACCTGAAGTCGCTGAAGATCCTGACGATGGAGGCAGAGCCGCAACTTCTGGTCCTGGAGGAGCGCGAGGCGCTGGCGGCGCATTTCGCCTTCGGCACGAACGGCATCATCGTCGAGGCCGAGCTGCGGCTCGCGCCCCGCCGCGAATGGGACCAGTGGGCCCTGGCCTCGCCCGACTTCGACGCGGTCTTTGCCTTCGCGCGGGAATTGGCCGGCGACGAGACGGTCGCCAAGCGCCTGGTCTCGCTGCACGAATGGCCCCTCGCCTCGTACTTTCGCCCGATCGCCCACGAGTTCCGGGAGGGCGACCACACCCTGTTCACCGAGATCGCGGCCGAGCATCGCGGCCAGATCGAGGCCCGGGCGGCGGCGCGGGGGCTGGGCCGGCGGATTTTCATCGCCGCCCACGAGCCGCGCCGCCCCCCCATGCTCTCCGACTACTGCATCAACCACACGACGCTCTGGGCGCTGAAGGCCGATCCCACGCTGACCTACCTTTCCGGACAGGAGTACGACCCGGAGCGGGCCGCGGACCAGTACCGCGCCCTGCGGCAGGCGCTGCCGGGCGAGATCTGGCTCCATTTTGAGATCATGAAGCGGGCGGGGCGGGTCACGGTTCGCGGGCTGCCGCTGGTGCGCTACACGACCCCGGAGCGGTTTGGCGAGATCCTGGGGATCTGCGCCGGACTCGGGGTGCCGGGAGTCGCCCCCCACACCTATCTTCTCGACGAGAAGCCGGTCCCCGGCGGCTTCGGGGAGGTCTACCGGCTCAAGGACCGGACCGATCCCTGGCAACTGCTCAACCCCGGCAAGCTGCGGGATTATCGCCCGGGTGGCGCGCGGGCGGAGCCGGGCCGCCCGCTGGTCGAGTTTTCCGGCGTCGGCAAGAGCTTCGGGCGCGCGGCGCCCGTCCTCGCGGGCGTTTCCGCCCGCATCGGCGGCGAGGAATTCGTCAGCCTGCTGGGCCCGAGCGGCTGCGGGAAGTCGACCCTCCTCCGCCTGATCGCGGGGCTGACGCCGGTCACCGCCGGTTCGCTGCGGATCGACGGCCGCGACCCGCTTGAGGCGAGGCGCCAGCTCGGCTTCATCTTCCAGGAGGCCACGCTGCTGCCCTGGCTGACGGTGCAAAAGAACGTCGAGCTCATGCTGCGCCTGCGCGGGGTGCCCGCGGCCGCCCGGCGGGAAAAAGTCCGGACGATGCTCGAGCTGGTGCATCTGCAGCAGGCGCGGGACTATTATCCACGCCAGCTTTCGGGAGGCATGCGCATGCGGGCGTCCGTGGCCCGCGCCCTGGCGGCCGAACCCCGGCTGCTCCTGCTGGACGAGCCCTTTGGGGCGCTGGACGAGATCGTGCGCCACCGGCTGAACGAGGAACTGCGGTCGCTGCAGCAGGCCCAGCGCTGGGCGGCGGTTTTCGTCACGCACTCGGTCGACGAGGCGGTGTTCCTGTCCGACCGCATCCTGATCATGGGAGTCAACCCGGGCCGGATCGCCGTCGAGATCCCGGTGGACCTGCCCGCGGCGCGGACCGCGGCCCTGCGGGAGACCGACGCTTATGCGCGCGTGGTGATCCGTGTGTCCAAGGCCCTGCGCGCCACCTTTGCGGAGGACGGCTCGCCATGACGGGCGGTCCCTTCCCGGTTCCGGCCCAGGGGCGGGCGGGCGCCTCGGCCCGCCAGGTCCTGCTGCCGCTCCTGATGGGAGCTCTTTTCATCCTCGGCTGGTACGGGATCAAGTACGCGCTCCATCTGCCGTCCTTCATCCTGCCCACCCCCCGCGAGATCGCCGCCGCCGCCTGGCGGGAGCGGGCGACCCTCTGGCACGGCGCCCTGGTCACGGCGAGCGGCGCGATCCTTGGCTTCCTCCTGGCGGCGGGCGCGGCGCTGGCCCTGGCGCTCGTCATCTCGCTCTCGCCGCTCATCCGGCTCTCGGTGCTGCCCTACATCCTGATGCTGCAGATGATGCCGATCGTCGTGAAGGCCCCGGTCATCATCCTCTGGTTCGGCCCGGGCCTGCCCAGCACCGTGGCGATCGCCTTCCTGATCAGCTTCTTTCCCATCGTGGTCAGCACGACGCAGGGTCTCATCTCGACCGACCGCCACATGGTCGATCTTTTCCGCATCGGGGCGCAGCACCGCTGGCAGGAGATCCTCTGGCTGCGGCTGCCCTTCGCGCTGCCCTATTTCCTGACGGGGCTGCGGATCGCCGGGTCCCTGGCGCCGATGGCGGCGATCGCGGGCGAGTTCTTCTCCGGCAACTCGGCGGGCGGGACCGGCGGCCTGGGCTTCCTGGTCGTCGAGTACAACTCGCAGATGCAGATTTCCGAGCTGTTCGCCGCCGGCTTCACGGCCTGCGCGCTCGGGCTCATCTTCTACGCCATCATCGCGGGCCTGAACTGGTGGCTGCTCCGGAACTGGCACGATTCCTTCTCCAGCCAGCAGCGCTGACCCTCCATGGAGACCTTCCTCACGAGTCGGAATACCAGCCGCGAGCTGCGCGAGGTGCGGCCGACGATTGCCGTGATTCCCATCGGGGCGACCGAGCAGTGCGGCCCCTGCCTGCCCTGCAATGTCGATACCCTGGTCGCCGGCTACTGCGCCCGGTGCTATGCCGCGGCGCTGGGCGCGTATCTCGCCCCGCTGCTGCCCTACAACACCTCGCAGGAGCACGCGGCCTTTCCGGGCACGCTTTCGCTGAGCGCGGCGGCCATGACCGCGGTCATGACCGAGCTCGTGGCCGAACTGGCGCGGCAGGGCATGGCCCGGCAGGTGCTCGTGAGCCCCCATGGCGGCTCGGTCTGGCTGCCCGCCTTCCTGCGGGCTATCAATCTCCAGCGGCCTGACGTGATCGTCGTCTCGGCGATGGCCGGGGCCGAGCGCAGCCGGGCGAAGGCGTTGGCGGCCAGCGGACTGCCCCGGCGGGCGGACCTGCACGGGGGCATCCTGGCGGTGGCTACGGTCTCCTACCTGGCCCCCGAGCTGGTGCGGCCGGGGCCCTATGGCACGGACGTGGACCCGCGGCTCCAGGAATTTGCGGCCTATGGGATGTGGGAGAAGATCGCGCCTGACGGGGCCTGGGGCCGCTTTACCGCGGCTGACACCGCGCTCGACCTGGCCGGAATGGGCCGGACCTATTGGGAGACGTTCGCCGCGGCGCAGGCGGAGGAGGTGGCGGAGCACCTGCGGAAGGCGGCGGAGCTCAAGGGCCTAAGCTGAGCCGGGCGGGCGGTCTCAGGCTTCCCCGGGATTCTTCAGCTGTTCCTTCCAGCCCTGGATCTTGGCCTGGGCGCCGAAGTGCTCGGCCCGCGCCTTGTCGCCCTTTTCCATCCAGATGCGGGAAAGGCTGGTGTTGATGAAGAGGTCGCCGGGGCGCAGGGCGTGCGCCCGCTCGGCGGCAGCCAGCGCGGCGTCGAACCGCCGCAGGCTGAAGGTGACCTCGGCCAGGGCGTGCCAGGCCTCGAACGAGTCGGGCGCCGCCGTGACGGCGCGGGCCAGCTTGGCCAGGGCCGCCTCCTCGTCGCCCATGGCGTGGTCGAAGGTGGCGTCCTCGATGAGGGTCTGGAGGGCGTCGGGAGACATCGCGGTCATTTGGCTTGGATCTCGAGCGTCACTTCCACGGTGTCGCCGATGACGCGGTCCGACAGGGCGTCGTGCGTCACCCCGAAATCCTTGCGGTTGACCGTCGTCTTGCCTTCCCACCGGCGCGGCCCCGTGGGATGCACCTTCAGCACCACCGATTTCGTCGTGGATTTGATCGTGAGGTCGCCGGTGAGCTCGACATCCCCGTCCGGGCCCGCCTGGGCACTGCGGCTGTGGAACGTCAGTTCCGGAAACCTGGCGGCGTCGAAATAATCGGGGGTCAGCAGGTGGTGATCGCGGGCCTCCTTCTTCGTGCTGATGCTGGCCGCGTCGATCTTCGCCTCGGCCGCCATCTTCTCCGGATGCGCCGGGTCGAAGGTCACCGTGCCGCTGAATTTCCCGAACGTCCCGGGCACGGCATGGCCGGCCAGGCGGGCGGTGAAGGTGACCGAGGACTGGTCGGCGTCGATCCGGTAGGTTTCCGCCCGGGCGGAAACGGCGAGCAGACTGAGTAGGACGAGGGCGGGGCTCAGGGAGGGTCGGGCCATGGACGGTAGGACAGCAGGGTAGGCGGGAGGTGGCCGAATCCAACCCTCAAAGGATCAGCATCGCATCGCCATAGCTGAAGAAACGGTAGCCGCGGCCGAGGGCCTCCGCATAGATCTCCTTCAGCCAGGCGATGCCCTCGAGCGAGCCGGGCGCGAGGAACGCGGCGACCAGGCAGAGGAGGGTGGAGCGGGGCTGGTGAAAATTAGTGATCAGGGCGTCAACGCCGCGGAAGGTGGCGGGGGGAAAGAGGTAGATGCCGGCCTCGCCGGCGTGCGGGCGGTCGCCGGGGGCGGCCGCGGCCGCGAGGAAGTCCTCGATGGCCCGCACCGCCGTGGTCCCGACGGCGATGCGCCGGCCATCTCCCGGGGTGGGAAAGAGCGCGCGCTGCGTGGCCACGGGCAGCTCGTACCGTTCCCGGTGGATCGCATGCGCCGCGATCGTGGGTGTCGCGATGGGGCGAAAGGTGCCCAACCCGACGTGCAGCAGCAGGTCGGCCGTGCGTACGCCCTGGGCGGCCAGCGCCGAAAGGAGCGGCGGCGTGAAGTGGAGGCCGGCGGTGGGCGCCGCGGCGGCCACCGGCCGGGCCGGGTCGGCATAGACGGTCTGGTAGCGCTCGAGGTCCTCGGCCCGGTGCGTCCGGTCCGGGCGCTCGATGTAGGGGGGCAGGGGCACGTCGCCGATGCGCTGGGCGAGGGCGGTCACCGATTCGTCCGCCGTCGGGACGATCCGGACCTCCGCGACGCCCTGTTCGTCCCAGGCGACGACTTCCCCGCGAAAGGCCCCGTCCGGATCGGAGAAGCTCGCCCCGGCCGGCAGCTTCCGCCCGGGCTTGACCAGGCACCGCCAGAGACCGGGGCCCAGTTCCTGCAGGAGGAGGCACTCGATCCGGCCGCCGGTCGGGCGCCGGCCCCGGAGGCGGGCCGGGAGGACCGCCGCGACGTTGCGAAAGAGGGTGTCGCCGGGCCGGAGGAAGCCGGGCAGGTCGGCAAAATGATGGTGGGCGACGGTGCGGGACTTCCGGTCGGCCACGAGGAGGCGGGAACGGTCGCGCTGGGCCGCGGGCGCCTGCGCAATCGCGGAGGGCGGCAGCGGGTAGTCGAAGAGGTCGGTGGCCAGCGGAATCAATCCGCCGTCAATTCTTGCCCATCCGGGCGGGCTTGCGACGTTTTCCTTCGATAAACTCCCGGATCACCGCCATGCGCTGGCGCACGCGGTCGTCCTCCTCGATCTCGTCGAGCGTGCGGATGGACTCGTTCTCGCTCATGGCCTTCCGCATCTTGCCCAGGGCGATGTACTCCAGCTGCCGGATGCGCTCGCGGGTGACGTGGAAGCGCTTGCCGACCTCCTCGAGCGTCAGCTCGTCGCGGCCGTCGAGGCCGAAGCGGAGGCGGATGATCTCGGCCTCGCGCTGGTCGAGCGACTCGACCATGGCGCGCAGGTCCAGGTTCAGGTTCTTCTCGCGCAGGCCGTCGTACGGGCTGACGGCGTTGTCGTCGCCCACGATCTCGCCGAAGCTGGCGGCGTCGCTCTCCTCGCCGATCGGGGCGTCGAGCGAGGCGGGCCGCACGCTGACCGACTTCAGGTGGGCGACCTTGGCGGTCGGGATCTGGAGCTCCGCCGCGAGTTCCTCGTCGCTGGGCTCGCGGCCGAGGCGCTCGGAGAGCTGCAGGGCGGTCCGGCGCATGCGGGAGATCTTGTCGACGAGGTGGACGGGGAGGCGGATCGTTTTCGACTGGTTCGCGAGCGCGCGCTTGATCGACTGCTTGATCCACCACGCGGCGTAGGTCGAGAGCTTGCCGCCCTTGCGCGGATCGAAGCGCTCGACCGCCTTGACCAGGCCGATGTTGCCCTCGCTGATCAGGTCGAGCAGCGGGAGGCCGAAGTCCTTGTAGTCCATGGCGATCTTCACGACCAGCCGCAGGTTGGCCTGGATCATGTGATTGCGGGCGGCCCGGTCGCCGCGGCGGATCCGGCGGGCCAGCGTCACCTCCTCCTCGATCGTGAGCAGCGCCGTCTTGCCGATCTCCTGCAGGTAGAGCTGGAGGTTGCTGCGCTCGAGGGGCGCTGCGGGTTCGCTCGCCGGCGGCTCGGCCTTTTCCAGGAAGGAGGGCGGCGGGTTGTGCGGCGCGATCCGGACCGCCGGAGCTGCGTCCTCGGGATCGTTCACTTCCGGGCGAACCATACTGGCTTTGTGCGGCATGAGATAGGTCCTGAAAGGCTATGGTGGGCTCCCAGCCCGGAAATGTTCCCGCCACGGAGGCGGAACCGTCACTATTCTAATGGGTAATTACGCGCGGCCGGCCCAAAAGTTTCCCGCCGCGGCCGGAATTAAGCCCGATTATGGGCGCCGTAAGCCTGCCCGGTCAGGGCAGCCGGGAGGCGATGTCGGCCGCCTTGAACAGCGCGGAGGCCTTGTTGATCGTCTCCTGGTATTCGGCGGCCGGATCGGAGTCCGCCACCACCCCCCCGCCGGCCTGGATGTACATCATTCCCTTCTGCAACAATGCGGTGCGCAATGTGATGCAGGAGTCGAGGTTCCCATCGTAGCTGAAGTAGCCCAGGGCGCCGGCGTAGAATCCCCGCTGGACCGGCTCCTGGCCGGCAATGATCTGCATGGCCCGGACCTTGGGGGCCCCGCTGACCGTGCCTGCGGGAAAGGTCGCCCGCATAAGATCGAAGGCATTGCGCTCCGGGGCGATGCGGCCCTCGACCTGCGACACGATGTGCATGACGTGCGAGTACCGCTCGATCGCCATGAACTCGGGCACATGCACGCTGCCGAAGGCGCAGACCCGGCCGATGTCGTTCCGGGCGAGATCGACCAGCATGAGGTGCTCGGCGCGCTCCTTGTCGTCCCCGAGGAGCTCCTTTTCGAGGGCGAGGTCCTCCGCCGGCGTCGCGCCGCGCGGGCGGGTGCCCGCGATCGGACGGATCTCGACCAGGCCGTCGGTGAGCCGGACGTGCACCTCCGGCGAGGCCCCGACCAGGGCGAAATCCCCGGTGTCGAGGATGAACATGTAGGGGGAGGGATTGACCGAGCGCAGGGCCCGGTAGAGATCGAGGGCGCTGCGGTCGAACGGCCGCGAGAAGCGCTGGGAAGGGACGACCTGGATGATGTCGCCGGCGCGGATGTACTCCTTCACGCCGTCGACCACCTTCTCGTAGGCGGGCCGCGTGAAATTGCCGGCGGGGACCTGCAGGGGGGGCGGGGGGATCACCGGGGCGGGCGCCAGGGCGCGCGGCTGCCCGAGGATCTCCTCCAGGCTCCGCAGCTCGGCGGCGGCGGCGGCATAGGCGGCGGAGCAGGCCGCCGGCGTCTCGTTCTCCACATGCGCGTTGACGCAGAGGCGGAGGGTCTGCTTCACGCGGTCGAAGATCAGCAGCGTGTCCGAGAGCATGAAGTAGATCAGCGGGATCTTGAGCTCGTCCCGGGGCGCGGACGGCACGGTCGGCTCGATCCTCGAGATGTACTCGTAGCCGATGTAGCCCACGGCCCCGCCGGTGAAGCGTGGCATCCCCGGGAGCTTCACCGGCCGATGGCCGGCGATCTCCTGCTGGACGAGGACGAGGGGGTCGGCCGGCGTCGGGATGCGCTCGACCGGCCGGCCCGGGCGGCGGATCTCGGTTGTCTCCGGCCCGCAGGCGAAGATCTTGCGCGGGCGGCAGCCGATGAAGCTGTAGCGGTTGAGGTTCTCGCCGCCCTCCACCGACTCGAGGAGGTAGGCGGGCCCGCCGGGCGCCAGCTTGGCATAGGCGGAGACGGGCGTCTCGAAGTCGGCCATGAGGTCCGCGTAGACGGGGATGACATTGCCCTGCCGCGCCAGCTCGGCGAAGGCCTCCGGACTCGGTTGGATGTGCAGGTTCACTACGGGGCGAAGAAAGGGTTGTGGATCAATTCCTGGGCCACGCTGGTCAGCGGCCCATGGCCGCAGGCCAGCACGGTGTCACGGGGGAGGCTGAAGATCTTTTGGCGGTCATTGCGATACTGATCCAGGTAATGCGTGGCGCTGCCGCCCATCGAGCCGGCGAAGAGCGAGTCGCCGACGATGGCGAGCGGCCGGCCCAGCCCGGTCACATAGTAGGTTGTCTGCCCCGGGGAGTGGCCCCAGGTCGAGAGGGTCTTTATCGCGATCTCGCCGGCGTGGAAATGGGCGTTTTCCTTGAAGGTCCGCGCGCCGGGCAGGTCGGACGGTTCGAGCTCGCTCGCCCAGACCTGCGCGCCCGTGGCAGCCGCCAGCTTGGGCAGGTCGGCGACGTGGTCGTCGTGGGTGTGGGTGAGGAAGAGATAGTGCACCTGCAGCTTCTCGGCGCGCACGACGTCGAGGAGCTCGTCGCAGTCCGTGCCGGTGTCGAAGACCGCGGCGATGCGCTCGCGCGGGTCCCAGATGAGGTAGCTGTTCACCCGGATGTCCCCGAAGGCGGTGCTGAACATGGCGAACCCGCGCCGGAAACGGGCCTGCTCCGGAAACCAGCGGTCATGGGCCAGGTCCTCCAGGGCGTCGGGGCTCAGCTTGAGGTGGCGGGCGATCCGCCGGATCACCGCGTCGATCGGCCGGCCGGCCTTGACCGCGGCCAGATCGGCCGGGCTGACCTCCGCCAGTCCTGCCAGCTCCCCGTCGGTGATCTTCAGCCCGCGCTGCGCCTTGCCGATCACGTCGGTGTAATTGTCCTCGAGGAGCAGGCGCGGCATGGTGGAAAAGGGGCTAAAAGGGGAGGAGCGTAAGCTTTTCCTCTTTCCGCGTCCCGCTTTTTCTTTCTCACTGGCCGTCCCCCATGAAACCCTCCGATTTCTCCTCCTCCCTCTTCTCCCTCTCCGGCAAGGTCGCCGTCGTCATCGGCGGCACCGGCGAACTCTGCGGGGCCATGGGCGAGGGGTTGGCCGCGGCCGGCGCCGAGACGGTGCTGGTGGGCCGGAACGAGGAAAAGGCCAAGCCGCGGCTCCAGCGCATCCAGGAAGCGGGCGGAAAGGGCTACTTCGCGGCGGCGGAGGCGAGCGACAAGGCCCAGCTGCAGCAGCTCCTGGACACGGTGCTCAAGCGGTCCGGCCGCGTCGACATCGTCGTCAACGGCGCGGGGGTGAACTCGGCCACGCCCTACCTCGACATCGCGGAGGACGAGTTCGACCGCATCGTGCGGGTCAACTACAAGAGCGTCTTCCTAGGCTGCCAGGTGTTCGGCAAGTACCTGGTCGACCGCGGCCAGGGCGGATCGATCATCAACCTCGGCTCGATGTCCGCCCTGGTCCCGCTTTCGCGGGTCTTCACCTATTCCGCGACCAAGGCGGCGGTGCACAACCTCTCGAAGAACCTCGCCCGCGAATGGGCGCCCCAGCGGGTGCGCGTCAACCTCCTCGTCCCCGGCTTCTTCCCGGCGGAGCAGAACCGGAAGATCCTCTCCCCGGAGCGCACCACCGCGATCCTGGGGCACACGCCGATGAAGCGCTTCGGCGAGGCCCGCGAGCTCGTCGGCGCGACGCTCCTCCTGGCCAGCGACGCGGCCGGCAGTTTCATCACCGGCTCCGAGATCGTGGTCGACGGCGGCTACCATGCGATGACGATTTAATGGGGGCTATTAGCAACAAGTTACTACAGCGGGGCTGTAGTCAGATTATACTATATAGGTTTGGTCCGTTTGACTTGCTATAACGCCTGTATCGAGCAGGTATATAGCACTTATGGTTACAAAACAGATCAAACAACTCGAAGCCGCCAAGGCCAACCTCGCCCGTCTGCAGACCGCCGTCGCGCGGCACCTCCAGAAGGAACTGGCCGGCCTGCCGGCCGCCTACGGCTTCGATTCCCTCAAGAGCTTTTTCCGCGCCGTCACGGCCGCCTCGGCGGGCAAGAGCGCAGGCACCGGCGGCGCCAGGGCGCGCAAGGCCGGCGCCAAGAAGCGCCGCAAGCGGGCCGTCATCACCGACGCGACCCGCGCCGCGGTGAAGAAGCTGGCGGAGGCCGGCAAGTCCGGGGCGGAGATTGCCAAGGAAGTCGGCATTTCCCTGCCCAGCGTGCAGAACGTCAAGAAGGCCCTCGGGCTGGTCAAGGCCCGCAAGTAACCGGGCGGATTTTCTTCAGGCCCCGGCCCGCGCAACGGGCCGGGGTTTTTTGTTGGCGAAACCGGCCGGCCGGCGCGATGCTGCCGCCTTCGGCCCATGTCCCCGTCCTATGTCCAGGCCAATACCAACGGCCGCCTGCATCCGGCGCACGAGGCGTCGCTCTCGCCGCTCAACCGGGGCTTTCTTTACGGCGATTCGATCTATGAGGTCTGGCGCACCTACCACGGGGTGCTCTTCGCCTGGGATGAGCATTGGGAGCGCCTGCAGAACTCCGCGCGCGCGCTGCACCTCGAACTGCCGCTGGCCCCCGCGGCGATCTTCGCGGAAATCCGCCGCACGGTGGCGGCGCACCGGGAGGCGACGGGCTTTGCCGGCGAGCATTATATCCGGCTCCAGGTCACGCGCGGCGGCGGCCCGATCGGCCTCGACCCGGCCCTGGCCGACCGACCCGACTTCGTCCTCCTGGTCCAGCCCTGCCCGGAGCTGCCGCCGGAGAAGCTGCGCACGGGCCTGCGGCTGTCCCTGGCAACGGCCCTGCGGCGCAATTCGCCGACGACGCTCGATCCGGCCTGGAAGACCGGAAACTACCTCAACAACCTCCTCTGCCTGCGTGAGGGCAAGATGCGCGGCGCGGACGAGGTCCTGATCCTGAACGCCGCGGGCGAGGTGACCGAGGCGGCGCTCTCCAACGTGGCCTTCGTGTGCGACGGGGCGATCCTGACGCCGCCGCTCACGGCGGGCATCCTCAGCGGCGTCACGCGCCGGCTGGTGCTGGCGAAGGTGGCCGCCCGCGCGGGGATTACGGCCCGCGAGGCGATGGTGCGCCCCGCGGACTTTGCGCGGCTGGACGAGTGCCTGCTCCTCTCGACCACCCGCGACGTCGTGCCGGTGGCGGCGATCGACGGCACCGCCTTCCAGGTCGGTTCCGACACGGTGACGGCGCGCCTCAAGGCCGCCTTCGCCCTGGAGGCCCGGGCCTACGCCGCCGCCCACCCGGAACTCGCCCTGGCCTGATGCGCTGCCTCGGCATCGACTACGGGTCCCGCCGGATCGGCGTCGCCTATGGCGACGAGCTGGGCGTGGCGACGCCGCTGCCGGCCCTGGTCGCCGCCGACGAGGCGGCGCGCTGGACCGCCCTGGGCGCGCTGGCCCGGGAGCGCCGGGCCACCGATCTCGTCCTCGGCTATCCCTACAACATGGACGGCACGGCCGGCTTCAAGGCGAAGGAGGTCGACGCGTTCGCGGCGCGGCTGAAGGCCGAGCTGGGCCTGCCGGTCCACCTGGTGGACGAGCGCCTGACCAGCCACGAGGCGGAGGCCTCGATCCCGCCCAGCCGCCGCCGGGCGATCCGGGCGAGCGGGATCGTGGATTCGCGGGCGGCGACGATCATCCTGCAGGATTACCTGAACCAGAAGCTCGGGTTGCTATAATCACCCGCGATGATCCGCCGCTGGAAATGCACGTGCGCCTACGACGGCACCGCCTTCGCCGGGTGGCAGAGCCAGGCGGGCGGCGGCGCGATCCAGGACGTGATCGAGGCCCGGCTCGCCCAGATGCTGGGCGAGCCCGTCCGGATCCACGGCAGCGGCCGGACGGACGCCGGCGTGCACGCGCGGGCCCAGGTCTTTCACTTTGACTCGGCCTGGCGCCATGGGCCGGACCGGCTGCTGGCCGCCTTTCGCACCGGCCTGCCGGCGGCGATCCAGATCAGGGCGGCGCGCCCGGCCCCGCCCGATTTCCATGCGCGCTTCTCCGCGAAGGGGAAGACCTACACCTACGATCTCCGCCTGGGCGACGCCGATCCCTTCACCCGGCCCTATTGCTGGATGGTCTTCCGCCCCCTGGATTTCACGGCGATGGCGGCGGCGGCCGCCCGGTTGCGCGGCCGGCATGATTTCCGGGCCTTCTCGGCCGGCCACGGCGGCAGCACCGAGGACACGGTGCGGCACCTGCGCCGCCTGGAGATAGCGCGGCGCGGGCGGCGGGTGCGGATCACCGCCGAGGCGGACGGATTCCTGTACAAGATGGTGCGCAGCCTGGTGGGCGCGCTGGTCGCGGCCGGCCAGGGCCGGCTGGCGCCGGAGCAGCTGGAGCGGATGCTGGCAGCGCCCGCGCGCGCGACGCGGGTCGAGGCGGCCCCGCCCGAGGGGCTCTTCCTGGACCGCGTGTTCTATTGAAGGCGGGCGCGTGGCTGCGCGGCCTGGGCGACGTCCTGTTCCCGCCCCGGTGCGCGCATTGCCGCGGCCTGGTCGAGGGGAGCGGCTACCGCCACCTGTGCGCGCGCTGCGCGCGGCACCTGGACTTCGTGCGGCCGCCGCATTGCCCGACCTGCGGATATCCGTTCTTCGGCGCAATGGAGGAGGGGCGGACCTGCCCGCACTGCGCGGCGCTCGCCCCGGCCTTCCGCACCGGCTGCACCGCCGTGATCCTGCGCGGGCCGGCGCGGTCGCTCCTGATGGAATTCAAGTACCACGGCGGGCGGCACGTCCTGGAGGACATGGAGGAGATCTTTCGCCGCTCGGCGCCGGTCCTGGCGCATGTCCGCGGGGCCGTCTTGGTGCCGGTGCCGCTCCATTCCCGCAAGCTGCGCGAGCGCCGCTACAACCAGAGCGCCCTGCTGGCGGCCGCGCTGGCGCGGGCCGCGGGGGGATCCACCCGGGTGGCCGCGGTCCTCCGGCGGACCGTCGACACCCCGACCCAGACAGCCTTCGACCGCCCCGCCCGGGCGGCCAATCTCAAAAATGCCTTTGCACTGCGGCGGCGCCCCGGCCTTAATCCCGCCCTGCGCTATATTCTCGTCGATGATGTCTTCACGACCGGCTCCACGCTCAACGGCTGCGCCCGCGTGCTCCGCCGGGCCGGCTGCCTGAACCTGGACGTGGTCACCTTTGGCCACGGCTAGCCGGCACCAATATATAATAACCCATTATCCCCGAGGATCTTCCATGCATTTCGATAAGCCCACCTACAAGGTAAAAAAGACCAAGAAACGGGACATCCCGCAGGGGCTATATACAAAGGACCCGGTCACCGGGGACATCCTCTTCAACAAGGAAATCGAGGACAACCAGATGGTGGTGCCGAAGAGCGGCCACCACTTCCGGATCGGGGCCCGGCAGCGGATCGCCAAGCTGCTCGACGAGGGCACCTGGATCGAGGCGCACGACAGCGTGCGCTCGAGCGATCCCCTTAAATTCGTGGACTCGCAGTCCTATCCGGAGCGGCTCAAGCGCTATGACCGGGAAACCGGGCTGTCTGAGGCCGTCGTGACGGGCACCGGCCGGATCCATGGCATCCCGGTCTCGCTCGCGGTGATGGATTTTCGGTACTGCGGCGGCGCGATGGGCGCGGCGGTGGGCGAGAAGCTGACCCGCGCGATCGAGACCGCCACGGCCGAGAAGATCCCCTGCATCATCTTCAGCGCCTCGAGCGGCGCCCGCATGCAGGAGGGCATCTATTCGCTCATGCAGATGGCGAAGACGAGCGCCGCGCTCGCGCGCCTCGCCACGGCCGGCCTCCCCTTCATCTCCGTCCTCACCGACCCGACGACCGGCGGCGTGTCGGCCAGCTTCGCGACCCTGGGCGATATCATCCTGGCCGAGCCGGGCGCCCTGATCGGGTTTGCCGGCGCGCGGGTCATCAAGGACACGACCAAGCAGACGCTGCCGACGGGGTTCCAGACCGCCGAGTTCCTGCTCAAGCACGGGCTGATCGACCAGATCGTGAGCCGCGTCGACCTGCGCGACCGGATCGGCGAGCTGCTCCGCGCGCTCTACGTGAAGAAGAAGTGAGGAGAGGCCGCCGATGGCCGCCAGCCAGTCCGCCTATGCGGACATCCAGGATTATCTGTTCAGCCTGAAGGCCCGCGGGGCGAAGTTCGGCATCGACCGCATGCGGCTGCTTGCCGCCGCCCTCGGCCACCCGGAGCGGGCGCGGCCTTACCTGCATGTCGCGGGCACGAACGGGAAGGGCTCGGTCGCGGCGATGCTCGAGGCGATCTTCCGCGCCGCCGGCTGGCGGACGGGCCTCTACACCTCGCCCCACCTCGTCCGGCTGGGGGAGCGGGTGCGCGTGGACGGCCGCATCCTGACCGAGGACGAGATCGCAGGCTTCACCGCCGAGTTGCGGCCCTTAGCCGACCGTCTGGCGGCGGCGGGCGGCGAGGACGATCGGCCCAGCTTCTTCGAATTCATGACGGCGATGGCGTTTCTCCAGTTCGACCGCGCGCGCTGCGACATCGGCATCGCCGAGGTGGGACTGGGCGGCCGGCTCGACGCCACCAACATCCTCGATCCCGAGGTCAGCGTCATCACCTCGATCGGCTTGGACCACTGCGAGTACCTCGGCACCACCCTCGCCGAGATAGCCGCCGAGAAGGCCGGCATCGTCAAGCCGGGCCGGCCGGTGGTCCTCGGCCGCATGCCGGCGGAGGCGGAGCGTGTCATCCGCGCGATCGCGCTCGAGCGCGGGTCGGAGGTTCTTTCCGTCTGGCAGGAGTTTGGGGAGGACATCGCCGGCTACCCTCTGACCAATCTCGCCGGCGACTACCAGCGATGGAACGCGGCGACGGCGGTGCTGGCCGCGAGCCTCCTGCCGGCTCGCTGGCGGCTCTCCGCGGACGCCGTCACCCGCGGCCTGCTGGCCGTGGACTGGCCCGGCCGCTGGCAGTCCACGCAGGTCGGCGGCCGGATGCTGGTGCTCGACGCCTCGCACAATCCCGAGGGGGCCGGGGTCCTGGAGACGAACCTGTCCCGGCTGGTCCGGGAGACCGGCCGCAAGCCCGTGATCGTGGTCGGCGCGCTGGGCGCCCTCCGCGCCGGCCCGCTCCTGGCGACCGTGTGCCGGCACGCCCGCGAGCTTCACCTGGTTGTGCCCGACCAGTCCCGGGCCTGCAGCCACGCGGAACTGGCCGCCCTCGTGCCGGCGGATTTCGCCGGGGCGGTCGTGCGCAGCACCGTCGCCGGGCTCTTTCCGGAACCCGGCGTCTGCACCGCGGGCGGGCCGGACGACGTCGTCGTGGTCACGGGCTCCATCTATCTCCTGGGCGAAGTGCTGGCGCGGCTCGAGCCCCAGCGCGGGGCGGGCGAGGGGCGCCTGCAGGATTTCTGAAAAGATTTGCCCTCGGGGCGGCCCTCGTCTTTTCCTCTCCTGCAACAGGGGTCTTGGGGCTTCGGTTGCGACCCGAACCATGTCCCTGCCTCCCTTTTCCAGCCAGCTGATCGCCGATGTCGGCATTTCCCTCGGTGACGAGGGCAAGGGCCGGCTCATCCCCGAAATCGCCGAGGAACTGCGCGGCACCCGCTCGGCGGTGTCCGTGGTGCTCAAGGTCAACGGCGGGGCCAACGCCGGGCACACGGCGGGCGGCATCAAGCTGAACCTCCTGCCCTCGGGCGTCGTGGTCCGCGAGGTGCCGCACCTCTGCATCGGCAGCGGCGTGGTCGCCGACCCGCGGAAGTTCTGGTGGGAGGCGCTGCCCCTGGAAAAGAAGGGCTATGCCGTCCTGGACCGGCTGCTGATCGACGAGCGCACGATGATCTCGGACCTGACGCACCGCCTGCTCGATCTCGCGGAAGAGGACTACCGGGAGAAGGTGCTCCAGGAGGAACCGCGGGGCTCGACCGGCCGCGGCATCTCGGCGGCGTATGGCGAGGAGACCTCCCATTGGCAGATGTACTTCTCGGACTTCCTCGCAGGTCCGAACTTCTTCGCGCGCAAGCTCGCGCAGCGTGCGGATCGGGCCTGCCGGATGATCCAGCACGTCTACCGGACGAGCCCCGAGGCCTGGCATGGCTTCTTCGACCGCCTGACCACAGCGGAGCAGCGCGCCAACGCGGACTCCGTTGCCATGGGGGTTTTCGGGAAGGAGGAGTTCGACTTCTCGATCTTTCGCGGCGCGGCACCCTTCACCCTGAACCTGGAGCGGTTCACCGAGGTCTACTGGAAGGCCGGGACGGCCCTGTCCCGCAATATCGGCGAGGTGCGGGAGCTCATCCTGCAAGAACTTCAGGCCGGCCACACCATCGTCGGGGAATTCGGCCAGGCCTACTGGCTCGACAAGCGGCACGGCTTCTCGGGCACTTCCTCGCACACCTTCACCCCGGAGCTGTTCGAGAGCGCGAACATCCCGGTACAGCGCATCCACACCTTCGGCGTGGCCAAGGCCTACGATACCAAGGTCGGCACGCACACGTTCATCACCGAGATGGAGGACGCCCACCCCCTCTGCGCCAAGCTGAAGCAGATCGAGTTCGGCGCCACGACCGGCCGCCAGCGCATGGTGGGCTGGTATGATGCGGTCGAGAAAGGCGACACCCTGCGCTACGGCGGCTTCCAGGACCTTATGATCAACAAGCTGGATCCCCTGACGTACTCCGGGGAATGGAAGGGCGACCTGCTGATCTGCACGGCCTACGAGGACGCGGCCGGCAAGCGTGTGACGCACGTGCCGCGCAACGAGGCCGTCCGCCGGACCCTGCGCCCGGTCTTCGCGCGCTATCCGGGCTGGAGCGAGGACGTCTCCCAGGTTCGCCGCTTTGCCGACCTGCCGAAGAACGCCCGGCGCTACGTCGCCGGGATGGTCAAGGGTGTCCTCGACGTCGCCTACGGCAGCGACCCCCGCCCGGCGGTCCTGCCGAACCTGCGCTACCTGGGCGTCGGCCCGCTGCCTTCCCAGCTCATCAAGGACGTGCCGTCGACGGGGGAACTCGTGAGGCTGGCGGGCTAGGGACGGGAATGGTTTAGGCTATCGCACCGCGGCGTCCAAGTGGGCTCCGAGGTTGGCGCGCAGCGCCTGAAGGCTTTCGTGTGCGGAAGGTTCCACGGCGAAGGCGAGCGCCCGGTCAATCAATGTAATGGCCCGGGGGCGGTCGCCAGCACGGTTGCAAACGAGCGCTGCCTTGTAGGCGAGGACCGTGGAGCGGGGAAAAAATGCGGCGCCTGCGGCCAAGAGGGCGAGATTCGAGGCGGGAGGACTCGATTCGCAGCGCAGCCAGGTGTCGGCCATCAGGTCGTAGGCTTCCGGATCGGGCGAGAAGCGAAGGGCCTCGCGGAGAGGGCCCAGGATCGTGTTGGCTTGCGCCGCGGTGAGACGGCCTCCCTGGGCCTGTGGATGCGCGGCTGCCTCCGCCGAGCGGATTTCGGCCAGGACGAGGTAGGCTTGGGGACGCGCCACCTTGGCCGCCAGCGCCGCTTCCAGGAGTTCCTGGGCCTTGGCATCGTTGCCGGAATCGTGCTCGTAGAGGCCGAAGACGGCGAGGAGCGAAGGATCCTGAATGCGAATGGCCGCGACGTCGTGGCCCGCCAGCTGATCGGGAAGCAGCGCGTTGTCGTCACGATAGGCCCGCAGCAGCATGCGTCCGGATAGGGACAGCAGGCCGGAACTTAGCGGCGGATTCTTGGCCCGCAGGTCTTCGGCCTGCACGCGCAGCCAATCTCCGAGAATTCGGCCCGACTCATCCGGTGTCGCTCGCCGGGTCGATGGAGTGGGGTATGTGGAGGGAATATTCAGGTTTCGCACAATCGTCGGCTCACTGAGGACTTCCTTGAGGAAGTAGCCTAGTTTCTCCTCCATCACGCCGTAGTCATAGCCGAAGCACGCGACAAACATCGGCTCATTGACCGGTTCGCGCCGGGCCCGCTCAACAAAGCGAAGAAAGGAGTGAAAGCTGGCCGGATCGTCTCGTCCCGGTCCGATCAGGCCCCACCGGAGAAAAAGCCCCGCTTCCGACTCCCAACGCGGCCCGTCCGAGGCGGAGGGGTGGTCTTCCGAAAACAACTCGGCCAACGGCAGCAGCGGAATCCTTGTCCAAAAGGATGCTTTTAGGAGCCGTTGAGTTTCCGCGGGGGAAATCCAGATCGTGCCTGGTCCGAAGGCGGTCCGGAAAGTGCCGGATTGAAGCCGCAGGTCGGCGGCGGAGGCGCCCCCGCGGCCGGGCAGCGCCTTCGGGGTTTCAAAGATGAATCCCTCGCGGAAAAGTCCGTTGCGACCGAACAGGCCGGCGAGGACCCAATCGGGGAGCGGGGGTGTTGCGCGCAGGAGGGTCGTGAGCTTGCCGGAAGCATAGGGAAATCCGCCATGACCGACTCCAGTGGGGCTGTGATCGCGCGCCGCATTTTCGGCGGTGGTGATCGATTCGTTCGCGACCGGCTTTCCTGGGGGAGGACGCCCCGAACCGGAAGCGCCGCTGGGCGGGTTCGTGGTCGCGGCAGGCGTTTGAATGGGTTCGGGCTGCGCCGTGGTGAGATTCGGATCGTCGATGATGGCCAGAAAAGGCACGAGGGCTGGCGGAAACCAGTCGGCGGGGAGGACGGCCTCCTGCACCGCCTGGGCGCGGAGGAGGGCATTGAGCTCCCAGCTGGTGTCCGCCTCGGAGGCCCGGGACAACACCTCGAAGTTGGCGAAATTCAGGTAACGCCAGGGGTTTTTCGCCAGCCGCGTCGCCGAGACGATAACAGGCGGGAGGAGAATGGCCCGGTCCGGCACGGAAGCGGTCGGCGGCGCTGGATTCCCGGTCGCGGACGCTGGCAGGTCCATTTCGGGCGGTGCGGTTTCGGGCGGGACGGAAGCCTGGGCTTCGACTTCGCGGATTTCCGGAAGCTTGATGGTTGGTCCGGTGAACGAGGGCGACGTCAGATTTCCGGATGCGTCCGCCGACGAGCGCACGCTCTGATCGGCGCCATAGGCATAGCTGACGCCGGCCCAGTCGCATTGGAGCGAGGGCGACCCCTTTTCGCTCAGCTCACAGGGAACGCCGGCGGCCTGCAGGGCCAGGAAGGCCCGCCGCATTTCCATGTCGCTGTCGTCGCCCTTGATCCCATCGGGAATGGCCGCGGCGGCCGCTTGGGATGGCCGCTTGGCCGCAACCACCTGATCGCGGATCTGGCTCAAGTGGCCGGGATCGCTGAGCGCCGGAAGGTAGTCTGCCGGCAGCGCGAACCCGCCGAGCACGGGAATAAGCAGGCAGAGCCTGCCGTCCCGCTCGAAAGCGGCGGCGGCGGGCTCCCCGGCAACCACCACGGCGCGGTTGCCCGGGTGCTGGCGGGCGAAGGTCGCGCAGAAATAGACGCATTCGATCCGTGCGCCCCCCCGCAGGCCGAGCTCCGGCAGTCGGGTGATGGCATTGAGCGGCAGCGGCAGGGCAAAGGTGCCTACGTCCGGATTGTAGTAATATTGGGTGCCATCCAGGTCGAAGGTGAGGAACTGGGTTGGACGAATTCCGGACGCTCCAGGACTGCGCGCGAAGTAGGCAAAAGGCGGTGTGTCGCCGGGTCCGCCTTGGCCGGTGATTTGGCCGAGCGCGACCGGAAGCATTCCCGCCTTCTCCGGATCGTGCAGGTTGCTGTAGGTCCAGGCCAGGTTTTCCCGGGGCCGCCCGGCATAGAAGGAGTCGGGGGTTTCTTCAAAAAGATCCAGTCCGTCCGACATATCCTGCACCGCGTTCCCCACCGGATTTCCCGCGGCGGCTTCACCTCGGGCATTGGGATTGTTGAGCAGCGCCTGCATATAGCGCCGGGCCTGAATGACGCCCTCAGGCGTCGCCAATTTCGCCGGAGAAATGCCCTCGAGAAGAAAATTTCGCCGGAGTCCCTCGCTATTCCCGTAAACCAACCCCGCGTTCGTCCAAAATATCATCGTCGAGACACTGTGGTCCCGCTGGGGGATGGGAACGATGACGGCCTGCTCCTGCGGATGGTACTGCAGATAGTTGTGCTTCCAGAAGATCGCCCGAATAAGAGGGCCGGTGCGCCCAAAGACGAAGGGATGCCGACGAACAGGAATGGGTTTTTCGAAGACAGGCCTTTTATCAACAATGTCGCGGAAAGGACTGTCGTGGGAAATGTTTATGGCCGGGTTTCCGCTAAAGTGTTTTGGCGTCACTTCGGTGGGAGGAATTTCGCCCGGCGGATGGACGGAAGGGTCGGGAGTCTCGGGCCGTCCGGCCGGCGCAGTCACTTCGACGGGAGGGAGGGCCACCGGGGGCTGGGGCGCCGGGTTGACCACCGGCTCCTGGCTGCGGCCGGCCGAGGCCGTGAGCAGGATCAACGGAAGGATCCGCAGCCCGAGCGGCCTCATGACTGTGCGAAAGGCATCGGAATCACACCATCCAGACAGCCGACCAACGGGAAAGCGAACGTTTCAAAGCGCCGGATGCCGGAGCTTTCGTTCATTTGCGCAGGTATCCTACGGTGGGATTGTCCAGGACCAGGCGCAGCTGTTCGAGGCGGCTTCGGTCAGCTTCCTCCGTTGCGAAGATCAGCCCCTGCCGCACCAACTGCTCCGCCTGGTCGCGGTGACCGGCCCGGGCGCAGACGACCGCCGTCTTGTACGCCAGCAAGACGGCGCGGGGAAACCGCGCGGCGCCGGCGGCGAGCGCGGCGAGGTCGTCGGCGCCGGCCGGAGCCTCGCACCGACCCCAGGTGTCCACCATCAGTTCGCAGTTGGCGAGGGATGCCGGGTACCGCTGGACCTTCTTCAGGGGCTCGAGCACGGCGGCGGCTTGCGGGGCGCTGATCCGGCGATTGGCTCCCAAGGGCCGGGTCACGGCTTCGGCAAAGCGCAATTCGGCCAGGACCTGGTAGGCCCGGGGGCGGAGCACGCCGGCCTTGACCGCCGCTTCGAGCAGTTCGCGGGCCTTGCCGTCTTGGCCGATGTCATGCTCATACAAGCCATAAACCGCCAGGAGCTTGGGATCGCGGATCAGGTCGGCCGAAATGGCGTCGGCGGGCGAGGTGTTGGGCAGGGCGTTGTCCTCCCGGTAGGCCCGCAGCAGCACGGCTTCCGCGGCGGCGAGGAACGCCCGGGAAGCCGGGGGATCGTGGGGACGGAGCGTTTCTGCCTGCATGCGGATCCAATCGCCCAGGATTCGCCCGGTTTCGTCCGCCGTCGCCTTCCTCAGCTTGGGAGTGGCGAACCGGTACGGCATTTTCAGCCCGTGTATCTCGGTGGGCGTGGCCAGCGCCGACCTCAGGAAGGGCTCCAGCTTGTCCTCCATCGCCCCATAGCCGAACCCGAAACAATCCGCGAAGAGCTTCTCGGTCACGGGTTCGCGGCGAGCCCGTCGGACCAGCGACAGGAACGCCTGCGAGAGTACCCGATCCTGGTGTCCGGGGCCCATCAGGCCCCAGCGGAGCAGCAGGCCCGCCTCGGAGTCCCAGAGCGGCCGGCCCGGGCCCGAAGGCGGAGTCTCGGCGAAGAAGTCGGCCAGGGGCAGGAGCGGAATCCGGGTGGTCTTGTCCTGCTTCAGCTGCTGCAGCAGACGCTGGGTTTCGGCGAGGGAGATCCAGAGCGTGCCGGGCCCATGGGCCTCGCTCAATAGTCCCCCGGAATCGTTGTCATGGCTCAAGGCAATGGCGTCCGCTGTCCCCAGCTCCTGCCAACTTGGGGCAGTGATCAGGAATCCCTCCCGGAAAAGGCCCTCCCGGCCCAGCAGGCCGGCGATCACCCATGCCGGTAGCGGCGGAGTCGCGCGCAACAGTCGGTCGAGGTTGATGGAGTCATAGGTGACCCCCGTCGTTTCGACGCCGTAGACGTTGGAATTGACCGCGAAGGTCTCGCCGTCGCTTGAAATCGGTTCGACCGCATCGTGGACCCGGCCGGAGAGTTGGCCCCAGGCCAGGGGATCGGGTGGGGCGGCGAATTTCAATGACTGCGAATGCGGCTGATCCTTCCGGACCGTGGCCAGGTTCGTGTTGTCGATGATCACCGTGCACGGCACGGGAAGCCGGGGGAGCCATTCCTTGGGAATGACCGCGTCCTGGATCCAGATGCCGTGCTGGAGTCCGTCCAAGTCCCACGCGGTCGCCTCGTCGGAGGCTCGGGAGAGGACCTCATAGCCGGACACCGCCGCGTAGCGCCAGGGATTCCTGGAAGGACGCGTGGTGGCGACGACGAAGGGCGGCATCACCACCAGCTTGCCCGGCTGGGTCGATCCGGTAGCGGACCGGGACGCTTCGGTCCCGCCTGCTACCCGGGAGGCGGCGGGAGCGGGGGCCGGGATCCAGGTGAGGTCGGGAAGATCGGGTGTGTTGTCGGGGATCTCCGGCTCGACCACCTGGATAACCTTGGTCTCGGCCAAATTGATGGCGGGCCCCACCAGGGCGGTGGGAGATTTCGGCGCCGGCGTCGCAACCGACGAGCGGATCCGCTGGTCGGGGCCATAGGCGTAGGCGACGCCCTTCCACGTGAACGCGAGCGCAGGCGCCCCATCTTCGCTCAGCTGGCAGGGGATGCCCGCCGCCTGGAAAGCGAGAAAGGCGCGCCGCATCTGCATGTCCCCATCGTCGCCGCTGATTTCCTGGGGAATGGCGTCGGCGGCCTTTTCCGGGGCTTTCTTCGCAGCCGCCACCTGGTCGCGAATCTGCGCCAGGTACTCCGGGTCGTCGAGGGCCTTCAGGTAGGGCGAGGGGAGGGCGAAGCCTCCCAGGGTCGGAATGAAAAGCCCGAGCTTCCCCTCCCGCTGGTAGGCGGCCGCGACCGGATCCCCGGGGATCAGCGCGGGCCGGCTGTCGGGATGCTGCTTCCCGAAGACCGCGCAGAAATAGACGCATTCAATCAGGGCGCCATTCCGCACGCAGAGATCGGGCAGGCCCGTCAGTGAACTTACCGGCATGGGTTGTGCGGTGGTGCCCCGGTCGGGCTGGTAGGTGTATTGCACGCCTTCCCAATCGAAAACAATGCACGGCACGCGGGCATTTCGATAGGTCATCTCATCTAGCGCCACGGGCACAAGGCCCGCATGGGCCGGATTGTGGAGACCTTCATAGGTCAGGCTGACCAGCTCGCTGGAAGGCTGGTCAAATCCCTGATTCATCGTGGCCTGGACCGCTGCACCCATCAGCGGGCTTTGGCGGGCGGCTTCGGCCTGCCCGACCTGGATCGAAGCACCCAGGTCCGAGTCCGCAGTCGTTGGGACTCTGACAGGTTGCGCGGATACATGGGAGAAGTCCGTGCCGGGCAAGGCGGAAAGGACAGAGGTCGCCTGGGCCATCATTCCCGCGGGCGTGGTGGTCGCGGGCCGGAAGGGGAGGTAGTTGCCTGACTCTTCCGCGCGGATGAGCGCCTGTCCGATATTGGCGGGCCCGCCGATCAAGGGAGGGGCGTTGAGAATTACTTGTCGAAGCTCGTCGATGAGTCTTGCCGCCTGGGACAATCCGGCTGCGCGGTGGAGATCTGCCGGCACCAAGCTGCGAACGGGCACATTTTCTCCCAAGGCGTTGCTGCTGACATAGACTTTGCCATTGCGGGTGTGGAGGATGGTGGCGGAGACCAGGCGGTGGCCCCGGACGGTGGTGAGGATGACCGCATCCTCCCCGGGGTGATTGGCCAGGAAGCGATGCCGCCAGAGAATAGCCTCGATCAGCGGCCCGCCGGCCAGGTTGGCGAAGGTGCTGTCGAAGAGCGAATTGCCGCCAAAAATCGGGTTCTCCTTTTCCTTCCGGGCCGTAACGGTCACGGGAGGCAGCTGGACGGCGGACTCGGCCGGGGGCGCGAGCACCTGCGCGTTGCCGGCGAGCGATCCGAGCCCCAGCAACACCGTGAATATTTTCCAGGGTTTCATCGGACTCGTGCAGACATGTGTTCTGACATTTCCAGCCCGGTGGCAACCCGTCTCGCCAAGGGATCGATTTCCCGTTGGACTGGCCGCCGCAGGTTGAAGACGAATCTGCGGACACGCCTCCATGCCCCACCGACTCTCCTTCCGCCGCTATCGGCTGCCGTTTCGCGCGGCGGTGCGCACGGCTCACGGCGTCTGGGCGGAACGCGAGGGGGTGATCGTCCGGTTGGAATCCGAAGGGGGGGCGGTCGGATGGGGCGAGGCGGCCCCATTGGCGGAATTTGGGACCGAGACGGCCGACGAGGTGGAGGCCGCCTGCCGGGGGGCGGGAGAAGGCTTGGCGGCCGAGACGCTGACCGCGTTGCCACGCCGGTTGCTTTGCCTGCGAAGCGCACTGGCGGCCGCGCTCGCGGGGTTGGAAGGCTCCGGTGCCGTGGGCCATCGGCCGAGCAGGTACCTGCCGGTTGCGGCGCTGCTCCCGGCCGGACGGGCGGCGCTGGTCCAGATCCCGCCGAAGGCCGAGGCCGG
>CAZKAH010000035.1:0-20202 GCA_964550715.1 uncultured Opitutaceae bacterium
TCACGTCCGCGGCCTTCTCGCCGAAGATCGCGCGCAGGAGCTTTTCCTCCGGCGCGAGCTCGGTCTCGGACTTGGGCGTGATCTTGCCGACGAGGATGTCGCCGGGCTTCACCTCGGCGCCGATGCGGATGACGCCGTTGTGGTCGAGGTTCTTCAGGGCCTCCTCGCCCACGTTCGGGATGTCCCGCGTGATCTCCTCCGGCCCGAGCTTGGTGTCGCGGGCGGTGACCTCGAACTCCTGGATGTGGATCGAGGTGAAGATGTCCTCCTTCAGGACCTTCTCGGAGATGAGGATCGCGTCCTCGAAGTTGTAGCCGTTCCAGGGCATGAACGCCACGAGGACGTTGCGGCCCAGGGCCATCTCGCCGCGGTCGGTCGAGGGGCCGTCGGCGATGATCTCGCCCGCCTTGACCTTCTGGCCGCGCTTGACCATCGGCTTCTGGTTGAAGCACGTGCCGGCGTTCGAGCGCATGAACTTGCGCAGCTCGTAGACGTAGACGTGGTTCTTCGGGTCGTGGCGCGCGTGCCGCGGCATGTCGCCGTCCTTGGTCACGATGATCCGCTTGGCGTCGACGGAGGCGACGATGCCGCCGTCCTCGGCCACGACCACGATCTTGGAGTCGCGGGCGACGCGCTCCTCGATGCCGGTCCCGACGAACGGGGCCTCGGCCTGGAGGAGGGGCACGCCCTGGCGCTGCATGTTCGAGCCCATGAGCGCGCGGTTGGCGTCGTCATGCTCGAGGAAGGGGATCATCCCGGCGGCGATCGAGATCACCTGCTTCGGGGAGACGTCCATGTAGTCGACCTCGGAGGCGCTCACCTCGAGGAACTCGCCGTCCTTGCGGACGGTGACCTTGCCGATGAAGTGGCCCTTGTCGTCGATCTCGGAGTTGGCCTGGGCGATGACCTTGGCCTCCTCCTGGTCGGCGGTGAGATAGTCGATCTTGTCGGTGGCGCGGCCGTCCTTGACCGTGCGGTACGGCGTCTCGATGAAGCCGAACTCGTTGACCCGGGCATAGGTCGACAGGGAGTTGATCAGGCCGATGTTCGGGCCCTCGGGGGTCTCGATCGGGCAGATCCGGCCGTAGTGGGACGGATGGACGTCGCGGACCTCGAAGCCCGCGCGCTCGCGGTTGAGGCCGCCCGGCCCGAGGGCGGAGAGGCGGCGCTTGTGCGTCACCTCGGCCAGCGGGTTGATCTGGTCCATGAACTGGGAGAGCTGGCTGCGCGCGAAGAAGTCGCGGATCACGGTGGTCAGCGCCTTCGGGTTGATCAGCTTCTGGGGCGTGATCGAGTCGACGCTCTGGTCGTACATCGTCATGCGCTCGCGGACCAGGCGCTCGGTGCGGGACAGGCCCACGCGGCACTGGTTGGCCAGGAGCTCGCCGACGGTGCGGACGCGGCGGCTGCCGAGGTGGTCGATGTCGTCGACCACGCCCTCGCCCTTCTTCAGGCGGACGAGGTACTTGGTCGCGGCGACGATGTCGCCGCTCTCGAGGATGCGCTGCTCGAGCTCGGTCTTGAGGCCGAGCTTCTGGTTGACCTTGTAGCGGCCGACGCGGCCGAGGTCGTAGCGCTTCGGGTCGAAGAAGAGCCGCTTGAGCAGGGCCTTGGCGTTGGCGGTCGTCGGGGGCTCGCCCGGGCGCAGCCGCTTGTAGATCTCCTTCAGGGCCTCCTCCTCGTTGCGGGTGGGGTCCTTCTTCAGCGCGCGGATCAGCGCGCCCTCGTCGAGCGCGGTGTCGATCACGCGGATCGACGAGATCTCGTGCTTCTCGAAGGTCCGGACGATCTGCTTGGTCAGGGGCTCGAAGGCGCGGGCCAGGACGACGCCCTTCTGGGCGTCGATCGCGTCCTCCACCAGGACGAGCGTGGAGACGTTCTCCATGTCCAGGGCCTTGGAGACCTTGAGGTCCTTGATCTCGTAGAAGAGGTTCAGGATGTCGACGTCGGCGCTGTAGCCGATGGCCCGGAGCAGGGTCGTGATCAGGAACTTCCGGCGGCGGCGGCGGCGGTCGAGGTAGACGTAAAGGAGGTCGTTGTTGTCGAACTGCACCTCGAGCCAGGTGCCGCGGTCGGGGATGATCCGGAACGAATGCAGCAGCTTGCCGTTCGGGTGCGGGGTGACCTCGAAGGCGATGCCGGGCGAGCGGTGGAGCTGCGAGACGACGACGCGCTCGGCGCCGTTGATGATGAAGGAGCCGCGCTCCGTCACCATCGGGATCTCGCCCATGTAGATGTCCTCGTCCTTGATGAAGTCCTCCTCGCGCAGGCGCAGCTTCACGTAGAGCGGCACCGAGTAGGTGATGCCCTCGCGGATGCACTCGATCTCGGAGTTCTTGGCGTTGCCCAGCGTGTAGGAGACGTATTCGAGCGTCAGCCGCTCGTCATAGGACTGGATCGGGAACACCTCGCGGAAGACCGCCTCGAGGCCCTGGGGCTTGCGCTGCTTTTCGGGCACGCCCTTCTGCAGGAAGTCCAGGTACGAGTTGATCTGGATCTCGATCAGGTTCGGCGGCTGGATGACTTCACGGAGTCTGCCGAAATTAATGCGGTCGGTATGGGTGCGATCGGCCATGGGAGTGGGACTGGCGGCGGGAGCGAGGGCGAAGGGAAGCGCGGACGGCGCTCAGCGGGAGCTGGGCGCGAACGGACGGACTGGCGGGAAAATGGGAAAGGACAGGCCGCCGCGGGCGGCGGCCTGTCCGCAAAGAACGGAGAGATGGAGCAAGCGGGTAACCAATCGGGTTACTTCAGTTCCACCTTGGCACCCACGGCCTCGAGCTTCTTCTTGAGCTCCTCGGCCTCGGCCTTGTTGACGCCTTCCTTGACCGGCTTGGGCGCGCCCTCGACGAGGTCCTTGGCCTCCTTGAGGCCGAGGCCCGTGATGGCGCGGACTTCCTTGATGGCGCCGATCTTGTTCTCGCCGGCGGCCACGAGGACGACGGTGAACTCGGTCTTCTCCTCGGCGGCGGCGGCCGGGGCTCCCCCACCCGCGGGCGCGGCGGCGGCGGCGGCGACGGGGGCGGCGGCGGACACGCCCCACTTGGTCTCGAGGTCCTTGACGAGGCCCGAGATTTCCAGAACGGACTGGCTGGAGAGCCAGTCGATGACTTGATCCTTGGTGATGTTGCTCATGGTGCTTTGCTGCGGCTGGCTAGCGGCCCGGTGGGGGCGTGTTTAAGAGACGTATCTCCTAGCCGGCTGCTTTGATGGTTGGACTTGAAAAATTACTGGGCGGCGCCGGCGCGGGCCTTGGCGGAGAGGACGTTGACCAGGCCCTGGGGCGCGGCGTTGATGACCCGGACGAACATGCTCGCGGGCTGGTTGATGAGGCCGAGGAACTGGGCCCGGAGGACCTCCAGCGACGGCATGTCCGCCAGCTGCGCCACCTGCTGGGGGGTGATGAGCTTCTTGCTCAGGACGCCCGCCTTGACCTCGACCTTCTGCTTGTCCTTGAAGAACTGCTTGAGGACCTTGGCGACGCCGGCGGCGTTCTTGCCGCCGACCACGACGGCCGTCGGGCCGGTCAGCGCGGAGTCGAGGTCGGGCAGGCCGAGGGCCTGGGCCGCGACGCGCAGCGAGCTGTTCTTGACCACGTGGAACTCGGCCTTCTCCGCGGCCAGCTTGGCGCGCAGGTCGGCGACGTCGGCGACGGTCGCGCCGGTGAAGTTGGCGAGGATCAGGTAGTCGGACTTCTTGAGATAGCTGTCGATCTCGGCGATCAGGTATTGTTTTTCGGCTCTCATGGGTCGGGGTCCGGTTAGTATTGGCTGTACTCGGCCGCGGCGATGCGCACGGACGGGCTCTGCGAGGAGGAGAGCGCGACGGTCTTGATGTAGTGGCCCTTGAAGGAGGCGGGCTTCGCCTTGCCGATGGCGTCCAGGACGGCCAGGGCGTTCTCGAGGATCTGGGCGGGCGTGAAGGACCGCTTGCCGATGCCGACGCCGATGTTGCCGGTCTTGTCCATCTTGAACTCCACCCGGCCGGCCTTGACCGCCTTGATGCCGGCGACGATGTCGTCGGTCACGGTGCCGCTCTTCGGGTTGGGCATCAGGCCCTTGGGGCCGAGGACGCGGGCGATCGTGCGCACGGTCTTCATCGCCTCGGTGGTCGCGATGGCGACGTCGAAGTCGAGCCAGCCCTCGTTGATCTTCGCCATCATGTCCTGCAGGCCGGCGTGGTCGGCCCCGGCGGCGATGGCCGCGGCGGCATTGTCGGTGAAGACGAGGACGCGCACCTTCTTGCCCGAGCCGTTCGGCAGCGGGGTGGTGCCCCGGACCATCTGGTCGCCGGAGGTGGGATCCACGCCAAGGCGGATGGCGACCTCGACGGTCTCGTCGAACTTCGCCTGCGGGAATTTGGCCAGGACCTCGACCGCGTCTTTCAGCGGGTAGTCCTTGGCGAGATCAGCGGCCTGGAGGGCGCTGCGATAGCGTTTGCTGTGTTTTTCCATTTTTACTCCGTGCGGTGCGAACGTCCGGAAGGACTCCCGCGGTGAGCTTGGTTGTGCGTGACTAAAATCAGTCGGTGACTTCGATGCCCATGTTGCGGGCGGTGCCGGCGATGATGCGGATGCCGGCCTCCTCGGTCTTGGCGTTCAGGTCCTTCTGCTTGAGCCGGTAGATCTCGAGCAGCTGGTTGCGGGTGACCTTGCCCACCTTGTCCTGGTTGGGCTTGGCCGAGCCGCTGGCGATGTTCGCCGCCTTCTTCAGGAGGACGGACGCCGGCGGCGACTTCAGGATGAAGGTGAAGCTCTTGTCGACATAGACCGTGATGATCACGGGCAGGATCATGCCGTTCTGGTCCTTGGTCTTGGCATTGAACTCCTTGCAGAATGCCATGATGTTGACGCCCTGGGCGCCAAGCGCGGGACCGACCGGCGGGGCGGGATTGGCCGCGCCGGCGGGGAGTTGAAGGCGGATGTAGCCTTGGATCTTTTTGGCCATGAGAAAGGAGGGGGGGGAGCGAGGGAGGGGCTGGCGGCTATTCGGTGGAGCGGGAGACCTGCCAGTATTCGAGTTCGACCGGGGTGAAGCGGCCGAAGATGGAGACGGAGACCCGCAGCTTGCCGCGGTCCGGGTCGATCTCGTCGATGCGGCCGGTCAGGTTGGCGAAGGGGCCGTCGTTGATCTTCACTTCCTCGCCCACGGCGTACTGGACCTTCGGCACTTCCTTGCCGTTGGCGGCCTCGATGCGGGCGCGGATCTCGTCGATCTCGGCCTGCCGCAGCGGGGCGGGATGCTCGCCGCCGACGAAGCCGATCACGCCGGCGACTTCCTTCACGAAGTACCAGGGCTTGTTGATGAGCTTTTTCTCCTCATCGAACAGGTGCATCTGGATGAAGACGTAGCCCGGGTAGAGCTTGCGGACCTTGGTCGACTTCTTGCCGTTCTTGACCTCGGACACGACCTCGGTCGGCAGGAGCACCTCGAAGATGGCGTCATCCAGCTCCTCGGCCTTCCGGAAGCGCTCGATGTACTGCTTCACCTTGTTCTCCTGGCCGGAGAGGGTGTGCAGGGCGAACCACTGGGCGCCGGGGGACGGTGAGATTTGGGCAGTCATGGCGGTCGCGGGGGTTAGCTGACCCAGGACGTGAACAGGTCCACGACCTGCACGACCGAGAAGTCGCTGATGCTGGTGAAGACACCCAACAGGACCACGGCCATTATAACCACGACGGTCGAATCGCGCAACTCGGTCCGGGTGGGCCAGGTTGCCTTCTGGAGCTCGCCCACCATCTCCCCGACGAAGATGCGCGTGCTGCGGAATGGATTTTTCATGGTTTTTGAAGGTGGCAGGGGCGGAGGGAATCGAACCCCCAACCAACGGTTTTGGAGACCGCTACTCTACCAATTGAGCTACACCCCTATGAGTGAGTTGTAAGACGACGCGCGAGGAGCCGAAGCTTCGGCGCGCCGATTTAAGCGTTTGGACGGGAGTGAGTTACTCCGTGATTTCCGTGATGCGCCCGGCCCCGATGGTCCGGCCGCCCTCGCGGATGGCGAAGCGCTGGGCCTTCTCCATGGCGATCGGGACGATCAGGTCGACATCCACGCTGATGTTGTCGCCCGGCATGATCATCTCCACGCCCTTGGGCAGGTGGACGATTCCGGTGACGTCGGTCGTGCGGAAGTAGAACTGGGGACGGTAGCCGTCAAAGAAGGGGGTGTGGCGGCCGCCCTCGTCCTTGGACAGGACGTAGATCTCGGCCTTGGCCTTCTTGTGCGGGGTGATCGACTTCGGGGCGGCCAGGACCTGGCCGCGCTCGATGCCCTCCTTCTCAATGCCGCGGAGCAGCACGCCGACGTTGTCGCCGGCCTGGCCCTGGTCGAGCAGCTTGCGGAACATCTCGATGCCGGTGACGACGGTCGTGGTCGTGTCCTTGAGGCCGACGATCTCGACGGTGTCGTTGAGCTTGCAGACGCCGCGCTCGATGCGGCCGGTCGCGACGGTGCCGCGGCCGGTGATCGAGAAGACGTCCTCGACGGACATCAGGAAGGGCTTGTCGATCTCGCGGACGGGCTCGGCGATCTCGCTGTCCACCGCGTCGAGCAGGTCGCCGATGGCCTTGATCCCCTCGGGCTTGCCCTCGAGGGCGGCGGTGGCGGAACCGCGGATGATCTTGGCGGCCTTGCCGTCGAATTGGTACTTGTTGAGCAGGTCGCGGATCTCCTCCTCGACCAGGTCGAGCAGGTCCTTGTCGTCGATCAGGTCGACCTTGTTCAGGAAGACCACGATCTTCGGCACGCCGACCTGGCGGGCCAGGAGGATGTGCTCGCGGGTCTGCGGCATCGGGCCGTCCGCGGCCGAAACCACCAGGATCGCGCCGTCCATCTGGGCGGCGCCGGTGATCATGTTCTTCACGAAGTCGGCGTGGCCGGGGCAGTCGACGTGCGCATAGTGGCGCGCGGCCGTCTCGTACTCCACGTGGGCCACCGAGATCGTCACGATCTTCGAGGCATCGCGCACGGTGCCGCCCTTCGCGATGTCCGCGTAGGACTTGATCTCGGCGAGGCCCTTTTTGGCCTGCACGGAGAGGAGCGCCGTCGTCAGCGTCGTTTTACCGTGGTCGACGTGGCCGATCGTGCCGACGTTAACATGCGGTTTCTTGCGTTCGAATGTACCTTTAGCCATAAGAGGGTGAGACGGTGGTTTGGGTTTGGGTGGAAGAGGGAAAGGATGCCCCTGGGGTTTAACGTCGGAGAAGCTGCCGACGCGTTTTCTGACCTGGAGCCCAGAACCGGATTCGAACCGGCGACCTCGTCCTTACCAAGGACGTGCTCTGCCAACTGAGCTATCTGGGCAGACCAAGACTCTGGCCAAAAAACGAAAAAGAGGGAAGAAAGTGGCCATCGCGATTTGGCTCGTCAACAGCAATCTTGAAGAAAACGGATCAACGCCCGTTTTCCCTCGAAAACTGACCATTTTCACCCCCCGATTGGCCGGGAAAGGCTGCGACTCGTGCGCTGCGGGGAAACGTGCGCATTTTGGAGCCGGGAGCGATCTTTTTCGTCGAGGTGTGCCAATTTGCGCCTTGTCCAGCCAATCTAACTCATAAAATAATACAGGTTAGCATGATACGTCACGGTCCGACCCAAATTCGGTAGAAGCCTGGTGCGAGGCGCTCCCCCACCCGAAAAGTCCCGCTCAGATAGTCCTCAAAGTAACGGTTGATGGCGTCGATGTTCGACGGCTTGGCCAGGGCCAGCGGGCCAACCAGGCCCTCGGCATCCACGGCGGCGATGAACTCGAGCGGCAGCCAGAACGCGCCGCCGTCAGGGGGTCGCGCCCCCGCCAGGACCCCGGAAAAGACCGGATTTCCCGTGCCGGCGACCGCGATCTCCACAAAGGCTCCCCGGGCGGCCAGGATCGGGACCGGCGCATCCGTCCGGCCCAGCCCAAGCACGGGATTGCCGGGGGGATTGGCCACCAGGGCGTCGGCCGGGCTCGCCGGCACCTCATCCGGCAGCCGGATGCCCAGGCTTTCCGGTGAAAATCGGGGATCCGGCGGATAGCTCTTGAAGGCCACGCCGGGGTCGGGCTGGGGCGGGGCCGGGCGGCTGTTCCAGGGTGTCGGCAGGAAGAGGGGCGCCGGGTCGCGCAGGGATGTTTCCTCCCGCCGCAGCGCGTCCGGCGGCGCCAGGACAAGCATCGGCCGGGCGGCCGCCGGCCGGGGCGCGGGGGTCGGCGGCACGCGGGCCAGCAGGCCCAGGAGCACGGTCACCACCAGGCCGGTCCCGACCGCCACCGTCCAGCGGCGCTTTTCTGCCAAGGCGTCCGTCATGCTAGGGGCCGGGATCGCCCGCCGCCGCCGGCTCCTCCGCCGCCAGGATCGGCCGGAAATGCGCCTGCTGGGCCGCCGTGAAGATCTTCGCCAGCTGGGCCGTCGTCACGCCCGCGCTGGCCTTGACGAGGAGCGACGGATCCCGGGTCTTGCCCGCCTCGGCCTGCAGCCAGGCCTCGAGCTGCCCGAGGTCCATCAAGCCGTTGGCGCCGAAGATCTGCCCGGAGTCTCTCACGGTGATATAGTGCGTCGCCGTCGCGGCGCCCGCCCGAGCGCCCGCCACCGCCGGCAGCCGGAAGCCGACTTCCAGGCCCGGGGCCAGGATGAAGCGGGATCCGAAGAGGAAGAAGAACAGCGCCAGCAGGCCCGCGTTGACGAAGTGCCAGGCGTCGAAGTTCCGCGGCGGCGGCCGAAGCCGCGCGGCCAGGTCGAGGGGGCGGGTGATCATGGCCGGTTTCGGTATTCAGTAAGCAGATACCGCATGATCTCGTTGCCGGCCCATTCCACGTCGCGCACGATCGCCCGGACGCGCCCGCTGAGGAAATGGTGGGCCAGGTGCGCCGGGATGCCGAGAAGCAGGCCGCCCGCCACGCTGAGGAGCGCCTGCCAGAAGCCGTGCGCGAGCGCGCTCGCCGTCACGTAGTCCCCATGCTCAAAGGCCCGGAAGGTCGCGATCATGCCCAGGATCGTGCCGAGCAGCCCGATGAGCGGCGCCACCTGGGCGATCGCGGCGATCGCCCCCAGCCGCCGCTCGAGCGCGGGCAGCTCGACCACCGCCGCCTCCTGGACGTAGAAGCGCATCTTGTCCGCGTCGTCCTCCGCGTGCAGGAGGGCCGCCTTCACCACGGCGGCGACGGGGCCCGGCGTCTCCTCGCAGACGGTCAGCGCCTCGACCAGCCGGCCCTTGGCCAGGATGTTCTTGATCCCGTCGAGGAACGTGGTCGAGCGGATGTGGCCGCGGTGCAGGTAAAGCACCCGCTCGATGAAGAGGACGAGGCAGAGCCCGCCGAGGCCGAGCAGGACCCAGAGGATGGGCCCGCCCCGGTCGAGGAGGTTGAAGTCGAGATGGCTCATGGAGTCGGTCTAGGGCTGGGGTTGGGGAGCGGCCGGGTCGAGGTTCGTGAGGTAGCCCCGGGCCGTCTCGGCCCCGGGCAGGTGGCTCGAAATGATCAGGCGCCAGTACTTCGCGGCGTCATCGGGCCGGCCCTGCGCCACCGCGAGGTCGGCGAGTCCCAGCAGCGCGCGCGCCATCCAGGACCGGCCGAGCGCCCCGAGCTGGGCGGCCCGCGCCGGGTCCAGGAGGAAGGGGTTGACGACATCCTCCCACCAGACCTTCTGCGCGCGGGCGCCGTCGCCGCGGGTCACGAGCAGGTTGCCGAGGGAAAACCCGGCCTCGACCCGCACGTCGACCGGCGCGTCCACCCGGTAGACCAGGCCCTCGAGCAGCGACTGGGCGCTCTCGACATGCCCGGGGTCGCTCTGCGCCTGGGCGGCATGGCACTCGGCGAGGGCGAGCAGGGCGTAGACGATGTCCCGGTGCTGGGAGAAATTGTCGCGCAGCGTCTGGTAGGTCTGCTGCGCCTGGGGAAACTCATTGAGCTTCTCCAGCAGGTCGCCCTCCTTCAGCCGGGCGTAGAACGTGAGACCGCCGCGCGGATCGGCGGGAGGATGGGCCTTTTCCAGGCTGACCAGCTTCTCGATCAGGTTGGTGGCCTCGTTCAGGTCGCTCGGCCGCCCGAGCC
Organism: uncultured Opitutaceae bacterium; assembly: GCA_964550715.1. Classification (GTDB taxonomy): domain Bacteria; phylum Verrucomicrobiota; class Verrucomicrobiia; order Opitutales; family Opitutaceae; genus Palsa-1447. Next base: position 10,027 of record CAZKAH010000035.1, read on the forward strand.
TCTCCGCCAGCAGGGCCGCCTGCCAGTACGCGTAGGGTGCGTAGCCGTTGCCCGGAAATTTCTCCGCCAGCTGGATGTACAGGTTCTGCGCGGTCGTGATCCGGTCCTTCCGGGCGTTGCGGTCGGCGTCGATCAGGTAGGATTTCACCGCCGCGTCGCTGTTGGGGAAATCCTGGCGCAGCCGGGCCAGGACCGCGAGGCCGGCGTCTTCGCGCTCGAGGGCGAAATCGGCCTCCGCCTCGAGGAGCGCGCTGCTGCTGGCGATCTCGGCGCTGAGGGCGGGGGACAGGCCCCCGAGCCGCGTGAGCAGGCCCGCGGCCAATGCCAGGGTGCGCGCATACTGGCCGGCGTCGTAGGAGAGCTCCGCCTGCTGCCACGCCATGCGGGCCCGCAATTCCGCCGGCAGCGCCCCCGCCCCGCCCGCCTGGAGCAGCCGGTTGACCCGGTCGTACGCGGCGGCGGTCCGGCCCTTGATCTTCAGCATGGTCGCCAGGTTGGCCTCCGCCTGCCAGCGGTGGTTGGCGTCGAACGCGGGATCCGACGCGAGGCCGTCGAGCAGCCGCTGGGCGGCCGTGAGCGAGTCGGGCGAGCCGATCTCGATCTCCGCCTCGACCTGCTGGAACATCAGGTCCCCCACCGGCATGCCCGCGGGGTGGTCGCGCAGCGCGGCCGCATAGGCGTCGGCGGCGTTGCTGAAGTCGACGGCGTCACCCTCGCCCTGGCGCATCCCGGCGCGAAACGACGCCTCCGCCCGGAGGATCCCGAGCTCGGCGCGCTCCGGCCCCGGCCGGGTTTCCGCCTGCTGGCGGAGGGCGGCCGCGGCGGCGGAGCGGTACCGCTCCTGGTCCCAGGCCGAGGCGGTCAGGACGCCCAGGGCTTCCGCCTTGAGGGCCGAGCCGGGAAACTTCCCCAGGAGCGCGTTGGCGTCATCCTCCGCCCGCTGGTATTCCGGCGGCCGGTTGCCCAGCGCCCAGGCGGCGCGAAAAAGCAGGAGGTCCTCGAGGATGGGGTGCGGGGTCGGCGCCCCGATCAGCTGGTCCAGCTCGGCGCGAAAGGAAGTCCGCGCGGCGCCGGCCGCCGAGGCCCGCGCCAGCAGCTGCAGGGCCACGCGCTGCCGGTCCACGTCGGCGTTCGACTCGAGCAGGCGCAGCAGGGCGTTGCGCCCCACCCCCTCCGCCGCCCCGTCGAGCAGGCCGAGCAGGAGCCGGTAGTCGTCGATCCGGTCCCGCTCCGCGGGCCGGAGGGTGAGCAATTCACGCTGGATCTCGGCCACGGCGTCGCCCCGGCGCCCCAGCGCGTTCAGCATGACGGCGTAGGCCCGGGCCATGTCGTGCCCGGTCGGCTGGCCGTGGAAGGTCTCCGCGTTCTTCCGGATCGCGTCCGCCGCCTCCGGGGTCACCGGGCCCACGCGCAGCCGGTCCTCCTCGTAGGCCAGGGAGAACCGCGCGCGTTGCAGGTCCGTGGTCGCCGCCTGCTGGGCCCGCCGATAGAGTTCGCCCGCCGCGCGGAAGTCGCCGGCCTTTCGCGCCAGGACTCCCTGGAGAAAGAAGAGCCAGGGACGGTCGTCCCGATCCAGCTCGTCCCCCCGCGTCACCCCCGCCTCGACGCGGGCCGCCTCGATCTTTCCCTCCCCCATCGCGGCCAGTCCCGCGCGCAGGTGCCAGGCCGAGCTGCGGGGCCCCGGGAGGCCGCGCAGGACCTGGTCGGCCGAATCCCATTGGCCGTCGTCGAGCAGCGCGGTCGCGAGGGCCAGGGTGAGGCCCGTCCGGTCCCCGCCGGGCGCGGCCAGCAGGCCGCGGTAGAGCTGCGCCGCCACCGAAGGGAAACCCAGCTCCTGCGCGCGCCGCGCCGCCTCCAGCGAAAGCGCGGTCTGTCCGGCGGACGGGCCGGCCGGCGGCGCCAGCAGCGGCACCGGCCGGTTCAGGGGTTCCTGGCCGCGGAGGACGGCGGCCAGGGCCAGCGGCGCGAGGACGAGCAGACGGAGACGCATACCTCTCGCGAGCCTGCCGTCCGGCCGCCCAACAATCAACCGCGTTGTCGGCCCACCGTCGCCCGGGCCATGGCCGCGTCGAAGTCCGGATCGTAGGACGAGACCACGAGCGTCGCCACCGCGTTGCCGATCAGGTTGGTGAAGGTCCGCATCATCGACATGAAGCGGTCCACCCCGAGGATGAGCGCGAGCCCCGCCACGGGGATGCTGCTCGTGGTGGCCAGGACGGCGGCCAGCGTGATGAAGCCGCTGCCGGTGACGCCGGAGGCGCCCTTCGACATGATCAGGAGCACGAGCAGGAGATAGAGCTGCTCATGGAGGGGAAAGGGGGTGTTCGTCGCCTGGGCGATGAAGATCGCCGCCAGCGTCAGGTAGATGCAGGTGCCGTCCAGGTTGAACGAGTACCCCGCGGGCACCACCAGCCCGACCACCGGGCCGGGGCAGCCGGCGAGCTTCATCTTCTCCATCAGGCCCGGGAGCGCCGTCTCCGACGAGGAGGTGCTGCCGGCGATGAACAGCTCCTCTCGGATATGCCGCAGGAGCCGCCACAGGCTGAAGCCGTGGGAGCGCGCGATGAGGGCCAGGACGCCGAAGATGAAGATCAGGCAGGTGAGCAGCATCGCCAGGAGGAGCTGGGCCAGCGCCATCAGGGTGTGCACCCCGTAGGTGCCCACGGTGAACGCCATGGCGCCGAACGCCGCCAGCGGCGCCAGCCGCGTGATGATGGCGACGATGTCGAAGAAGACCCGGGCCAGCTGGTGGAGGAAGTTGACCACTCCCTGGACCGGCTCGCCCAGCCGGCCGAGCGCGCAGCCGAACAGCAGGGCGAGAACCAGCACCTGCAGCAGGTCGTTTTCCACGAACGGGCCGGCGAAGCTCGCGGGGATCAGGTGGAGCACCAGGTTCACGAGGAACTGCCCCGGGCCGACCGCGGCCGCCCCCTTGGTCGCGGTGACGACCGCCCCGGCATTGAGCGAGGCCGCCGGGATGTTCATGCCCGCCCCCGGGCGCCACACGTTCGCGACGATCAGGCCGAGCGCGAGGGCGAAGGTCGTCACGATCTCGAAGTAGAGGAGGGCCTGCCCGCCGACCCGGCCGACCTTCTTCAGGTCGCTCATCCCGCCGATGCCGAGGACGACCGTCAGGAAGATGATGGGCGTGACCAGCATCCGCACCAGGGCGACGAAGGATTCGGCGATGGGCTTGAGGGCCGTGCCAAAATGCGGCCAGGCCAGGCCGACCACGATGCCCGCGACGACGCCGATGATGACCTGCAGGAAGAGCGTGTCGCGTTTCTTGGGGGAGGCGGAGGGGGGCGCCATGGTCAGGGCCGTGCATAGGCACCGCCCGCGCCCGAGGCCAGCCATTTACGGTATTTGCTCTCTGCCGGGAATTTGCTAGCTTCGAAAGTCCATGTCCGCGGACCTCACCGAGCTCTACCAGCAGGTCATCCTCGACCACAACAAGCGGCCCCGCAATCGCGGCCGCCTGCCGACGGCCAATCGCGTCGCGCACGGGGACAACCCGAGCTGCGGCGACCAGTGCAGCGTCTACCTGCGGCTGGAGGGCGACCGGATCGCCGACATCTCCTTCGACGGCTCCGGCTGCGCCATCTCGCAGGCCGCCTCCTCGCTCATGACCACCCAGCTGAAGGGCCGGACCGCGGCGGAAGCCGAGGCCCTCTACAAGGAATTCCACGCGATCGTGACCACGGGCCACGCGCCGGAGGAGATCAGCGACGTCGCCGCCTTCGCCGGGGTGCACGCCTTTCCGGCCCGCATCAAGTGCGCCACCCTGGGCTGGCACGCGGCGCTCAACGCGCTCAAGGGCGAGGCGACGCCGGCCACGACCGAGAGCCACGTCGACTAGATGCCCTCCTGGAAAAACGTCCGCGCCGACTTCCCCACCCTGCACCAGCTGGTGAACGGGAAGCCGCTCGTCTATCTCGACAACGCCGCGACCACGCAGAAGCCGCAGGCGGTGATCGACGCCCTGTCGCGCTTCTATGAATGCGACAACGCCAACGTGCATCGCGGGCTGCATGCGCTCTCGATGCGCGCGACCGACGCCTACGAGGGCGCGCGGGCCCGGGTGGCGAGGTTCATCCACGCCGCCGCGCCCGAGGAGATCATCTTCACCCGCGGCACGACCGAGGGGCTCAACCTCGTGGCGGCCAGCTGGGGCGGCGCGAACCTCCGGGCGAACGACGTCATCCTCCTGACGGAGATGGAGCACCACAGCAACCTGGTCCCCTGGCAGCTGGTGGCCGCGCGCACGGGGGCGAAGCTCCGCTTCGTCCCGGTGACGGGCGATGACGGGCTCCTCGACCTCTCGCGGCTGGACGCGCTCCTGACGCCCGAGGTCAAGGTCTTCGCCTTCACCCACATCTCGAACACGCTGGGCACGATCAATCCGGTGGCCGAGCTCTGCGCGCGCGCCCGGAAGGTCGGGGCCGTCTCGGTGGTCGATGCCGCCCAGTCGATCGGCCACCTCCCGGTCGACGTGCAGGCGATGGGCTGCGACTTCCTGGCCTTCTCCGGCCACAAGATGGCCGGCGTGACCGGGATCGGCGCCCTCTATGGCCGCCGCGCGCTCCTCGACGCCATGCCGCCGTGGCAGGGCGGCGGCGGAATGATCGCGCACGTGGACTTCCTCGAGAGCCGCTGGAAGCCCTCCCCCGAGCGCTTCGAGGCGGGGACGCCCAACTTCGGGGACGCGGTCGCGCTCGGGGCCGCCTGCGACTATCTCGACGCCCTCGGTCGCGACGAGATCCGGCAGCACGACAGCCATCTCGCCGAGCTGGCCTACCGGAAGCTCAGCGAGCTGCCGGGCATCCGCCTGCTCGGCCCGCCGAAGGGCGAGCGCGGGGGCCTCGTCAGCTTCGCCCTCAACGACATCCACGCCCACGACGTGGTGACCTTCGCCGACCGCGACGGCATCGCCCTGCGCGGCGGCCACCACTGCAACCAGCCGCTGATGAAGAAGCTCGGGCTCACGGGCACGGCCCGGGCCAGCTTCTACCTCTACAACAACGAGCAGGAGATCGACCTCCTGGTCGGCTCCCTTGTGGGCATCCAGAAGTTCTTCCGCTAGTCTTCCGGGAGCGGCTGATCCTTCGTCTCAGGGAGGAAGGGCAGCGCGGCCAGGCCGAGCAGCAGCACCAGGCTGACCCAGAGTCCCGCGGTCCGGAAGCCCTCGATGTCGCCGCCCAGCCGCTTGGTCAGGATCCCGATGGAGAAAGGGGCCGTGGCCGCCACCAGCCTTCCGCAATTGTAGCAGAAGCTCGTGCCCGTGCTGCGCAGGCTGGTCGGGAAGAGTTCGGGCAGATAGATCGCGTAGACGGCAAAAACGCAGAGCGTCCCAAAGCCCATCAGGGGAAGCATCCAGAAGATCTGGCTGAAGTCCCGCATGTAACGAAATGCCAGCTGGCTGAAGAGAAACGAACAGACGATGGCGATCGCGAAGGCCGGCTTGCGGCCTTTCACCTGCGCAATCTTGGAAAGGATCATCATTCCGGCGAAGCCGCCGCCGTTCTGGAGGAGGAGCCCGATCGCGATCCAGCGCGCCTTGGTGCCGGCAAAGGCGGAGGCGGAAAGTCCCGCGCCCGACAGGTGGGCGTCGACGATCGAGCCCACGATCTTGGGATGAAAATTTCCCAGCCCCCACAGCCCGATAATGCCCGCGCAGCACATCACCAGGCCCGCCCAGGCATGGCGCGACCAGCGCCGGTCGCCCAGCAGCTCGCCGTAGGAGCCGAACTTGATCCCGCGCACGCGCCCTTCCGCCCGGGCCCGCACCCACTTCTCCGGCTCGGGCATCCGCCAAAGCAGGTAAACACAGGGCAAGGCGGGCACCGCCCCCACCACGAACAGCAGCTGCCAGCTCTTCAGCCCGAACGGCAGCAGGCTGGCGGCGATCAGCAGCCCGATGCCCAGGCCGATAAGCCCGCCGGTGATGTTTCCCACCGTGGAAAGCGCCTGGAGCAGGCCGAGCGCGGGAGCCCGGGAGCGCTCCGGCACGGAATCGGCCACGAGGGCGACCGCCAGCCCGAAGACTCCGCCGATGCCCAGGCCGGTCATGACCAGACAGGCGCATAGCGCGGGGTAAGTCGGCGCGAAGGCGCTCAGGCCCGTCCCGACCGAGTAAAGCACCAGCGTGACGGCCAGGAAACGCGCCCGGCCGAAGCGATCGCCGAGCGCGCCGAAGATAAATCCGCCCACCGCCCAGCCGATCAGAAGGAAGGACGTGGTGTACGAGGCGAATTCCGTCGCCCGGGCCTTGTGAGCGATCAGATCGCCCACGGCGCCGTCGCGCGCCTGGTTGAAGACCTGCTGGTCCAGGCAATCGAAAAACCAGGCCAGCGAGCAGAGGAGGAAGACCTGCCAATGGCGGCGGTCGAACGAGCGCCACCAGGGGGTTGGGGAGACGGCCACGGGTAGGTCGTACAGGAGGCGGCCCGGAGATGGCCAGCCATCAGCCAAAAAAAATCAAAATAGCGGTTGACGGTCCAGCCATACTCTGCATTACAGAGTGCTCTATGGAACAAGACCAAGCCCCGGCAATCACCCCGGAGGAAGCCCGGGCCTCGCTGGCCGAGATCGATCGGATCGTCCTTCTCACGCGCCAGACGATCGCCCGCGGCGGCAGCGCCCCCATCGTCATCCTTTGGGGCGTCATCTGGATGATCGGCTATGGGGACATGCAGTTTTTTCCGCAGACTCCTCACTGGTTCTGGGCGATCCTCGATGTCGTGGGCATCGCCGGGTCCTTTCGCCTGGGCCGGTGGTCCCGCGAATCGCCCGTCAAGCATGCCCATGGCGGCCGGATCGGCATCTCCTGGCTGATCCTTTTCGCCTTCGGAGCGATTTGGTTCATCCTCCTGGGACCGTGGAGTCTCAACGCGCCGCAGCAGGCCAAATATATTCCGGACCTGGACCGCAAGATCGCCGCCTATTGGGCGACCGTGCCGATGTTCGCCTATGTCCTGATGGGGCTGTGGCTCGACCGCTTCTTCGTCTGGCTCGGCGCCTTCGTCACGATCGCCACCCTCGTCGGCTACTTCTATATCACGGGCTATTTCTTCCTCTGGATGGCGGTCATCGGCGGCGGTTCCCTCGTGGTCAGCGGCGTCTTCATCCGGAAAAACTGGAAATGAGCCATGGCTGAGATCGACCGCATCATCCACGCGCCGGCCCGCCTCCGGATCATGTCCACCCTGATGGCGCTGGCGCCGCAGTCCCAGGTCGACTTCCGCGCGCTCGGCAAGGCGCTGGACCTGACCGACGGCAATCTCGGCGCCCATCTGCAGACGCTGGAGGAGGCCGGCTACATCAAGGTCGAGAAGAGCTTCGTCGACCGGAAGCCCCGCACGCATCTCTCGGTCACCAGCAAGGGGCGGGCCCGCTTCGAGGATCACGTCGCGGCGCTCCGCGAGATCTGCCGGGTGTAACTTTTTTTGCTCATCAACTCTGCCATCTAGAGCACTCTATGAAAATGCAATACCTCCTCAGCGGCGTTTTCGCCTGCGCGTTGCTCGCTTCCCGCCAACCCGCTTTGGCCGCGCCCGCGCCGGAGCCCGTCATCGGCTCGGTCGATCGCTTTGATGATTCCGTCCGCGACGACTTCTTCGATGGCATGCTCCACGGCGACCAAACGGCGCTGGCCCGCGGCATGAAAACCTGCGACGAGGCCCTGGCCAGGAATCCGCGCTACGCCCCGGCTATGGCGTGGCATGGCAACGGTCTCCTTTTCCTCTCGGGCAGCTCGTTCCAGGCCGGGGACATCGCCAAGGGAATTGATCTCTGGCAGCGCGGACTCGCGGAGGTCAACGAAGCGGTGGCGCTGGATCCCGAAAGCCTGCAAGTGCTGATTCCGCGGGGAGCCACTTTCCTCAGCATCGCGAAATATTCTCCCAATCCCGCGGAGCGGCATGAACTGCTCCAAACGGGTGTTGGCGACTATGAGAAGGTTCTGGGACTGCAGAAGGCCTACTTCAGCAAGGTGGGTATCCACGCCCGCGGCGAACTGCTCTTCGGTCTGGCCAATGGCTGGTACCAACTCGGTGACCGGGAAAAATCCCGGGCCTATCTGCAGCGGATAGTGCTGGAACTTCCCGGTTCCGCCTATGCCACCCGGGCAGCCGACTGGCTCCAGACCACCGATCCGGCCGCCCTGCGGAAGAAATCCCGGGCGGTGTCCTGCATCGGCTGCCATGGCGATTGAACGCCCCTCCCAATCCGCGCCCTTCCATGAATACATCCCTCCCCGCCGAAGGTCACGGTCGCTGCCATGACCACCAGCATGGGCCGATCCGGCGGCAAATCTGGCACGCTGAAACCCGCGCAACCCCCTCGTCCCTTCTCATGAAAACATCCAAGATCATCCTGCTCGCCGTCCTCGGCGCGGCCGTAACCGGCACCGTCGGCTGGCAGCTTTCCCTCGGCCGGAAAGCAATCGCCCTCGTCCTGCCCCGCTCCGCCGATCTGCCCCGGCCCAAGGCAACGGCCCCCGTCGCGGGCAGTCGGCCAGGCGTGGTCGTCGCCACCCCGGCCACCGCCGGCGGCGAGGTGAAGCTCGACGAGGCGGGCGCAGCCCTCGCTTCCGCCCTCGACGTCCTCACCTCGCCCCAGTCGACCTTCGCCAAGAAACAGGACGTGCTCGAACACCTGCGGAAGGGAGGCCACTTGGAGGATGCCATTGCCACGCTCAAGCAGCTCGCCGCCCAGAATCCCAATGATCCCAGCATCCCCACCGCCCTCGGCGAAGCGCAGATCAGCCAGATCCGGAACCTCTCTGAGAACGGCGCGGGTCCGATGTCCAATGACATCGCCATCCTCGGCCTGGAGGCGGACAAGGATTTCACGGCCGCGCTGGCGCTGGATCCGACGAACTGGGAGGCGCAGTTCTACAAGGCCGCGTCCATGGCTCACTGGCCCCCCATGCTGAACAAGGGCCCGGAGGTCATCGAGCGCCTGACGGCCCTGACGACCCAGCAGGAAGCGGCGACGGCCTCGCCGCCGGAGTACGCCCAGACCTACGCCCTGCTGGGCGAGCAATACAAGGCGGCCGGCCAGCCGGACAAGGCCGTGCAAATCTGGCAGCAGGGCCTCGGGCGATTCCCCCTCAGCTCCATGCTGCAGCGCGAGCTGGCCCCGGCGGCCGCACCCTGACCGCTTGCCTTCCCGTGCGATTTTTCCATCGGCAACGGTAGTCTCCATGATGCTTCCCTCCTGAAAATGAACCACCCTTCTCCGCTCATCACCTTTCAATCGGTCGCCAAGCGCTTCGGCGCCATCACCGCCCTCGACGGGGTATCGCTCGACATCGCCGCCGGGGAGTTCTTCGGCCTGCTCGGCCCCAACGGGGCCGGCAAGTCGACCCTGATGTCCGTCCTGGCAGGGCTTTGCCGGACCAGCGCCGGCGAGGCGCGGATCGGCGGCCAATCGGTCGGGGATCCCGCCGCCCGGCGCGGGCTGGGCCTCGTGCCCCAGAACCTGGCCCTCTATCCCCTCCTGACCGCCCAGGAAAACATGGAGGTCTTCGGCGGGCTCTTGGGACTGCACGGCCCGGCGCTCGCGGCGCGGGTGGCGGAGCTGCTCGCCGCCGTCCAGCTGTCCGACCGGCGCGGCGGCCTCGTCAAAACCTTCTCCGGCGGCATGAAGCGCCGGCTCAATCTCGCCGCCGCCCTGCTCCACCGGCCGCGGCTCCTCCTCTGCGACGAGCCGACCGTCGGCGTCGACCCCCAGTCGCGCAACGCGATCTTCGAGCTGCTGCAGCAGCTGAACCGGGAGGGCGTCACGATCATCTATTCGACCCACTACATGGAGGAGGCGGTCCGCCTCTGCTCGCGGATCGGGATCATCGACCACGGCAAGATCCTCGCCCTCGGCACCGTCGAGGAGCTGCTCAAGCGCCTCCCCTTCGAGGAGGAGATCCGGTTCCCGGCCACAGCCGAGCTGAACGGCCTCTGCGCGGACCTCCAGGGCAGCGGCGAACTGGCCACGGTCCAGGGCCAGCACCAGTTCCGGCCGCGGCCCGACTACCGGATGAGCGCCTTCTACCTCGCCACGGAGCGGCGCAACCTGCCGCCCCGGCTCTTCACCGTCCAGCGCCCCACCCTGGAATCCGTCTTTCTCCAGCTCACCGGGAAGGCGCTGCGCGAATAATCCACCCGGCCCCTCCCTCCC
>CAZKAH010000035.1:20302-28656 GCA_964550715.1 uncultured Opitutaceae bacterium
TCTCCAGCTCACCGGGAAGGCGCTGCGCGAATAATCCACCCGGCCCCTCCCTCCCCCCTCCCCATGCGCCCCATCCTCGTTCTCCTCCGCAAGGACTTCACCTATTTCCGCCGCGACCGCGGCTCGGTCATCCTGACCTTCCTCGTCCCCTTTGCGCTCATGTACGTCTTCGGCCAGATCTTCGGCATCCACCGGGGCAAGGGCGGCTATAGCGGCTCGCAGCTGATCGGCGGCTGGGCGATGCAGTTCCTGCTCTTCGCCCTGACCTTCTCCGCCGCCTCGCTCTTCCACGAGAAGGACAATGGGATCTTTCAGCGCATCCTCTCCGGTCCGGTCCCGCGCTCGACCATCCTCTGGAGCAAGTTCCTCTACGGCATCGCCCTGGGGCTCCTGCAGCTCATGGTGCTCTTCTCGGCCGGCAGCGCGCTGTTCGGCCTGCCGCTCCTCGCCCACCTGCCGCTCCTTGCGCTGGTCTGCCTGTTCGCCGCGGCGTCCTGCTCGGCCTTCGGCATGCTGCTCGCCTCGGTCGCCCGCACGCCCGAGATGGCGCGCAGCTTGTCCACCTTCACGATCCTCCTGATGAGCGCCCTCGGCGGCGCCTGGTTCCCGGTCGCCTACATGCCGCCCGTCATGCAGCAAGTCAGCCGCCTCACCCCCGTCTACTGGTCGATCAGCGGCTTTGGCCAGGCCCTCGGCGACCGCGCGTCCCTGACGGGACTCCTCCCCACCGTGGGGGTGCTCGTCGCCATGGCGGCCGGCCTGCTCGGCGTCGCGTGGTGGCAATTCCGGCGCGGCACGATCTTCGAGTGAGGGCAGGGCGCGTGGTTCCAACGCGCCGGTCGCTCGGAGGGCCCCCGTGGTCCGCCCGGCGGGTTGAGGACAACCCGCCCTACCCCGAGGCCCCCGCGACCCAGGCCAGGGCCTTCGTCGCCAGCCGGTCGAAGGCGGTCACGCAGAGCTCGAGGTGCTCCTCCTTCGTGTCCTCGATCTTGTTGTGGCTGATGCCGTGAAGGCTCTGCACGAACATCATGATCGTCGGCACGCCCGCGCGCGCCACCTCGGCGGCATCGTGCAGCGGGCCGGACGGCAGCTGGTGCAGTTTGGCCCCGGCCTCGACGATGGCCTCGCCACACATCTTCAGGAGATCGCGGTTGAAGAGGATGGGCTCGATCCGCCATAGGCGCTCCCAGGCGACGGTGACGTTGCCCTCCCGGGCAAAGCGCTCGCCGGCCTCGCGCGCCTCCTGCAGCATCCGGGCCAGCACCGGCGCATCGAGGTGCCGCTGGTCCAGCGTGATCCGGCATTCCTCGACGACGCTCGTGACGATGCCGGGCTTGGTGGTGCAGGACCCGATGGTGCAGACCCCGCCATGGCGGGCGGCGATGGCGTAGCTCTCCGGGCTCATCCGCGCCGCCGCGAGGAACGCGTCTCTGCGCCGGTTCATCGGCGTGCTGCCGGAATGCGCCGCCTGGCCGCGGAAGGTGACGGCATGGCGCTCGACCCCGTAGGTGCCGAGGACCGCGCCGAGCGGGAGGCCCAGGTCGAGCAGCACGGGGCCCTGCTCGATGTGCAGTTCCAGGTAGGCGGCGGCGCTCGCCAGCTCCCGGCCGCTCTCCCGGACGCGCTCAAAATCGATGCCGACCTTCCGGAGGGCGTCGGGCAGCGCGATCCCGTCCCGGTCCTTCAGGCCCCGCGCCTCCGCCATGTCCAGCGTGCCGGAGCAGGCCGAGGAGCCGAACAGGCTCTTGCCGAAGCGGGCTCCCTCCTCGTCGGCCCAGTCCACCAGGCGGAAGGTCACCGGCGGCTTGCCGCCGTACTGGGCGCTGACCCGCCGGAGGATTTCCAGGCCGGCGAGGACATTGAGGCAGCCGTCGAGCCATCCGCCGTTGGGCACGGAATCCATGTGGCCGCCAACGACCACGGCGCGCTTGGAATCGCCGGCCAGGGTGGCCCAGAGGTTGCCGGCCGCATCGGTGTGGACCTCCACCGGCAGCTCGGCGAGCTTGCGCCGGAGCCAGTCCCGCGTCGCGACCCACGTCGGGGTGAAGGCCACCCGCTGCGCGCCATTGCCATCCTCGGTGAAGCCGCGCAGCTCCCTGAGGTCGGCGAGGGCGCGCCGCGGGTCGAGCAGGGCTTTCGGCATAAAGATTGCTATTGGGGGGAGACTAGAGCAATTAACCAGCCAACCAACCGCCTCATTGCCCGATCAGCGAACCGGTCTTCTTGTAAGACGCGCTCGCGGATCAGGCGGAGGGGTTTGGTGCTGGTTCTTGCTTTCCGTACCACCCGATCTCGCCCAGAGTATCGCCCGCCGGCCCCCTCGCGCCAAGGCAGAAAATGCGCCGCGCCGCCCCGGCCGGGATCATCCGCTCAACCCAAAAACGCCATGCCTACGCTCGCCACCACCGTCGACGGCCTGAAACTTCCCAATCCCTTTGTCATCGGCTCCGGGCCGCCCGGGACCAACCTCAGCGTCATCAACCGCGCCTTCCGCGAGGGCTGGGGGGGAGTCATCGCCAAGACCGTCAGCCTCGACGCCTCCAAGGTCGTCAACGTCTCCCCGCGCTATGCCAAGCTCCTGGCCACGAGCGGCGAGGTCATCGGCTGGGAGAACATCGAGCTGATCAGCGACCGGCCCTTCCGCATCTGGGAAGACGAGTTCAAGAAGTGCAAGGACGCGCAGCCGCCCGGCGCCCTGATCGCCTCCATCATGGAGGAGTACAACAAGGACGCCTGGACGGAGCTCGTGCAGCGCTGCGAGGCCGTCGGCGTCGACGCCTTCGAGCTTAACTTTTCCTGCCCTCACGGCCTGCCCGAGCGCAAGATGGGCGCGGCCATGGGCCAGGACCCGGACATCCTCGAGGAGGTCTGCGGCTGGGTCGCCGCCGCCACCAGGAAGCCCGTCTGGGCCAAGATGACGCCGAACATCACCCACATCGAGGAGCCCGGCCGCGCGGCGCTCCGCGGCGGCGCCACCGGCCTGAGCGCGATCAACACGATCCGCAGCGTGACGAGCGTGAACCTCGACACCCTGCGGCCCGATCCCTGCGTCGAGGGCTACACCACGCCCGGCGGCTATTCGTCGAAGGCGGTGAAGCCGATCGCCCTGCGCATGGTGATGGAGCTCGCGACGATGATCCGGAAGGAATTCCCCGACCGCTCGCTCTCCGGCCTCGGCGGGGTCGAGAGCGGGAACGACGCCGCGCAATTCATCCTCCTCGGCTCCGACACCGTGCAGGTCTGCACCGGCGTCATGAAATTCGGCTATGAGTGCGTGAAGCCGATGTGCGAGGAGCTCCTGGCCTTCATGGCCAAGCACAAGTTCGAGACCCTGGCGGACTTCAAGGGCAAGAGCCTCGACTACTTCACCACCCACGCCGACCTCGTGCAGCGCCAGACCGCGCGCAAGGCCGCCCAGAAGGCGGCGGCCGCCAGCAAGACCGTGAAGAGCGACGGCGAATGGACGGGCGACGAGTTCGTCAAGCAGTCCGACGCGCTTTCCCGCGGATGAACCCCCGTCATGCCCACGTCCGTCCTCACCCCCTGTCCCCTCTTCATCAACGGCGAATGGCTGCAGCCCAAGGGCGGCACGCCGGTCTTTAACCCCTCCACCGGCGAGGTGATCGCCGAGTGCCCGGCGGGCGGCGCCGCCGAGGTCGAGGCCGCGGTCGCCGCCGCCGCCGCCGCCTTCCCCGGCTGGGCCGGCACCCCGGCGGTCGAGCGGGCGCGGCTCTTCTTCCGCTACCGCCAGCTGGTCGAGCGGGACTTTGACAAGCTCTGCCGCGTCGTCTCCCGCGAGCACGGCAAGACCCACGCCGAGGCGCGCGGCAGCGTCTACCGCGGGCTCGAGAACATCGAGTACGCCTGCGGCATCCCCTCGCTCCTCTTCGGCGACACCCTCGAGAACCTCGCGCGCGGGGTCGACTGCGAGACCCTGCTCCAGCCGCTGGGCGTCTGCGCCGGCATCACGCCCTTCAATTTTCCGGTGATGGTCCCCCTCTGGATGTATCCGCTGGCGATCGCCGCGGGGAACACCTTCGTCCTCAAGCCGAGCGAGAAGGTGCCGCTGAGCGCCGTCCTCCTCGGCGAGCTCCTGGCCGAGGCCGGGGCGCCCAAGGGCGTCTTCAACATCGTCCACGGGGGCCGGGCCTGCGTCGACGCGCTGCTGACCCATCCCCAGGTCCGGGCGGTCTCCTTCGTCGGCTCCTCGCCGATCGCCAAGTACATCTATGAGACCGGCACGAAAAACGGGAAGCGCGTGCAGGCCAACGGCGGGGCGAAGAACTACATCGTGATCATGCCCGACGCCGATGTCGGCAAGACGGTGGAGGCCCTCTCGACCGCCGCCTTCGGCTGCGCGGGCGAGCGCTGCATGGCCGGCTCGACGGCCCTTGCCGTCGGCGCCGCCGCCGAGCGCGTCCTGCCCGCGCTGGTCGAGGCGGCCCGCGCGATCAAGGTCGGCCCGACCGACCGCGACGCGCAGCCCGACATGGGGCCGGTCATCACCGGCCAGCACCGGGACCGGGTGAACGGGCTCGTGGACCTCGGCGAAAAGGAGGGCGCCAAGGTCATCTGCGACGGCCGCCGGGTGCGGGTGCCGGAAGCCCCCCGCGGCTTCTACGTCGGCGCCACCGTGGTCGACAACGTCGAGGCGGACATGACCCTCGCCCGCGAGGAGGTCTTCGGCCCCGTCCTCAACGTCATGCGCATGGCCGACCTCGACCGCGCCATCGAGACGGCGAACAAGTCCGCCTTCGGCAACGGCGCGGCCATCTTCACCCGCTCCGGCGGCGCCGCCCGCGAGTTCAAGCACCGGGTCAAGGCCGGCATGGTCGGGATCAACGTCGGGGTCCCCGCCACGATGGCGATGTTCCCCTTCACCGGCTGGGACGACTCCTTCTACGGCGACCTGCACATCCAGGGCCGGGAGGCGGTCCAGTTCTACACCCAGCAGAAGGTGGTCACCAGCCGCTGGTTCGGCGGCGACGCGGACGACGTCTGGAAGAAATGAGCCTGCTGATCAAGGGCGGCGAGATCGTCACGGCCGACGCGCGGTACGTCGCCGACATCTGGTGCGAGGGCGAGACGATCACCCGGATCGACCGGGATATCGCGGCGCCGGCGGGCGCCGAGGTCATCGACGCGAAGGGCCGCTACGTCTTCCCCGGGTTCATCGACCCGCACGTGCACATCCACCTGCCGTTCATGGGCACGATGGCCAAGGACACGTACGTGACCGGCAGCCAGGCGGCCCTGGCGGGCGGCACGACGACCCTGATCGAGATGTGCTGCCCCGCCCACACGGACGACGCCCTGGCCGGCTTCGAGCTCTGGATGGCGCAGGCCGCCGGCAAGTCGGCCTGCGATTTCACCTTCCACATGGGGGTGACCCGGTTCGACGAGAAGACGGCGGGCCAGCTCCGCGAGATCGTCCGGCGCGGCATCAGCTCCTTCAAGGTCTTCCTCGCCTACAAGGGAGCCTTCGGCGTCGACGACGGGGAGCTCTACCGGACGCTCAAGCTCGCGAAGGAGCTCGGCGTCATCGTCACCGCGCATTGCGAGAACGAGACGCTGGTCGCCGAGCGGCAGCGGGAGCTCCTCGCCGCCGGCAAGACCGATCCCGGCCAGCACCATGAGAGCCGCCCCCCGCGGGTCGAGGCCGAGGGCGTGCACCACCTGATGACCTTCGCCGAGCTGACCGGCGCCGCGACCTACATCGTGCACCTCAGCTGCGCGGAGGCGCTGGCCGAGGCCGTGGCCGCCCGCCAGCGCGGCGTGCGCGTGGAAGTCGAAACGCTCATCCAGTACCTGGTCCTCGACAAGACCTACGCCGAGCTCCCGAATTTCGAGGGCGCGAAGTACGTCATGTCGCCGCCCCTGCGCGACGCGCGCAACCAGGCCGTGCTCTGGTCGGCCCTGCGGAGCGGGCTCATCCAGACGGTCGCCACCGATCACGCCCCGTTCGACTTCAAGGGGCAGAAGCCCATGGGGAAGGACGACTTCACCAAGATTCCGAACGGCATCCCGTCATTGGAGGAGCGAATCAACCTGCTCTACACCTATGGCGTGAAAACGGGGAAGATCGACCTGCACACGCTGGTCGACGTCGCCAGCACCAAGGTCGCCAAGCTCTTCGACCTCTTCCCGCGCAAGGGCACGATCCAGCCCGGGAGCGACGCCGACCTTGTCGTCTTCGACCCGGCCTACCGTGGCACGATCTCGGCCAGGACGCAGGCGATGAACGTCGACTACAGCGCCTTCGAGGGCTGGAAGCTCGAGGGCCGCCCGAGCGCCGTCACCGTCCGCGGCCAGGTCGCCGTCCGCGACGGCAAGTTCTGCGGCACGATCGGCCGCGGCCGGTTCCTCCAGCGCCAACCGAGCCATTTCTGAGCCCGCCTCCCCCGGCGCCGCGGCCAGCACGCCGCGAACGGCTTCTCCGGCTTGAAAAATCCCGGGAATTACGCTTTAGAGTCGGGGTTGAATTCTAAACCATGACCGGCTCGCGATTTAGCACACAGTGGATCGTGGGCCAGCGCGTCGACCTGATCGCCTTCATCGGCGGGGCCCTGGCCGGCTACATGGTGTTCTTCATGCACGCCGGGCTGCATTGGGACATGAAGGTGATCTACCTGCTGTTCATCATGCTGCTGGACACCCCGCACTTCTTCGGGACGTACCTGCGGACCTACCTCGACCGCCAGGAATTCAAGGCCCGCCGGCCGCTGCTGCTCGGCAGCCTGATCTGGCTCTTCTCGGGCCCGATCGTCCTCCTCGTCTGCTTCGGGTTCTTCAAGGCCGGCGTCTCCGCCTACATGGTGCCGTTCGACCTCTATTTCCTCGGGTTCAGCCTGTGGGCCTACTGGCACGTGGTCCGGCAGCACTACGGCTTCATGCGGCTCTACCAGGTGAAGAACGGCGAGCGGCTGTCGCCCGATGCGAAAAAGGACACCTGGCTCATGCACCTGGGCCTGATGCTGCCGTTCGTCGTCTTCGCCCTCCGCCATCCCGAGAGCCGCCAGGCTTTCGGCCTTTCGCCCCAGTTGCCGGCCGGTTTTTCGTGGGAAAAGGGCCTCTTTTCCGCCTGCATCCTGCTGCTCATTTATCTCATCGGCAGTTTCATCTTCCGGGAACTCGCCCGCCTGCGCCGCGGGGAGACCCTCAACGTGCCGAAGGTGCTGCTCTTCTCCGCGGTGCTGCCGCTGCACATGGTGGTCTGCTTCTCCGACTCGGTGCTGACCGCGCCGCTCATCACCTTCAGCGCGTTCCTCACCATCTACCACGACATCCAGTACCACGTGCTGGTGTACTGCCATCAGCAGAACCGATTCCGGAACAATCCCGACGCCCGCTCCCATGGGCTCGCCTCGGTCATCTCGAAGAATGTCTTCACCTTCGCCGCGGCCGCGATCGGCTTCGGCTTCCTCGTCCGTTGCTTCGGCTGCAGCATCCAGGTCTACCAGGGCGCGAGCCAGTGCTTCACCCCCATGCTGGTGAGCAAGGTCCACCTCTTCGGCACCGTCAATTCCGACACCCTCCTCGCCGCCTTCTTCATCGGCTTCCCCCTCCACCACTACTTTGTCGACCAGTACATCTGGAAGCCGAGCAAGGACAAGGGCCTGCAGCGGGACCTGAAGCTGCAGCCGGTCCCCGCCTGACGGTGGGGCGCGTTGTCCCCAACGCGCCAGCCCCGCCAGGATCCTGAGCCTGCCCGGCGCGTTGGGGACAACGCGCCCCACCCTTGGTTCGCCCTTCCCTTGGCACTCCCGGGCCGTTAGCCTCCGGCCCAGTCCAATGTCCGGCCCCCTCGACAGCTCCGCCTTCATCGGCGAGCAGGATCCCAGGCTCTATAATGCCGACCTGGCCCCGGTGCCGCCCTCGGGCCGCAAGTGGCGGTGGGCCAGCTTCGCCGCCCTCTGGGTCTCCCTCTCGGCCTGCATCCCGACCTACCTCCTCGCCTCCTCGCTCATTGACGGCGGCATGAACTGGAAGGAGGCCATCCTGACGGTCTTCCTGGGCAATCTCATCGTACTGCTTCCGATGATCCTGAACGCCCACGCCGGCACGAAGTACGGCATCCCCTTTCCGGTCTTCTGCCGCGCCTCCTTCGGCACCGTGGGCGCCAACGTGCCTGCCCTGCTCCGGGCCCTCGTCGCCTGCGGCTGGTTCGGGATCCAGACCTGGATCGGCGGCAGCGCGGTGTTCAAGATCCTCCTGGTCTTCGTCCCGTCCCTGGCCTCCGGCCAGGCCCTGCCCGTCCTCGGCATCTCGTTCACCCAGTTCGCCTGCTTCCTCTTCTTCTGGGGGATCAACATGGCGGTCGTCTACAAGGGCATCGATTCGATCCGGCTCCTCCT
>CAZKAH010000036.1:0-27884 GCA_964550715.1 uncultured Opitutaceae bacterium
CGAAGGCCGCATAGGGAAAGGCGGCGTGGACCCGCAGGTAGTCCAGGTGGTCGAAATTGCCGGACCAGCGCGAGCGTTCGTCGATCTCCTGCAGCGCCACCACGTCCGGGGCGAGCCGATCCAGGAGGGCGGCGATCTTCCGCAGGTTGACCCGCAGCTTGCGCGGCGAGGTGAAGCCCTGGATGGGGGTCAGCCCGCGCCCGTGCGCGATGTTGAAGGTGAGGAGGCGGACGCGGTTCATCGAACCCGCCCAGCCTAACGGAGCTTTTCGGCCACCGCAACGGCGCCGAGCGGCCCCGGCGACAGCCGCGGCCGCCAAAAGTTTTCCCCGATTCGTTCGCGTCCCGTGCAATATCCGTCCACTTTCCTGACTTCATGCCCGAGCCCGCGCCTTCCGCCGCCGCCCTGCGACCCCGCCGATGGCGGCGGCGATTGGCCGCCGCGGGAGCGATCACCCTGGCCGCCCTCGTCGCGACGCTCGCCGGCCTGTCGCTCCCTCCGGTCCAGCGGGCCCTCGTGCGCCGCGCCCTGGTCGGCGCGGGGGCCTCCGAGATCGACCTCGCCGGCCTGCGGATCACCCCCTTCGGGCTCGCCGCGCAGCGCCTCGCCTTCACCCGGGGAGGCCTGCGCGTGGCCGCTGCCCCGGTCGCCCTGCGGCTCAATCCCTCGGCGCTGATCCTCCGGCGCACGCTGGACGTGAGCCTGCTGGCCGTCACCCGGCTCGAGATTTCCTCCGCCGAGGAGGCTCCCGGTCCGCCCGCGGCGGGCCCGGCCGTGCCGCCGTCCGCCTTTGGCGGCATCCTGCGCGGCTGCCGGATCCCCGTGTTCCTGGCGGTTGAGAGGATCGACCTCGCGGGCGACTTCACCCGGCGGCGTGGACCGTCGGTCCTCGGCCGCTGGACCTGGTCGCTTCGCGGCGGCGGACTGGCTCCGGGCCACACCGGTTCGTGGGACTGGAGCTGCCTGGCGGATCCCGCCGCGCCGGCCGCCCTGGCCTGGAGCGGAAGCGGGCAGATCCGGCTGGCGGAAGCGGAGGGCGAGAAGGGCCTCACCCGCGCCGAACTGACGGGAAAAGTCGCGGCGCCCCAGGCGTCCGCGCCCCCGCTGGCGTTCACGGCCTCACTGGTCGCCGGGCAGGAAGGCGAGACCTACCAGGCCCGCGTTACCGCCGGACCGGGCGCCAGCCTGGATCTCAACGGCGGCTTTTCCACCGTCTCAGGCCTGCTCGCCGGCCGCGTCACCGCGGCGGCCGGCCCCGAACTCTCGCGCCGACTCCTCGGCGCCGGCGGGCCCTCGGCCACCGCCGCCGCGTCCGTCGATTTCAGCTGGCACCCGCACGAGCACGTGACGGAGATCTCCGTTTCCCTCGGGGCCGACGCGGCCGGGCTCGCCGCCTGGCGGCCCAACCTGGCTCCGCTGGGGGCCCCGCACCTGCAGATCGACGCCAGCCTGCGCCAGGCGAATGGCCAGTGGACGCTCGACCGGGGGCTCGCCGACCTGACCTCCGGGACTCCGGAGAGCCTCGTCCTCGAGGCCGAGACTCTCCGGCCGGTCAGTCTCTCGCCCGTGTCGCCCTCCGCCACGGCGATCGCGCGGGTGCGGATCGGCCGTCTGCCGCTCGCCTGGGCCAATCCCTGGCTGGCTACCAGCGGTCTCGCCTTCGGCGCCGGCGAGATCAGCGGTTCCTGGAACGTCCTCCGCATCGACGCGGGCGGAACCCATGCGCCCGGCCTTGTCCTGGATCCGGCCGAGCCGCTCGCCGCCGGTCCCGTCGAGCTGAGACGGACCGGGTCGCCGGCGCTGCCCGCCCTCACGCTCCGGGCCGCGCCGCGCCTTGAATTCTCCACCGGGGTCGCACGGCTCCTCGTGGATGATTTTCACTTCGCGAGCGCGGCGGGCGACAGCCTGGACCTGCGGACCGACTCGACCTGGACCGCGGGTTCGCTCCGGACCCAGGGATCGCTCGACGCGAATCTGCCGACCGTGCTGGGCGGCTCGGGCCGGCCCGTGCCCTTTCTCGTGACCGGCCGCTGGAACCTGCAACGCCAGGGCGACACCCTCCATCTCGACGGGCTGCAGCTGGCGACCCGCCTGGCGCCCGGGGCCCCGGCCAGCTTCGCGCTGCTCCTCTCCCGGCCGGTGGACCTCGATCTCGCCAACCTGGGCGCCAGCCTGGCGGCCGTGCCCGAGGACCTGGGCACGCTCCGGGCCCAGGGACTGCCCCTCGGCTGGCTCTCGCGCTGGCTGCCGGGCCGGGATCTGGACGGCACGTGGGCCTCGGGGGAATCCCGGATCCGTTTCCTGCCCGGCCACGGCCTCACCCTCGAGACGCCGGTGCCGTGGCGGATGACCGGCCTGAGGCTGGGAGAAGGCGGCCATGTGTTCTTCCGGGGCGAGCTGGCCGTGGCGCCCGCCGCCGCCTTTGGGCCGGGTGAGCGCTGGGTCCGGCTGGCGGGCCTCGACCTCCGCGATGTCCGCGGGCCGTGGCTGCGCGGGCGGGCCGGTCTGGCGCTGCGCGGCGCGGACGACCGGATGGCCGGGGGCATCGCGCTCGAGGGCGAGGTGCCCGAACCCGACCGCTGGCGCGGCACCTTCGGCCTTCTCTCCTTCTCCCTCTCCGCCTCGGCGCGGCTCGCCGCCAGCGGCGCGGACCTGCAGAAACTCAATCTCACCGTCACGCACGCCAAGGGGACGCCGCTCGTGGCCCTCACCTCAGCCGAGACCGTCCACCTCGAGCGAACGCCCGCCGCCGAGTGGCTCGCCAGCGCCGGATCTCCCCTCCGCCTCGTCACCGGGGAGATTCCCCTCGCCTGGCTCAATCCGCTGCTAACCGCGCGGAAGACGACGGTCGCGGGCGTGCTGCCGGCGACCGAGCTGCAGCTGAAGCTCTCGCCGCGGCATTTCCAGCTGGCCGCCATTGCTCCGCTGGCGGTTTCCGGGTTCCGACTGGAGCGGGACGGCGAACTCCTCGTCGACCGCGGCCTCCTGCGGTTCACGCCCGCCCTCGCGGTTGACCTGACCTACAGCCTCCTGCCGGCCTACCATCTCCGCTACGACGTCGTGGCGGGCGTGACTTATGGCTACGTCGCCGCCACCGGGACGCGGATTGCGCTCTTCGACGCCGAGGTCCAGGCCGGCGGCGACGAGCAGCGCACCTCGACCGGCCGTGCTTCGGGCAATCTCTGGCTCGACCTCGGCGCCCTGGGCCGGCTGCCACTCCTGGAGGACGCCCGGCTGCCGGCGAAGGGGGAGCTCCGGGTGAGCATGACCAACGACGAGGCGCGCACCCAGGCGGTCGACTTCCGCCTGAACGTCGACCGGCTCGTCGGGCGGGACGGACGAGCCGGGGCGCCCCTGGAACTGACCGGCCATGCCCACATGCGGCCGGGCGAGCGGGTGGGCGGCTTCGCGGTGCAGACCGTCCTGCACTCGGTGCCCCGGGCCTCGGACCTCCGGTTCAACCTCCGGTTGGACAATCAGGACCTCTCGGTCCTCGACGTCTCCTCGAAGCTCGAGGGCGCCTACGTGGACCTCGACGCCGTGCGCACCTTCGCGGCCGCCTTCAGCCCGGCGCGGAAGCGGGCGCCGGCAGCGGCCCCGGCGGCCGGCGCGCCGGCCGCCGCGCGTCCGCCCCGCGGCGGACCGCCCTGGGGCCCGTGGCGGGGGAAGTTCGGCCTCGCCATCCAGCAGCTCTACTCGGCGCCCTACCAGATCGACCATCTCACCGGGCAGCTGCAAGTCGACGACCGGAGCCTGGTCCTGCACGAGCTCTCCGGCGACATGCTGGGCGGACGCTGGTCGGCGGACTTCGCGACCTTTTACCAGCCGGGGTCGGCCGGCGGGGACAACGCGCTGTCCGCGCACTTCCACCTCGCCGGTTTTGACGCGGCGCGCGTCGTCCGGCTGACGCTGCCGAATGAGCCGCCGCGGATCGAGGGCCTGCTCGACCTGGACGTTTCGCTGGCCGGCCGCGCCGACCAGCTCGCCGACCTCGTGCCCCACGCGACGGGCACCTTCTCCCTTGCCGCGCAGCACGGCCTCCTCCGGCTCACGCTGCCCAGGCAGGAGATGATCTCGAGCAGCCTCATCCTGGGCGGCACGCTGACCTTTTCCCCCGAGATGAAGGCGCTGGGGCGCGTGGTCCGCCAGCTCCAGCAGACGCCCTTCGACCGGCTGGCCGCCTCCGGCCGCCTGGAGGCCGACGGCAACCTGAAGCTGGAGGAGTTTCGGCTGGATTCCCCACAGCTCCGGCTGGCCGCCAGCGGCGAACTGGCCAACGCGAAGGCGAGCGAACTCATGCAGGAGGCCCTCAAGCTGCAGGCGACGATCGCCGCGCGCAGCGACCTCGGCATCGTCCTCGGCGGCATGAAGCTGCTCGGGCCGCCGGGCCCGGAAGGCTACCGCTCGCTCAACGAACCATTCGAAATCGGAGGCACCCTGGGCCAGCCGGATTTCCATCCCCTCTACGACCGGCTGGCCCAGGCCGCCAGCGGCTCCTCGGGTTCCTGGGGAATGCTGATGCGCAAGGTCGAGGCGGAGGCCGCCAAGCGCACCGCCAGCCCCGCTCAGGTGAACAGGTAGACGTAGCCGGCAAAGGCCGCGGCGCTCAGGCCGGCGAAGGCCGCGATCCCCCAGAGCAGGTTGCGCTTCCGGGCGGCGAGGGAGAACGTGGCCACGACGACGGCCATCTGGGCGGCGAGCATGCCGAGGAAGAAGTGCTGGCTGCGGCCGTGGTGGCGGTCCGCCGAGACATTGGCCTTGCGCAGCTGGAGCTCGAAAAGGTTGGCGATGTCCTGGTTCAGCCGCGCCTCGGCCTGGTAACGCAGGGCCGTGTAGCGCAGCCGCTGGGCCGCGAAGTCACGGCTCAGGGTCGCCGTCCGCTGGACCAGCCCGGTCTCGGCCGCGGAGTCGGCCCGCAACCGGCGGAGAAGTCCCTTCACCGGGCCCTCGGCGCCGGCGATGGCCAGGTTGACGGGCGCCAGGACCGCGTCCAGGGCCTGGCTGCGCGCGTTCGCGGCCCGCATGGCATCCGCAATGTCCGGCGAGGGGATGTCGGCCAACAGCCGGTCGATCTCGGTCTCGTCCCGACCTCCCTGGATCGCCGCAACCACCGCGGCGATTTTCGGCGGATAGCCGCCGCTCTGAACCTGCGCCGGCAGCACGCCCCGCTGGAAGAGATCCAGCGACTGCCGCGCGGCCGGGTCGGCGAGAATCACACGCAGCTGATCACGTTCCGGAGCGGAGCCGGACGTGTCGGTCGCCGCCCGGTCCAGAGCGGCGGCGTCCACCGCCTGCAGGTTCTGGGTCGATTCCATCAGGTCCAGCACGTCGTTCTGGACGACGCTCTCCAGTTTCTTGGCCTGGAAGAGGTTCCACTGGTCGCTCGCCTTGGACTGGAGCTCCGCCGCCAGCGAGCGGTCGTACTGGGCCCGGGTCATCTCGCTCGAGGCGAGCCCGGCGAGGACGGTCGCGATCACGGTCATCACGATGGGGGTGGCGCCGAGGATCTTGCCCCACGTCGTGGCTGGCAGATCGGCCTTCAGTTCCTTCGCGATTTCCATGGCCCCAGCATCACGAAAGCGGGTCGGCGGACAATCCCGGATTGGAGTCCTGTCCGCAGGGAGAAGGATGGCCTTTTGCCGGATTCGGAAAAGCCTAGGCCCGCCATGCGTACCTCCCGCCCCTGCCCCTGGCCGAAGACGCCGCTCGACCTGGCCTATCACGACGCCGAGTGGGGCGTGCCCGAGCATGACGACCGCGCCCTCTTCGAACTCCTGACCCTGGAGGGCGCCCAGGCCGGGCTCAGCTGGTCGATCGTCCTGCGCAAGCGCGAGAACTACCGCCGCGCCTTCGACCATTTCGACGTGGGAAAGATCGCCACCTACGACGCCCGGAAGGCCCGGCGCCTGCTGGCCGATCCCGGAATCGTGCGCAACCGGCTGAAGATCGCGGCGACGATCGCCAACGCCCGGGCCTTCCTCGCCGTGCAGCGCGAGTTCGGGAGCTTCGACCGGTATCTCTGGGCCTTCGTCGGCGGCCAGCCGCGGGTCAACCGCCGCCGCTCGCTCCGCGGGCTGCCCGGCCGCACCCCCGCCTCCGACGCCCTGAGCCGCGACCTGCAGGCGCGCGGATTCCGGTTCGTGGGCTCGACGATCTGCCATGCCTTCATGCAGGCGAGCGGCATGGTGAACGATCATCTCGTCTCGTGCCCGCGCCACGCCGCCTGCTCGCGCCTAAGCTAAGTCCCCAGCGGCCATCGAGGCGAGAACGCTTGACGATCGCCAGGTCAAAGTTACTGATAGTTAAGGTGAAAAATACATACAGCATCAGGGAGGCACAAAGCAGTCTGCCGGCGCTGGTGCGGGAGGCGGAGTCAGGTGGCTTGGCCACGATCACCCGGCACGACCGGGCTGTGGCCTATGTCATGGGTGCAGACGATCTAGCCTCCCTCATCGAGACCATGGAGGTCCTCGCCAATCCTGCCGCCCGCGCCGCCATTGCTGACGCGGAGGCCGGCCGTGGTCGCGTCTATTCGCTGGATGATGTCGCCGAGTGAAATGCCGGGTACAACTTCGCTCCCAGGTTAAGAACTTTCTGGACCGCCTTTCACCTGATCCTCGGCGGCGGCTCAAACTTGCCATTCGGGCGCTTGAGACTGAACGCGGCTCCAAGCTCGCTCTGCGGGAGCAACTGGCTGGCTATCACCGTCTCCGCGTCGGCGGATATCGCGTCATCTTCCGCTATCTTCCCGGACGGGTGATAGAGTGCGTCTTCGCGGAGGAACGCAGCCTGGTCTACCAGCTCTTCGAGCGCGAAATGCTCGAACGGCTCCGCCACGAAGACAGGGGCCCGCCCGATCGGGAAAGTTATACGATGGAAGAGTCTCCGGCGAAATACGGGGGCCGTCGGCCGCGGATTCGCAGAACCAAGGGAGCAGTCCGGTAACGGCAGAATCGAAACTGCTGCCGGATGAAACCGCCCCTCATCGCCGCCGCGCTGGCCTGTCTCCTCGTGCTCGGGGCCTACGCGGCCTCCGCCCACCTTGGCACGGCGGTCTTCGGCAACGACGACCCGACGGAAGCCGTGTACAACCGGATGATCGAGGGCTTCGCCCAGGGGCATCTCTATCTCCGGCGGGACGTTCCCGCGGCCTTCGCGGCGCTGGCCGATCCCTACGATCCGGCGCAAAACGCCCCTTACCGCGTTCCGCCCTACTACCTCTACGACCTGTCGTACTACCACGGCCGCCTCTACGCGTACTTTAGCGCCCTGCCGGCCCTGGTGCTCTTCTGGCCCTACCACCTGCTCACCGGCAGCTATCTGTCCTACAAGGCGGCCGCCGCCCTCCTTAGCAGCCTGGGCTTCCTCGCGGCGGCGTGGCTCTTCCTCGACGCACGCCGCCGCTATGCCGCAGCGATGTCGGCGGCGCCGACCGCGGCCTTGCTCCTGGCGATCGGGCTCTGCGCCGCCCAGCCCACCCTCCTCGTCCGCGTCGACGTCTGGGAAATCCCCATCGCCTGCGCCTCGGCGCTCTCCCTGGGCCTCCTCGCGACGCTCTGGCAGGCCTGGCACCGGCCCGAGCGAAGGACCCGTTGGCTCGCGCTCTCGAGCCTGCTGGTCGGCCTGGCCGCGGCCTCCCGGCCGACCGAGATCCTCCTCGCCCCCCTCCTGGCCCTGCCGCTGCTGGGACCGAGGGAGCCGCTGCGGCCCAGGCTCCTGGCCGCCCTCGCGGTTCCCCTCGCCTGCTGCCTGGCCGCGCTGGCCGCCTTCAACCTCGCCCGGTTTGGGAACGCGCTGGAATTTGGCCAAAGCTATCAGCTCCCCACGGGAATAGATGCCCGCCTCAATCACCCGTTCCGGATCGCCTATCTCTGGGACAACATTCGGATTTACTTCCTGCATCCCGCTCCGTGGAAGCGGGGATTCCC
This sequence comes from uncultured Opitutaceae bacterium, assembly GCA_964550715.1. Classification (GTDB taxonomy): domain Bacteria; phylum Verrucomicrobiota; class Verrucomicrobiia; order Opitutales; family Opitutaceae; genus Palsa-1447. Next base: position 7,929 of record CAZKAH010000036.1, read on the forward strand.
CTTCGTCGGCGCCCCTTCCAAGCTCGCCCTCCACGCCGGGCACGCCGAGCCGGAATTCGCCTTCGGCGCGCTTCTCAACGTTCCTCTCGTCTGGCTTGCCCTCGCGGCGCTGCCCCTCGCGCGCCGGGCCGGCGGGCTGGGCTTCCTTGCGAAGGCTGTCCTCTGGATCGCGCTGGTCCAGGGCGGCGTCGTGCTCCTCTTGAGCGGTTCGGTCAGCCGGTACGAGGTGGAGTTGCTTACTCCCCTCATCCTTCTCGCCGCCCTGGCGCTGCTGTCGGCCGAATCCGTCCGGAGGACCTTTCTCCCCGGGTTCCGCGTCCTCTGGCTGGCGCTGGCGGTCTTCTCGATCGCCTTCAACCTGGCCCATGCGGCGGACTATGCGGTCCAGGCCCGGGTCGGCGGCGTCAGCTGGTCTACGCTCAACGGCAAGCTTCCCGCGGCCCTCGGGCACATCGACGCCCTGCTCGTGCTCGAACCCAACAACCCCGGGTTTCACAATGAGCGCGGTGTGATCCTTGGCATGTCGGGACGGCTGCCCGAGTCGCTGGACGAATTCCGGACCACCGTCCGGCTCGATCCCCACGCGACCTACGCCCGCCACAACCTCGGCCGGGCGTTGCTGCAGGCGGGCGACCGGGCCGGGGCCATCCGGGAATTCGAGGAGAACCTCCGGCTCGATCCCAATGATCCCGCCGCCAGGACCTTCCTCGAGATGATTCAGCAGCAGGGAACCAATTTGGGGCGATGAAAGAATCCAGCCGGATGAAACCGCCCCTCGCCGCCGCGCTCGCCTGCCTCCTCGTCCTCGGGGCCTACGCGGCCTGCGCGCACCTCGGGACGGCGGTCTTCGGCAATGACGACCCGAACGAGGCCGTCTACAACCGGCTGATCGACGGCTTCGCGCAGGGCCATCTCTACCTCCGGCGGGACGTTCCCGCGGCGTTCGCGGCGCTGGCCGATCCCTATGACCCGGCGCAAAACGCCCCCTACCGCGTCCCGCCCTACTACCTCTACGACCTCTCCTATTATCACGGGAGGCTCTACGCCTATTTCGGGCCCCTGCCCGCGCTGCTCGTCTTCTGGCCCTACCATCTGGTCACCGGGGACTACCTTTCCTACAAGGCCGCGGCTGCGGCCTGCAGTTGCCTCGGTTTCCTGGCGGTCGCCTGGCTCTTCCTGGACGCACAGCGCCGGTATGCCCCCGCCATGCCCGCCTGGCTGCTCGCCGCGCTGCTGCTGGCGATCGGGCTCACGACCGCCCTGCCCCTGCTGCTCGTCAGGGTCGACGTCTGGGAAATCCCCATCGCCGCGAGCTCAGCCCTCACCATGGCCTTCCTCGCGGCCCTGTGGCAGGCCTGGCATCATCCCGCGCAGCAGCGAAGATGGCTCGCCGCGGCGAGCGTGGCGCTGGGCTTCGCGGTAGCCTCGCGGCCGACCACCCTCCTGCTGGCGCCGCTCCTCGCCTGGCCCTGGCTCCGGCAGCGGGCGGGATCCCGGCCGCCGCTCCGCCCCGGGCTTCTCGCCGCCGCCGCCCTCCCGCTCGGCGGCTGCCTCGCGGCACTGCTGCTCTACAATTACGCGCGGTTTGGCCAGCCGCTCGAATTCGGCCAGCGCTACCAGCTGCCGTTCGGCGAATACGAGGGCCACATCCGGCACTTCAGCCCGGCCTACCTCTGGGACAATCTCCGGGTCTATTTCCTGCACCCCGCGCCCTGGACGGCCGCCTATCCCTTCGTCGGCGAACCCTCCCAGCTGGCCTTCCGCTCCGGCCACTCCGGCACGGAGTTCAATTTCGGCGTCCTCGCGAACGTTCCGCTCGTCTGGTTCGCGCTCCTGGCACTGCCGGCCGTCCGGCGGCCCGATGGCATCGGTTTCCTCGCCGGCGCCCTGGTGGCCGTGGGTGGCGCGCAGATCGGCCTCCTCCTGCTCTTCTTCGGCACGGTCAGCCGCTATGAGGTCGAGATCCTGGTCCCGCTGATCCTGCTCGCCGCCGCGGCGCTGCTGGCCGGGGAGGCCGGCCGGAGCCAGCTCCTGCCCCGGCGGATCCTCTGGCTGGCGCTGGCCGCCTGCTCGATTGCCTTCAATCTCGCCTACGCGGCGGACCATGCGATCAAGACCCGGATCGGCGGCCTGAGCTACGCCGTGAGCCACGGCCAGCTTCCCGCCGCCCTCGATCACGCCGACGCCCTGGTCCTGCTCCAGCCCGGCAGCGCCGGCTTTCACAACGAACGCGGGATCGTCCTGGGCCTGACCGGCCGCCTGGCCGAATCGGTCACCGAGTTCCGGACGGCCATCCGGCTGGATCCACATGCCCTCTACGCCCGGCATAACCTCGGGCGGGCGCTGCTCCAGACGGGCGACCGGGCCGGGGCCATCGGCGAGATGGAAGCGGACCTCCGGCTCGCCCCCGGAGACGCCGCCGCCCGGAGCCTCCTCGAGATGATCCGCCGGAACGACCCCAGCCTGGCTCCCGCCGGGGGTTAGCCCGGCCAAGATCAGGCTTGGGCTCGGCGCCCCTCCTCGGCAGGCTGCAGCCGGTCCCGCGCTTCAACCCCAAGGAAAGAAAACCCCATGAACGTGCTTCTGTCCCTCTGGCAGCCGATCATCGCGTCCGCGGTGCTCGTGTTCGTCGTCAGCTCGATCATCCACATGGCCACGCCCTGGCACAAGGGCGATTACCGCAAGATCCCGAATGAAGACCAGGTCATGGACGCCTTGCGGTCCCTCAACATTCCGCAGGGCGACTACATGGTGCCGCGCTGCGACAGCATGCAGGACATGAAGACGCCGGAGTTCAAGGCCAAGCGGCAGCGGGGCCCGGTGTTCATCGCCACCTTCATGGGCGGCGAAATGGCCATCGGCAAATCCATGGCGATGTGGTTCGTCTATCTCCTCGTGATCACCTATTTCGCCGCGTACGTCGGCGCCCATGCCGGCGCGTTCGGCCCCTTTGCCATCCACTCGCGCCGTATCGTCGGGATCACGGCCTTTCTCGGCTACGGCGGCGCACTCTGCCAGCAATCGATCTGGTTCCAGCGCTCCTGGTGCGCCACCCTCCGCTCGCTGATCGACAGCGCGATCTACGCCGCGGTGACAGCAGCAACCTTCGCCTGCCTCTGGCACTAGCCAGAGCCCCTTTGGGGCCTCCGTCAAACCCGCTGCGCGGGTTCTCGTCCCGGCTACGTTTTTCAAAAAAATGGGGCGGCCAACGGGACTGGCGGCCCTTGGGGCCGGTCCTACGGACCCACCCTGCGGGTGTCCCATCTCCGGCCCCTTGGAGGGGCCTCCGTCAAACCCGCTGCGCGGGTTCTCGTCCCGGCTACGTTTTTCAAAAAAATGGGGCGGCCAACGGGACTCGAACCCGCGACCCCTAGATTCACAATCTAGTGCTCTAACCAACTGAGCTATGACCGCCGTAAAATGAGGGTCACAACTGTCTGCCAGCCCATCGGGGCCTGTCAATAGTTGCCGCCGCCCGCCTAGTAATCGTTCGAACGGCCGCCGTGATAGACCGACGGGGGCGATCCGGAGGACGGGAGATGGCTGCGGGCCAGGTTGATCAACCGCCGGGCGGAGAGCCGGATGTTGGCTTTCCGCCGGAGCATGCCCTCGTGCTTCGGGCTGACAAAATACTGCCGGACCTCCTCCCAGACCTGGTTCATCTTTTGCGCCTTGCGAACCTCCGCGATCAGCTCCCGGTCGGCCGCGAAATACTCCGAATTGACCAGGAGGATGACGGGGGCCACGGGCAGCGCGTGCCGGTGCAGGCAGCTCCAGAATATCCTTCTGGGGAACTCTTCCGCGGAGCACCCCGTGGCCTCGCAGTAGTGCTCCTCAAAGGTCTTCATAAGATGGGGCTTGCCCGGGCCGGCCAAACCACGGCGTTTCGGGTGCCCCAGGGTGGGAATTCCCCACGGGTGAGGCAAGCACCGGAATTGCCCCGAGGGGCACCGGCGGCCGGGAGAGGATCTGCGGGAGGCGCATGGGGATTCTCATTCCGGCTTTTGCAGTGCATTGCAATGCCGGACTCTCCCGCCGCGCGGCCGCGTTTGCGATTGCCGCCGTCATTGTCCGCCGCCGGAATCGTTTTAGGGCCCGCCGCAGAAATTCATCCTTCCCCCGGTCGCAAGCCTCCGCGGCTGCGTCTGGCGGGGTGAAGCCTCAACCCCTCGCACCCCTCCATGAATCGCCTTCATCGCCTCGCGCTCGCCACCTCCACCTGCCTCGCCCTGGCCGCCTGCCAGACGACGCCGACCCCGCCCGCCCCGGTGGCCAAGGCTCCCATGCCCGGCGACGAGATCGTTGCCGCGCTGCCGGTCATTCCGGATGCGAAGTTCAACCTGGCCGACTTCGGCGGCGTGGGCGACTACAAGGCTTTCAACACGGACGCCTTCAAGAACGCCATCGCCGCCATCGAAAAGGCGGGCGGCGGGCACCTCATCGTGCCCGCGGGAACCTACAAGACCCTGCCGTTCACCCTGACGAGCCACATGGACCTGCACCTGATGCCCGGGGCGACCATCAAGGCCCCGAACACCTTTGCCGACTATGGCCTGCCCGACCCGAACCTGGCGACAGCCAACGCCCGGCCCCCCGGCCGCCGCGGCCCCCCCGGCGGCTTCGGCCGCGGCCAGTTGGCCGCCCTCATCTCCGGCAACAATCTGACCGACGTCGCCATCACCGGCAGCGGCACGATCGACGGCTCCGGCGAGATGTTCTGGCTCTGGTCCGACAAGGCCGCCCGCCGCTATCCGCCGGGGCGGACGGTTGTCGGCCGGCCCCACCTGATCACCTTCAACGGCATCAAGCGCCTCCAGGTCGACGGCGTGACCCTGAAGGATGCGCCGATGTACGAGCTCGTGCCCAACGGCGACGACCTCACGATTGAGAATCTCCGGATCGTCGCCCCGAGCGACTCGCCGAACACCGACGCGATCGATCCGTCCGGGCACCGCGTGGTCATCCGCAACTGCGAGATCGACAACGGGGACGACAACGTCGCCCTCCACGCCGGCTCTTCCGACATGCTGGTCGAGAACCTCACCTGCCTGCATGGCCACGGCATTTCCGTCGGCAGCGGCACCCGGGGCGGCCTGAGCCACGTCGTCGTACGCAACTGCACCTTCGACGGGACCGACAACGGCCTCCGGATCAAGTCGTTTCGCGGCGGCGGCGGCGAGGTGAAGGATTTCCTCTACTACAACATCACGATGAAGAACGTGCGCCGGCCCTTCGACATCAACATGCGCTACAACGGCAATGCCGGGCTCGCGACCGACGTCGGCCCGCGCGAGGCCGAGCCGGGCGAGACCCAGAATATCCCGAACTTCCACGACATCCACATCCGGGACCTCACGATCACCCGCTCCCCGATCGCCGGCCGGATCGTCGGGATTCCCGAGATGATGCCGAGGAACATCACCTTCACGAACGTCAAGATCCAGGCCGACCGCGGCTTCCTCGTACAGGACGCCAAGGAGGGCATCGTCTTCGACAACGTCCAGGTCGAGGTGGCCCTGGGCGAGCCGGTCGTCACCGTCAACGCGACGATGACCCTGAACGGCGCCGTGAAAACGGGTGACACGGGCGGCTCGCCCGATCCATTCTACTGAACCGCCCCCCAAAATCCTCCATGCTTATGAAGCGATTCCTTTGCCTGCTCGCCGCCCTGCTGGGCCTTGCCCTCTCCGGCTGCTCCACGACCACGACGACGACCTACAGCACTCCGGGCCAGGCGTATTCGGGAAAGTAGCCGGACTGGGCCGGCGGGACTCCCGGCCTCGGCGCGGCTCCGGGGTTGAGTAGGGGTCCGAACCCCTCCTAGCTTCGGACCCGAATCATGACCCGCGGCGCCGCGCATCCCCCTCCCCCAGGCTCCGATTGGACGACCCTGGCGGCAGGAGCCGTCCTCGCGGCCGGAACCTGCATCGTCTACGCCCCGAGCCTGTCCGTTCCGCTGCTTTTCGACGACCGGGCGTGGGTGTTGGAGAATCCCGGCCTTCGCCACCTCGGCGAGCTGTTCGCGCCCCAGGCGCAGGCCGTCGTCGCAGGACGCCCGCTCCTGAACCTATCCTATGCCCTGAACTACGCGATCGGCGGCCTCCGCGTCCCGGGCTACCACCTGGTGAACCTCCTGATCCATCTTGCCGCCGCCTGGACCCTCTTTGCCCTGGTCCGGCGCACCCTGCGCACGCCGCGGCTCTCGGAGCGCTTCGGTTCCGCCGCCACCGTGCTGGCCCTCGCCATCAGCGCCATCTGGGCGTGGCACCCCCTTCAGACCGAAGCGGTGACCTACCTGGCCCAACGAGCCGAGTCGCTCATGGGGCTCTGCTATCTCCTCACGCTTTATTGCTTCGTGCGCGGCAGCGAATCGGCCAAACCCGGAATCCGCGAACGCTGGTTCGGCCTCTCGGTCCTGGCCTGTCTGGCCGGCGTCGGGACCAAGGAGGTGATCATGACCGCCCCCCTGCTCGTGTTCCTCTACGACCGGACCTTCCTCGCCTCGAGCTTCGCCGAGGCCTGGCGGAAGCACTGGCCGGTCTACGCGGGCCTTGCCGCCACGTGGCTGCCGCTGGGCTGGCTGATGACGGGACTGGGGCAGCGCGGAGTCGGATTCGGCCACGGGGCCACCGCCTGGACGTATGGATTGGCGGAATGCGGGGTCGTGGTGAAATACCTCCTCCTCACGTTCTGGCCCAATCCCCTGGTCTTTGACTACGGGCTTTTTGTCCCTCCCTACCCGCCCGACGCCTGGCCCTATGCCCTGATCCTGGTCTCCCTCCTCGCCCTCACCGCGTTCGCCCTGCGGCGAGCGCCAGCCGCGGGCTTTGCCGCCTGCTGGTTTTTCCTGATCCTGGCCCCGACCTCGAGCATCGTTCCCCTCGTCGCGCAGCCGATGGCGGAAAGCCGCCTGTATCTGCCGCTGGCCGGGGCCGTTGCGCTAGCGGTGCTCGCCCTTTACGCGAAGGTCGGACGCGCCAGCCTTGCGGTCTTCGCCATGGCCGCCCTCGCCCTGGGCACCGCCGCGGTGGCACGCAACCGGGAGTACCGGAGCGAACTGACCCTCTGGCGCGACACGGTCGCCAAGGTTCCCGGCAACGCCCGGGCCCGCAACAATCTCGCCAATATCTGGATCAAGCTCCCCGGGCATTTGCCCGAAGCGATCGCCGAAGCCGAGGCCGCGCTGCGCCTGGAGCCCGGATATGCCGACGCCCACAACACGCTGGGGTCCGCCCTGGAGCGCCAGGGCCGCGCCCCGGAAGCCCTTGCGCAGTACGCGGAGGCGCTGCGGCTCGATCCCAGCCTGGCGGAGGCGCACAGCAACCTGGGCGACATGTGGTATGCAACGCCCGGGCGGATGGCGGATGCCATCGCCGAGTATCGGCGGGCCATCCTCCTGAAGCCGAGCCTGCCGGAGGCGCACAACAACCTGGGCAATGCGTGGCTGGCCACGCCGGGGCGGACGAGCGATGCGATCGCCGAGTACGAGAAGGCGCTGGAGCTGAACCCGGATTTTCCGGCGGCGCACAATGACCTCGGCACCGCCTGGCTGAGCCAGCCCGGCCAGCTGGAGAAAGCCATCGCGCAATACCGGGAGGCGCTGCGCCTGCAGCCGGACTACGTCGACGCGCATTTCAACCTGGCCATCTCCCTCGCCCGCGTGCCCGGGCATGTCCGCGAGGCCCGGGACGAGCTCGAGACGGTCCTGCGGCTCAGGCCGGAGGACCGGCAGGCCCGGCAGATCCTGGCCAAGCTGCCAATCGCTGCACCTTGAGCCCAATGCCCCCATCGCCCAAGCCCGCCCGCGCCCTGGATTGGCCGGCGCTATCCGCCGGGCTCATCCTGGCGGCCGGCTCCCTGGCCGCCTACAGCCGGACGTTTTCCGTCCCTGTGCTCTTCGACGACCGCGATGAGATCCTGAACAATCCCTCGCTGCGCCACCTGGCGAACCTGGGCGCGGTCCTGTCGCCTCCGCAGAACATGGGAGTCGGGGGCCGGCCGCTGCTCAACCTCTCCTATGCGGTGAACTACGCCCTGGGCGGCGGCTCGGTCTTTGGCTACCATGTCGTCGACCTCCTGATCCACGTCCTCGCGGCCTGGACGCTCTTCGCCCTGGTCCGTCTGACACTGCGGCAGCCGGCCATGGCGGGTCGGTTCGGGCCGGCCGCCACGCCCCTCGCGCTGGCCATCAGCGCCATCTGGGCCTGGCATCCCGTGCAGACGGAGTCGGTCACGTACCTCGCGCAGCGCGCCGAGGAGCTCATGGGGCTTTGCTATCTGCTCACCCTGCATGGCTTCGCCCGCGGGGCGACCGCCGCCGGACGGGGCGGCTGCCTGGGCTGGTTCTCGCTTTCGGTCCTGGCCTGCCTGGCGGGAGTCGGCTCGAAGGAGGTGATCGTCACCGCCCCGCTCGCCGTGATCCTCTATGACCGGGCCTTCGTGGCGGGGAGTTTCCGGGAAGCCTGGAGGCGGCACTGGGGCGTCCTGGTCGCCCTGGCGGCCACGTGGGTGCCGCTCGGCATCCTGCTGTCCGGACTCAACCAGCGCGGCGCGGGCTTTGGCTCGGCCATTACCTGGCGGATCTATGGCCTGGCCGAATGCCGGATCGTGGTGCGGTATCTTGCGCTCGCCCTCTGGCCCCGGCCGCTCGTGTTCGACTATGGCCCCTTCGTCATGCCCCGCGTGGCCGAGATCTGGCCCTACGCTGTCATCCTGCTGGCCTTGCTGGCCGCCACCGCGGCCCTGCTTCGGCGCAATCCGGCGGCCGGCTTCGCGGCCGCCTGGTTCTTCCTCATCCTGGCCCCGTCCTCGAGCATCGTTCCCGTCGTGACGCAGCCGATGGCTGAGAATCGCCTCTACGTGCCGCTGGCGGGCGTAGTCGCCCTCGTGGTGGTCGGCATCTATGCCCGGGCGGGAAAGCGTTGTCTGCCCGTTCTCGCCGCGTTGGCGGTGGGCCTGGGCATTTCGTCCTTCGTCCGCAACCAGGCCTACGCGACCGAGACGGCCATCTGGATCGACACCGTGGCCAAGGTCCCGCAAAACGCCCGGGCCCACAGCAATCTCGCCTCCGCGTGGCTCAGGGTGCCCGGTCACATGGAGGACGTGCGCGTGCAATATGCCGCGTCCGTGCGCCTCGAGTCGCACAGCGCCGAGGCCCACAACAACCTGGCCTGGGCCCTGGCCGCGGAAGGCCGGAACCAGGAGGCGCAACGGGAGTACCAGGAGGTCGTGCGGCTAAAGCCCTCCTGGGCGGAGGCGCACCACAATCTGGGGAAGACCTGGTACGCAACTCCCGGCCATATGGCGGACGCCATCGCCGAATATAAGGAGGCGCTGCGCCTGGACCCGACGCTGGCGGGGGTGCACAATGACGAGGCCAACGCCTGGTACGTCACCCCCGGGCGAATGGCCGATGCCATCGCCGAATACCGCGCAGCCCTCCGGCTCGATCCCGATTTCGCCGAGGCCCACAACAACCTGGGCAACGCCCTGGTGAATCAGCCCGGGCAGCTTGAGCAAGCCGTGGCCGAGTACGAAACGGCGATCCGCCTGAAGCCGGAATATCCCGATCCCCATCTGGGTCTGGCGCTGGCCCTGCTGCGCCAGCCGGGCCAGGGAGCCAGGATCAGGAGCGAATTCGAGGCCGTCCTGCGGCTCAGGCCTGGCGAGCCGACCGCCCAGAGGCTTCTGGCCAGCACGCCGGCCAATCGCCCCTAAACAGCGCTCTCGCGATCAGAGCAATCGCAGTCCGAGCGGCGCAAAAGCTCGATAGTCGGCGACATTGTTTGTCGCAAGGCGGGCGTCATTTTGAATGGCCGTTGCCGCGATCATGCAATCATAGCGCGCCGAGCGCTTCCGGCCGATGGCATTGAACAATCGGGCTGCCAATTCCGCTTCGTCCGGACCGACGGGAACGATGCGGTCCTCCAAGACGCGCCGGACTGAATCCACCACGGCAGGGGCAACCGGACCCGTGATGAACTCCATCCACGCCACCGCACTCGTTCCCAGCGGCTCTCCCCGCCGCAACCACGCCTGCAGATGGGAATTTTCCGCGTTCGTCGCGCTCGCGCCCAAGATCAGATAGTTCGCGTCGAGATGAATCACGCCGACCCCTTTTCTCCCCATGTCTTCTGGTCCTCACGCAACTGCCGAAGGTAGACCTCCGTCTTTTCCCCATAGCCAGGATCCTCGGCAACGATTTGCTGCGCCTGGTTCAGTGCCTGTAACGGCGTCAGTTTCCCAACGCCAGGCGCCGTCGGAACAAGCTCGGCCAACGGCTCGCCACGGTAGCTTAGCATCATGCGTTCCCCTCTCCTGAGTTCTCGCACAATCCGCTCCGATTGAGTTCGTAAGTCCACCATTGAGATGGTCTTCATTCATGACATCATGTTTATCTTTATGTTGATGTCAAATGCCTAGAGCCTAGAAATGAACCTTGGTCGCCTGGGCCATGCTGTGCTCCTGGCGCAGGTGGCCATAGGTCCGCATCGCCAGGTTTCCGCCGTCCGCGTGCCCCAGCCACCGGGAAACGGTGGGAATATCCACCCCGGACTCGATGCAGCAGGTTGCGAAGAGATGCCGCAGGTCATGGTGGGTGAGCCGTTTCACGCCGACCGCCCGGCAGGCCGAGCGCAGGGCCCCCTTGCATTCCCTGATCCGGAGGATCCGCGCCCGGTCCCGCCGCCTCCCCCGCCGCTTCCGGATCTCCACCAGGAGGTCCGCCAATGGCGGAAAGATCGGGATGACCCGGTTGCTCGATTCCGACTTGGTCCCGGCAATGACCATCCGGCCGCGCACCAGGTCGACGTCCTCCCAGCGCAGGGCCGTCGCCTCCCGGAGCCGGGCTCCCGAATACGCAAGCAGCCGGACCATGTCGGCGCAGTCCTTCGACTGCCGGGCCCCTGCCTTTGCCACCCGCTCGACGATGGCGTGAAATTGGGCGACGGAGGGCAGCTCGAGCGCCTTCCGGCGCACGGGAGCCTTGCGCAGGCTCTTCGCGGGATTCTCAGGGGCCGCGCCCTCCTCGCAGGCCAGCCCGAGGATGGCCCGCAGCGCATCGACGCACTTGTTGAAGGCCGAGGCGGACATGCCCCTGCGCCTGGTCCTGGCCCTGGGCGCGACGAAGCCCGTGCCCTTGGCCAGCGCAGCGGCACCCCAGCGCTGGCAATCGGTCCGAGTGATCTTCCCGGCGTCGCGGTCGCCGAGACCCGGCCAGGTCTTCAGGAGCGCCTTGACCGCGATTTCCCGGCGAACCTTGGTCGCCGGCTTGAGGAAGGGATCCCGGGCCGTCTGGGCGAGATAGAGGTCGATGAATCGGGCCAGCGGCCCCGGCCGTGGGTGCTTGGGCATGCGCCCAAGAATAACAACCGGCGGCGGCGGATCGCTGGCTTCGGCGACTCGTCACGACGTCGACCTCTCGGCGAGCAGTTTCGCCGTGCCCCTCGCCAGCCTAAACCTTAAGGGGCGGACCGAGGACTTCCATGCCGTGCCTCTCCCAGACATCCTTCGGAACGGTGGCCTGGGTCGCCATGGCGCCCGCCCCGATCTTCTTCATCTCCCGGAAAAAGTCCTCCATGCTGCCGGCCGGCTGAAAGAGCACGAGCATCTGCCCCTCCCCCTCGCTGACCATGGCGAATGCATGGGGCACGGTGCGCGGGGCGAGCGCCGAATCCCCCGGGCGCAGACGCTGGGTTTCGCCACCCACCTGGACGATGAACTCGCCCCGGATCACATAGAACCATTCGTCCTGGCGGAAGTGGCGGTGCAAGGCCGGGCCGCCCTTCGCCTCCCGGAACGTGTCGTAGATGCAGAGGTCGCCGCCCGTGTCCCGGCCCGACACCTTCAGGTCGAAACGCCCACCCATGATCAGCAGTTCCTCGTCATAGCGGTCCCTCTTCGCTCCGACCCGCACACCCTCGTGGGGGCGGTTCGCTCCAGACCCCGCGGTTTCAGCGGCGCGCCCCACCAACGCCAGCGCTGCCGCCCCCAGGGGAAGTTTGAGGAAATCTCTCCGCTTCATGGTCTCTCACCGTCCCTTTTGGGGAGTCTGGGGGCATTTGGCCAGTCCCGAACCGCCGCGCCCGAAAAGTGCTTGTCCCATCGGACCAAGTGAATATGTCTGTCCCTTCGTCTCTCGAGACAGTGTTGGGCGCGGTAGCCAAGTGGTAAGGCCGAGGTCTGCAAAACCTCTATGCGCCGGTTCGATTCCGGCCCGCGCCTCCAATTTTAGCCAGCAGCCAGTGTGACACTTGTCGGCATCAGCACTGTCAATGGCCCGATCGTGCTCATGGGAGTCAATCACCGCCGAGGTCTGCGCCGGGTTTCCGTTCAGCGCCTTCCGATCGCATGAGTGCAACCCGATCTTGTTCGTTGAGGACATAGCGCAGGAGCAACGTGACCTTCTCGAACTCAACACGGTAGCGATAGTTACGCCGGTTGCCTTCATTGCTGTGATCAACCAGCGTCATCGAGACGAAGTCGCCATTCCTTTTCAAATCGGCCTGGATCGCCTTCTGCCCGGAAGAAAGCCCCTTCCAAAACTCAGCTGCGTAATCGCCGGACCGCATAGCGCCTTGCATCGCATCGTCAATAGTGGCGCGAAGGTGTTTCGTAACATCGGGCTCTTCGTCGGGAATTGGAGGGAATTCATCCATGAAGAACCTCCTCATATTGATTAGCAACGGCTGGGGCGTTTGGGCGAGCTGCTGGCGGATTTGGGGCATGTCATAGTAATGTCCTCCCCTTTCGAGCTCGGCAGTCAGATTGAATCTCACTTCGTCCTCTTGCCTTGAAAGCGGGAACAGAAATATGTCGCCGGACTGCAGATCGAACACATTGGAGTATTTTGTGGCGAATTGACCCTGCTGCAGGCAGGCGCGCAGGATCGTGGCGCCGTTGGCTACAGTGGGCTCGGCGGAATTGGCCAGCATCTTCATGAGCGTTTGGCCTCCAAAACCAAAACCCCGGCTTTGGGATGCTTTCGCAATCTGCAACTTACCGTCCTTGGCGCCGATAATGACAGAAGCTCCGGTTCTATCGGCCACCAGTATCCTGGCGCGGGAGAAGTCGGGCTCTGGATGCCTTAGAAAGAAGGCGATGGCATCCTGGACGGTGGCGCAGGATTCGAGCATTCGCTCCGTCGGGTTTCCCCGAACACACCGGTTGCTCGGACCAGGTTTCCATTCCGCGTTGAATCCTCCCACCCAATCGCAGGCGAGGCCTTCCGAGTTCAGTCCGCCTCGGGCCCAGCCATCATCATAGCCGACATAAGCGCACCCGTAATACCCATCGCCTGCAGGGACGAACCAAATTCGCGTTTTCGGATTCGACCAATCCTCGCTATTGCAAAAAAGCGCCCGACTGGTGTCAGTCAGCACGAAAATCGTACAGCCAGGAAGTGGCTGAGAGAAAACGGAGAAGAATGCCAGGGGGAGACCAAATCTCATCCAGAGAATCATTCGGCAAGGGTGGCTGCGTGGTTTCATAGCTCCATTGAGGCCTTTGCTTGTGTCACCAAACCGGTTGCTCTGCTCAAATGGGCGGGGACGGCTGAGGCTGTGTGCAATTCCATGACTGGAGTAACGCGGCGATGATTCGACGCCCCCGCGCGGGAAGAGTTTAAGCGGACAACAGGAGTCGGTTCAAGCGGCTGCAGACCACCGGGCGTAGAATGACGCAGCCTACTTGCGAACATTAGCGACCATCCTTTCCTTTCGCGAAAACACTAGCACCCGTCAGGGCGGATGCCAAAACGGACACCAACCAGGCAAACCGAAGTTATAGCGAGTATCGGCGGATATTGCTTGGATAGCTCTGAAGATAGCTTATGTAAGTACTTGCAAAGCGATGGTAAGCGGCCGATTCCGGCCCGCGCCTCCAATTTTCTGCTTCGCATGAAATTGCCACGGCGTAGCCCCACCGGGGCGAAGCCAGGCCGTTGTCGGTGTGGACTTGTTATAGTCCTGTCCGATGACAAAAACTGAAGCCATTGCCCTCGGTCAAATCCAGAGCCGCATCTTCGTCCTGAGAAGCCAGCGCGTCCTCCTAGATTCGGACCTCGCCCGTTTCTATGGCGTGCCTACGAAACGCCTCAATGAGGCCCTAAAGAGAAATGCCGATCGCTTCCCTGCCGACTTCTGTTTCCAGCTTACCAATGAAGAGGTTGCAATCTTGAGGTCGCAATTTGCGACCTCAAGTTCGGGCCACGGCGGCCACCGTTATCACCCCTTCGCCTTTACCGAACACGGCGCCCTCATGGCCGCCAATGTCCTGAACAGTCCGCGTGCGGTTCAGATGAGCATCGTGGTCGTCCGCGCATTCTTCGCCCTCCGCCGGATGATCCTAGATCACAAAGCCCTGGCGTCCAAGCTGGCAGAACTGGACGCACGCATCGGCGCCCACGATGAACATCTCGTCGAAATCGTCGAAGCCATCCGTCGTCTCACCGATCCAGAGAGGCCAATTCACGGCCGGAAGATCGGGTTTAACCCGGAAAATTGACGGTCGCCGGACGTCCCAGACGCCTGAGGGTTAACAACTAGACCTCCGGCACCTTTGGATCGCCCTCCGCACGACTTCGATGCTGCAGTCTGCGAATACCCGATTTAGCCAATTTTACCGCTGCAGTTCCCGTCCTAACGATTTCTCCGGAATCAATGATGGTTTCAGCAAGTCGGTCTTGGCCTACCCCAATTTGCGATGAGTGTCAGGAGAAAGCCTTGCGCTGTGAGAGCCAGATAAAGATTCCACGAGCGAAGATACCGAGTCCAATTGACAATATCAAACCGTAGGAGAGGTAAGGGAATCCTACTCGTTGGCCATCTCGCTCATAGTCAAGACGCCACCGTTCCTTGCGGATGCGCGTGCCCACCGGCATGCTTCTCTGTAAGGATCCATCGGTGGATCCGGCCCAGAAGACCTGTTCTTTACCATCAGCGTTGCGAACGGTGTATTCCGTCGCATATCGAGGAGCGCCTGTCGATGGCACGTCACGGCTGGCAATCACAACACCATCTACTTCAACCCGGAGCCGGACGCCGACCGTTTCCCAACCGAACCCCCAAAGAATAAAAATTCCTAAGAATATAAGCACTGAGGGGTTCCAGCCGGCATTGGCCGGGTTCGCGATCATAGGCCTGTTATCCGAGCATAGAATTGTTCACGAAACGAGCTTGCAGCGTTCGAGCGTAGCCTAGATTAGGGGCTTATGAGCCAGAATCCTCGTTTCGATTCCGGCCCGCGCCTCCACTCTCAAACGAGAGTGGGTGTAGCAAGAGTGTTGCAAGAATGCTTCAGATCGATGCCGAGGGTGGCTGATCAATTCCCTCAGAACAGCGGCGCGTTGTTCTTCGGGTCGTTGAGCAGCGCCTCGAAGCGCGGGTCGCCGCGCAGGGGAGCAAAGGCAGGATCCCGCCGCATGCGATTGACGGTGCCTTCGGGAATGGCACCCCCTGCCCCGTTCATGGAGGCAAAGGGGGTTCGCAGCAGGCGGGCGTATTCGGCGATCGCCGCGTCCTTCTCCCCGGTCCAGGCGTAAGCGAACGCGAGGTACGAACGAGCCGAGGCACTTTCGAGCGCGTCGCGGGTTTCCGGCATGAGTTCTACGGCACGCCGGGCGGCACGCAACGCCGCGTCCTTTTCGCCCAGCATCGCCTCGTCAAAAGCCAGCCCGCTAAAGGCGTACGAGCTATCCACATGGTCTTGCGCCTCCGTTCGGTCATCGCCCAAGGACTTGCCCAACAGGGCCCGGACGCCCGCCCGGTCTCCCCGGGCGGCGAGGACCACAATCATCCTGGAACGAACGGCCTCCGTCACGGCGGATTCGGAGCGATCGGCCGATTCCCGGTAAAGGCGAATGCCCTGATCGATGTCTCCCGTATCGATGCTCCAAATGATTCGCAGGATGCGAGCCGCGGGGGAAATGAGCACCTCGGGCGAAAGACTCCCGAAAAACCGATCCATTTCCTGCGTCGATCCGCTGGCCAGATAGGCCAGGTTGGCCACGTCAAAACCGGCCTGCACGTTGTCCGGCTGCCGTTCCGCGAGGGCTCGGGCGACGGAGATCGCCTCGTCGAACCGGCGGCCGGCGGCCAGGAGGATCATGAGATCGCTGATGTTCCGGAAGTTTCCGGGATCCCGCACCGCCAAGTCGCGAAAATGGGCCAAGGATTCAACCCAATGGCCCTGCCGGCGCTCGATGGCCGCAATCCTGGCCAGCGCCTCCCAGTCATTGGGCCTGATTTTCAGCACCCGGGCGTACTGCTCCATCGCCTTCGCGTAGTCCAGGTTGCCGTAGTAATAATAGTCCCCGAGCGCCCGGATGACCTCCGGGGAATCCGGGGCAACCTGGACCGCCCGGTCGATCGCCTTGCGGGATTCGGCCACGCCCTCCCAGCTTGCGAAGCCGGCGAAATTGCCGAATGCCTGGATATACGCGAGGTCGGCATAGGCCACGCCATATTGGGGATCGATTCGGATCGCTTCCCGCAGGAGATCGATCTGGGTTTGGAACCACTGCTGACGTTCCTGCCGGAGAACCGAATGGAATACGTTGTTGGCCGCGTGGAGCCTCAGCTCCCGGGCCTTGAGCACCAAGTCATAGGCGACGGGGTTGTCGGTTGGGCGCTGGTCAAGCAGGCTCTGTTCCGCGGGGGACAACTTGGCCTCGAGCGCTCCGGCGATCGCGGTGGAGAGTTCGGTCTGGATGGCGAAGACGTCCGTCAGGTCCCGGTCAAAGGACTTGGCCCAGAGGTGGCGGTCGCCCCGGGCGTCGATGAGCTGCCCGGTCACCCGCACGTGATTGCCCGAGCGCTGGACGCTGCCCTCCAGGATGAAGGAGACGCCAAGCTCCTGCGCGATCTGGCCGATGGGCTTGGTGCTGCCCCGGTATTGCTCGACAGAGGTGCGGGATACCACGCGCAATTCGCGGATATTGGACAGGTCGGTCAGGATGTCCTCGTGGATGCCGTCGCAGAAGAACCCGTTGTTCTTGTCCTCGCTCATGTTGACGAACGGCAGCACCGCGATGGACTTGTCGCCGACCGGAGGAGAAGCCACGCTGGGCGCCGGCTTTGCTGCCGCCGCAGCGGGGAGGAAAGCCGCCGGGGTGTCCCGGACGCTCGGGCGCAGCAGAACGTAGCCGCCAAGCCCTACGACCAGCGCAGCCAACGCGATTGAGATCCAAGTTGGGAAACCGGATCTTGCCTTCGCCACGGGAAACGGCGGGGCCACTCCGGGCTCCGCCTTCGGCCCGAAGGCGGATCGAGCCGGCGCAGCCAGCAGGCGCTTCACCTGTTCAACAAACGGTGAGGTCGGCAGCCCTCCCGTGAGCCGAATCCACTGCACGCGCGAGAACTCTCCAGGTACCACCGCGCCGGCATCCCGCGTATCGTCGATCACCACCGGCAGGACGAACGGCACGCCCTCGGCCATGTCGTGCGTGCGCTCAACCGCCTGTTTCCACTCCCGCCGAAAGTATCCCTCGTGGCGGGCCTGCGTCTGCGTGGAGATAACCGGCAGAAACAGCGCGCATTCCCTGATCTGGCGGCGGATTTTCTGATCCCACGCGTCGCCGCCGCGCAGCTCGCTCTGGTCGAACCACACCTCGACGCCGTGACTGCGCAGCGCCTCGGCAATGCGCTGCGCCGCCGCGGTGTCCTCGCGGGCATAGCTGAGAAACACCGCCTTGGGTGAACCGGATTCCATTGTTGGCTGGCAGGAGACCGCGCGAATCTCTCGCCAACGAGAAGGAAACGCGAGACGAAACCCTTATAGGCGATAGGGTTGCGGTCTTGTCGCTACCTGCCCCACCCCGCCGCTCCGCCGGCCCCGCCAACCTTTTCAGAGCGAACCATGTCACACCCAATCACCCGGGACCAGAGGCGGGACTCGAATCCAACTAGACGCCGGTTCGATTCCGGCCCGGGCCTCCAATTTCCTGCTTCGCAGGAAATTGCCACGGCGTAGCCCCACCGGGGCGAAGCCGGGCGTCTCCGCCCGACTTGTTATAGTCCTGTCCGATGACAGAAACTGAAGCAGTTGCGCTCGATCAAATCCAGAGACGCATTCTGGTTCTCCGCAGCCTTCGAGTGATTCTGGACGAGGATCTCGCCGTATTCTACGGCGTCCCAACAAAAGTCCTGAACCAATCAGCTAGGCGGAACGAGGATCGGTTCCCGATTGAATTCCGTTTTCAGCTTACCCACCCAGAAGTTACAAACTTGAAGTCACAAATTGTGACTTCAAGTTTGGGACATGGCGGCCGGCGAAAATTACGGACGTAGAAACTGCCCGCTCACGGGCAACTTTTGCGGTCCCCTTGCGTCGAACTGGGCACCGCTCATGCCCTCCACCTCGTCCCGCCTACCCCGCTGTCGGGTTGCCGCCGCCGTCCTCGCTCTTGGCGTGGCCCCGCTTCTCTCCCGCGCCGATCCGGCGCCGCTTTACCAATTTGAATTCGGGGCCGGGCCTCTTGCCCCCGGCTACACGCAGGTCCTGCCGACGATGACCTACGCCAAGGACCGGGGCTTTGGCTTCGAGCCGGGCGCCAAGCTGGTCTCGGTCGACCGGTCCGACGCCAGGGATAGCGACCCGCTGCACGCGCATTTCGTGACCAGCGACCAGCCCTTCTACTTTTCGGCCCACCTCCCGCAGGAGGGTAACTACCGGGTGACCGTCACCCTGGGCGACGCCCACGGCGAGTCCACGACCACGATCAAGGCCGAGCTGCGGCGCCTGATGGTCGAGAAGATTCACACCGCGACCGGGGAGTTCCGGACGGTCAGCTTCATCGTCAACACCCGCACGCCGCGCATTCCCGCGACCGGCGACATCAAGGCCGGCGCCGTCAACCTGAAGGCCCCGCGCGAAAGCACGCTCGAGGCCTGGGACTGGGACGACCTCCTGACTCTGGAATTCAACAACGCCCGCCCCGCCCTCTGCGCCCTTACGATCACGCCGGTGGATGTGCCCACCGTCTTCCTGATCGGCGACTCCACCGTCTGCGACCAGCCCCGTGAACCCTTCAGCAGCTGGGGTCAGAGTCTGCCGAACTTTTTCACCCCGGACATCGCCGTCGCCAACCATGGCGAGTCAGGCGAGACCTACCGCGCCTCAATCGAGCGGCGGCGACTCGACAAGATGCTGAGCCTGATGAAGCCCGGCGACTATATGCTGATGCAGTTCGGGCACAACGACCAGAAGCAGATCGCAGCCAAGACCGGCGGACCCTTCACCACCTACAAGGCCGAGATCAAGCGGCATGTGGATGCGGTCCGTGCCCGCGGCGGAATCCCGGTCATTATTTCCCCGATGGAGCGGCGGATGTACAATCCCGATGGCAGCTTCCGGCCCACCCTCGCCGACTACGCCGAGGCCTCGCGGCAATCCGCCCGGGAACTGGGGGTCGCCTTCATCGATCTGAACGCGCAGAGCATGAAGTTCTATGCGGCCCTGGGGCCGAAGAAGGCTTACCTTGCATTCGCGGGCCACGGATTAACCCGCGATGCCACCCATCACGACAACTACGGCAGCTACGAGCTGGCCAAGATCATAATCCAGGGGCTCCGGGACGACCACCTGTCGCTGGCGGCCCACATCAAGCCGGACTTCGCCGGCTTCGATCCCTTGCATCCGGACGACGTGGACACCTTCGCTCTGCCGGCCAGCCCCGTATTCACCAATCAGAGGCCACTCGGCGATTGACCGCACAACCATTTGGCTTGCGTCCCCGCCCTCAGGCCGCGGCCGACGAGGTCAACATTCGGTGGGCCGGTTCACGGTAGAAAGCTCGGGTTCAACCCCGGAAATTTCAGCGTCACCTGGCCTTGCCCGACGGCAGCGGAGGATCGGCCGGCGAACCGGGCAGCAAGTAGTTCACGAGATCGCAGTGGTCCAGCCCTGCGATGCCCGCGACGATGCAGCGGGCATTCAGGATGGCGCCCGCCCAGTCGGTGT
>CAZKAH010000037.1:0-27655 GCA_964550715.1 uncultured Opitutaceae bacterium
TGACCGTGCCCTGCACGACGTCGCCGATCTTGAAGAAGCTGTCGATGTCCGACCAGGGGTCGGTGGCGAGCTGCTTCATGCCGAGGCTGATGCGCTGCTGCTGGGGATCGACGTCGAGCACGATGGCGTCGACCTCGTCGCCCTTCTTCAGGACCTCGGACGGATGGTTGACCTTGCGGGTCCAGCTCATGTCGGAGATGTGCACCATGCCGTCGATGCCCTCCTCCAGCTCGATGAAGGCGCCGTAGGTCGTCATGTTGCGGACCTTGCCGCGGACGCGGGCGCCGATCGGGTAATTGTGGCGGACCATGTCCCAGGGATTCGGCTCCAGCTGGCGCAGGCCGAGGGAGATCTTTTGCTCCTCCTTCTGGATGCCGAGGACGACCGCGTCGAGTTCCTGCCCAACCTTGAGCAGCTCGGACGGCTTGGTGATGCGCTTGGTCCAGGACATCTCGGTGATGTGGACCAGGCCCTCGACGCCCGGCTCGAGCTCGACGAACGCGCCGTAGGGAACGAGGTTGACGACCTTGCCGCGGATCTTGGCGCCGACGGGAAACTTCCGGTCGATCTCGTCCCAGGGATTGCGGGTCGTCTGCTTGAGGCCCAGGGAGACCCGCTCCTTGTCGCGGTTGACCTCGATGATCATGACCTGCACCTCTTCGCCCTGCTTCACCATCTCCGAGGGATGGGAGATGCGGCCCCAGCTCATGTCGGTGATGTGCAGCAGGCCGTCCATGCCGTCGAGGTCGATGAAGGCGCCGAAATCGGTGATGTTCTTGACCACGCCCTTGCGGATCTGGCCGGGCTGGATGCTCTCGAGCAGGTTGCGGCGCTTGCTGGTGCGCTGCTCCTCGATGAGCTCGCGGCGGGAGAGGACGATGTTCTTCCGGTCGAGGTTGATCTTGAGGACCTTGAAGTCGTAGGTCTGGCCGACGTACTGGTCGAGGTTCTTGGGCGGCTGCACGTCGATGTGCGAGGCCGGCATGAAGGCGTCGACGCCGATGCTGATGATGAGCCCGCCCTTGACCTTGGCCTTGACCCGGCCGGTGGCGACGGAGCCCTCGGGGAACTTGGTGAGGATGTTCTCCCAGTTCTTCTTCTGCTCGGCCTTGTCGAAGGAAAGGATGGGGCTGCCGTTGCGGTCCTCCAGGCGCTCGACCATGACCTCGATCTGGGAGCCGATCTGGAGCTCGCCGATGTCGATGAACTCGCCGGCGGGGATGACGCCCTCGGATTTGCCGCCGATGTCGACCACGACCTCGTTCTGGCGGATTTCGGTGATGGTGCCCGGGACGATCGCGCCTTCCTTCAGCTTGTCGAAGGAGGACTGGGCGAGAAGCTCTTGCATGACTGAACTCATAGGGACTTTGGCCGGCAGCCGGGCGTCGGGCTCCAGGGACGCCAGTCTGGCCGGGATGGCCCCGCCGAAGCGGGGCCCTGGGTTGACTGTTGGACTTGAGAAGGGGACCGGCGGGAGCATCGCGGCGACGCCGATCTGACCGTTGTAAATGCCGCGAAAGGTCAGCCTCTCATGGCCGCGCGGGTCGGGCAAGCAGATTTTGAGGTCGGTCCAACTCGCTCCGGCAGCCTGATTTGCGGGCGGCCCTGCCCTCCCTCGTCGGGAGCTGCCAAGGCCCGGATCCGACGCCAAGGCCGCGCGCCAAAAGCCGCCGGCCATAGGCCGGCCAGATTGGCGCGCCGGAGGCGTCGGAGGAGGCAGCAATCTCCTCGGGAGGGCAGGGCCGCCCGCAAATCAGGCTAGATCGCTGGTGATCAGGTTGAATCGCCAACAATCAGCGGGGAGGTGCGGTGAGGTTCGATTGGATGGCGTGGAAAAAGACCTCGTAGAGGGGGGTGTCCCGCATGGTCGTCGAGGTCGCCATGCCCAGGTGGGCGGAGTCGTCCTCGATGATCTCCTTCAGCCAGATCTTCACCTCCGTGCCCCCGTCGGCGGCGTGGAAATCGGCGTGCAGGGAGACCTGGCGGGCCTTTTCACCGGCCTCGCCGGCCATCACCGAGCTCAGGGCGTCCATCTGGCCCTCGGCCGGGCCGCCATGGGTGAAGCGGAAACCCATCGGGTCCAGGGCGGCGTGGGCGGCGGCGTAGGTGGCCCGGGGTTCCGCCGGGAAGGTCCGGGTGCGGGGCGCGTTGTCGGCCGCCATCCGCTCGCGGACCGAGTCGGCGACCGCACAGCCCGCCAACAGGAGCGCCGCGGCGAATAAAATGCCGGAAAATGAGGTTCTCACGCGGAAAGTGTCACGGCTGCCGGAAACCAAAGGCGAGCTTGGAATCTTCGCCCAGACCTTCGCGCACCTCGCGGTTGAGTCGGCACAGGATGACGCCCGTGACCGCCAGGGCCGCCAGGAATGAGACCCAGAACGAGGCCAGGAGCACGAAAGGCGGGTAGTACTGGACCTTGACCTGGCTCACCCCCGGCGGCACCGGGACCATCACGAGGCCGGCGGGCGACTTCGCCACGTCGACCCGGGCCCCGTTGACCACGGCCTGGTAGGCGTCCTGGTACATGCGGGGCGTCTCCAGCCATGCGGCCGCCGGCGCGGTGACCCGCGCCCGGTAGGGGATGAGCGAGCGGACCACGACCGGAAGCCGGGCGGGATCGTAGGCCAGAAAGCGGTAGGTCCCGAGCACGCTGAAGTCCCGCGGGGTCCAGTCGCCGGTCGTGCGGAACTCGAGCGTGACCTCCTCCGGGTGGTCCTGGTCGGTCCAGAGCGGCAGCAGCCGCGAATGCCCCGGCGCCATGCCGAAGGAGCGGGCCATCCCGTATTCAGGCAATGCGTACAAGCGGTACATCGTCTCCCCGCGCGGGATGAGGACCCCCGTCGCCTCCGGGTGCGCGCCCTCGAGGATCAGGGCGTACCGCCGGCCCGGCTCGAGGACCAGGTGCGGCCGGTAGGCGAAGATCGGCCGGTCCCTGGGATTGCCCCGGAAGGTCCCCTCCCCCACGACCGATATCCCCGGAGCCGTCCCGGCCTCAAGCGACTCGATGTCCCCGGCGAGCAGGCGGCGGGAGTCCTGCGTCAGGAGCCGCGCCTCCAGGCGGGGATCGGTGACCCCGTGTGTGTAATAGGGCGGCAGGCCGGGAAAACTGAGGTACGAATAACGGGTCAGCCCGGCGTTTTCCGGAACCATGGCGCGGCGGCCGGAGGGGGGCGGCGGCCACTCGGCGCTGGCATCGAGCGCCAGCTTCCGGCCCTCGAATCCGCTCCAGGCCCCGAGGAGCCCCAGGAGGGGGTAGAGGGCAAAGCGGGCGGACGGGGCCCGGTCCAGGAGTCGGTTGCAGGCGAACCAGCCCCCGAAGGCCGCGAACGCGCCCAGCAGCAGGTAGAGGCGGTTCATCGGATAGTCGCCCGAGACGCCGACGATCACGTCCGGCACGGCCCGCCAGAGCGCCAGGTTGAGGCCGGGGATCGGGGTCAGGAGCAGCATGAGGGCCAGGGAGGAGACCGCCAGGAAGAGGGAGGCCGCCGAGCGCCGCCAACAGGCCACGGCCAGCCCGCCGAGCCAGAGGATCCACAGGCTGTACCCGAGCTGGAGATCCTCGATGCTGGGCGAGCGGTCCCGCAGCGGCAGGAGCACGGCCGGGAAAACCTGCTGGATGTATTCGGCGCCGCGCGCCGCCGACAGGCCCGCGCCGAAATTCGCCACCCGCTGCCCGGCTTCGGGCTTGACCACCAGGACGGAAACGAGCGGGTAGGCCGCCACGACGACGAACAGCGCCGCGGCCGCGCCTTCCCGCCCCAGGTCCCGCCAGCGCGGGCGGTGGGCGGCCAGCCGCAGCAGCTGCGAAAAGCCGACGAAGGCCGTCGTCCAGATCGCCACCGGGGAATGCGCCCACCAGAGCAGGCCCGTCCCGCCCGCCAGGCACGCGACGGCGCCCAGGTCGAGGCCCCGGAAGGAGCGCAAGCATCCGTAGAGTACGACGGGCACGAGCGGCGCGGCCACCCAAGTCAGGTAGAGGTCGTTCTTGTAGGGCAGCGCCAGCACTCCGGGGCACGCCAGGAAGAGCAGCGCGACCAGGACGGCCAGCCAGCGCCGCGCCGGCAGCAGGGCCGCCAGGCATAGATAGGCGGCAACGCCCAGGACGGCCCCCGTCAGGACGATGAGCAGGTTGAGCAGCGCGACCGGATCGAGCGACCGGAAGGTGGCGGCGTCGAGAAACGCCCCGGCGTACTGAAAGGCGGGCGCAAGCCGTATGGGATTGATCGCCCCGTTGAACTGGAACTCGCTTTGCCCGACGAAGACCGGGAAGACGCCCGCCCTCACCTGCCGCGCCATGTCGGCCAGCAGCGTGGCATACCACTGGCCGTCGCCGGTGCCGGAAAGTGCGGGCGTGAGATAGGGCGCAAGCAGCCCAAAGGCCGCGAGGACGACCGCGAGGAGCCGGCCGCTCTCCCCGACCGCGTCCGTAGGCAGGCGCGCCCGCCAGGCGCGCAACGCGGCCAAGCCGGCAAGCAGATATGCCGCCATGACGCCATGGATCCGGCCGAGGTCGCCGTCGACCCCGCCGGTGTAGGCCGCCCAGATGAAGAGGAGCCAAAGCCCCGTCACGGCCAGGAAAAGCCCGGTCTTCCCGCGGTCCGGAAGCCGATCGCCCAAAAGGCAGCGCAGCAGCAGCCAACTGAGCGCCGGAACCGCCACCGTGGCCGGCGTGGCCGCCAGGCCCAGGGAAACCCCGTGGCCGGCCCAGAGAATGGCCGCCACCAGCGCCGCCTCGGGAATCCCGATCAGGCGATGGTGGTGCCGGAGCATCCAGGCGGTGGCGCGGTTCCCCATGCGATATGTTTAAGCGGGCTGCTGCTGCGAGATACAGTGGAGGGTACCCAGGCCCCAGACCAGGTCGAGGCAGTCGATCGGGACGATCTCCCGCCCCGGGAAGCAGCCCGCCAGCACCTCGGACGCCGCCCGGTCGCGCCGGGGCTGCCGGAAGGTCGGCAGGAGGACCGCCCCGTTGATGATGAGGAAATTGGCATAGCTGGCCGGCAGCCGGCGGCCGCGAAAATAGCTCGGCGCCGGCATCGGCAGCTCGGCGATCGTGAACTTCCGGCCCGCGGGCGTGCGCAGCGCCCGCAGCCGCTCGAGATTCTCGCGCAGCGCCCGGTGGTTCCCGTCGCGCGGGTTCCCCTCGACCGCGGTCACGATGCCGTCGGCGCGGAAGAAACGCGCGAGGTCGTCGACGTGGCCGTCGGTGTCGTCGCCCAGGATGCCGTCGCCGAGCCAGAGCACCGTGCGGATCCCGAGAAAGTCCCGAAGCCGGCCCTCGATCTGCGCCCGGGTGAGGCGCGGGTTCCGGTTGGGATTGAGCAGGCAGGCCTCGGTCGTCAGGAGGAGCCCCTCGCCGTTGCCGTCGATCGAGCCGCCCTCCAGCACCATCCCGCCGGCGAACCGGCGCAGGCCGAGCGCGCGGGCGACCCTTGCCGGGATCCGGTTGTCGCGGTCGTAGGGCGGGTACTTGCCGCCCCATGCGTTGTACTTCCAATCGGTCACCGCGACCTCGCCGGTCCCCCGGCGGCGGACGAAGATCGGGCCGTGGTCCCGGCACCAAGCGTCGTTGGTCGGGTGGTCGAAGAACTCCACGCGGGCCCCGTCGGCCCCCGCACGACCGAGCAGCGCGCGGGCCCGCGGCCAGCCCGCCCGGGCCAGGTTGATCCGCACTTTTTCCCGGCGGCTGATCGCGGCCGCGATCTCGGCGAACTTGGCCGGGATCGGCCGGAACTTCCCCGGCCAGGTTTCGCGGTTGTGCGGCCACGACAGCCAGACGGCCTCCTGCCGCTCCCACTCCGCCGGCCACCGGAACCCGAGCGCGGCGGGCCTAGGTGCTGAAGCGCTTCGTGAGGTCACGATAGGCGTCGATCCGGCGGTCGCGCAGGAAAGGCCAGTGGGTCCGGGTCGCATCGATCTCCGCCAGGTCGACGTCGGCCAGGAGGATCTCCTCCCGGGCGCCCCCCGCCACGGCCAGCATTTCGCCGCTCGTGCCGGCGATGAAGCTCCGCCCCCAGAATTCGATGCCATCGCCGCCGGCGGGCCGCTCCCGGCCGACCCGGTTGCAGGCGGCGACGTAACAGCCGTTGGCGATGGCGTGGCCACGCTGGATCGTCCGCCACGCGTCGTGCTGCTTCGCGCCGTCCCGCCGCTTTTCCTTTGGATGCCAGCCGATGGCCGTCGGGTAGAAGAGGATGTCGGCTCCCTGCAGCGCCGTGAGCCGCGCCGCCTCCGGGTACCACTGGTCCCAGCAGATCAGGACCCCGATCCTGCCAAATTTCGTCTGCCACGCGCGAAAGCCCGTGTCCCCCGGCGTGAAATAGAACTTCTCGTAGTAGAGGGGATCATCCGGGATGTGCATCTTCCGGTAGATGCCGAGGAGCGAGCCGTCCGCGTCGATGACGGCCGCGGTGTTGTGGTAGAGCCCCTTCGCCCGCTTCTCGAAGAGCGAGGCGATGACGACCACCCCGTGCCGTTTGGCCAGCTCCTGGAAAGCGGCCGTGGTCGGGCCCGGGATCGCCTCGGCCAGCTGGAAGTTGCCGTGGTCCTCGCTCTGGCAGAAATATTGCGAGCGGAACAGCTCCTGGGTGCAGATGATCTTCGCGCCGCGACGCGCCGCCCGCTCCGCCAGGGCGAGGGTCTTCCGCAGGTTGGCCTCCGGCCCGGGCCCGCAGGCGTGCTGCAGCAGGGCGATCTTCACCACGGTCAATAGACCACCTTGTTCAGCGGATACTCGACGATGCCCTCGGCGCCGAAGGCCTTGAGCTGGGGGATGATCTCGCGGACCACGCGCTCGTCGATGATCGTCTCGAGCGCGACCCAGCCGGGGGTGCTGAGCGGCGAGACCGTCGGGTTGCGCAGCGCGGGGATCGCCTTGAGGACCTTGGCCAGCGATTTCTTCGGCGCGTTCATCTTCAGGCCCACCTTGCTCTCCGCCTCCAGGGCGCCGCGCAGGAGCAGGCCGATCGTCTCGATCTTCCGGCGCTTCGCCGGGTTGGCCCAGCTTTTCTTGTTGGCGATGAACTTCGTGTTGGTCTCGAGGATCGTGTCCAGGATCCGAAGCTTGTTGGCGCGCAGCGAACTGCCGGTCTCGGTCAGGTCGACGATGGCGTCGACCAGGTCCGGCACCTTCACCTCGGTCGCGCCCCAGGAGAACTCGACGTCCACCGGGATCTTCCTTGCAGCAAAATAGCGGCGCACGGTGCTAACCAGCTCGGTCGCGATGCGCTTGCCCGCGAGATCAGCCGGCCGGCGAATCGGCGAGGCTTCCGGCACGCAGAGCACCCAGCGCGACTTCTGGTTCGACGCGCGGCTGTAGATCAGGTCGCAGACCTCGACGACATCGGACTCGTTCTCCAGCACCCAGTCCTGGCCGCAGAGGCCGCAGTCGAAGAAGCCCTGCGCCACGTAGCGGCTGACCTCCTGGCTCCGGACAAAGCGGCCGTCGAGCTCGTCGTCGTCGATCGACGGCTTGTAGGAACGCGAGTTCATCGCGATCCGCCACCCCGCCTTGGCGAAGAGCTTGATCGTGGAATCCTCGAGGCTGCCCTTGGGCAGCCCGAGCATCAAAAGCGGCTTTTTTTCGGACACAGGGCCAGAGCACACCCCGCGGCGAACACCTTCAAACCTTTTCTGCCCGGCCCCGGGCACAAAAGGCACGGAATACATTCTTCCCCAATGTCTTGCGCCTGACCCGTCCTCAGAACAGCTCCGGCTCCAGGTAGCGCTTCCGCGCGTCCGCCAGCGCGGTCTTCATCTCCATTTCCTCCAGCAGGCGGAACAGCTCGGCGGGCTGCGCGGGCGGCCGCTCGGTCGGCAGGGGCGCCAGCTTGAGGTTGAGGGTCGTGATCGTGCGGTTGCGCCGCAGGCGGTCTGCGTCCGCCGCCACCACGGCGCGAAACCGCTCGGGATTGAGCTCCCCGGCCTTGGCGATGACCCCCTCGAGGCTGCCGTGCTCGGCCAGCCACTTGGCCGCCGTCTTCGGGCCCACCCCGGCGACGCCGGGAATATTGTCCGAGGTGTCGCCCACCAGGGCGAGGTAGTCGGCGATGCCCGTTGGGGGCACCCCGAATTTTTCCATCACGCCGGCCGCGTCCAGCCGCCGCCAGCCGAGCTTGGGATTGGCGGTCGGCGGGGGCAGCATGATCTGGATCCGCTCCCCGACGATCTGGGCGAAGTCCTTGTCGGAGCTGACGATCAGGATCTCATGCCCGGCGGCCGCGAGGGTCACGGCCTCGGAGGCCAGGAGGTCGTCGCTCTCCACCCCGTCCTGCTCGACGCCGACGAGTCCCATCGCCCGGGTCATCGACCGGATGAAGGGGAGCTGGCGCGCCAGGGCCTCAGGCATCTCCGCGCGGTGGGCCTTGTACTCGGGATGCAGGACGAGCCGGTCCTGCGAGCCGCCGAGGTCGAAGAAAACCAGCGTCGCGTCCGGCCGCTCCTGGTCGGCGAGCTTCCAGAGCGACTTCAGCCAGCCGTGCAGCGCGTTGGTCGGGAATCCGTCGGCCCGGGTCAGCTCCGGAATCGCGAAGAAGCAGCGGTAGGCCAGGTTGTAGCCGTCAACCAGCAGGAATTTCATCGGCGCGGACGGCCGGTTCAGGCCGGGGTGGCGGCGAGCTGGGTGCTGGCGACCGCCTCGGCCAGGTTGTGAGGCTGGGCCTCGGCCTCGCCGCGCTCGTGGTTGAAGCGCATAGACACCGTCTTCGACACGCCGCGCTCCTCCATCGTCACCCCGTAGATCGCGCCGGCCGCCGCCACCGTGCGCTTGTTGTGCGTGATGATGATGAACTGCGAGTCCTTGACGAATTTCTTCAGGAGGTCGGTGAACCGGCCGATGTTCGACTCGTCCAGAGGCGCGTCCAGCTCGTCCAGCAGGCAGAAGGGCGAGGGCTTGACGAGATAGAGGGCGAAGAGGAGCGCCACCGCGGTGAGCGTCCGCTGGCCGCCGGAGAGGAGGCTGATGCCCTTGAGCTTGGTCCCCGGAGGCTGCGCCACGATCTCGATGCCGCTTTCCAGGACATCGTCCGTCTGCTGCAACTCGAGCGCGGCGCGGCCGCCGCCGAAGAGCGTCTGGAAGGTGTATTCGAAGTTCTTCCGGATCTGGGCGAAGGTGACCTCGAACTGCTGCTGGGAGGTGCGGTTGATCTCGTCGATGGCGCGAAGCAGCTCGGCCTTGGCGCTCGCCAGGTCGCCGCTCTGCGCGCGGAGGAAGTCGTGGCGCTGCTTGAGCTCGGCGTATTCCTCGATCGCCACGAGGTTGACCGCGCCCAGGCCCGAGACGCGCTGGCGCAGGGCGTCGATCTCCACCGCCACCTCGTCCCAGTTCACGGCCGCGAGCGCCGCGAGGTCGGCCTCGGTCGGCTCGCCCTTCGGCTTCCTCGGCTTGCGGGCCTTCGGCTTCGCTTCCGTCGCCGCGGGCGCCGCGGCGCCCGCCAGCGCCACCGGGGCCTCGGCGGGGGCCGCCGGCTCCTCATCGTCGAGGTCGAGGGCCTGCAGGCCCTCGGGCTCGTCGTCGGCGCGCCAAAGCAGGCGCGGCCAGTCGAGCGCCGCGACGTCGGACTGGAATTCGCGGGCGACCTCCTCGGCCAGGAAGCGGGCGCGCTGGCGCTGCTCGGCCAGGCGGATCTCCTGCGCGCTCAGGTCGCCTTGGGCCGCGTCCGACTCGGCGCGGAGCCCGGCCTGCTCGGTCTCGAGGGCGGTGATGGCCCGCTCCACCTCGACCAGCTCGGCGCGGATCCTCTCCACCTGATCGCGGGCGACGCCAAAGGTGCTTTCCAGCTGCGCGGAGCGGGCGCGGCTGGCCGCGGACTCCCGCTCCAGTTCCGCGGACTGCTCCGTCCAGGCCTCGATCTCCTGCTGGCGCTGGACCAGGAGCTCGTCGAGCTGCAGGCGGCGCTTCTCCATTTCGCCCAGGCCGCGGTCGAGGACCTCGACCTTCTGGCGCCGCTCGGCCAGCTCGAGGCGGGCCTGCGCCAGGCCGTCGCGCTTGGCATCGCGCTCGACGCGCGTCTCGGCCAGCCGGGCCTCCAGCCCGGAAATCTTGTCCCGCTGGGCGGCGACCTGCCCCTCGGCCTCGGCCAGCGCCAGCTGGGCCTTTTGCCACCGCGCCTGCGCCTCGTTGCGGGCGCCCTCCACGGTCTTCAATTCCTGGTCCATCCGGCGCACCCGGTTCGCGGCGTCGTCCGCGGCCTTCTGGGCGCCGCGCTGGTCGGCCTGCGCGGCCGCCACGGTCTGCGTGGCCGCCATAAGCTCGACCCGGCGCTGCTCGAGCGCCTGTTCCGCCTCGGCCAGGCGCGCGCCCAGGCCGTCGATCACGGCCTTCTGCCCGTCGTGCCGCTTCTGCTCGTCCGCCAGCGCCCGGGCGGTCTCGCGCAGGTCGATCTCGCGCTGCACGATGCCGTCGCCGCGCTTCTTCTCCGAGCGGTGGCCGCCGGAAACGAGGCCGCGGCGGTCCACGATCTCCCCGCGGCGCGTGGCCACGGCGAGAAAATCGAAATCCGGCCGGCCTTTCCAGAACTCCAGGAAGCCGTTCAGGTCGTCCGCGATGTAGCAGGAGGCCAGCAGGGCGACCGCCGGGTGCTCCGCCTCGGGATCACGCAGGGCAATCGTGGCCGGCGCCAGGCCGGGGGGCAGCTCGCCCGCCGGGGCGGGCGGGCGCCGGAGCTCGCCGATCCGGAGGATGGCCGACCCGATCTGGTCCTTCTCAAGCTGCGCGAGGATCCGCTGGGCGGTCCCGACGTCGGTGACGCTGATCGCCTCGGCCGCGGAGCCGAGGAGCGCCTCGATCGCGGAGCCGAACTCGGGCATCACTTCCAGCCCACGGGTGAGCGGGGTCGCGGCCGAACCGGCCAGCGCGGCATCGAGCCGCCCCTGCAGGACCGCCTTGGCGCCCTCGCCGAATCCCTCCCAACGCTCGTGCAATTGCTGCAGGAGCTTCAGCCGCGCGCCGCGCTGGGCGAGCTGGCGGTCCACATCCTGGAGGACACGCTGGGCCTCGCGAAATTCACGGGTGAGGTCGGCCAGCGCCTGCTGCGCCTGCGTCGTCCCCTCGTGCGTGGCGGTCTTGCCGGCCATGGCCTGCTCCAGGCGGGCAACCAGCTCGGCGGCGGCCTGCGCCGTCGCATCCTGCTGTTGGCGGACCTGGACCAGCTCCTGGGCCACGGCGTCGTACCGGTTCACGTTGGTCTTCTGGTCGACCTCGTAGCCGGAACAGTCGGTCCGGAGCCGCGCCACGGTGCTCTCGAGCTGCAGGAGCTCGAACTTGGCCTGCTGCAATTCCTGCTCGAGCCGGGTCAGCGCGCCCTCGGCGATCGCGAGCTCGCGGTTCCGCTGCTGGAAGACCGCGTCCGAGCTGCCGAGGAGATTGAGCTGGAGCTGCTTGTCCTGCGCTCCGGTGTCCACCTGGGAGGCGACCTCGCGGAGCTGCATCTCGGTCTCGCGCAGGCTCGAGCCGGCGGCGTCGATCCGCTCCTCGAGGCCGGCCCGCCGCGTGGCGGCAAGCGCGGCGGCGTTGTCCGCCGCCTCCTTCTGCGAGCGCAGGTCGAAGACCGCCTGCTGCGCGTCCTGGACGCGCTGGTTCAGCCGGCTGCGGTGGGACCGCTGCTCGTCCACGCCCGCCTGGCGGGCCTCGAGCCGCGCGCGCCGCTCATCGGCCGCGCCGCGCAGCTCCCCCACCCGGGCCTCCAGTTGGCCGAGCTCCGCGGCGAGCAGCAGGTGCTGCCTGCCGCTCGATGCCAGGCTCAGGTGCCGCAGACGGTGGCTGAGCCGCTTATAGCGCATGGCCTTCGCGGCCTGGCGACGGAGGCTGCCGATCTGCCGTCCCACCTCGCCCACGACGTCCGCGACCCGCACCAGGTTCTGGTCGGTCAACGCAAGCTTGTTCATCGCCTCGCGCCGCTGGCTCTTGTACTTCGTGATGCCCGCCGCCTCCTCGAAGACGGCGCGGCGCTCCTCGGGCTTGGAGGAGAGGATCTGGTCGATCTGGCCCTGGGCCATCACCGAATAACTCGAGCGCCCGATCCCCGTGTCCATGAAGAGCTTCTGGATGTCCTTCAGGCGGCAGGGCTGGCCGTTGAAGAAGTATTCGCCCTGTCCGTCGCGGTGCACCCGGCGCATGATCTCGATCTCATGGAATTCGCTGCCGAGCTGCTGCTCGCAGTCGGTGAGGAGAAGCGCGGCCTCGCACATCTGCGAGGGACGGCGCGTGTCGGTGCCCTCGAAGATCACGTCCTGCATCTTGCCGCCGCGCAGCGCCTTGGCGCTCTGCTCGCCCAGTACCCAGCGGATGGCGTCGGCGATGTTCGACTTGCCGCAACCGTTGGGCCCGACCACGGCGGTGACGCCGGGCTCAAAGCGCAGGGTCGTGGAATCGGGGAAGGACTTGAAGCCGTGAAGTCGGAGCGCCTTGAGATACATGCTTGCGCCGACATGCGAGTGCCGCCCGTGCCTGCGCGCAAACGAAAAAGCTGACGAAAAACGGCGCTATCCTCCCGGGCTCGAATTGGCCGCGGACTGCTGGGCCGCCGCCGCCCCGAGGTTCTGGGCGATGTTGGCGACGACCGGGGCGAACCAGAGCATGACCGCCGCGATCGTGGCCAGGATCGCCTTCCCCACCCCGTGATGGGTGACGAAATAATAGGCGATGCCCAGCCCGATCAGGCTGAGGAACTTGAGGATGGCGTAAACGTAGCCGGTCAGGTTGTTGAGGCCGTTCTGCAGGCCGGCGTCCATGTTCTGCGGGCCGTTGAAGACCGCGCTGGCGCTCTGTGCGTGCGCCGAGGCGGCGAAGGCCAAGAGGGTGAGGCCGGTCGCCGCGGCGAGGAGGTGTCGTTTTTCCATGGTGGGACAATAACAAGGGGCGGTCCGGCCCGGCGCCTCCCGCCAAACGTCATGGTCCCGGCATGACAATCGGCACGTGCATCGGTCGGCCGGGACCTGCTACCCTGGGGCATGGAATCCGCCTCCCCCTGGAGATTCTCCCTCCAGGTCGGAGCCGCCCTCGCCTGCGGCGTGCTGCTGCGCTTCGTCGTGGGCCTGGAACCGGCCGGGTGGCTCGCCTGGCTCGCGCCCGTTCCCCTGCTCCTGCTGGCCTTCCGGTCGAGCGGGCGGGAGGCCGGGGGGTTGGTGTTCGTCGCCGCCCTCGTCGGAATCAGCGTGAACTTCCCCTACCGCCTCTCGGTCTTTTCCCTGCCGATCGCCGTGATCGCGACCGTCCGGCAGGCGGTGGTCTGGACCCTCATCGTCACCCAGTCCCGGCGCCTCGTTCTGCGTTATCAAACCGCGTGGACGGCCCTGGCGTATCCCGTATTTTGGGTGGCCGTGGACACGCTGGCGGCCGCCCTGCAGGGTTCCGGCAACGAGACCAGCCTGGCGTACACGCAGTCGGCCTGTCTGCCCGTCCTGCAGTTCGTTTCGCTCTTCGGGGTCGGCGGCCTGCTTTTCCTCGTGGCCCTGGTTCCCTCGACGCTGGCGCTGGCGATTTCGTTTGGCGGCCGGCTGGGACGGGCCGGACTGGCGTACGGGGGGACCGCCCTCCTCCTGGTCGCAGCCCTCGCCTATGGGATCGCCCGCCTCCAAACGCCGGCCTCCGGCCGGATGACGACCCTCGGGCTCGTGGCGATTGACGACGCGATCGGACCGAAGGCTTCCGCCTCCTACATGAAATCCATCTGGGATGCCTATGACCGCGCCATCGCCGCCCTCGGGGCGCAGGGCGCGCAGATCATCGTGCTGCCGGAAAAGATCGGTTTCGTGGCGCCCGCCACCGCCGCGCGCTGGCAGCGCCACCTGCAGGAACTGGCCGCGCAGCACCACGTCTGGATCCTGGCGGGAGTGGGCATCGCCGCCGACCCGGGGCCCGTGAACCGGGCCTGGCTGTTCGCTCCCGAGGGAAATCTGGCGGCGACGTACGACAAGC
Organism: uncultured Opitutaceae bacterium; assembly: GCA_964550715.1. Classification (GTDB taxonomy): domain Bacteria; phylum Verrucomicrobiota; class Verrucomicrobiia; order Opitutales; family Opitutaceae; genus Palsa-1447. The sequence continues at coordinate 13,916 of CAZKAH010000037.1, forward strand.
AGCGCCTCGCGCCCGGAGAGCGCGGCTATCGCGCCGGTGACAGCTTTCTCGTGCAAGCCATCCGGGGCCGGACGTTCGGCGTGGCGATCTGCAAGGACATGTTCTCGGCCGCCCTCGCGCGCGCCTATGGCAAGCGGGCGGTCGCCGTGATGCTGGTCCCGGCCTGGAATCCCGGCCCCGCGGACGCCCGGATGGAGGGTTGGAACACGCTGACCCGGGGCGTGGAGAACGGCTATGCCGTCGTGCGCGTCGCCCGGGAAGGCTTCCTGACCGTGAGCGACGCCTATGGTCGGATCGTGGCGGAGATCCAGAGCGGTCCCCTCCCCGGGAGCGCCCTGCTGGTCCGGGTGCCGGAGTCCGGCCAGGTGCCCACCCTCTATACCGCGATCGGGGACCTCTTCGGGTGGATCTGCGTCGCAGCGAGCCCGGTCCTGCTCTTGACCGGTCGGCGGCGGCCGGCCTGAGTTAAGCCCCGGCCGCTTTTTCCAAAATATTCCTCAAGATCCGGGGCTCGCGGCCGCCCGGCAATTCCGCGGTTCCAGCCGGCCCCGGGAACTCGGCCCCGCGCTTCACGAATTTCCAAGCCTTTGCCCGGCCCGGGCCAGCGCGGGCCGGGACGGAAGCGGAAGGCGGACCTCAATTTCCGTGCCCCCGCGGCGAACGGATTTCACCGCGAGGGCGCCCCCGACATAGGTCGCCCGCTCGCGCATGCCAACCAGGCCAAGTCCGCCCTTTCCCTTTCGCGCGACCGGACGCTGCTCCGGGTCGAAGCCCGTCCCGTTGTCCTTGATCACCAGCTGCACGAACGCGTCCGGCTGCGTCAGGCTCACGGTGACCAGGCGGGCCCCGGCGTGCTTTTCCACGTTGCGCAGGGCTTCCTGCAGGATGCGATAGAGTGTCAGCTCGCCGTTGGCGGTCAGCCGCCCCGTCAGGCGCGCGCAGGTCAATTTGACCTGCACACCCGACCGTTCCGCGAACTCCGTGCTTGCATCGCGCAGGGCGGCGACAAGGCCCAGCTGGTCCAGGATGCCAGGCCGCAGGTTGCGCGTGACGCGCTCGACTTCCCGGGCGGTGGCGCCGGCCATCTCGCGGAGTTCCTTCGCCTCGACCCTAGCGGGCCCGTCGTGCGCCGCCAGGCTGGACACCAGGGCCTGGCTGCGGAACTGCATGGCACAGAGCAGCTGGGTGATGCCGTCGTGCAATTCGAGGGCCACGCGCCCGCGCTCGTCTTCCTGCACCTGCACCACCCGGTGGGTCAGGGCCCGCAGCAGTTCCTCGGACCGCCGGGCCTCCGTGAGGTCCGTCACCACCATGCCGATGGTGGCGCGATCGACCCCATTGCCGGAGGTGGGCCGCAGGGATATCTGCACCGGCATTTTGGAACCGTCGCCCGCGTGCAGCTCCACCTGGATCTTGGAGCCGGACGGGCCGGTCCGTTTCATGAGGGATCGCAGCGTCATCCGGTCCGCAGCCGAGATGAAGCGGCGAAACGAACCTCCCATCACCTGGTTCAGCGGGCATCGGACCATCTTGGCAAAACACTGGTTGGCGTAGAGGATCGTCTTGTCCATCGCCAGTGTCAGCGCCCCCTCGTTCATGGATTCGATGAGCCGACGGTAGGCATGCTCGGCGCCCTGCAGCGTGAAGACCTTCGGACCGTGCTTGCCCGCGACCACCAGCGTGTCCACCTCTCCCGAACGGATGGCGCGGAGCGCCTCCTCCGCCTCGGCCAGCCGCACGTGGACCCCGGCGAGATCGCGGACCGCTTTCACAATGCGCTCTTGCCCATTGCGCCCAGCCCGGCTGCGCCGAACAGGCCGGTGGTGTTCAGGAGATTGCCGAAGAACCGGCGTACCGGCCGGGGAAACTCCTTGATGAGCGTGGGGGTCGCGATGATCTGGTTGTCGCGCGCCAGCTTGGGCTGCTGATAGACGTCGATCACCTCAAGTTCGTAGTTATCCTTCAGCTCCGCCTCGCAAAGCTGATAGACGCGCCGGAGCGCCTGGCGCGACCGGGTGGTGGCACCGGCCACGTAGAGACGCAGGAAATATTTTCCCTCGGGCCTGGACGCCAGGGCCTTTTCAAAGGCCCGGGTCGTGCGGCCGGATTGGCGTGTTTTCAGAGGGGGGGTGCTCCGCCAGCGTTAGTCGGCAGCGCGCAGGTCCAACCCGACCAGCACGTGGTCGGTATCGGAGAGGTTGCCAATGATTGTCCGCACGGGGCTGGGCAACCTCCGGACCACCGTGGGAGTGGCCAGGATCTGGTCGCCCCTCGCCAGCTGGGGCTGCTTCATCAGGTCGATCACCGTGATGCGATACCGGCCCTTGAGATGGCTTTCACAGATCATCTTCAGGTTCGAGAACGCGGCCACCGATTTGGGCGTTTGGTCCATGACATAGAGACGCAGTTGCCAGAGCTTGGAGGCCCGGTGCAGAGGCGCGGAGGCGCGTGCTTTCACCGTTTTGGCTTTCATCAGCCCACCTTTCCGTTCCGGTGGTTGCTCCGCCCGTTGGCGGATACCTTGATGTCAGCCTGGCGCAGGAGGCCGGAGGCTGCCCGTTCGGTGCCCAGCACGAAAGTTCGCGTGCCAACCTGTTCGGCGATGCGCCGGAGCTCCAGTGCTTCGCCCTCGTAGTCGGAGCGCAGGTCGCCGATCTGCCGGTCGAGCGCCTTGCGTTTGCGTTCCACTTCGCGCTTGAGCTGGGCGGCTTCCTGCTGGCTGGCCAGCACGGCGGCTTTTTCCAGGGCGCCTTGCGCCGCACGCGCCGAACCGGTCAGCACACCGCTGGGGCCGATGTAGGCGTCCACCACGTCAATGCCCCGGTTCGAGATCAGGAACTCGCGGATCTGGTTCGAGTGCGCCATGCCGCGCGCCTTGAGCACGTAGAGGACGCGATTGCGTTCGCCGTTGCCTTCGAAGTCTTGCAATAGGATCCAGGCGTCCATGAGCGAGGACATGGCGGATTCACTTTGGGCCAGCGCGTGGCCGCCCTGCGTCAGGCTGGTGAAGAGCGACGTGACCTTTCCGGCCTTCAGGTAATCGATCAGCCGCGTCACCATCCCCTTGCATTCGGAGTTGGAGCCGGCATCCATCAGGCTGGTGATGGGGTCGATGATGACGACGTGAGGTTTAAACGAGGCGATCTCCCGGAACATGGTGGCCAGGTGCATTTCCAGGCCGTAGAGCGACGGCCGCGCCGAGTGAAACCGCAGCAGGTCGCGCTTCACGAGCGGCTCCAGGCGCAGCCCGATGGAATGCATGTTGCGGATGATCTGGTTGGGCGATTCCTCGAACGAGAAGAAGAGCACCCGCTCCCCGCGCCTGGCGGCGGCCTGGGCAAAGTTGGCCGAGATGATGGTCTTGCCCGTGCCGGACGTGCCCGTGAGCAGGATGCTGCTGCCGCGGAAAAAACCCCGGCCGCCCAGCATCACGTCGAGCCGGGGGATGCCCGTGGCAATACGCTCGTTCGACGCCCTGTGGTTCAGCGCCAGCGAGGTGATCGGAATCACGCTGAGGCCGTCCTCGCCGATGAGAAAGGGAAACTCGTTGGTGCCGTGCAGCGCGCCGCGGTATTTCACCACGCGCAGATGCCGCGTGGCAATCTGGTCATCGACCCGGTGGTCGAGCAGGATGACGCAGTCGGACACGTATTCCTCCAGCCCGTGGCGCGTCAGGGATTCGCGCCCGCGCTCCGCCGTGATGACCGCCGTGACGCCCTTGACCTTGAGCCAGCGGAAGAGCCGGCGCAGCTCGGCGCGCAGGACGGCCTCGTTGCGCAGGCTCGCAAACAGCGCCTCGAGCGTGTCCAGCACCACGCGCTTGGCGCCGACCGAATCGATCGCATGGTTGAGCCGGACGAACAACCCCTCGAGGTCATAGTCGCCGCTCTCCTGGACCTCGCCCGGCTCGATGTGGACGTAATCGACCACGATCTTCTTGCGCTGAACCAGGCCCGCCAGGTCAAATCCGAGCGAGGTGACGTTGGCCTTCAGCTCCGCTTCCGTCTCCTCGAAGGACATGAAGACGCCCGGCTCATTGAATTGCGTTGCGCCCCGCACGAGAAACTCCGTGGCCAATAGCGTCTTGCCGCAGCCGGCGCCGCCGCAGACCAGCGTGGGCCGCCCGCGCGGCAATCCACCACCCGTGATTTCGTCGAGGCCCTGGATGCCCGTGGGACACTTGGGCAAAAGGGCGTACGGAGCCGCGGGCTTGTGACCGTTATTTCTCATTGGGGAGTTTCCACGCGGGGCCGCGGGTTAAACAACCAGCAATTGGCGCAAACCTGTAGGGTGTTCACCTACCGAGCCGGCGTGCGCGGGTTGTTATCATCGAGGCATGCGTCCCGCCTTCCTGTTCGCCGGCCTCCTGGGTGGAATCCTGCCGCTGCGCGCCGAGTCGCCCGTCGCGGCTCCGCCGGCCCCGGCGGCCATGCCCGGGTACGAACTGCGGGCCCTCGCGCAGCCCAAGCGCGTCCGCTTCCAGGTCGGTGGCTCCCAGGTCGAGGTCTCGGTCCCGGTATTCGTCTATTGCCCGAGCGCCGGCGCGCCACCGGTCGCACGCCTGCTGCGGCAGGCGCAGGCCGCCCTGCTGAAATTGGCGGCCAAGCCGGAGTGGACGGCGGACGAGCTGCGGGAGGTGATCGCCGGGCTCGACCAGGCGGCCCGTCTCCTGGAATTGCCGATCGGCCCCGGAAGCCCGGCGGCCGCAGGCGAGGACTGAGCCACCCGCCGTGCCCACCGTCCGCTATCACCGGCAGCTTGGCCGCTCGATCTACATCTGGGGCATCTTCACCCCCGGCGATTTCGGAGCCCTGATTGTCGCCCTCGCCCTCGACATGCTGGTGCTCGACAGCAACTGGGGCCTCATCGCCGTGCTCGCGGGCTATCCCGCCTACCTCGCCGCGTTCCGGCTCGGGCGGCCTCCGGGGCACGACGCCCACTATTTCCGCTCCTGGCTGCTGCCCCGCCTGCTCCGGCCGGGGCGGGAGGAGCGGCTCTCCCCGTTCCAGCCGGGAGCACAGCCATGAGGCCGCGGCTCATCCGGAAGTTTCAGCGGACGAACGAACTGGATGGCCGGACGTTCGACCGGGAGCTGTCGCCCCTCGCGCTGAGCCGGGGCATCGTCATCAACCAGGACCGGTCGCTCGGCTGCGGCTTTCGGCTGGACGCGCCCTACACGCCCACCGTCGCGGACGAGGAGGTGGCAGGCGCCTATGCCGCCCTGGGCGGCCTGCTCAATGCGCTGCCGGCGCATTTCGACCTGCAGGTGATCTGGACCCAGCACGCGCGGTGCGCGGAATTTGGGCGCCGGCTGGCGGCCGGCGCCTTCAGCCCGGGATTGGTGGGCGAGGTGCAGCGCGAGCAGCAGGAAAACATCCTCGGGCTCCTGCGCGAGGGCCAGCTGCGCTGGATCGAGGTCTATTGCATCCTGGTGCGCAAGCTGCCGGCGACCGACGCGGCGCTCCGGCGGATGACCGCCGCACGGGAGCCGCGCCCGAACGGCCCGTGGCGGCGGTTCCAGGGCTTTTTCGCCGGGGCGCGGGAGCGCTTCCAATACGACCGGGAGCAGTTCGCGGCGGCCGCGGCCGAATTGCAGACCCAGGCGCGCACGCTCGCGGACGTCCTCGACGGCCTGGGCTGGTCGCCCGCCGCGCTGGACGACGACGCGGTCACCCGCCTCTTCTTCCAGCGCTGGAATCCCCGGCAATTCGAGGCGGGCGCCAGCCCGCGCCCCCGCCGCGCCCAGGCGGAAGCACCCTTCACCGAGCGGTTCGTCCACGGGGATTTCCACTGGGATCCCGCGGGCGTGGTGGTGCCCGCCGGCGTGGCGGAGCTCGACGGCTGGGTCCACGCCGTCCTCACCCTCTATGAGCCGCCCGCCGACCTGGGCCGGCCCGTCTTCGAGGACCTGCTGCTGCTGGCCGGCCTGTTCCGGACGGAACTCGTGGTCAACGCGGAGCGGGGCGACCGGCTCGCGCGGCTGAAGCGCCTGAGGCTCCTGCTCCAGCAGCGGCAATCCGATCCCGCCACCGCCGCGGATCCCGCCGAGCGGGCCGCGACGCTGCAGCTGACCCAGGAGCTGGAGGAAATGGGCGCAAATTCCGAGGGCACCTGGCGGGCCGCCTGCTACCTGCACCTGTGGGCGCCCACCGCGGCGGAGCTGCGCGACCAGGTCGCCGCGACCCTGGCGCTCGCCCGGTCTCGCGACATGGTCCTGATCCAGGAACGGCGCGCGCTCTGGGCCTACTGGCGGGCCATGCAGCCGTTCTGGACGCAGGACAAGGACCGCTTTCGCCTGCTCGACTATTCCACCCGGCAACTGGTGCGGCTCCTCCCGCTTTTCGGCCAGCCGGCCAACCTGCCGGACGGCAAGGCGATCGGCGTCCTCTACCAGACGGCCTCGCGCAGCATCTTCAACTGGATCGTCCCCGACGAGAGCCTGTTTGCCAATCCGCATTATCTGATCGTCGGCGGCACCGGCTCCGGCAAGTCCGTCCTGCAGGACGAGAACCTCATCGCCATGCGCCGGCGGGGGGCCCGGGCCATCATCATCGACCTCGGCGGCTCCTTCGTGAACTTCTGCGAGTGCAGCGGCGGCGTCTACATCGACTACGACGTCCGGAGCCGGGCCAACCGGCTGAATCCGCTGTGGCTCCCGGCCGGGACCGCCCCCGACGCGGAAATGCTGCGCTCGCTGGCCCTCTGGCTGGAAAGCGTGGCCCGGGAGCGAGACCAGCGGCTCCCCGGGGACGACCTCGTCGTCCTCGAGGAGGCCCTCCGCCGGGCCTACCATCGCGACCTGCACCAGCCGGTCTTTCTCCGGCACGTGCGGGCCGCGCTTCTCCGGGACGAGCGGGGGGCGCGGCTGGCGCACAGGCTCTCCCCCTGGTGCGAGGACGGCTCGCTGGCCAACCTCTTTGACGGTCCCTCGCAGGTCGACCTGGCGGCGTCCGTCCTGGTCTTCGACCTCAAGCGCGTGATCCACGACCAGCGGGATGCGGACCTGGCCCGGGTGATCTTCAATTCCATCGTGGGGGCGGTCTCCCACCTCTCGCTCGCCGCCGGGCCCGAGCCCAAGTTCCTCACCTTCGACGAGGCCGGCGTCATGCTGAAGGACGAGGCGACCGCCGAGTTCATGGAATACTGCTTCCGCACGCTGCGGAAGACGGGCGTGGCCGTCTGCGCCATCGCCCAGGGCCTCGAGGATTTCCTGGGCAATCCCCGGGCCCGGAGCGCCTTCGTCGGGGCGGCCGACAACCTCTTCATCCTCAAGCAGGACAACCACGACAAGGCCCGCCTCATCGCCGCGGAGAAGAATCTCTCCGCGCGGGAGCTGTCCTATATTCAATCCGTGAATACCGTTCCGGGACGGCACGCCGAGTTTCTGCTCGTGCAGAAGACCCCACGGGGCCAGCGGACGCTGCACCTCGCCAGCGGCTCGACCCCGCTCAAGTACGCCTTCACCTGCAACTCCCGGGAGGACCGCCGCACGCTCGACGCGTACCGGCAGGAGGGGCTCACCCGACCCGAGGCGGTGCGCAGGTTCGCGCGCGAGCATCCCCGCGGGATCCTCTCCTCCCGGGCGCAACCCCTCGCATGAGCCCGCGCCGCGATTTCCCGGCTTCCTGCGCGCTGGCCGCCGCGCTGGCGGCCTGCGCCGCGCCGGCGGCCGGGCCGGTCCATCTCGGGGTGGGCCAGGTGGCCGGCCTCGGCGCCGGGACCGCCGTCGGCGCCGTGATCGGGAAACAGCTCGGAGGGAATGCCGGGGCGGTGGCAGGGGGCGCAGCGGGCCTGGCCGGGGCGGCCTGGCTGGCCAACCGGACCTCGGAGGGCGACGCTGCGGCGGCCGTGGAGGCGGCGCGGCGGGAGGAGCGGCAGAAGATCATGCGCCAGTATTGGTACGAGCAGACTGAAGCCATGCCGGGAGGCGGCCGCCCCGATCCCGCGGCCAGCGTGCCGCTGCACTATCCGGCGGGAGAATACGGCGGGGTCAATTTCGGTGCGCGCACGGCGGCCGATTCCTCCCTGGCCGAACCGGATCGATGAACCGGGCCGTCGCCTCCTCCGCGCTGCTGCTCGCCGGGCTGGCCGGTCCGCCCGCCGCGCATGCCATCCTGGGTGTGGGCGACATCGTCTACGATCCCACCGCCGCGGCCCAGGCGATCAACCTCCTGCACCAGTCCCAGCAGGAATTCGACCGCCTGGGGTCGCTGCTCGGCGTCGCCACCCGCCAATACGACCAATTGCTCGCCCTCGCGTCTGCGCTGGGCAACGCGCGCACCTCCGCCGTGGCCGGCGTCCCCGCCTCGCCCGCCCAGTTGCAGGAGGCCATCCACGCCCTGCCGGGCCTGCAGGCCGCGGACCTCGGCACGCTGTTCAATGCGAATGGCGCCCTCGATGCGTTTCTTGGCGTCTCCGCGGACCGCTGGGCCCAAGCCGTCGAGCAGCCGGGCGGATACTACCAATCCGTCCTCGTCGATCCCGCGATCGCCCGGATCGGGACGGCGGCAGGCCTGGATTCGACCGCCATCGCCTACGCGCAATGGTACGCCGCCCGCTCGCCGGAGGATCAGCGCAATCTCGGAGCCCGGGCCGCCGCGGACCTGGCGGCGGTGCTCGCGTCGGACTGGCTCGGCGGGGCCCGGAATCGCCGCGTCAACCTGCAGGCGCTCGCCCTGGAGAGTCAGGGCGCCGAAGCCCAGGCCGGGCGGGCCCGGACCCTCGCCGACCAGCAGCAGGCCCAGGCCCGCCTCGGCGCGGGAGCCAACGCCATCCTGCTCGAGTCGGCCGTGCAGAACGCAGAAGCCGGTGAGACGACCGTGCGCGCGCTCCAGGCGCAGAACCGGATCCTGCAGGAGCAGGGGGAAAGCCGGAGGAATGCCGACGAGATGCAGCTCGACGCCTGGTGACCGCCGTGCCCATCGGCGGAACCACGATTTCAGCGGGGATCGTCGATGCCCAGCTGCAGCTCGCCGGCGCCAACGCGTCCGGCGCCGGGTCCGATCTGGCGGAGCTGGCCAGCGCCTACCGGACGAGCGGCGGCGGCCCCACCCTCGCTTTCCTCGGATTCAACCCCTTCCAGCTGATCGCGACCGGCCCGTTCCATTTCCTCTACTGGAGCCTGATCGTGATCTTTCTCGGGATCATGGCCGTGACCGCCCTGCAGCAATCCCTGCGCGGACGCCAGACGATGACGGCCCGCCATCCGCTGGCGGCCCTCGCCCAGGTCAACTTTCGCCTGCTGATCGGCGCGTTGGTCGTCGCCAATACCCCGCTCCTCTATGCCATCCTCATCACCGTCAACAGCGCCGTGTCCCAGGGAGTCCAGGCCATGGCCGCGCAATCGATGGCGGCGCTGCTCCAGGAAGGCGGCGTCGGCCCCCTGACCTTCGCCCAGGCCCGCCTGGAGGCGATCCGCCACGCGTCGGCCCGGCGCGTGATCGCGCTGCATCCGGCGGGCGCCTCCCGGGAGGAGATCGTCCAGCTGGGCCTGTGGTACAACGCGATGGCCGGCGCGATCAACGCGGAGCTGGCCCGCCAGGCCCTGCCGGGCCGGTTGCCTCCGCTCGACGCGGCCGTCTGGGCCGACGCCACGGCCCCCGACGACCGCGTGAGCGCCACCGTCGGCCGGACCCTCGTGCAGAACTTCAGCCAGATGCTGGCGGACCTGGCGGCTTTGCCGGCCACGGGGGGCGCCCTCGCCGTCGGCTATCCCGACGGCCGCACCACGGAGCTTCCCCTGCTCTCGTCCGCGCTGGCGGCGGACGACGCCCAGGCCGGCGCTGCCCTCGCCCAGCCCGCCGTCCCCGCCGGCAACGCCGCGCTGGAATCGGCCCGGGAACTCTACTCCCGCGAGGTGCTGGCCGACACCCTGAACTATCTCGACACCCGGATCCTCGCGGTCCTCGGCGCCTCGCCGACCCTGGCCCAGCGGACCCGGGCCTGGTTCTCGGACCAGGTCGAGCGGGCCGCCGCGGCCGCCGGCGGATTCCTGGACCAGATGCGGGCCGCCGTGGATTGGGCGGGACGGGCGCTCGGCGTCGTGCTCACGCGGATGGTCGCCTTTCTCTTCACCGCCATCGTCAAGATCCTGATCGAGCTGAACTTGTTCGTCCTTGTCCTCGCCATGCCGTTCTGGCTGTTGCCGGCCACCGAGGAGGCCTTCTACGGCGTGCTGCGGTCGCTGGCGGCGCTCGCCGTGGCGGTCCCCGCCTACCAGTTTGTCATGCTCCTCGTGGACGCGCTGATGGCGCTCGTCCTGAAATACCTGCTCTTTGGGCCGCTCGCTCCCGGCGGCGGCGGCACCCTGCCGGCCGCCGGCGGGGCCGCCTACGCCGTGACCGCCGCCCTCGCCGTCGCGGGATCCGGCGGGGAGATCATCGCCCTCGCGACCTTCTGCTATCTCGTCACCTACCTCTTCCTCGCCGTCTACGTCGCGTGCAAGACCCCGAAGCTCGTCGCGGTCTTTCTCAAGGGCGCGGGCGCCGGCGGGGCCTTTCTCTCCACGTTCGCCACGGGGCTCATTGCCGGGGCCAGCACCGCACTGGCCACGGCCGCCGTGGGCGGGGGTGGTATCGCGGGGAACCTGCTGGGGGAACGAGGCGTCCGGGGCGGAGGCGGGATGCCTGCGCCCTGGGCCGGCACCGGCGGAAGCCCGGCGGTTTTTCGCCCGCAACTCGGCCGGGTCGTGTCGGCATCCCTCCAGCCCGCGCCGTCCGCTCCCGCCTCTCGCCGCCCAACGAGCCCGCCCTGGAGCGAAACGGCCCGGTTCGGGCTGCGCACGTTTATCGAGAACCTCGGCGCCACCTCGCCCGCCGATGGCTTCGAGACCGCCCGCAAGGGCTGGGAGCGGCTGCAAAAGCAAAGGGAGAAGGAAGAGGACGCCCGCCTGAAGGCCGGGGCCAAGGCGGAAAAGGAGTCCGCCAAGCCGGTCCGGGGCAAGACCCCGCATGCCTGACCGGCCTCGCCGACCGGACGCTGGCGCAGGCCTGAGTCCGCTCTTGTCAGGGCCCGGTCCGGGGAGGAAAGTACGAGCCCCTCCCCATGAAATCCCCCGCCCTCGCCCTCTCCTCCCTCGTCAGCTGCCTCGCCCTCGCCCTTTCGGCCCGGGCCCAGGCGCCGGCGGCCTCCGTCGATCTCCTCAACGGCAAGGACCTGGCCGGATGGTCGCTCGTGACCCCCGAGCACGCCGACATCGCCGCCGTCTGCCAGGTGGCCGCCGACGGATCGGTCGCCGTCGCCGGCAAGCCCATCGGCTACCTGCTGGCCGACGGCACGTACAAGAACTACCAGCTGCACGTCGAATGGCGCTGGCCGGCAAACGCCGTCAAGAACAGCAACAGCGGCGTCCTCGTGCACATCGGCTCCGGGCCGATGGACCGGAACACCTGGCCGCTCTGCTTCCAGGTCCAGACCAAGGTCACGCGGGCGGGCGACATCATCCCGATGGCGGGGGCCAAGTTTGCCGAGGCGCTGTCGACGCCGCCCGGCGCCGCCACCCCCCAGCTCTACCGCCAGCACAAGGAATCCAGCGAGAAGCCCCTCGGCGAATGGAACACCTGTGATGTGACCTGCCGCGACGGCGTCCTCGAATGCACCGTCAACGGCGTGGCGGAAAACCGCGTGAGCGGCTGCCAGCCCGCCGCCGGGAAGATCGGGATCCAGCTTGAAGGATTTCCCTACGAGCTGCGCAATATCCGGATCGCGGTCCTGCCCTGAGCCGGGGCGCCCCGCCCCGGGTGAAACGGCCGAACTTTTGCCCGGGTTCTGCGTCTAGCGGGACATTCGTCCGCCTACCCCCGATGATTGCCCCACCCAGTCATGCCTTGTGCGCCCGCCGGCGTGCCCGCATGCTCGACCGTCGGTCCGGGCCATGACGCGATTTCCCCTCCTCCTGCTTTCGCTCGCGGTGGCGGCCTCGGCCGCCCCGGCCCCTCCCTCGCCCCTCCGGCCGGCCGCCGACGCGTTCATCGAGGACTACTGCATCCGCTGCCACAACGACCAGGACCTGAAGGGCAGCCTGGACCTGACGGACCTCGACTACCAGCCGGGCGATCCCGCCAATTTCCTGACCTGGGTGAAGGTGCACGACCGCCTGGCGGCGGGCGAGATGCCGCCCAAGGGCAAGCCCCACCCCGCCGCGCCGGAGCTGAACGCCTTCGTCACGCAGCTCGCCTCGACCCTCACCGGGTATGAGGACGGGGTGGCCGCGCGCGAGGGCCGCTCGACGCGGCGCCGGCTGAACCGCAACGAGTACGAGAACGCCCTGCGCGACCTCCTCGACGCGCCCTGGCTCCAGGTCAAGGACCAGCTGCCCGAGGATGGCGACGCCTACCATTTCAACAAGGTGAGCAGCGCGCTCGACGTCTCCTACGTGCACATGGCCCGGTACATGAGCGCGGCCGATTACGCCCTGCGGCAGGCGATCAGCGTGCAGTTCACCCGGCCGCCCACGGCGACCCATCGCTACTATGCCCGGCAGTCCTTCACCATGCGGAACCCCGGCGACGACGGCAATCCCGACCGCCAGAAGTTCCCGGTCCTCGACGCCCGGGCCCAGCCCGACGTCCTCACCGGCAAGGCGCCGATGACCGTGGGCGCCGCGGATCCGGCCGTGCGGGACCGGGAGGCCATGGGCTGGGTCCAGAGCAACTACTCGACCGGCTTCGGCTCGACCTGGGGCGTCTTTCGCGCGCCGGTGGCGGGCCGCTACCGGCTGACCTTCAGCGGCTACACCATCTGGGTCGGCCCGGGCGGGACGCGCACGCCCACGCTCTCGTTCATTGGCAAGACGCCCCCGGGCGGCGACCCGCTGCAGCTCGCCGTCCTGCCGCCCGAGTGGTATCGCCCGAATTTTCGGGAGGTCTCGCCCGGCCGCCGCTATGAGCCGATTGCGATCTATGCCAAGGGCGGCACGAACCGGCGCATCGGCGAGTTCGACCTGACCCCCGAACCGGCGGCCCACCCGATCGGCGAGGTCTGGCTGGCGGCCAACGACGTCATTGCCCCGGACGCGACGCGGTTCTTCCGGTCCCGGCCCACCGGCATCCCCGACGGCTACACCAACCCGCTGGCGCAGCGCGACGGCATGCCGGCGGTCGCCTTCCAGTGGATGGACGTGGAGGGCCCGATCTACGACGAGCCGGCCGGACCGGGCTACCAGCTGCTCTTCGGCGACCTGCCCGTCCGGCGGGCCGAAGCGGGGGATCCGGGGGTCCTCGTCGACACCGTGGCCGACCGGCCGCCGGCCGCGGAGGATCGGCGCTTCGGCCGGGCGGGCGGGGGCTTCGGCCGCGTGCCCCCGACCGTGCCTGTGGCGGTCGAGGTGGTCTCGGCCAACCCCGCGGCAGACGCGGACCGGCTGCTCCGAAATTTCCTCGCGCACGCCTACCGCCAGCCGGTGGCCGAGGCCGACGTGCAGCTCTTTCTCGGGCTGATCCACCGGCAGCTGGATTCCGGTCTGGGGTTCGCCGGCGCGATGCTCGCGGGCTACACCGCCGTTCTCTCCTCGCCCAGGTTCATCACGCTCGAGGAAGCTCCCGGCCGGCTCGACGACTGGGCCCTGGCAACGCGCCTTTCGCTCTTCCTCTGGAACTCGATCCCGGACCCGGCGCTGCGGGCGCTCGCGGACCGCGGCGAGCTGCACCGGCCGGCCGTCCTGCGGGCCCAGACCGAGCGGATGCTCGATGATCCGAAGGCGGCCCGGTTCGTCGAGGCCTTCCTCGACTACTGGCTCGACCT
>CAZKAH010000038.1:0-27144 GCA_964550715.1 uncultured Opitutaceae bacterium
ATGGCAGGAGCGTCAGGAGCCAAGGGGTCAGGCCGCCAGTTGTTAATTTTTCCCGCACTTGAGATTCAGACATGAATTGGAAATTCGGACGGGAGAAAATTAACCACTAGCGGCCTGACCCCTTCGGTTCGATAGCCTGCCGGTATTCCCGCAGCGCCTCGTCCATCCGGCCCGCGCTGCGGAGGGCGATGCTCAGGTTGTAGCGCGCCTCGCGGTAGTCCGGCCGCAGGCGCACCGCCTCCCGGTACTGGTCGATCGCCTCCGGCATCCGCCCGGCCGCCGCCAGCGCATTGCCGAGGTTGTTGTGCCCCTCGGGAAAATCGGGCCGCAGGCGCAATCCCGCCTCCAGGTGCCCGATGGCCTCCGGCAGGCGGCCCAGCTGCCCGAGGAGCGAGCCGAGGTTGAGCTCCGCCTCGGCGTCGCCCGGCAGCAGACGGATCGCCGCCTCAAAATGGGGCACGGCCTCCGCTCCGCGGCCCTGCCCTGCGAGCACGCGGGCCAGGCTGCCCTCCGCCGGACCGTAGTCGGGCTTGAGGCGGATCGCCTGGCCGTACTCCGCGAGGGCCTCGGGGATGCGGCCCAGCTGGACCAGCGCGTTGGCCAGGTCGTAGTGAAAGCCGGCGGAATCCGGGACGAGCCGCAGGGCTTCCTCGTATTCGGCGACCGCCTCCTCCGGGTGTCCGGTGCTGGCCAGGATGTTGCCGAGGTTGGAATGGGCGAGCCACGCGCGGGGATTCCTGGCCAGGGTGGTCCGGTAGAGGGTCACGACGTCGCCGTAGGTGCGGGCCTGGCGCCAGGTCAGCGCGCCCAGGACGCAGAGCACCCCGGCAGCGGCGGCGACTGGAATCGTCCGGCGGGAGGCGGTCGCTCCGGCGGCGGCGTTTCCCGCCGCCCACCGGTCCCAGGCGGCCGCCGCCAGGGCGATCACGCCCAAGCTGGCGAGGTACTGGAAATGGTCCGCGACGTAGGAAAAAAGGAACGGATAGACGTTGAAGAAGCCCAGGGCTGGAAAGAGCGTCCCGATGAAAAGCAGCGCGGCCGCCAGGGGTCCCCGCGCGCGCCCGCGAGCCAGCCAGAGGGCGAGGACCAGGGCCGCCGCCCCCGCCGGAAACAGCCATTGCCACCAGGCCCCGGTCTCCACGGTCCAGCGCGGATAGACAAAGATCAGGTCGGCCGGCCAGAGCAGCTTGCCGAGGTAGAACCAGGCGACCCGGCCGGCCAGGAGGCAGCGCTGCACGAGATCCAGGGCAAAGGGAGCCCCGGCCGCGCCAATATAGGTCCGCTCCACCCAGGCGGTGAACATGCCCGCGGCCGCGCCCACGCCCAACCAGGGAGCCAGGGCCAGTCCGTCCCTCCGCCAGGCAATCCTCCCATCGCGCCACCAGAGCACGACGAGCAGGGCGGCGGGCAGCGTCGCCGTCACGCTCTTGCTCAGCAGCGCGAGGAAGAAGCAGGCCAGGCCCAGCGCATACCAGCGGGCCGCCCGGCCGCGCTCGAACCGGAGGTAACAGAGGGCCGCCAGCAGGTAGAACACCGCCGAGAGCGTGTTCTTCTGCTCCGAGACCCACGCCACCGACTCGACGCAGACCGGATGGAGGACAAAGAGCAGTCCCGCGAGCCAGGCACCCCTGACGGCCAGCCGGCGAAGCAGGAGCACGAACAGGCAGGCGGCGGTCGCGTGCAGGAGGACGTTGACCAGGTGGTAACCCAGGGTCGCGTCGCCCCAGAAGAGATGCTCCACCCAAAACGCGCTGTGCAGCACCGGATAATACTGCTGCGTCGCGCCCACCTCGAACCAGATCCGCATGAGCCCGTGCAGCGATCGCAGGTCCGGCCGCGTGACGTGCCCGTCATCGTCCCAGATGAAGCCGCCCCCCAGGGCGGGCCCGTAGGCGAAGAGCGCAACCGAAAAGAGCAGCGCGCAATACCAGCCGAAGGGAACGCGCTCCGTCCGCATCGCGGCCGGGTCGGGCGCAACCTGCCGAGGGGACTGCCGGGAGCGGGGCATGCCTGGGATGACCCCTACCCCTAGCTTTCCCGCGGTCTCACTTCAAGGCGGCGAGCAACCGTTCGAGCTCGGACCGCTTGGCCTGCTGTTCCGCCAACTGCTTCCTCGCGCCCTCCAGCACGGCCGGCGGGGCCTTGCCGGTGAACGCGGGATTGGCCAGCCGGGCCTCCGTGCCGGCGATATGCTGCGTGAGCTTCGCCAGCTCTTTCGCCAGGCGCTGCTTTTCCGCCGCGGCGTCGACGGTGCTGGCGAGGTCGAGGTGGAGCGTCCCCAGGGGGGTCACGGCCGCGGGCGCGCCCTCGACCGCCTCGCGGCGCGAGATCTCGGCGGCGCCGGCCATGCGGGCCACGCTGGCGAGGTTCGGCTGCAGGGCGGCCCAGCCGGCCTCGTCCGCCAGGACGAAGAATTTCACATCGCGCCGGCTGGCCAGGTTGTGGTCGGCCTTGAGCGCGCGGGCCTGGGAGACGAACTGCTGCAGCTTCTGCACCGCCTGCACGGCCGCCAGGTTGAACTCCCGGCCGACGCGGCCCTTCAGCGCGAGCTCGAATTCCAGGCGGCCGGGCTCGTCCTCGATGAACCTTCCCTCGGCCGCGTAGCCCAGCAGCTGCCACAGCTCCTCGGTCACGAACGGGATGAAGGGATGCAGGAGGAGCAGGGTCTGCCGCAGGACCAGATCCTGGATCGCGAGGCAGTTGCCCTTCGCCTCCGGCGACTGGAGCTTCGACTTCGAGACCTCGACGTACCAATCGCAGAAATCGCTCCAGAAAAAGGCGTAGAGTTTCTGCGTCGCCTCGGCGAACTCGAAGCGCTGAAAACATCCGGCCACGTCAGCGGAGAGCACGACGAGTTTCTCGAGGATGGTCTCGTCATCGGCGTCAAATCCCGCCGGCTCCAGGCGGCTGACGATGGCCTGGACCGAGCGGTTTTCTCCCGCCGGCCCGCTCATTTGCCGGAAGCGGCAGGCGTTCCAGAGCTTGTTGCAGAAGTTCTTGCCGCCCTCGATGCGGTCCTCCTGGAAGCGGATGTCCTGCCCCTGCGGCGCGATCGAGATGATCCCGAAGCGCAGGCCGTCGGCGCCGTACTTGGCGATGAGGTCGAGGGGATCCGGGGAATTGCCGAGCGACTTCGACATCTTGCGGCCCTGGCTGTCGCGGATGATACCCGTGAAATAGACCTCCCGGAAGGGGATCCGGGCGCGCATCTCCTCCTCCGTCAGCCGGCGGCCGGGGGCCGCCGCGCCCGCGAACTCGAGGCCCGCCATGATCATGCGCGCCACCCAGAAGAAGATGATGTCGGGACCGGTGACAAGGGTCGTGGTCGGGTAGAAGCGGCCGAAGCCCGACTCGGTCATCTCCGCCGGGTCGGGCCAGCCGAGCGTCGCGAGGGGCCAGATCCAGGACGAGGCCCAGGTGTCGAGGACGTCCTCCTCCTGCTCCCAGTTATCGGGGTCGGGCGGCCCGTCCAGCGAGACGTGCACCTTGGCGGGGTCGTGGAGCTCGGCCTCGCTCAGCCGGTCGCGATCCAGTCCCTTGCGGTACCAGACGGGAATGCGGTGCCCCCACCAGAGCTGACGGCTGATGCACCAGTCCTGGATGTTCTCGAGCCAGTGGAGGTAGACCTTCGACCAGCGCTCGGGATGGAATTTGACCAGGCCGTCGCGCACCGCCGCCTTGGCCTCGTCGACCCGCGGGTAGCGCATCCACCATTGCCACGTAAGCCGCGGCTCGATGGGGACGTCGGCGCGCTCGGAATAGCCGACATTGTTGGGATGGGGTTTCTCGCCCGCCAGGGCTCCCCCCTCGCGCAGCAGCTCGACCGCCTTCTTCCGCCCGGCAAACCGGTCCAGGCCCGCCAGCCCGGGGCCGGCGAGCTCGTTCAGGGTTCCGTCGGCCTCCAGGACGTCGATGATCGGAAGCTGATGCCGGCGCCCGATCTCGAAGTCCACCTTGTCGTGCGCGGGCGTGATCTTGAGGGCGCCCGAGCCGAACTCCCGGTCCACCGCGGCATCCGCGACGATCGGGATGGCCGCGCGCTGGAGCGGCCGCCACACAGTCCGGCCCACCAGACCCGCGTAGCGCGGGTCCTCCGGATGCACGGCCAGGGCGACATCGCCGGGAATGGTCTCGGGCCGGGTCGTCTGGACGCGGAGGTATTCCCCCGGGCGGTCCACCAACTCATAGCGCACCTCATAAAGCACGCTGTTCACAGGCTTCATGATCACCTCCTCGTCGGAGAGGGCCGTGCGCGAGGCCGGGCACCAGTTGACCATGCGCTTGCCGCGATAGATGTGCCGGCCGGCGAAGAGCCGAACAAATCCCTCCAGGACCGCCCGGGAATAGACCGGGTCCATCGTGAAATGCGTGCGCTCCCAGTCGCAGGAGCAGCCCAGGGCCTTGAGCTGCTCGAGGATGATGTCGCCCTTCTGGCCGCGCCAGCCCCAGACCTTCTCCAGAAACTTGTCGCGGCCCAGGTCCCAACGGGTCTTCTTCTCCTTGCGGAGCTCGCGCTCGACCACCGTCTGGGTGGCGATGCCGGCATGGTCCGTGCCGGGGATCCAAAGCGCGCGGCGCCCCTCCATCCGGGCGCGCCGGATGAGCACGTCCTGCAACGCGTTGTTCAGGACATGGCCCATGGTCAGCACGCCGGTGACGTTTGGCGGCGGGATCACGA
This sequence comes from uncultured Opitutaceae bacterium, assembly GCA_964550715.1. Classification (GTDB taxonomy): domain Bacteria; phylum Verrucomicrobiota; class Verrucomicrobiia; order Opitutales; family Opitutaceae; genus Palsa-1447. The sequence goes on from CAZKAH010000038.1 coordinate 4,679, forward strand.
TGGCGTAGGGCTGCCCCTCGCCCGCCGGACGGAACGCCCCCGCCTGCAGCCACGCGGCGTACCACTTCCTTTCCACCTCGCCCGGCTCATAACTCTTGGTGATTTCGGCCATGAAAAGGGGCATTGGATGGAACCGGGGCCGCGAGGACAAAGGAAAAAATTTGCCGGGAGGGGGGGCGGCCCTGCACGGTGTCCCCCTGCCCATGTCCGAAGCCCTCCAGCAGCACGCCCGCGAACGCCTGACGTTCACCGGCCAGGTCCCGGCGGCCGAGCGGCTGGCCGCGTGCAAGGCCTTCCTCAAGGAGGAGATGACCGCCCTGCGCGCGCGCCATGAGGCGGGCGCCTCCGGGCTGGAGATCGCGCGGGGCCGGGCCGAGATCATGGATGCGATGCTGGCGCGGCTCTTCGACTACGCCCTGGCGGCGTTCACCCGCCAGCACGGCCCGCCACCGAGCGCCGTGGCCCTCATCGCCACGGGGGGGTACGGCCGGGGCGAGCTGTCGCCCTGGAGCGACCTGGACGTCATGTTTCTCTTCCCGGCCAAGACCAAGCCCGCCGCGATCAAGACGCTGCAGGAGTTCCTCACCCAGGAGACGCTCTACCTCCTGTGGGACTGCGGCCTGAAGGTCGGCCATGCGACCCGCACGGTGGACCAGACCTTCGCCGAGGCCCGGCGCGACATCCAGACCAAGACCGCCCTCCTGGAGGCGCGCTTCATCGCCGGCTCGCAGGGCCTCTACGACTCCTTCTCCCAGGCCTACCGCAACTTCTCGACCGGCGAGGCGCCCAAGGACTACATCGCCGCCCGCCTCGAGGACCAGGCGCAGCGGCGGGCCAAGTTCGCGGACACGATCTTCAACCAGGAGCCCGACGTGAAAAATAGCGTCGGCGGCCTGCGCGACTACCAGAATGCCCTCTGGATGGCGCGGGTGAAGCTCGGGATCACGGCCATCGACGAATTGGCCGCCCAGAAGTACCTCAAGCGGGAGGAGGTGCGCGACTTCAGCAAGGCCTATGACTTCCTCCTGCGGGTGCGCAACGAGCTGCATTTCCTCAGCACGCGGGCGACCGACATCCTCACCCTGGACCAGCAGCCGCGCGTGGCCTGGAACCTGGGCTACCGCGAGCCCGACCTGATCCGGCGGGTCGAGCAGTTCATGCAGGACTACTACCGGGCGGCCCAGATGACCCTGCAGATCTCCAAGCGGGTCGAGAGCCGCCTGGCGCTCGGCCTCAGCGAGGAGGGGACGGGTGCGCGGTTCTCGATCCGCGAGACCCTGAGGGCGGGGCGGTTCCAGCGGAGCCAGCGGCTCGACGGCTTCATCCTGCGCGGCCGCCAGCTCGCCGCGGAAAAGCCCACCGTCTTCCAGGACGACCCGGTCCGGCTGATCCGGGTGTTCCGGCACTGCCAGCAGCTCGGCTGCACGATGGATTTCCACCTGACCCAGCTGATCCGGGACTCCCTCCCCCTGATGACCGCGATCGCGCAGCCCGACGACGCCAACATCTGCTTCCGCACCATCCTCTCCGAGGTCGGCAACGTCCACCCCACCCTCGAGCAGATGCACGAGCTCGGGGTCCTCGGGCGGTTCATCCCGGAATTCGATGCCCTGACCTGCTTCGTCCAGCACGAGTACTATCACAGATATACTGCTGACTATCATACACTTAACGCGATTCGTGAACTCGACCGGATCTTCACCGAGGCCGAGCCGATCACGCTGAAGTATCGGGAGGCCCTCCACGAGTGCGCCGACGCCACCCTCGTCTACCTGACGCTCCTCCTGCACGACATCGGCAAGGCCGAGGGCATCCAGGGGCATTCCGAGACCGGGGCCCGGCTGGCGGGCCCCATCCTCGACCGGCTCGGCATCGCCCCCGACGGACGCGCCCTGGTCCTCTTTGTCATAAAAAACCACCTGGCGATGGCACGATTCTGGCAGAGGCATGACCTCGATGATCCCAGAACAGCTGCTGCTTTTGGCGAGCTCGTGGGCGACGCCGAGCGCCTGCGGAACCTCTACGTGCACACTTTCTGCGACGCCCGCGCGACGGCCGCCGACCTTTGGAACGGCTACAAGGACGCACTGCATACCCGCCTCTACCGCACGACGCTCGAGCGCCTGGCGCTGGGCGCGGCCCTCGATGCCAGCCATGAGGAAAAGAAGCAAATGACCCAGCAGGAACTTCTCGCCCAGAACATGCCCGGCATCAGCGGGGACGAGATCAGCGCCCACTTCGGCCTGCTGCCCGACCGCTATTTCATCCACACCGACGCAGTCGAGGTCGGCCTGCACATCCAGATGGTGCACCGGCTGCTGGCCTCGATCAGCAGCGCCGACTCGGTCGGGTCGCTGCGGCCGGTCGTCGACTGGCATGACGACCTGAACCGCTCGTACACGGTCGTGAACGTCGTGACCTGGGACCGCTCCGGGCTCTTCTACAAGCTGGCCGGCGCCTTCAGCGTGGCGGGGCTCAACATCCTCGGAGCGAAGATCATCTCCCGCGCCGACCACATCGCGATCGACACCTTCTACGTGGTCGAGCCCGGCCGCAGCGTGGTGCAGAGCGCCTCCGCCCAGGAGAATTTCGTCAGGAACATCGAGGCCGCCCTCGTCGCCAACAAGGACCTCTACCCGGAGATCGAGGCCCAGGCGAAGAAGCTCGCCGCCACCCGCTACCTCTCCACCTCGCACAGCGAGGTCATGCAGAGCTCCTTCCCGCCGACGGTCGAGGTCTACCACGAGCTCTCGATGCACCGGACCATCGTGGAGATCCAGGCCCGCGACCAGCTCGGGCTCCTCTACCGGCTGGCCAAGGCCATCTCCGACCACGGCTTCGACATCACCTTCGCCCGCATCGGCACCGAGCGCGGCATGGCGATCGACACCTTCTACATCGAGAGCGAGAACCACGAGCCGGTCACGGACACGGAGCGGCTGCGGATCCTGCGGGACTCCCTGGCGGAGATCATCGCCCCGGCGCCGGCCGTGGCGGCCGCCGGCAAGTAGGCGTCCTGCCCGGGGCGGAGTCGAGGGGCGGATCGCGGTTTGCGGATTGCGGACCGGGCAAATCCCGGCAGATACCTGTTCACGTGGATAACAGCGTCCCCACCGAACCGCTGCTCGCGCTCGCCTCCCTGGCCACGCGGACGGACGATCCCAACCTCGCGCTGGGGGAAATCCTGTCGATCATCACGAACACCCTCGGGGCCGACAGCGCCGCGCTGGCCCTCCTGAACCCGGACTCCGGCAAGCTCGAGACCGAGGTCAGCCGCGGCCTCCCCTCCGGGAGCGACTTTGCCCTGGCGCCCGGCCAGGGGATCCCCGGCTGGGTGGCCTGGCATGGGAAGGCCCTCCTGGCCGCGGACGCGGCGGCCGACCCGCGCTATCGCGCCCTGCGGCCGGGGGTGGGATGCCAGATGGCCGCCCCCCTCCTGGCCGCGACGGGCGCGGCCCTGGGTGTCGTCACCCTGGACCGGGACGCGGTCGGCGCCTACGGGCCGGCCGACCTCGCGCGGCTGACGCGCCTGACCGAGGAGGCCTCGCGCGTCCTGCAGCGGCTATGGCAGCTGGGGCACCTCCAGGAGAAGGCCCGGCAGCTGGAGACCCTCCTCACCACCGGCCAGTCCCTGGTCTCGAAGCTCGAGCAGCAGGAGCTCTTCGACACCCTGACGCGCGACACCCGCCAGATGATGCAGGCGCGGGCCTGCGCGCTCTACCTCTACGACCCGGCGCACGGCACGGTCCGCTTCGCCTCCTATGCCGGCAAGGCGGTCGCGCCCCCGCCGGCGGGCGACCTGCCCCTCGACTCCTGCCTGGTGGCGGCCGCCATCCACACGCGCCGGGCGATCGCCTTCGGCGACATCCAGTCGCCGGAGTTCCTCGACCTCGCCGACCTGCCGCCGGACGGCCAGCTGCGGTCGCTCCTGGCGACGCCGCTCGCCTCCGAGGGGGAGGTCCTGGGGGTCCTGGCCATCTTCACCGACCGCGTGCGCCGCTTTGACAACGACGAGAAGCGCCTCTGCAGCGCGCTGGCGAGCCTTGGGGCCGTGGCGCTGCAGCACGCCCGCCTCTACGCCCGGGTCTTCCGCAGCGAGGAATCGCTCCGCAAGAACGAGCAGCTCACGACCCTCGGCCTCCTGGCCGCCGAGATCGCCCACGAGATCCGCAATCCCCTCACGGTCCTCAAGCTCCTGCAGGGCGGGCTGGGGGTCGACTTCGCGGCCGACGATCCCCGCCGCACCGACCTGCGCGTCATCGGGGAGAAGCTCGACCAGCTCGAAGCCATCGTCACCCGCGTGCTCAATTTCGCCAAGGCGCCCTCGAGCCTGCATTCGCGCTGCTCGCTGGCCGAGATCGTCGACGACACCCTCGTCCTGATCCGGCTCAAGCTGGAGCAGAACAAGATCCAAGTCCGCTTCGAGCCCCCGGCGCGCCCGCTGGTCGTCGACGGCCACAAGGGGCAGCTCCAGCAGGTGCTGCTCAACGTCCTGATCAACGCCATGCAGGCCATGCCCGACGGCGGGTCGATCAGGCTGACGCTCGCCACCGACGCCCCGGGAGGTCCGCCGGTGGCGGTCCTCGACATCGCAGACACGGGCGCGGGCATCCCCGACCCCATCCGCGACCGGATCTTCGACTCCTTCCTTTCCGGCCGTCCCGACGGCACCGGCCTGGGCCTGGCCATCGCCAAGCGCATCCTGCTCAGCCACCACGGCGACATCGTGCTCGTCGCGACCAGCCCCGCCGGCACCACCCTCCGGATCACCCTGCCGCTGGTCAAAAACTAACCATGACCCGGAAAACGACCCTGCGGCTGGTCGCCGTGCTGCTGGCCCTCGAGGCGGCGGCCGCCATCCTGCTGCCCGGCCCGATGCCCCGCGCGGCCCGGATCCCGACCGCCGGCACGGCCCTGGTGGCCGCAGTCGCGCTCTGGCACCTCGCCCGGCAGAAATTTTCCAAATAACAGGTCAGTCCCTGAAATCCGGGGAGGGTCCGCAGGGGCATTAGCGGAGCTTTCCTCGGCGTCTCTGGGCGGCGTCGACCGGCGCCGCCGGCTCGACGCCGATGCTGGGCATTGCGCAGCGAGCCCCCGAAGGGCCCTCCCCGGATTTCAGGGACTGACCGCTACTCCTCGAGCTCGACGTTCCAGTAGGCCAGGTCGAGGAAATCCTTCCACATCTCGCGGTGCTGGTTGCCCAGGACGAGCGAGATCACCGGGCGCCACTTCGGCCGCACGGGCTTGCGGATCAGCCGCAGGCCCGCCTCGTGCGGCAGGCGGTTGGCCTTGCGCGTGTTGCACTTGATGCACGAGCAGACGATGTTCTCCCAGGTCGTCTTGCCGCCGTAGTCGCGGGGAATGATGTGGTCGAGGTTCAGCTGCTCCCGCGGCAGCGCACGCGAGCAGTACTGGCAGGTGTTCTTGTCCCGCTCAAAGACGTTGTTGCGCGTGAGCTTCAGCTCCTTGCAGGGGAGCTTGTCGAAGAAGGTGAGAAGGATCACCCGGGGCAGCCGGATCGACCGGGTCGGGGTGTGGACGATCTCAAACCCGTTGACCGGGGGGTTGCTGACCGAGAAGTCGATCCAGTCCATCATCGAGAAGGTCCGGAAGTCGTCGTCGTGGTGATGCACCACCTGGGCGTGCCCCCGGGCCATCAGGCCGAAGGCGCGCCGCGCGCCGACGATGTTCACCGCCTGCCACAGGCGGTTGAGCACCAGCACCGGTTGGTCGAGAACCGCGTCCATACAGGTCATCGCAATAGCGATTCAAGCCGCGGACTGTCAAGCGGGCGCCGTCAAAAACAACCGCTATCCTCCTCGGCCCGGCCAATTTAGGCAAAGGGGGTAGCAGGGATTCTTGCACGGCGGACGGCGGCCGACATCGTCGCCCCGTTCTTTCATCGCCTAAGCCGCGCCCGTTCAAGGGCGCCGGCGCGGGGGACCCATCATCCCGGCCTTCCCGGCCGGGACGGGGCGCACGGATTCGGGCAACCGGGTCCAAGGCCACTTCCAAGGCCGAGCCCGTCAGCTAACCTCGTCGGCAATTTGTCGGCCGCTGCCAGCAGCGGCCGGCTAGGAAGGGTGATCCACTAGGGCTCCGCTCGTGCGGATGTCTCCACGGTCTCCCCAACGCAGCCCCATCGGCGCAGTCGCGGGAATACCGCGTCCGCGGCGATGGTTCCAGAGACCCACCATGCAGCCAACGACCAAGTCCCGGTCGCTCAAGTCCATCCTGTTCGGCGACGCGCGCTCGCTCGGCGACAACGACCTGTTCCACAAGGTCTCCCTCATCGCGGTCTTCGCGTGGGTGGGACTGGGCGCCGACGGCCTGTCCTCGTCGTGCTACGGCCCGGAGGAGATGTTCCGGGCGCTGGGGAACAACACCCACCTCAGCCTCTTCGTCGCGCTGGCGTCGGTCGTGACCATCGTGGCGATCTGCGCGAGCTACTCGCAGATCATCTCGCTGTTTCCGTCCGGCGGCGGCGGGTACCTGGTGGCCAGCAAGCTCCTCTCGCCCGCCGCCGGCGTGGTCTCCGGCTGCGCCCTCCTCGTCGACTACGTCCTCACGATCACGATCTCCGTCGCCAGCGGCGCCGACGCGCTCTTCAGCCTCCCGGTGCTCGAGGCCTTCGGCCACACCTGGAAATTTCCCTTCGAGCTCGCCGCGCTCCTCGGCCTGAGCCTGATCAATCTCCGCGGCGTGAAGGAATCCGTCATGATCTGGGTGCCGATCTTCTTCCTTTTCGTCGCGACCCACGCCGTGGCCATCGTCTATGCGCTCTGCACCCATGCCGGCCAGCTCGGCGGCGTGGCCGCCGCCACCAGCCACGAGGTCCATGCCGTCACCGCCCAAGTCGGCTGGTGGGGCCTCCTCGCCCTCCTGCTCAAGGCCTACAGCATGGGCGCCGGCACCTACACCGGCATCGAGGCCGTGAGCAACGGCCTGCCCATTCTGCGGGAGCCGCGGGTGCGGACCGGCCGGCGCACGATGGTCTACATGGGCGCCTCGCTGGCGGTCACGGTTGTCGGCCTCCTGGTCGCCTACCTCCTCTACGCGTCGCGGCCGTCGGACACCGAGACGCTCAACTCCGTGCTCTTCAAGAGCATGACCGCCCACTGGCCAATCGCCGCGGGCGGGGCGTTCGTCTTCGTCACCCTCCTCTCGGAGGGCGCCCTCCTGATCATCGCCGCCCAGACCGGCTTCCTCGACGGCCCGCGCGTCCTCGCGAACATGGCCCTGGACCGCTGGTTCCCGACGCGGTTCGCCAACCTGAGCGACCGGTTCGTGACGCAGAACGGCGTGCTGCTGATGGGCGTCGCCGCGCTCGTGATGATGGCGGTGACGCACGGCTCGGTCGACACGCTGGTCGTCCTCTACAGCATCAACGTCTTCATCACCTTCTCCCTCTCCCAGCTGGGCATGGTGGTCCACTGGTGGCAGGAGCGCCGGGTGGAATGCGGATGGCGGCACAAGCTCGCGATCAACGGCTTCGGCCTCGCCCTCACCTCCTCGATCCTGGTCGCCCTCACGCTCGAGAAATTCTTCGAGGGCGGCTGGGTCACCCTGGTCGTGACCGGCGCCTTCGTGGCCGCGGCCTTCGGCATCAAGCGCCACTACCGGGGCGTGACCGCCCAGCTGACGCGCCTCGACGCCATCGTGGAGGCCGCGGAGCTGCCCAGCGCCTCGCACCATGCGAAGGGTCCCGAGCACCCGGACCCCCGCGCCCGGACCGCCGTCGTCCTCGTCAACGGCTACAACGGGCTCGGCCTGCACACCGTGCTGCACGTCCCGCGGATGTTCGGCGACACCTTCCGGAACTTCGTCTTCCTGGAGGTGGGAGCCGTGGACGCGGGCAACTTCAAGGGAGTGGCCGAGATCGAGGCCCTGCGCGCCCACACCGTCGAGGAGACGGGCCGCTACGTCGCCTGGGCCCGTTCCCGCGGCTACGGCGCCACCGCCCTCACGGCCGTCGGCACCGACGTGATGGGGGAGGTCCTGAAGCTCGCCCGGGGGGCGGCCGAGCAGTTTCCCAACCACGTGTTCTTCGCCGGCCAGCTGCTGTTCGCCCACGAGACCTACCTCACGCGCTGGCTGCACAATTCCACCGCCCTCGTCCTCCAGCGCCGGTTCTACCTCGCCAACCTGCCCTTCGTCGTCCTGCCCATCCGGGTGGGATGACCCGGGTGCCGGGACGGGGCTGTTGGATTTGACCCCGCGGCCGCCACGGGTTGCTATCATCGGGTCATGGGACACATCCGCACGGCCATCACCCTGAGCAACCCGCGCATTCCCGGCCTGCTGCCGGTGACGATCGAGGCTCTCGTCGACACCGGCGCCATGACCCTGTGCATACCCCCGGAGCTGGCGGCCAGATTGCAGCTCCATTTGGATGAAGGCGAATGGCGAAAGGCGACCATGGCGGATGGCACCATGCGCGAGGTGCCCTATGTCGGACCCGTGAAGGTCTCGTTCGGCAATCGCAGTTGTTACGGCGGAACCCTCGTGATGGGCGACGAAGTCCTGCTGGGTGCCGTGCAAATGGAGGATTTGGATCTGATCGTGGTTCCGGCGCACCGGCGGGTGGTCGTCAATCCCGCGAGCCCCGAGTTCCCCTCGGCCCTGGTCAAGCGCCAGGGTCGCGCGGCCTGAGTCCGCGGCGCCGAAGCCTTTCCGCCAGCCCCCATGGGCGTCCATCACGCAGACCTGGAGATCCAAACCCGCCGGCCGGGGACGGTCGAGATCACGGACGCCATCCAGCGGGAATTGGGACGGTCGGGGCTGCGCTCGGGCGTGGCGACCGTCTTCTGCCCGCACACGAGCTGCAGCCTGGTCGCAATGGAGAACGCCAGCCCGGAGGCCCGGGCCGACCTGGAAAAATGGCTCGACCGTCTGGTGCCGCCCGACCGGTCCTTTGCCCACAACCTCGAGGGCGAGGACGACATGCCGAGCCATATCAAGATGGCGCTCACCCGGACTTCGGAGGCGATCCCCTTCGACGCGGGCCGGCTCCTCCTCGGCACCTGGCAGGGGATCTACCTCTGGGAACACCGCTCCGCCCCGCATCAGCGGCGGCTCCATCTGACCTTGATCGGAGAATAAATCGGGCAAGGATCCATCTCCCATGAAAATCGGCATCCTGATTTTCGACGAGATCACCCAACTCGACGCCATGGGGCCCTGGGAAGTATTTGCGCGCATCCCCGGCGCCAAGGTCCTCCTCGTGGCGAAGAAAAAGCGCCCTGTCGCCGCGCAGTTCGGGCTGACCCTCGTCCCCCACACGGACATCCGGCGCTGCCCGAAACTCGATATCCTCTGCGTCCCGGGCGGGTCCGGCGTCAACGGCCTGCTGCTCGACGACGCCATCCTTGCCTTTGTGCGACGCCAGGCCCGCCACGCACGCTATGTGACCTCGGTCTGCACGGGCTCCCTCGTCCTGGGCGCCGCGGGCCTCCTGCGGGGCAGGCGTGCCGCCTGCCATTGGCTCAGCCTGGCGCTGCTCGCGCACTTTGGCGCCAAGCCCTCCTCCCGGCGCATCGTGCGCGACGGCAGGTTCATCACCGCGGGAGGCGTCACCTCCGGCATCGACTTCGGTCTCCAGCTCGCGGCCGTGATCGCTGGCCGGGCCCAGGCGAGGAAGATCCAGCTGATGATCCAGTACGATCCACAGCCGCCCTTCCGGTCGGGCACGCCCCGCCAGGCGGGCCGGGCGCTCACGAACGCGATCATCCGGCGGCAGCGGGCGTTCCAGGCGCAGCGCGCAGCGCTCGTCCGGCAGGCCGCCGCGCGGATGGGGCCCTCGCCGGCTTTCGCCCGTCACCGTCCGGCATGAAAATCCCCAAGCTTCCGCTGCTGTCCTGGGTCCTGTGTCTCGCCGGCTGCCTTGCATCGGTGATCATATTGGGAGCAACCCTGCCGGACCGGGTCGCCGGCCACTTTGACGTCCTGGGCCATGCCAACGGCTGGACCGCGCGGTCGACCCACACGGCGCTCTTCATTTTCCTCAGCGTGGGCTTCTCCTCCGTCGTCATCGGGCTGGTCTATGCCGTCCGGTTTTTTCCGTCCAACCTGCTGAACGTTCCCCATGCCGACTATTGGCGATCCCCCGAACGTTTTCCCGACGTCTGCGACTATCTCTTCGGGCAATCCTTCTGGTTCGGCGCGCTTTCGGCACTCTGGGTCGCCGGCTTGCACTACCTGATTGTCAGGGGCAATCGCCTCTCCCCGCCCGTCCTGGATTCAATGGCTGTCTCGGTGCTCACGATGGGCTACGCTGCGGCCACGCTCACATTGATCATTCTGATCCTAAGACATTTCAACAAATTACCGGGCCGGTCGCCCGGTGATGAACCCTCCTCCGTCGCCGGCCGCCGGTAGGTTCCGCGCTCAGCGCACCTGCAGGGTGTCGCCCTCGTAGATCAGCCCCAGCGAGGGGATGACCACGGCCTTGCGGTCCCGGTCCTTCCGCACCCGGCCGGCCTGCCAGGCGTCGTAGCCGGCGGCGCGCGCGGCGGCCAGGACGGGCCCGGCGAGCGCGGGGGCCACGTAGGCCGCGAAGCCGATGCCCATGTTGAAGGTCGCGTAGGCTTCGCGGGGCGCGATCGGCCCCGCCTCCATCAGGAAGCGGAAGAGCGGCGCGGGCTCGCGCACGGTGTCGATCTCGTAGACGAACGGCTCCTCGAGCCGCATCAGCTTGCGCCACCCGTGGCCGGTGACATGGCCCGCGTAGTTGAGCTTCAGCCCCCGCCGCTGGCATTCGCGCACGAAGGCGACGTAGATCGTCGAGGGCGCGAGGAGCGACTCGCCGAAGGTGGTGCCGTCGCTCAGCCGGGTCCGGTAGCCCTCCGGCAGCCGGTCGGCGACGTGCCGGCAGAGGGTGAGCCCGTTCGTCTGCACCCCGGAGGAGGCGAGAAAGAGGATGGCGTCGCCGTCGCGGACGTCGCCGACGATGCGCAGCGACTTGGGCGCGATCCGGCCCAGGGCCGAGCCGGCGAGCACCAGCGTCTCCGGGTTCACCATGCCCCGCAGGGTCGGGGTCTCCCCTCCCCCCCAGGTCGCGCCCGCGGTCCGGCACCCGGTGGCGAAGCCCTCCACGAGGTCGCGGGCGCGCTTCTCGTCGGCGAACCACGCCGAGTCCCCCGCGGCCGCGTGCATCGCCACGGTGATCGGGAGGGCCCCGCAGGTGACGAGGTCGTTGACGATCGTCGCCACCGTATCGATGCCGATCTCGCGGTAGAAGCTCCGGCCCATCTGCCGCTGCACCGCGTCGGCCACGAGGTTCTTCGTGCCCAGGCCCTCCTCGACGTGGGCCAGGTAGTGATCCTCGCCCTCGATCAGGTAGGCACTCTCGCCCCGGACCGTGGCGGGCTCGTGGTAGCCGTGCGCCCCGAGCAGGTCGGTCGTGGCGCTGGCGGCCTGCTGGCAGGCGCGCTTGAAGGCGTCGAGCTGGTCGTAGCGGACCCCGGAGGCCTCGTAGGAAAGCGACATGGTCGGGTCAGTAGCTCCGGCCCTGGTGCTTCTCGTAGTAGTTCACGTAGGCCTGGTTCACCACGCGGTAGCCGCCCGGGGTCGGATACTTGCCGGTGAAATACCAGTCGCCGGGATGGTTGGGCACCGCGGCGTGCAGGTTCTCGATCGTCTGGAAGATGATCTCGATGCCGAGCTGCCCAGCGGCGCCGGGCGGGCGCACGCGCTCGACGATCTTGGCCGAGATCTCCTCGGGGGTGAAGGGCTCGTAGATCGCGCGGACGTGGTTGACCAGGGGGGCGTCGGCCGGTTTGGCGACCTCCGCGCGGCAGAGCCGGTAGATGTCCGCCAGGACCTCCGTGCGGCCGCGCTCCTTCAGCAGCTCCACGGCCGCGTCGAAGGCGATGAACTTGCCGAGCTCCGACATGTCGATCCCGTAGCAGTCCGGATAGCGGATCTGCGGCGCGGTCGAGACGATGACGATCTTCTTCGGGTTCAGGCGCGCCAGCATCCGCAGGATCGACTTGCGGAGCGTGGTCCCGCGGACAATCGAGTCGTCGACGCAGACCAGGTTGTCGGTCGGGCGGACCGAGCCGTAGGTGATGTCGTAGACGTGGCTCGCGAGCTGGTTGCGCAGGTGCTCCTGCCCGATGAAGGTGCGCAGCTTGATGTCCTTGCTCACCACCTTCTCGCCCCGCGGCCAGTTGCGCAGGACGAGCTCGTCCAGCAGGGCCTCCGTCAGCCGGCCCTCCTGGCTCGCGGCCCAGATCGCCGCCTTCACCTCGGAGCGGCGGCGGCGGCGCAGCGCCGACATCAGCCCGAGATAGGCCACCTCGGCCGTGTTGGGGATGAAGCCGAAGACGGTGTTCTCCAGGTCGTTCCCAATCGACTTCATGACCTGCTCCGCCAGCCGGCCGCCCAGGGCCTTGCGCTCGCGGTAGATGTCCAGGTCGTTGCCCCGGGAAAAATAGATCCGCTCGAAAGAGCAGCCGGCGCGCGGCAGCGGCGGGGTGAAGGGCTGCGCGGCGACCGTGCCCCGGCGCTTCATCACGACCGCGTGGCCGGGCGGGACCTCCCGCACGTCGTCCAGCCCCAGGTCAAAGACCGTCAGGAGGGGCGCCCGCTCGGAGGCGAAGGCCACGACCTCCTCGTTCTGGAAATAATAGGCCGGGCGGATGCCGGAGGGGTCGCGCGCGACAAAGGCGTCCCCGTTGCCCAGGAGCCCGCAGAGGGTGTAGCCGCCGTCCCATTTGCTCGAGGCCCGGGTCAGCACGCGGGCGATGTCGAGGTCCTCGCTGATCCGCTGGGACAGCTCGTCGCCGGTCAGGTCGCGCTTGCGCAGGAAGCGGTAGATGTCCTCGTGCTCCTCATCGAGGAAGAAGCCGATCTTCTCCAGGATAGCCTGCGTGTCGGTGGCGAAAATCGGATGCTGGCCCATGGCGATGAGGCTGTCGTTCAGCTCCATCGTGTTGGTCAGGTTGAAGTTGCCGCAGAGGGCCAGGTTGCGCGTCGGCCAGGGGCTGCGGCGGAAGAACGGGTGGCAGGCGCTGAGGTTGTAGCCGCCGCTCGTGCCGTAGCGCAGGTGGCCCATCAGCAGCTCGCCGCCGAAGTCGAAGTTCTTCTTCACCGTGTCGGTGAACTCCGGGTGGATCACGCCCGCGGCGACCTTTTCGTGGTACTGCTTGAGGAGGATCTTGAAGATCCGGTCGAGCGAATTGGACTTCACGTTGCGCTCGCGGAACATGAACGGCTCGCCGGCCGCCATGCCGAGCTTCACACAGGCCACCCCGGCGCCATCCTGGCCGCGGTTGTGCTGCTTCTCCATCAGGAGGAAGAGCTTGGTGAAGCCCCACAGCGGCGTGCCGTATTTCTCCTGGTAGTAGGAGAGCGGCTTGAGCAGGCGAATGAGGGCGATCCCGCACTCGTGGGTGAGAAGTTCGCTCATAGGGCGAGTCCGGGCCGGCGCATGGCCTCCTCTATACTCGTCTCCCACCCCCGGCGCAAATCCGCCATCGCCCAGGCGGCCTCGAACCGCGCAGTCCGCACCGTCAGGGTCGCCTTGTCCGCCGCCTCGCCGCCCACCGCGCCGATCACGTGGGCCGGGATCCCCGCGGCGGCGGCCGCGGCCTGGACGGCCGCCACGTCCCCGGGCTGGACCGCCAGGACGACCCGGCCCTGGCTCTCGCCAAAAAGCAGGGCGTCGCACCGGCCGGCCCCGAAACCCGTGAGGTCGAGGCGGGCGCCCCAGGTGCGGGCCGGGGAAAAGAGCATTTCGCTCACCGCCACGAGGAGGCCGCCCTCGCTCAGGTCGTGCGCGGCCGCGACCCGGCCCGCCGCAATCTGCGCGAGGAGCAGGTCCTGCAGGCGCTGCTCCGCCGCGAGGTCGACCGCGGGCGCGTCGCCGGTCTTCAGGCCATGGATCAGCCCCAGAAACTGGCTGCCGCCCAGTTCCGCCGGCGCCCCGCCCAGCAGGACCAGCTGCTGGTCAGCCGCCGAGGCAAACTGCCGCGTGACATGGCGCTCGTCCTCGATCAGGCCGACGACCGCCACTGTCGGCGTGGGATCGATCGCGCCCTCCGGGGACTCGTTGTAGAGCGAGACGTTGCCGCCGACCACCGGGAGGTCGAAGTGCCGGCAGGCCTCGGCCAGCCCGCGCACGCATTCCTGGAGCTGGTGGAAGTTCTCCGGCTTGTAGGGATTCCCGAAGTTGAGGTTGTCGGTCATCGCCAGCGGGCGGGCGCCGGCGCAGGCCAGGTTTCGCAGGCACTCGACCATGGCGATGAGGGCGCCCCGGTGGGGGTTGAGGAAGCAGTACCGCCCGTTGCAGTCGTTGCTGATGGCGATGAACCGGTCCCGCTCGCCCAGGCGCAGGCGGACGACGGCGGCGTCGCTGCCGGGCAGGACGACCGTGCCGTGCTGGACCATGTGGTCGTACTGCCGGTAGATCCACCGCTTCGAGGCGATGGTCGGGTGCGCCAGGAGCCGCAGGAGCGCCGAATGCGTCCCCCGCTGGTCCAGGTCGGGCAGCTGCGAGGGGCTCCACGCCCGCAGCGCCGCGGCGCCGGGGGCCTCCCGGCCCTCGCGCCGGTAGAGGGGCGCCTCGTCCGTCAGGGCCGGCGCCGGGATGTCGGCCACCACGATGCCGTGCTGGCGCACGACCATCCGGCCGGTCGCCGTCACCTCGCCGATATTGGCCGCATGCAGGTCCCACTTGAGGAAAATGTCCTCGATTTCCCGCTCCCGGCCGCGCTGCACGATGACCAGCATCCGCTCCTGGGACTCGGAGAGCATGATCTCGTAGCTGTTCATCCCCGGCTCCCTCTGCGGGACGCGGTCCAGCTCGATCTCGATCCCCGCGCCGCCGCGGCTGGCGGTCTCGCAGGTCGAGCAGGTCAGGCCCGCCGCGCCCATGTCCTGGATGCCGACGACGAGCCCGGGGACCGCCATCATCTCCAGGCATGCCTCGATCAGGAGCTTCTCCATGAACGGATCGCCCTTCTGCACGGCGGGGCGGTCGGCCGCGCTCTCGGCGCTCAGCTCCTTGGAGGCAAAGGCGGCGCCGCCGAGGCCGTCCCGGCCGGTCGACGCGCCCACGTAGAAGACCGGGTTGCCCACCCCCGTCGCCTTGCCGCGGCGGATCTGGTCGTGGCGGAGCGTGCCGAGGCAGAGGGCGTTCACCAGCGGGTTGCCCTCGTAGCTGCGGTCAAAGTACACGTCGCCCCCGACGGTCGGCACGCCGACGCAATTGCCATAATGGGCGATCCCGGAGACGACGCCGCGGAGCAGGCGCTTGGTCGCCGGCGAGCGCAGCTCGCCGAAGCGGAGGGAATTCGTCAGGAGGACCGGGCGGGCCCCCATGGTGAAGATGTCGCGGATGATCCCCCCCACCCCCGTGGCCGCCCCCTCGAAGGGCTCGATCGCGCTCGGATGGTTGTGCGACTCGATCTTGAAGGCGATGGCCCAGCCGTCGCCCACGTCGATGATGCCCGCGTTCTCCTCGCCCGCCTTGACCAGGACCCGGCCGAATTTCTCCGTCGGGCCCTTTTTCTCGGTGGGGAAGCCCTTGAGGAGGACCCGGGTGTTCTTGTAGGAGCAGTGCTCCGACCACATGACCGAGAAGATGCCGAGCTCGGTGAGGCTCGGCTCGCGGCCGAGGGTCCGGGTGATCACCGCGTACTCGTCGGGCAGGAGGCCGTGCCGCTTCACCAGGGCCGGGGTGATCGCCTGGTTGAGGACCGGGTCGGGATTCGGCGGGAGCGCCGGGGCGGGGGCCGCAGGCGGGACGGGAGCGCTCGGCGCGGCAGGCGGCATGGGTTCGTTCAACCGGTCCGGCGGAGCACCTCGGGAAACCGGGCGGCGAGCACCGCCCGGGCCACGGCGAGGCCGTCCTGGCTCGGATGGAAGCGCTCGAAGGCCCGGTCCGGGTGCGGCATCATCCCGAAGACGTTGCCGGCCTCGTTGCGGATCCCGGCGATGTCCCCAAGCGAGCCGTTGGGGTTATCGGCGTACCGGACGAGCACCTGGTGATTGGCCTCGAGCCGGGCCAGGCCCGCCTCGTCGATCCGGAAATTCCCCTCGCCGTGCCCGATCGGGAGGCGGATCGCCGCGCCCAGCGCGCGCGGATTGAAGGTCTCGGTGCTGGCCTCGACCTTGAGCTCGCTGGTGAGGCAGCGGTACTCGAGCGAGGCGTTGCGGATCAGGGCGCCGGGGAGGAGGCCCGCCTCGCAGAGGATCTGGAAGCCGTTGCAGACGCCGAAGACCAGTCCGCCCGCCGCGGCGAAGTCGCGCACCGCGGCCATCACGGGGGAAAAGCGGGCAATTGCGCCGCAGCGCAGGTAGTCGCCGTAGGAAAACCCGCCCGGGACGACGACCAGGTCCGCCTCGCCGACGCTCGTCTCCTTATGCCACAGGTAGCGGGTCGGCAGGCGCAAGCCGCTGGCATACAAGTGGTAGGCGTCCTGGTCGCAGTTGGAGCCGGGAAACTGGACGACGGCGACCTTCATTGCGGCGGAATCTCGTAGCGAAAATCCTCGATCACCGGGTTGCTCAGGAGGTCGCGGCACACCTGGTCGAGCCGCGCCCGGAATTCCGGGGTGTCGGCGCCGTCGACCTCGAGCTCGATCAGCTTGCCGACCCGCGTGCCCTTGAGACCCCGGAAGCCGAGGCTTTCGAGGGCGTGACCGACGGCCGCTCCCTGCGGATCGAGGACATTCTTCTTGGGCGTGACGAAGACGTTGATTTTCACGGGCCGTTAAAAGCAAATCATGACGCCGTGAATCCAAAAACCGTCAAGGGGTTTTTGGCTCGGAACGATTATTTGGCGTGATTGCGCGGATGAAACTTCCCGTGCTGGGCCAGCAGCCGCTGCGGTTCGACCGAAGTGTAGATCTGGGTGGTCGAGATGCTGGCGTGCCCCAGCATTTCCTGGATGGCCCGGAGATCCGCGCCGCCGCCCAGGAGGTGGGTCGCGAACGAATGGCGCAGGGCGTGGGGCTTCACCGGGCCGGTCAGGCCCGCGCGCCGGGCATACTTGCGGACGATCATCCAGAGCATGACCCGGGAAAGCGCCGCGCCGCGGTTGTTGAGGAAGAGCTGGCTGCCGGTCCGGGGCTTGACCAGGTGCGGCCGGCCCGAGGCGAGGTAGGCGCCGATCGCATCGGCCGCCCGGCGGCCCATGGGCACCACCCGCTCCTTCGAGCCCTTGCCGAAGACGCGCAGGTAGCCGTGCTCGAGGTCGACCTGCTGGAGGGCCACGGCGGCCAGTTCCGAGGCGCGCAGGCCGCTCGCGTAGAAGAGCTCGAGGATCGCGCGGTCCCGCAGCCCGCGGGGATCGGCGCCGGACGGAGCCGCCAGGAGGCGGCCGACATCCGCGGCCGAGAGCGTCCCGGGGAGCCGGCGGCCCAGCCGGGGGGCGGCCAGCATGGCCGTGAAGTCGTCGGCCCGCAGGTTCTCGCGCACCAGGAAGCGCGCAAACACCCGAAGCGCGGTCAGCTTCCGGGCCTGGCTGGCCGGCGCAAAGGCGGACGCGAGCGAGCGCAGCCATTCCCCCGCCTGCGCCGAGGTCACCTGCCGCCAGCCGGCCGCCCCGCGCCGGGCGAGGAAGGCCGCGCCCTGGTCAAGGTCGCGCTGGTAATTTTCGCGCGTGTGCGGCGAAAGCCCGCGCTCGAGGTCGATGAAGGCGATGAACGCGTCGATGTCCGTCGCGAACGCCGGGGGCGCCTTGCTGGCCGCGGCGCGGCGCGGGGGCGGCGGGCGTTTCATGCCCGGAAAAATGGCCCCTTTGGGCGCGGACGAAAGGAAATAACCGGGCGGTCAGTACCGCCGACGATGCACCGGCGGGGGCGGCGCATTGACTTCCTTCATGCGGAAGGTGATCCGCGCCTTTTCCAGGTCGTACGGGCTCATCTCCATCTTCACGGTGTCGCCGGCGGCGATCTTGATGAAATTCTTGCGCAGCTTGCCGGAAATATGCGCCAGGACGACGTGGCCGTTGGCCAGCTTCACCTTGAACATCGTTCCCGGCAGGACCGTCAGCACCTTGCCTTCGACTTCAATCGATTGGCCGTCAGACATAATGGAGGCGCGGCGCGGAGGCGGTGGGGAGGGTCATGGGATTCGTCAAATTGATGCGGTAAAGCTTGTTGTAAATGGGATCTACGAGGGCGGAGTCAAGGTTCTTCAACAACAGCTTCGGATGCGCTTCTGGGAAAATGAAGCCAGGCAGGGGCCCTCCGGGGCTCGCTGCGCAAGGCCAAGCATCGGCGCCAAACCGGCGGCGTCAGTCGACACCGCCCAGAGGCGCCGAGGAGCTCCGCTAATGCCCCTGCGGACCCCTGCCTGGCTTCATTTTCCCAGAAGCTTCATTCCAGGTTAGCGGGTGGCTCCATTTTCCCGATGGTCATGTTCCAGGTTGGCAAGGTGCAAGTGGCCCATCATGGGTTGGTTGTGGATCAGGATTGTCCTTTCGAGAAGCGGTTCCCCTCGCAGCTGGTGCGGGATGATGTGTTCTTCATGAGTCTGGCTTACAATCAGGCGATTGATGCGTGGCGGCGGGACGAGGTTCCAATCGGGGCGGTGATTGTAGTGGGGGGGGAGGTGGTGGGGGCGGCGCATAATGCGGTGGAGGGGAGCAAGGATCCTACGGCGCATGCGGAAATCCTGGCGATCACCCAGGCGGCGGGAAAATTGGGGGACTGGCGGCTGGAGGGGGCGACCGTGTACGTGACCAAGGAGCCGTGTCCGATGTGCTCGGGGGCGATGCTCATGTCCCGGGTGGCGCGGGTTTGCTATGCGGTGCCGGATCCCAAGATGGGGTGCCTGGGGGGCGCGACGAATCTCAACGACCTGCCGCGGGTGAATCATCATTGCGAGATCACTGCCGGGGGGGTGCTGGAGGGGGAATGCCGCCAGCTGTTGCAGGAATTCTTTCGGACGAAGCGGAACGAAGGCCCCGGAACGGACGACTAAAAGGACCTTGGGCAGTTGACGCCCCAGCGCTCCGCTGCATTGGTTATCGTTCCTCCCGTTCAACCCAAACCCGTCTCAATCATGGCCTACGTACTTCCGAAACTGCCCTACGCCAACGATGCCCTCGCTCCGCACATCGACGCGAAGACGATGGAAATCCATCATACGAAGCATCATCAGGCGTACATCACGAACGCCAACAAGCTGCTTGAGGACCATCCCGCCCTGGCCGCCCTGGACGTCAATGCGCTGATCGCGGACCTGGGCAAGGTGCCGGAGGGCATCCGTACGGGTCTCCGCAACAATGCCGGCGGCCACAGCAACCACTCGTTTTTCTGGACAATCCTCGGGCCCGGCAAGGGCGGGGCGCCCAAGGGCAAGCTGGCCGCGGCGATCAACGCGGGCTTCGGGTCGTTCGACAAGTTCAAGGAGGAGTTCGGCAAGGCGGGCGCCACCCGCTTCGGCTCCGGGTGGGCCTGGCTCGTCGTCTCCGGCGACAAGAAGCTCGCGATCGGCTCCACGGCCAACCAGGACAGCCCGCTCATGGGAAAGGCCGTCGCCGGGCTCGAGGGCAAGCCTGTCATCGGGCTCGATGTCTGGGAACACGCCTACTACCTGAACTACCAGAACCGCCGTCCCGACTACATCGCGGCCTTCTGGAACGTGGTCAATTGGGACGCCGCGGAGGCCAACTACACGGCTGCGGGCGGAGCCTGATTTCGGGCGGAAGGGGTCAGGTTGCGACAGGTGAATTCGGCGGCCGAATTCACCTGTCGCAACCTGACCCCTTCTTATTTTTTTGTCAGGGCGCCCAGACGCTGCCCCGTTCGACCTGCCCCAGGCTCGAGGGGCTGATGATCGTGCTCTTACCCGTCTCGGTATCGAGGATGCAGAGGCGGCTCGTTGTGGAGCTGCTCGCCGTGTACACGAGGTGGCGGCCATCCGGGAGCCAGGACGCGCCCATCCCGTCAAAGGAGGCCTTCGAAACCACGCGGCTCTCGTGCGAGGAAACATCCAGGACGGCGATCTGGTAGTTGCCGCCGATTTTCGCGGTGAACGCGATCCGCGAGGGATTGGCGCGGCTCCAATCGGGCTCCGAGCACTCGCCGCTGATGTTGTAGGTCAGCCGCTGCATCGGGCCGCCGCCGGCGGAAATGACATAGAGCTGGGGGCCGGGATTGCCGGAGGCGAAGACGAGGCGGCTGCCGTCGGGCGACCAGCAGGGCGACGACTTGGTGGAATCGAAGCGCGTCTTGCGCGAGACCTCGTGCCCCTGGGCGTTGCTCACGTAGATCTCCGGGTTCCCCTCCCCGCTCAGCACCATCGCGACCCGGCGGCCGTCCGGGCTGAAGCGCGCGCCGCTGTTGCTGCCGCGGAAGCTGACGAAGGTCGACCGCTGGTAGGTGGAGAGATTGAGGAGAAAGATGTCCGGCGAGCCCGAGTGGTAGTAGCTGGTGTAGAGCAGCTCCGTGCCATCCGGCGACCAGCGCGGCGTGAAGGTGATGGATCGGTCGTGGGTGAACTGCCGGGCGGTGCCGAAGAAAAGGTCGCCGGTGTAGATCTCGTCGTGGCCCGTGGACTTGCCGACCCAGGCCAGCTTGGAGGCGAAAAACCCGCGCAAACCGAGGCCATTGGTCTTTTCCACCGCGACATCGGCCGCGCGCAGGAGGGCGTTTCGCGCGCTGGTGCCGGTCACGACCTGGGAGCCCACCGTCTGGCCCAGCCGGTCGATGTCGACCCGGACCTGGGCCGGGGTCACCTCCGTGAAGCGGATGTCATAGGCGAACCCGGCGGCCACCACCCGATAGCGCCCGTGGGCGCCGAAGGCCTGCAGCGCCAGGGAGTTGAGCTCCGGCACATTGGCGGAGACGCGCACGGGCAGCGTCTTGTTGTCGGCGGCGACATCGACCCGGCCGATGTCCCGCTGGGCGAGCAGGGGCGCGGCCAGGGCGAGGAAAAGAAAAAGCGTCTTCTTCATGATGAAGCCTATTTCTATTTGCGCATGCCCGGCGCATAACAACTCTTATTTCTCACCGTGACCGCCGACGAAATCAAAGAACACCTCAAGCAGGTCAAATATCCCGGATTCAGCCGCGACATCGTTTCCTTCGGGCTGGTCCGCTCGGCCGCGCTGGAGGGCGGCGTGGCCCGGGTCTCCCTGGCGATCACGACCAACGACCCCAAGGTGCCGCGGCAGCTCCAGGCCGAGGTCGACCGGTGCCTGCGGGCCCTCCCCGGGGTGAAGGACACCGCGATCGACATCGCCGTGCAGGCGGTGAAGGCCGCCCCGGCCGCGGGCAACCTGGCCGGCGCCGGCGGCGCCCCCAAGTCGATCCGGCATGCGATCGCCATCGCCTCGGGCAAGGGCGGCGTCGGCAAGAGCACCTTCGCGGTCAACCTCGCCTGCGCCTTCGCCCAGGTCCTCGCCGCGCGCAACCGCCCGGGCCGGGTCGGGCTGCTCGACTGCGACATCTTTGGCCCCAGCGTCCCCCTGATGATGGGCCTGCAGGGCCGGCCCGAGATCGAGGGCGAGGGCCCGGACGCCATGCTGATCCCGATGGACCGGCACGGCGTGAAGGTCATGAGCATGGGCTTCCTGGTCGACGACGACACCCCCGTCGTCTGGCGCGGCCCGATGATCATGAAAACGATTCAGCAGTTCGTCCTGAACGTGAAATGGGGGGAGCTCGACATCCTCGTCGTCGACCTGCCGCCGGGCACCGGCGACGCCCAGCTGTCGCTGGCCCAGACCCTGCCGCTCGACGGCGCCGTCCTTGTCACCACCCCGCAGCCGGCCGCGGCCAACGTCGCGCGCAAGGGCGGCCTGATGTTCCGCAAGGTGAATGTGCCGCTGCTCGGCGTGGCCGAGAACATGAGCTACTTCACCGACCCGGCCGGCGTGAAGCACACGCTCTTCGGCTCAGGCGGCGGGCTGATCACCGCGGAGAAGCTGGGCACCAGGCTCCTCGGCCAGGTGCCGCTGGTTCCGGCCATCCGCGAGGGCGGCGACGCGGGCCGGCCCATCGTCGTCGGCGCGCCGGAGGGCGAGGCCGCAATGATCTTCCGGGGCATGGCGGAAAAACTCCTCGCCGGCCTCGAGCAGGCGCCCGGCCCGGCCCGATCGTAACAAACGAGTTAAATTGCCGGCATTGACAGCCTTCGCCGCGTCGTGCTCAGCTGTGGGCATCATCGCTGGCAGCATGACCTCCATTTCCAGAGAGACCGATTCCTCGTCGCACGAATTCGTCAAGCAATCGAGCCTCTATCAGGAATTCCTCGCGGAGCGGGAGGAGATCCTGAAGCACAAGTGGCTCGAGTCCGAGCGGCTCGGGTACGATATCGGCTTTGAGCGCGCCCTCCTCGACTGGATCCGCAAGCACCGCGAGGGCTGGCGGGCGGCGCGGCGGCAGCAGCTGTCGCCCCAGGCGGCGGCGGCCGGCGACAAGAAGTAAGTACGTACCAAGGGGTCAGGCCGCCTGACCCCTTTTCCGACTACTTGATCTCCTTGTGGAGGGTGTGGCGCTTGAGGAAGG
>CAZKAH010000039.1:0-26884 GCA_964550715.1 uncultured Opitutaceae bacterium
GGTTGCCCTGGAGGAAGAGGCGCATCAGGTCGTCCTCGAGCGAGAGGAAGAACTTGGTCAGGCCGGGGTCGCCCTGGCGGGAACAGCGGCCGCGCAGCTGGCGGTCGACCCGGCGGGACTCGTGCCGCTCGGTGCCGATGACAAAGAGCCCACCCGTCACCTTGCTGTCCGGCCGCAGCTGGAGCGTCCGGGCCGCGTCGTCGTCGGACTCGAGCTCGCGGGTCTCGCCGGTGGTCGGCTCGGTCAGGGTGTAAACGATGACGCCCTTCTTCTCCGGATGGGGCCGGCTGGCGACGTTGTAGCGCACGCCCTCGCCCAGCTTGATGTCGGTGCCGCGGCCGGCCATGTTCGTGGCGATCGTCACGGCGCCGCGCTGCCCGGCGCGGGCCACGATCTCGGCCTCCTGCTGGTGAAACTTGGCGTTCAGGACGGCGTGGATCACCCCGGTGCGCTTGAGCATGCGCGCAAGCACCTCCGAGGACTCGACGCTGGTCGTGCCGACGAGGACCGGCTGGCCGCGCTTGTTCGCCGCCTCGATCTCGCGGACGACGGCGGTGTACTTGTCCCGGCGCGTCTTGAAAATGGAGTCGTTGCGGTCGATGCGGATGCAGGGCCGGTTGGTCGGGATCACCTGCACCGCCAGCTTGTAGATGTCGTTGAACTCCGTCGCCTCCGTCTCGGCCGTGCCGGTCATGCCGGCCAGCTTCTCGTACATGCGGAAGTAGTTCTGGATCGTGATCGTGGCGTAGGTCCGGGTCTCCCGCTCGATCGCCACGTTCTCCTTCGCCTCGACCGCCTGGTGCAGGCCGTCCGACCAGCGGCGGCCCGGCATGACGCGGCCGGTGTTCTCGTCGACGATCATCACCTTGCCCTCGGGGGTGACAACGTACTCGACGTCCCGCTCGTAGAGGGAGTAGGCGCGCAGCAATTGGGAGATGGCGTGGATCTCCTCGGAAATGACGGCGTACCGCGACTGGGCGGCGACCTTGGCGGCCTCGCGCTGCTCCGGCGCGAGCGTCGTGTCGCGGTCGAGGTCGGAGAACTCGGTGGCGAGGTCCGGGAGGACGAAGCCGTCGGGATTGTCCGGGCGCAGCTGGTTGCGGCCGAGGAGCGTGAGGTCGGCCTGGTGCTGCCGCTCGTCGATCACGTAGAGCAGGTCCTCCTTCAGCTGGTAGAGCTGGTCCTTGTTCAGGTCGGAGTTGAGCTCGGTCTCCACCTTGTCGAGCTGCTTCAGCCACTCCGGGTTCTCCATCAGCCGCAGGAGCTGCTTGTTCTTGGGGTTGCCCATCTTCACCTGCAGCATCTTGCGCGCGGCTTCGTGGCGCTCGTCCGAGTCGGGGGCGGCCTTCTCGAGGATGTCCTTGGCCTCCCCGGCCAGCCGATTGCAGAGGCGCGTCTGGTCGTTGACCAGCCGGTCCACGCTCGGCTTCAGCCGGGTGAAGGGCTGCTCCCGCTCGATCGGGGCGGGGCCGGAGATGATCAGCGGGGTGCGCGCCTCGTCGACCAGGATGGAGTCGATCTCGTCCACGATGCAGTACCAGTGGTCGCGCTGCACCTGGTCCTCCTTGCGGGTCGCCATGCCGTTGTCGCGCAGGTAGTCGAAGCCGAACTCGCTCGCCGTCCCGTAAGTGATGTTGCGCCCGTACATTTCACGGCGGAGGGCCGGCGCCATCGACTGCTGGATGCAGCCGAAGGAGACGCCGAGGAAGCTGTAGATGTGCCCCATCCACTCGGAGTCGCGGCGGGCCAGGTAGTCGTTGACCGTGACGAGCTGGGTGTTCCGGCCCAGGAGGGCGTTCAGGTAGAGGGGCAGCGTGGCGACGAGCGTCTTGCCCTCGCCCGTCGCCATCTCGGCGATCCGGCCCTGGTGCAGCGACATCCCGCCGATCAGCTGGACGTCGAAATGGATCATGTCCCAGGTGAGCTCGTGCTCGCAGACCATGATCTTCCGCCCTGACAGGCGGCGGGCGGCGTTCTTCACGGCGGCAAAGGCCTCCGGGAGGACCTGGTCAAGGGTCTCCCCCTGCTTCAGCCGGGCGCGGAATTCGTCCGTCTTGGCCCGCAGCTGCTCATCGGTCAGGGCCTGGTAGGACTTCTCCAACTCGTTGATTCGAGCGACAATCGGGCGGCAGGACTCCAGAAACTTTCGGTAATGCCGCCCGGAGAAGCGCTTGAACAGGGAGGAGAGCATGAAAAGGGGAAGAATCTTAGTCCCGCCGGGGGGCTTGGCAAATCGAATGCGTGCCGGCCGGACGGAAGGAATCGAGGAGCACGCTCGCCGGCGGTTGACCACAACCAGAAGCCGGGACCCCCGCTTGGCTTTTTGGGGGGAAACACCAGTGTTTGGATGCGAAGGGTCTGGTTTTTTTGGCTGCAATGCTATAAAAAACTTATCATAAGCATGTTAAGGTAATCGCCCCGGAGCTGGCACGGGGCCAGCAAAGAGGGATCCACGTCACCTATGAGAATTCCACGATTTTCTCCGCGCGGGGTCGGGATCGGAATTCTTACCGCGTCCGCAATCCTGCCGCTCGCCGCCACGTTGCGCGCCGACCACCAGGATTTCGCAATCGTCAGCGCTTCCGCGTCCAAGGCTTATACCCAGCGGAAATTCGTCGACGGAGTCCCGCAGCGCGAAACCTATGTCTTTTTTCAAGGCAAGACCTTCGAGGGCGACACGCGCGACTCCTCGATCGATCAAGCCTCGTTTACCTCGCTCCTCAAGGTCCTGGCCCCGGATCTGGCCCGGCAGAACTACTACCCCGCCGACCAGGCGGCCGCCGATCTGCTCATTGTCGTGAACTGGGGCACGACCGTGGTGGATCCCGTCACAATCGCTCCCAGCTCGGACGAAGGTTACCGGGGATCCACGATGAACATGAATTCCTATCTGCTGGGCTACCACGATGCCCTCCAGCGGGAGGGCAACATGGACTGGGCCACGCCCGGCGGCATGAATGCAATGGAGGAGACCCACTTCGCCCAGCTGATCGACGAGCGCTATTTCGTGATCCTCCTCGCTTACGACTACCAGAAGATCCGCCGGGACCACGAGGATTACCGGCGGGCCCTGCGGGAGGCCGCCGCGCGCCACCAGCCGCCGCCCCGTCCCCCGCCGCAGCCGAACCCCGTCTGGTCCGTGCACATGAATATGCGCGCGGCCGGCAACAATTTCGCCGAGGCCCTGCCCGCCATGAGCCAGGCAGCCTCCGCCTACTTCGGCCGGCAGGAGGCAGACCTCGTCGACCGCCCCGCCTCGGTCGGCTCAAACGCCCGCGTGGATGTCGGCGAAACCAAGGTGCTGAACGTCGTCAAATGACCACTCGAGCCGGTCGATCGACCGGCCACCCCGCGGAATGCCTCCGAGCCTTGCCTCCCCTCCCAAACCGGCTAACCTGATTGCAGCGAATATCCCCAGCATCCCGATGAAAACCAAAGCAATTCTTCTGGCCGCGGCCACCCTCCTGCCTGCCGCCCTTCGCGCCGACCACTCGGGCTTCGTCACCGTCAATGCCACCGCGTCCAAGGGCTACGTCCAGCAGAAGTTCGTCAACGGCGCCCCCCAGCGGCAGACCTACGTTTTCTTCCAGGGAAAATTCTTCGGCGAAACCCGCGATCCCTCCCTGGAACGCCTGAGCTTCATGGACGTGGCCAAGATCCTCGCGCCGGACCTCGCCAAGCAGAACTTTTTCCCGACCCGGGACGCCAGGTCCGCCGACCTGCTGATCGTGGTCAACTGGGGCTCAACCCTGACCGATCCCTCCCAGGACGCCGCAGATCCGGAGCGGCAATTCCAGTTTCAGGACAAGATGCAGTCGATCCGGGACTACAATGCCTCCTACTCGGCCGGGGGCGCCCCTGACCCCAGCCCCATCGAGTTCCAGATGATGATCACGCGCAACGACCAGTTCTCGGCCCAGGTCGCCGCCTCCCATACGGCGCAGCTGCTCGGCTACACCGACGCCCTCAACCGCGAAATAAAGCGGTCCTGGGCCTACCAGGACGGCCTGAGCGCCAAGGCCGAGAGCTACCTCGCCGACCTTAACCAGGAACGCTACTTCGTCGTCCTGATGGCGTACGATTTCCAGGAACTGCAGCGGAGCCACCACGCGGCGGACATGCGGACCGCCATGGGCACGCCCCAGTACGGCCCCACCGCGACGGCCCTGCGCAAGGGCGAGGCCGCGCCCAATCCCGTCTGGTCGGTCCGGATGAACATCCGCGCCGATGGGAATAATTTCGCCGAGGCGCTGCCCGCCATGAGCGCCATCGCCGCGGAGTACTTCGGCAAGCAGATGGACGGCCTGACCACCTCCCAGACCTCAGTCGGCTCCACCGGCCACGTGGAGATCGGCGAAACGAAGGTCCTCGGGATTAAGTGACCCCCGGCGCCGCCAGCGCGCCCCGGAAGTACCCGATCGTCCGCTTCAGTCCCTCGTCGAGCGGGACCTTGGGCTCCCACTTGAGGTGCTGGCGGGCGAGCGTGATGTCCGGCCGGCGCTGCTTCGGGTCGTCCGAGGGCAGCGGCTTGTGGACGATCTTCGAGCGCCCGCCGACGAGCTTGAGCGTGAGCTCGGCCAGCTGGAGCATGGTGAACTCGCCCGGGTTCCCGAGGTTGACCGGCCCCACGGTCTCCGTCTGCGCCATGAAGCGGATGAAGCCCTCGATCAGGTCGTCGACATAGCAGAAGGACCGGGTCTGGGTGCCGTCGCCGTAGATCGTGATGTCCTCCCCGCGCAGGGCCTGGACGATGAAATTCGAGACGACCCGGCCGTCCGCCTCGTGCATGCGGGGTCCGTAGGTGTTGAAGATGCGGATCACGCGGATATCGACCTTGTTCTCGCGGTGATAGTCGAAGAAGAGGGTCTCGGCGCAGCGCTTGCCCTCGTCATAGCAGGACCGCTTGCCGATCGGGTTCACGTTGCCCCAGTAGCTCTCCGGCTGGGGATGGACCTGCGGGTCGCCGTAGACCTCGCTCGTGCTGGCCTGCATGACCCGGCCCTTGACCCGCTTGGCCAGGCCCAGGCAGTTGATCGCGCCCATGACCGACGTCTTGATGGTCTTGATCGGGTTGTACTGGTAGTGCGGCGGGGAGGCGGGACAGGCGAGGTTGTAGATCTGGTCCACCTCGATCTTGAAGGGATCGATCACGTCGTGCCGCATCAGCTCGAAGCCGGCGTGGCCGACCAGATGGGCGATGTTCTGCCGGCGGCCGGTGAAGAAGTTGTCCAGGCACACGACCTCGTTCCCGTCCTTGATCAGGCGGTCGCAGAGATGGGAGCCGAGGAAACCGGCCCCTCCGGTGACGAGGATTCTCATGCGTCGTAGGTTCTTACGTAAGCCGCTTGGCGGCAATCCGAAAGCGGAGGCATTTGGACGCTCCCCAGAGGCGGAAGTGTTCCTGGAAGGCTCAGAAAAAAGCCCGTCGCCCTGACCTAAGTGTTCGCCGCCTCGTACCGCTCGATCCAGCCGCGGTGCCAGGAGGCATAGTCGCCGGCGTCGAGGTGCGCCCGGGCCTGCGCCATCAGGTCCAGGAAGAAGTGCAGGTTGTGGATCGTGAGGAGCGTGCCCGCGAGCATCTCGCCGGCGATAAAGAGGTGGCGGAGGTAGGCCCGCGTGAAATTCCGGCAGGTATAGTTGTCGAGCCCTTCCACCACCGGCCGGGCATCCGCGCGAAACCGCTCGTTGCGGAGATTGATTGTGCCATCCGGCGTGAAGGCGAGCCCGTTGCGCGCGACCCGCGTCGGCAGGACGCAGTCGAACATGTCCACCCCGAGGGCAATCATCCTGAGGAGCTGCGGCGGCGTACCCAGTCCCATCGTATACCGTGGTTTGTCCGCAGGCAGGAGGGGCGCCGTCATCGCCACCTGCCGCAGCATCTC
Organism: uncultured Opitutaceae bacterium; assembly: GCA_964550715.1. Taxonomy (GTDB): domain Bacteria; phylum Verrucomicrobiota; class Verrucomicrobiia; order Opitutales; family Opitutaceae; genus Palsa-1447. The sequence goes on from CAZKAH010000039.1 coordinate 5,883, forward strand.
CGGCTCCGGTTCACCGACGCTGACTCCGCCAATGGCATATCCCGGAAAATCCAGTGCGACGAGCCCGGCGGCCGCCTCACGGCGCAGGTCCTCAAAATTCGACCCCTGAACGATCCCAAAGACATGGTGCCCGGCAGCGAGGAAACCGCTGTCCGTCGCGATCTGTTTGCACTGGCCGGCCCAGCGGTGGGATCGCGCCACCGCCTCCGCGCAGGCCTCCCGGGTGCAGGGCCAGGGCGGGCACTCGTCGATCACCATCGCGATGTCCGAGGCCAGGTCGGCCTGGATCCCCATGACCTCCTTTGGACCGAGGAAAAGCCGGGCGCCATCGAGATGCGACTGGAAGGCCACGCCGTCGTCGCGGACCTCGCGCAGCTTGGCCAGGCTGAAGACCTGGAAGCCGCCGCTGTCCGTGAGAATCGGGCCGTCCCAGCCCATGAACTTGTGCAGCCCGCCGAGTTCCCGGACCAGCGCGCTGCCCGGACGCAGGCTCAGGTGGTAGGTGTTGCCCAGGATGACCTGGGTCCCAATCTCGCGGAGGTGGGCGGGGGTCACCGCCTTGACCGTGCCCTGGGTCCCGACCGGCATGAAGACGGGGGTCTCGATCACGCCATGCCGCGTCGCCAGCCGCCCGCGGCGCGCCGCCGTGGCTGAATCGGTCTTGAGCAGGGTGAAGGGCGCCATGGGCGGCGGAGCTTCAGGCCAGCCCCCACCTGTGGCAAACGGTTTCAGGCCGGGACTTCCGTCATTAAGCCAATGACGGTCCGTGGCTAACAAAGCATGCTTTTGCCGGACACCGGCTTTCATAGGCGTTTATGCGGCAACGCCGTAGGCGCCGTATTGACCCAGGCACAAATTCGCGGTTTAATGGCCCGGAGTGCTCCTGGTCATCGATAACTACGACTCCTTCACCTACAACCTGGTCCAATATTTCGGCCAGCTGGGGGTGGAGCAGCGCGTCTTCCGCAACGACGAGATCACCCCGGCCGAGGCGCTGGCGCTGAAGCCCGCCCGCGTCCTCCTCTCCCCGGGGCCCTGTTCGCCGGCCGAGGCGGGCGTGACCCTGGACATGATCAAGGCCTTTGCCGGCAAGGTCCCGATGTTCGGCGTCTGCCTGGGGCACCAGGCCGTCGGCCACTACTTCGGCGGCAAGGTGGTGCGCGCCGGCCGCCTGATGCACGGCAAGACCTCCCCGATCGCCCACAATGGGCAGGACCTCTTTCGGGGGCTGCCCCAGAACTTCCCGGGCACCCGCTACCATTCGCTCCTGGTCGAGCGCGCCAGCTTCCCGGCCGAGTTGGAGATCACCGCCGAGACCGCCGAGGGCGAGATCATGGGCCTCCGGCACCGCACCCTCCCCATCTGGGGCGTCCAGTTCCACCCCGAGTCCATCGCGACCGGGGAGGGCATGAAGATTCTCAAGAACTTTTTGGAACTTAACTGAAACCCCGCCCTCCGAATCAGGGCCTCCTCCGCCTTTCCACTTCCACTTTTCCCCATGCGCTGCCCCAAATGCACCTCGATTGAGGACAAGGTCATCGACTCCCGCATCAGCAAGGAGGGCAACACCATCCGCCGCCGGCGCGAGTGCCTGGAGTGCAGCCACCGCTTCACCACCACCGAGACGCTGGTCCGCGACGGGATCGCCGTGGTCAAGCGCGACGGCCGCCGCGAGGAGTTCGACCGGGAGAAGCTGATCCGGGCGGTGCGGGCGGCCTGCCACAAGCGGCCGATCGACCTGGAGCAGATCACCATGCTGGTCGAGGACACGATCGACGCGCTGGAGGCGCAGTACGAGAACGAGATTCCCTCCCAGGCCGTGGGCGAGGGCGTGATGCAGCGCCTGCGCAGCATCGACCAGGTCGCCTACGTCCGCTTCGCCAGCGTCTACAAGGAATTCCGCGACGTCTCGGAGTTCACCCAGGAGATCAACGCGCTCGGCAAGGCCAAGGAGAAAGGCCGTTGAGAGCGGCGCCGACGCGCGATGACTTGCGCCGGCTGCATTTCATCAACGCGCTCTTCTCCCACGTCACCGGCCACGACCTCTTCCTCGCCCGCCAGATCGCGGCCGGGCTCGCCTTCAGCCTGGCGGAGCTCGAGGCCCAGGCGGTGGCGGATCCCGCGGCGGCGGCCCGCTTCGACGCCGCCTTCAATGCCGCCGCGGCGCGGCTCCTCGAGAGATTCTGCCGCGGCCTGCCCGCGCACGGTTTCTTCCACTGGGACGCGACGGAGACCCTGCACGCCGCGACGCCCCTCTTCACCCGCGCCGGGATCGTGGCCGGCCTCAAGCAGCTCGCGCCGTTTCCGGAATCGACCCTGCTCATCACCAACCTCCGCCCCGCCCTGCTGCCGGCGGACCGCCGGGCCACCCCGCGCCGCCAGCGCGACTACGAGGACGCCCTGGCCTTCATCCGGGAGCTGGCCGCGGCCCGCACGGTGGAAAGCGCCCGGCTGCAGCTGCTATTCCTATGAGCGCCAAGACGATCTTTGAGAAAATCATCGACCGGGAGATTCCCGCGAAAATCGAGCATGAGGACGACCGCTGCATCGTGATCCACGACCGCGACCCGCAGGCCCCCGTGCACCTCCTCCTCATTCCCAAGCGCGTCATTCCCCGGCTGGGCGATGCGGCGCCCGACGACGAGGCACTGCTCGGGCACCTGCTGGTCGTGGCCGGCCTCGTCGCGAAGAAACTCAAGCTGGAGCGCGGCTTCCGCCTCGTGGTCAACCACGGCCCCGATGCCTGCGAGACCGTGCCCCACCTGCATATGCATCTGCTGGCCGGGCGGCAGATGACCTGGCCGCCCGGCTGACCCGCTGCGCGGTCCAGCCGGGCCCGGAGCGAAGTCGGAGCGCGTTCATCCTATCGCCTCGTAGGCTCCGTCGAGCCGCCGGGCCGCGCGGCGCCCGAGCTCCAGCAGGAGCAGCCCCGCGGATACGCGGGCCGCGGGCCAGCCGGTCGCCCCAGCCAGTCCGTCGACCGTCAGCGCCTCTCCGCCGGCCAGGCAGGCCAGAAGCCGGGCCTCGTCGCCCTCCACGCTGCCGGAAGCCAGCCGGCGCGCCCCGCGGGGCGGGATCGGCAGCGGTCGCAGGCCTCCCAGGTAGCTCAGCTCCTGCAGCACGTCCTGCGCGCACGTGAGCAGCGACGCGCCGTCGCGCAGCAGCTGGTGGCAGCCGGCGCTGGTCGGCTGGTCGATTCTCCCGGGCACGGCGAAGAGCGGCTTGCCCTGCTCGCCGGCCAGGCCGGCGGTGATCATGGCCCCGCCCGCCACGCCGCTTTCGACGACGATCACTGCCTCGGAGAGGCCCGAGACTATGCGATTGCGCATGGGAAACGACTGGCGGGTGGCCCGGCGGCCAAAGGGAAATTCGGACAGCACGGCGCCCGTCGCGGCAATGCGCTGCTGGAGCTGCCGGTTCCCGGACGGAAAGACGAGGTCCGGCCCGGTCCCGAGGACCGCGACGGTGGGACCGCCCGCCTCCAGGGCGCCCTCGTGGGCCGCCGTGTCGATGCCCTCGGCCAGCCCGCTGACGATGCAGAACCCCGCCCCGGTGAATTCCGCCGCGAGGCGCCGTGCCACCGCCCGTCCATAGGGCGTCGCGCGCCGGGTTCCGACAATCGCGATGCCGGGCCGGTCGAACGCATGGGGACCGAGGCGATAGAGGCCAATCGGCGGATCGTGGATCAGGCGCAGGGTCGAGGGATAGCCGCGATCGCCCGCGGCGATGAAATCCGCGCCGCAGCGCGTCAGCTTCCCCTCCTCCGCCACCGGGTCAAAATGTTCGCGCCAGGAGAGGATGGCCGTGACGGCCGCGGGACCAATCCCCGCTTCACGGAGTCGGTCACCGGACGACTCCAAGACCCGCCGCGGATCACCCCCGAGGTCCGCCAGCAGGCGGTTGAGGCCAATCGGCCCGATCTCAGGCAGGGCGTTCAGGACCAGGAACGCCTGTCTCTCGGTGAGTGGAACGGGGTCGGTTTCGGGGTCAGCCTTCACGCAATGCTTGCGGAAGGTATTCTAGCAACTGCGTCACCCGGACCGCCGTCTGCCCGTGGGCCTGGGCCAGGGCGTCGGCCGCCCGACCGTGCCAGACGACCCCGCGGCAGGCCGCGAGGAGGGGGTCGCCCGGCGTCTGGGCCAGCAGGCCCCCCGTCAATCCCGTGAGAATGTCGCCGCTGCCGCCCCGGGCCAGCACCGGGCCCCCAAAGGGGCTGAAATAGCGGTCCCGCCCGGCGGCCACCGAAGTCAGCGGCCCCTTGTGCACGACCACGGCGTGGCGCCAGGCCGGGGCCGGGCGTTTGTGCCGCTTGGCCGGATCGATCCGTTTCCATTCGCCGGCGTGAGGGGTCAGCACGCGGGGCGCGCGGCCCGCGTCCACGATCTCCGGCTGCAGGGCGTCGGCATCGATCACGAGGGGGAGCCTTGAGCCCGCGACGATTTCGCGGACCAGGGCGAGGGTCTCCGGTTCGCGGCCCAGCCCGGGCCCGATCGCGAGCGCGGTCGCGCGTCCGATCCTCGACTCGAGCAGCCGCCGGCCCTCCAGGGCCAGCCCGCCGTCCGGGGTCTCCGGCAGCCCCACCCACATGGCCTCCGGGGCCCGGGCGGCAAAGGCCGAAGCCAGCGAGGCCGGGACGGCAGCGGTGACGAGACCCACCCCGCTCCGCAGGGCCGACAGCACGCTCATGAGGATGGCTCCCGGGTAACCGTGCGAGCCGCCGACCAGGAAGAGATGCCCGTAGGTCCGCTTGTCCGAAATCGGGGCGCGCAGCGCCCCCAGCGGCGCCAGGACCCCCGGCGTCAGCACCCGCATTTCCGCCGCGTGAGCCCCCTCCCCGAAAAAGCCCAGGTCGAGGTACCGCAGCCGCCCGACCCAGGGCGCCGCCGCTTCCTCGATCACGGGGCGCTTCACGCTGCCGGTCGCATAGGTGAAATCCGCCCGGAAAATGGCCGGGCCGGGCTGGCCGGGCCCGCCCAGCCCGCTCGGGAGGTCGACCGCCGCGCGGAGCCGAACCGGCAGCGCATTCACGCGGGCGAGCACCGCCGCGACCGCCCGCGGCACCGGCGGCCGGAACTGGAAGCCGAAGACGCCGTCGAGGCAAAGGTCGTAGCCGGCGGCCAGCCCCTCGGGCGGAATCGCCGTCACCCGGCTCCGGGCCGCATGGCCCAGTTCCCGCCAGGCCTGCTGCGCGAGCGGGCGCAGCCCGCGTTCGCCGAAGACAAAGGCCACCTCGGCGCGGGCGGAGGGAAATTTCTCCAGGATTCGCCGCGCCGCGATCAGCGCGTCGCCGCCATTGTGGCCCTTGCCCGCCAGCACGAGGATCCGGCCCGCGGCGGGAAAGCCGCCGATTTCCCGGAAATCCCGCAGCACGGCCTCGGCCAGCGCGCCGCCCGCCCGCTCCATCGCGGGACCCTCCCGGGCCTCCTCCCCGGCAAAGAGCCCCTGCTCGAAGGCTGCCGCCTCGGCGCAACTCAGGATCGGATCCGCCGCCGGGGGCTTCATGGCGGTCCCTTCCCCTTGGCGGCGCCCGCGTGCAGGGCGTCGCTGAACGCCCGCCAGCTCTCGTCGCTCGCCTCCTTCTTCCATTCCTGCTCCTGCGCCGCCGTCTCGGTGTACTGCAGCGGGGCGCTCTGCGCCTCCGGGACGCCGTGGCGGAGGACCGGGCGGGTCAGCCGCGGGATCTGCCGGAAGAAATAGGCGTCCCCCAGCCGCAGGACCTCATAGCAATCCGAGTAGTCCTTCGTCCCCGAATTCCACAGTGCCACCTCGGTGGTGTCGCTGTCCCACTTGGCGTACTTGCCCCAGGCGGCAAAAACCGCGTCGATCGTGCGGAGCGGCGGCGCGGGAGCGGCCGGCGCCGGAGCCACGGCGGCGGCCAGCTGGCGGCGAGCCTCGTCGATCCCCGGAGCGGCCGCGGGGACCGGTTCGCGGCGCGGCAGCGCCAGCATGAACAGGACGCCCACGACAAACCCGAGCATCACCCAGGACGGAGTCTGGGTGGGCTTGGCCGGGGCGGAGGGGGTGTCGTCCATCGGGGAAAGGATAGGCGGGATTCGCCGGGGTTCAAACCGCCCGCACCAGCGCCGCCACGGCCAGGGCGGAGCCGTCCGTGTGGGACAGGGTCACGAGGACTCCCGTCCCGCCGAGCCGCTGCAGGAGCGCCTGCCCCTTCTCGTCGAGGCGCACGAGGGGTTCCTGGCGCGCGCCGTGGTAGATCGAGACCGATTTCCAGCCCAGCAGGGCGCCGATGCCCGTGGTGAAGCACTTGGAGACGGCCTCCTTGGCCGCGAAGCGGGCCGCCAGGTGCTTGTGCGGGTGGGCGTGGCTGAAGCAGTAGGCGCGCTCCTCGTCGGTGAAGACCCGCTGGAGGAACCGGTCGCCCTGCCGTTCGACGGCGCGCCGGATCCGCTCGACCTCGATGAGGTCGGCGCCGAGGCCCAGCAGGAGGCCGCCGGGGGGAATCTGCAGGTTGTCCAAGTTAGGCCGGGGGGTTCATCCGGGCCCTCATCTCCCGGACCGCCTCGCCGATCCCCGAAAAGAGCGCGCGGCTGATGATGCTGTGGCCAATGTTGAGCTCATGCAGGTGCGGGAGCGTCCGCACCTCGGCGATATTGACGTAATTGATGCCGTGGCCCGCGTTGACGACGAGGCCCAGCGCGTGGGCGCGCGCGGCGCCCGCCCGCAGGCGCTCGAACTCCGCGCCGCGCTCCGGCGTGGCATAGGCGTTCGCATAGGCGCCGGTGTGGAGCTCGATCCAGGGGGCCCGCAATTCCGCCGCGAGCTCGATTTGCGGCAGGTCCGGGCCGATGAAGAGGCTCGTCCGGATCCCCGCCGCCGTCATCGCCTCGGTCACCGCCCGCACGCGATCGCGATTGCCGACGACGTCGAGGCCGCCCTCCGTCGTCACCTCCCGGCGGTTTTCGGGGACGAGGCAGACCGAATCCGGCTTCAGCCGCAGGGCGAACCGGGTCATCGCCGGGGTGCAGGCCATCTCAAGATTGAGCCGGGTGGCGATCGCCTCCCGCAGCCGCTCGACGTCCTGCTCGAGGATGTGCCGCCGGTCCTCGCGCAGGTGGACCGTGATGCCATCGGCGCCGGCCTTTTCGGCCAGCAGCGCCAGCTCCACCGGATCGGGCTCGATCGCCTCCGTGGCCGCAGCGTCGCGATACCGCGCCTGCCGCAGGGTGGCGCAGTGGTCGATGTTGACGCCAAGGAGGATCATGGGGAACCGCGGGACCTTCCAGTACGCCACGAGCGGCGCCCCCTGGCAAGGCGGTTTGGCCCGGCCCGGAAGGCTAGCCGCGTCCCGGTTCCCCGCCCAGGAGCAGGCGCACCTTCTCCCCGGTCGTGGCCAGGCTCACCAGGAGGGCGACCCCGATGAAGTGGATCCGCCGGGCCAGGCCCTTGGCGCGGGGATCGCCGAAGGCCACCGCATAGACGCGCGGATCGAGGAGGGACACCTTCCGGAGGTCGCTGAGCATCGCCCTCCAGCCCGGTCGCTCGCGCCGGAGGAGCGCCATGCGCCCGCCGACCAGGCGGAGCTGCTTGCGGAAAAACTCCCCGCGGGTGCTCCGCCGCGGATGCCGGACGATCGCCGTTCCCGCGTAGGCCAGGACTTCCCCCTTCGCGACCGCGCGCAGGCACCATTCCCGGTCGCCCGCCGACCGGAGCCCGGCGTCGAACTCCCCCACCCGCTCGAAGACCGCGCGAAAGGTGAAAAGGTTCGCGGTGATCGCGAAGCCGCGCTCCCCGATCAGCTGCCGGATGGTGGCCAGCCCGAACATGATTGTCTCGAGGATCTCATACGCGTTCAGGTCGCGCCCCACCGGATCCAGCCAGGGCACCTCGCCGCCGGCCACGGTGGTTTTTCCGTCCGCCAGCGCCGCCGCTCCCTGGCGGAGCCAGTCCGGATCCGGGAGGCAGTCCGCATCCGTGAAGGCGATGATCTCGCCGACGGCGGCCCGCAGCCCGCAGTTCCTGGCCGCATAGGAGCCGGGCGCGCTCTCCGCCAGCCAGCGGACCCGGGGAAAGAGCCGCCGCACGGCCTCGAGATCGTCGGTCGAGCCGTTGTCCACCGCGATGACCTCGAAATCCTCCGCCGGCCAGGACTGCGCCTGGAGCGCCGCCAGGCAGATCCGCAGGCCGGGGGCGCTGTTGCGGACCGGGATGATGACGGAGAGGCGGGGGTTCATAGCCGATGGGCCGCGGCGAGCGCGGCGGCATGGGCGGGCGAGACGGAGCTGACCCGCGAGGTGATGCCGCGGAACCGCTGGCGGAGCTCCTCGTCAAAGCCGGCGACCTGCGGCACGAGGAGGAGGCAGGCCCCCAGGCCCTCGTTTTCCAGGGCCAGGACCTCGCGGCAGTAGCCCGCCAGCCGCGCGCGCTCCGCCGGCGCCTCCGGCATCCGGCCGGCCCCGCGGATCCGGCCCAGCTCGTAGACCCCGGCCACCAGGTCCAGCCACGGATCGGACGGCAGGAGGCGGCGGTACGCGGCGACCGTCAGGCTCTTGTTCGGGACAAACTCCCCCGCCAGGCGCGCCAGGCGGAAATTGGCCAGGCTCACGACCGTGTTCACCAGCATCGCCCAGCCGGCGTCGTAGCGGTCCTCGCCGGTCCGGATCCCGTTCCGCTCGTAGCCGCGGTAGGGCTCCGTTGGCGCGGGATATTCGAGGGGATAGGCCAGGGCCGCGGGGCGTCCCCGGACCGCCCAGATGAAATAGGCGGCGAGATGCGCGTAGTAGGCCACGAGTTCCGGGTCCGGCCGGAGCGGAAGGCCCCGCAGGAGGTCGGGACCGGCCACGAGCCGGCCGATCCGCAGGTAGGGCCGGATCCCCTGCGCCAGCCGGGGCTCGTCGAGGAGTGTGACGTCGACCGGGATACCGCGGGCGCGCCCCTGCGCCCCGACCCATTCCGCCGCCGCCCGCCGCCGCTCCGGCGCGGCCGCACCCGCGCAGATGATCGCCAGGTCGACGTCGCTGCCGGGGACCTCCGCGCCCAGGGCCCGGCTCCCGAGGAGGTACACGCTCCGGACCTCGGCCGGAAAGGCCGCGAGCAGCCGCTCGCCCCATTCGCCCACGAGCTGACCGGGATCGGCGCCAGCAGCCAGCATGGCTTCGGCCCCGCTCAGGCCCGCTCGCCGATCGGCACGTAATCGCGCTGGACCGGTCCGACGTAGATCTGCCGCGGCCGATAGATGCGGCCCTTCGGGTTGGCCGCCACCTCGCGCCAGTTGGCGATCCAGCCGGGCGTGCGGCCGATGGCGAAGATGACCGTGAACATGTTCACCGGGATGCCGAGCGCCCGCATGATGATCCCGCTGTAGAAATCGACGTTCGGGTAGAGCTTCCGGGAGAGAAAGTAGTCGTCCTTCAGCGCCGCGTGCTCGAGCCTGGTGGCGATGTCGAGCAGCGGGTCGTGGATCCCGAGCTTCTTCAGGACCTCGCCGCAGGCCTTGCCGATGATCTTGGCCCGGGGATCGAAATTGCGGTAGACCGCGTGGCCGAAGCCCATCAGGCGGTGCCCCTTCCCGCCGGACTTGGCCGCCTCGATGAAGCGGGTGCCGTCGTCGCCCTCGTCGTGGATCGATTGCAGCATCTGCATGACCGACACATTGGCGCCGCCGTGCAGCGGTCCGGACAGGGCGCAGATCCCCGCCGAGAGGGAGGTGAAGAGGTTGGCGGAGCTGGATCCGACCATGCGCACGGTCGAGGTCGAGCAGTTCTGCTCGTGGTCGGTGTGGAGGAGCAGGAGGAGGTTGAGCGCGCGGGCCACCTTCGGATCCGCGACGTAGTCCTTGTACGGCTCCGAGAACATCATGTGCAGGAAGTTGTCGCAAAACGGCAGCTCCTGCTTCGGGAAGACGTAGGGCAGGCCGTGGACGTACCGGTAGATCATCGCGCCGATCGTGCGGACCTTCGAGATGGCAATCGCCGCCGCCTGGTCGAAATTGGCCAGATCCTGCTCGAAATTGTTGGCCGCGAGGTGCGGGTAGTGCGCGGCCATCGAGGCGACGATGGACGAAAGCATGGCCATCGGCGGAGCGTCCTTCGGGAAGCCCTCGAAGATGCGCTGCATCTGCGTCTCGACGGCCGCGTTTTCGCGCAGAAGCATGCCGAAGGCCTTGCGCTTCGCCGGATTGGGCAGCTCGCCGTAGATCGTCAGGTAGGCCGTCTCGACGAAGTCGCTGCTGTGCGCCAGCTGCTCGATCGGGTAGCCCCGATGGCGGAGGATGCCCTTGTCCCCGTCGAGATAGGTGATGCCGCTCTCGCAGGAGCCGGTGTTGCCGTAGCCCTGGTCGTAGCAGATGTATCCCGAATCGGCCCTCAGCTTGCGGGTGTCGATCGCCTTCTCCCCCTCGGTCCCGACCAGGATGGGGAGATGAAATTCCTTGTCCTCGAGCTTGAGCGTGGCGGTTTTGCCCATACGCCATAGGCGAAGCTAAAACGGGGCCACTGGCAAAGCAAAGTTGGGAGGAAAAGGCGATATAACGCCTTCGTAAGCCCCCAAGCAACGGAGCTTTATGCAGTCGCTAAGCCGCCGCCGCCACGGCGACAAAATTGCGGTAGATCTGCAACCCCTTGGCCTGGCTCTTCTCGGGGTGGAACTGCGTCGCATAGGCGCGGCCCCGGGAGACGATGGCCGGAAAGGACCCGCCGTAATCGCACTCCGCCAGGACCAGCGCCGGGTCCGCCGGCTCGCAGTAAAAACTGTGCACAAAATAGAAAGCCTCGCCGGCCGGCAGCCCGGCCGCCAGTGGCGACGCGGGATCGCGGAACCGGAGGGTATTCCATCCCATGTGGGGAATCTTGAAGCCGGGCGGCAGGCGGAAGCGCCGGACCCGGCCGGGAAAGATTCCGAGGCCTTGCACGTTGCCCTCCTCCGAGCCCTCAAAGAGCGCCTGCATCCCGAGGCAGACGCCCAGGAAGGGACGGTCTTCCCTGATCCAGGCGCGGACCGCGTGGTCGATTCGGCTCGCCCGCAGGGAAGCCACGCAATCGCGCAGGGCCCCCACCCCAGGCAGCACGAGCCCCCGGGCCGCACTGGCCTTCAGCTCCTCCGGCGTGCGCACCACCCGCGCCTCCGCGCCCACGGCCTCCAGGGCCTTGGTCACGCTGCGGAGGTTGCAAATGCCGGTGTCGATGACGGCGATCGGCGCCATCAGAGCTTCCCCTTGGTGCTCGGCAGGAGGTCGGCCGCGCGCGGCTCGATCTGGGTCGCGGCGTCCAGCGCCCGGGCCAGGCCCTTGAAGACGGCCTCGGCCACGTGGTGCGGCTCCTCGCCGTAGACCAGCTGTACGTGGAGGTTGGCCCCCAGGGTGTTGCTGAAGGCGCGGCAGAATTCCTTCACGAGCGCGATGTTGAAGTCGCGCACAAACATGGTCGGCGCCTCCGCCGTGTAGACCAGGTGCGGCCGTCCGCCGACGTCGACGACGACGCGGACGAGGGCCTCATCCATGGGGAGGAGGAAGAATCCATAGCGCCTGATCCCGATCTTGTCACCCAGCGCCTCCTTGAAGGCCTGGCCGAGCACGAGGCCGACGTCCTCCACCGTGTGGTGGTAATCGACGTCCGTGTCGCCCCGGGCCTTGACGGTCAGGTCGAACAAGCCGTGCTTGGCAAAGAGCGTCAGCATGTGGTCAAGGAACGACACGCCGGTGTCGATCTTGCCGGCGCCCCGGCCGTCGATGGCCAGCGTGAGGGCAATGTCCGTCTCCGCCGTCTTGCGGGAGACGGTCGCTACGCGTTGGGAGGTGCTGCCTGTTGCCATGCGTCGAGACTTTCGTTGAGGACGAGCATGTCGCCGTCCGTTCCGATGCTGATGCGCAGGAACGGCGCGGTCAAGGCATGGCTGGGGAAGTGCCGCACGAGCACCTTCCGGGCGCACAGGAAGTCATAGGCGGATTTCGCCACGGCCGGGCCGGTCCGGCCGCGGGCGTCCCGCGGCTCGGTGAAGATGAAATTGGCCTGCGAGGGATACGTGAACCACCCCCGCATTTCCGACCACTCCCGCAGGCATCGGTCGCGGGTCTCCCGGACGCGGCCGATGATGCCGGCGTAGTACTCCCCGTCGGCGAGCGCGGCGAGCGCCGCCGCCTGGGAGAGGCGGTTGACGTTGTAGCTGTCCCGCACGCGATCCAGGAGCGCGATGACCCCGGGATCGGCCAGCGCGTAACCCACCCGGAGGCCCGCCAGGGCGAAGGCCTTCGAGAGGGTCCGGACCACCACGAGCCGGGGATGGCGGGCGAGGAGCGGCAGGGCGTCCTCGCGGGCAAAGGGGGCATAGGCCTCGTCCACGACCAGCAGGCCCGGGAAGGACTGGAGCAGGGCCGCGACCTCCGCCGTGGAAAAACCCACGCCGGTCGGGGCGTTGGGCGACGTCAGGAAGAAGATCGCCGCCCCCGATCCCGCGATCCGTTCCGCCGGCAGCCTCATGCTCCGGTCAAATTCGATGACCTGGGTCCGGCCGTCCTGGATCCCGACGAGGACCGGATAGAGCGAGTAGCTCGGCCAGGTGAACCCGGCCGCCGCCTCGGCGCCGCAATAGCAGCGGACGAGGAGGTTCAGGATGTCGTCGGAGCCGTTGCCGATGCAGACCTGTTCCTCCCTCACCCCGTGGAGCTTCGCCACCGCCCGGCGCAGCGGCGCACTCGCCGGGTTGGGATACAGGCGGAGCGAGGCGCCGTCCTCCCCAATCTCGCGCCGCAGGGCCTCCACGACGCGGGGACTGGGCGGATAGGGGCACTCGTTGGTGTTGAGCTTCACCCAACCCGGCTCCGTCGGCTGCAGGCCCGGGGTGTAAGGATGCAGCTTGGGTACATGTGGTAGCGCCATGGGTGTCGGGTTCGCGGAGAATAGAGCCCATCGTCGGCCCAGCGGAAGCAAAGACCGTATTCGAAATCGCGCCGGCCCTGGCAATCAAACGGAGGTCGACGTCTGTATGTCGGCTGAACGGCAAACCCACAGGACGCGCCGAGGGACAGGTTCAGATCGGGACTCGCTAAGGGACAGGCTCAGAACCCGCGGAGGGAATCGCCAGGGGGCAGGCTAGTTATTCTTGCCATATAATTAGATTAGTAGCTAATTATCTAATTATAAATGGATCTTCCGTTCAAAGCTCTGCAGGATCCAACGCGCAGGAATATCCTCACCATGCTGAGCGAGCGAAATATGGCGGCGGGAGAGATCGCGGCGCACTTTGCCATGAGCAAGCCCAGCGTTTCCTACCATCTCGACCTGCTGAAGCAGGCCGGCCTCGTCTCGTCGCTCAAGGATGGGCAGTTCGTCCGGTACTCATTGGAAACGGCTGTGCTCGCAGAATCCAGCAGCTGGATTCTCGGTCTTCTCGGCAGGGCCAAGGACGACGCAGGCGTCAGTCCGGCCCATGAGGAAGCTCCCGTGGAGGCCCATGCTCGGCCTTCCCTCCTGCTTGATCTTAGCGCGCTGGAATAGGCGCTATTCCAGCCTGATCTTCACCGAGCGGCCATGGGCGTCGAGGCCCTCCATGGCGGCGAAGGCGGCGACGGTGGCCTCGGCGCGCCGCACGCTGGCGCGGTCGTAGCGCACCACGCTCGTGCGGCGCAGGAAATCCTCCACCCGCAGGCCGCTGAGGAACCGGCCGGTGCCCGCCGTCGGCAGGACATGGCTGGGCCCGGCGACGAAGTCGCCCAGCGCCGTCGGGGTAAAATTGCCCACCATGATGGCCCCGGCCGTGGTGACGGCGCGGGTGAGGGTCCGGGCGGCCGACTCCCTGACCAGCAGCTCCAGGTGCTCGGGCGCCACCGCGTTGGCGACGGTGGCGGCCTCGGCCAGCGTGGCGACCTCGACCACGAGGAATCCGTTCGCCAGCACGCGGCGGATGCCCTCCGCCCGGCCGGCCGACCGCAGCTGCGCCTCGATCTCGGCCAGGATCGCGTCGAGCACCCGGGTCGAGGTCGCGACCAGGTGGATCCGCTCCCGCCCGGACCCGTGCTCGGCCTGCGCCAGGAGATCGGCGGCCGCGAAGTCGGCGCGCGCCGTCCCATCGGCGATGACCATGAGTTCGCTCGGGCCGGGCAGCGAATCGACGCCGACCGTCCCGAAGACCTGGCGCTTGGCCTCGCAGACGTAGGCGTTGCCCGGTCCAAAGATCTTGTCGACCGCCGCGATGGTCGCCGTGCCGTAGGCCATGGCTCCCACCGCCTGCACGCCGCCGATGCGGTAGATCTCGGTCACGCCCGCGAGCCGCAGCGCGGCGAGCAGCCCGTCGGCGATCCGGCCGCCGGCTCCGGCCGGCGTGCAGGCCACGATCTCGGGGCACCCCGCCAGCCGGGCCAGGGTGGCGGTCATGAGCGCGGTCGAGACCAGCGGGGCGTGACCGCCGGGCACGTAGAGCCCGACCCGGCGGATCGGGTCAAATTTCTCGCCCACGGAGGCACCCTGGGGATTCCGCGCGGTCCAGGCCCGGGGCAGCCTGCGGCCGTTGAAGTCGGCGATCGCGGCATGGGCCGCGGCCAGCGCCCGCCGCTGGGCCGGTGGCAGGCGGCGGGCCGCCGCGGCGACTTCCGCCGCCTTCACGCGGAATTCCCGGGGGCGCAGCCTGGCGCCGTCGAACTTCGCGGCGAAGGCGGCCACGGCCGCGTCGCCGCGAGTCCGGATCGCCGCCAGGATGCCGGCCACGGCCGGGGCAATGTCAGCCGGCCCGGCCGCAGTGCGGCCGAAGGCCGCCAGGTCGGCGGCAAAGGTCCGGGCGCTGAAACGAAGGCGGCGCATGCGGCCCGGCAGCCGGAGCTAAGGGATGGCGGCGGGGGCCGGCGCGGCCGGCGCCGCCGCGGCGGGCGCAGCCGGGACCGGCGGCCGCTCCGGCACGGTCGGGAGCGGCACGGCGAAAAGGGTGCTCGGGAAAACCTCGTTCACCGTGACGCGGTCGATGGTCAGCGTGGTCGTCCGGGGTGTGGCACCGGCCACGGTCGGCTCGGTCGTGACGATCTTCTGCGGGAACTTGATGCCGGCGGCCTCGAGGCTGCCCTCCTCGCGGATCTTCAGGCCGCCCGCGGTCTCGGTGTAGACGAGCCGGCCGGTGGCCAGCTCAAAATAACGATAGTAGATCACGTTCGGCGCGTGGATGAAGGCGATCTTCTCGCAGGCCACGCCATCGCTGGTCGCCGGACCCTGGTCCTCCACCGTGCCGCCCTCGGCCTGGATGCCGCGGTAGTAGCCGAGATTCTCCCAGACATCGGCGCGCAGGACGCGGATCTGGTCGATGTTGAGCAGGCCCAGCCGCGGGGGATTGGAATTCTGCTGCAGCCGTTCCCAGGCGTCGTAGCCGTCCAGGGCGATGGTCCGGACGATGGTGCTCTTCGTCTCGGGGGCGGCGGCCAGGCCGGCCCGCTGGGCATCCGTCGGGATCCCCGGGGCCTTCACGGTCTCGGTGGCCGTGACCACCAGGTGGTGCTGCCAGGGCTTCTGGAAGATGATGTCGACGGCGGAGGCGGAGGCGGGCGCAACCGCGGCCCCGGCCGGCTTGTCCGCCCCCCCGTTCACGAAGGCTCCCACCAGGTGCACGGATTGCACGGCGTTCAGCGCCGCCTCGGAACCGAGATAGGCCCGGGCCTTGGCGATGATCGGCGGGTCATCGGCCCGCGCGAGCAGGGCGAGGGACAGGAAGGCGGCAAGGGGGAGAAGCCTCATAATGCGATGCATGCCCCACTACGCCGCAAAACCGCCGGAAGTTCAAGCCCGATGCCCCCGTACTTCCACCCATCCCGGTCCCACCGGGGTCCTCCCTCTATTCCCACTCAATGGTGGCGGGGGGCTTGGAACTGATGTCGAGGACGACCCGGGAGATCCCCCGGACCTCGTTCGTGATGCGGCCGGAGATCTTCTGCAGGAGCTCGTAGGGCAGCTTCGCCCAGTCGGCGGTCATCGCGTCGACGCTCTCGACGATCCGAAGCGCGATGACGTACTCGTAACAGCGCTCGTCGCCAAAGACGCCGACCGTCTTGACCGGCAGGAAGACGCAGAACGACTGCCAGACCTTGTAGTAGTAGCCCGAGGCCATCATCTCCTCGTGCAGGACGGCATCGGCGTGGCGGAGAATCTCCAGCTGCTTCGGCCCGATCTCCCCCATGACCCGCACGCCCAGGCCCGGGCCGGGGAAAGGTTGGCGCCAGACGACCTCCCGCGGCAGGCCCAGCCCGGCTCCCACCTTGCGCACCTCGTCCTTGAACAGCTCGCGCAGGGGCTCGATCAGCTTCAGCTTCATCCGCTTCGGCAGGCCGCCGACATTGTGGTGGGTCTTGATCAGCGACGCCGGGTTGTTGCCGATCGCAACGCTCTCGATCACGTCGGGATAGAGCGTCCCCTGCGCCAGGAATTCCGCCCCGCCGATCGACCGCAGCGACTTCTCGAAAACCGCGACGAACGTGTTGCCGATGATCTTGCGCTTCCGCTCGGGGTCCGTGACCCCCTTCAGCCGCCGCAGGAAAAGCCTCGAGGCGTCCACGATCCGCAGATCGATGTGGAAGTGGCGCCCATAAAGCTGCCGCACGTATTCCCGCTCCCCCCGGCGGATGAGGCCGTTGTCGACGAAGACGCAGGTGAGCTGGCGGCCGATCGCCTTGTGCAGGAGCGCCGCCGCCACCGAGGAGTCGACCCCGCCCGACAGCCCGAGGATCACCCGCGAGCGGCCGACCTGCCCGCGGATCCGCTCGACCGCATGGGCGATGAAGTCCTTCGTCGTCCAATCCTGCTTCGCCCGGCAGATCCGGAGGAGGAAATTGCGGATCATGTCCACCCCGCGCTCGGTGTGGAACACCTCGGGATGGAACTGGATCGCGTAGAAGCGGCGCTTCACGTCCTCCAGCCCGGAGATCGGGGAATTATCCGAGGCGGCCGTGACCGCGAAGCCGGGCGGCAGCCGCGTCAGCTTGTCGCCGTGCGAGTTCCAGATCCGCAGCCGGCGCGGCAGGCCCGCAAAGAGCTTGCCCGGCCGCTTGATCGTGAGCTGGCCGTGGCCGTACTCGCGCCGCTTGCTGTGCTGGACCCGGCCGCCCAGCAGGTGGGCCATCAGCTGGGCGCCATAGCAAATCCCCAGGACCGGCACCCCGAGTTCGAAGATCTTCCGGTCGGGCAGCGGCGCACCCCGCGCGTAGACGCTCTGCGGTCCCCCGGAGAGGATGATCCCCACCACCCCGTCAGCCCGCAGCTCGGCGGCCGGCGTCGAGAAATGATAGATCTTCGAGTAGACCTGGCACTCCCGGATGCGGCGCGCAATGACCTGCGTCAGCTGGGACCCGAAGTCGAGGACGGCAATGGTCTGGGGCATGGCAGGAAAGGGAGAGCCAAAGGCAAACCGCCGAGCCACCGCAAGTGCGATTCTGGGGGAACGACCGTTATTGTCGCTCCGGCCGGCCCCCGGCCATCGGGAATGCCGCCGCCGTCAGAATCTCAGCCGGACGTTCTCATGCCCGCAACCCGGGCAGGGGCAGAGCTCGGTCCCGGCGGGGGCGACGTAGAGCCGGTTGCAGCGGATGCAGTGGAACGCGGCCTTCCGCCGCTCCTCCTCGAAGCGGTGGTGGTCGCGGCGGTCGTAGTAGAACCACAGGCCGAGGAAGACCCCGGCCACCAGCAGGCAGTAGACGACGGCGGCGGCGGAAAGCTCGAGCATGGCCCGCCGCCGACCGCGCGATCAGCCCTGCGGACCGGCCCCGGGCGCCGGGGCCGCATCCCCGGCGGGGGCCGGGGCGGACTCCGCCTTCGCCGCCTTGGGGCCCTTGGCCTTGGCGGACTTCTTGCCCTTGCGACCCTTGGACTTCTTGTAGCCCGGGTCCTCGGCCTTGACGAACTCGATCAGCGCCATCTCGGCGGCGTCGCTGATGCGCTGGGGCCCGAGCTTGTAGATGCGGGTGTAGCCGCCGCTGCGCTCGGCGAAGTCCTTGTACTTCTCGTTGAAGAGGAGGGTGACGGCGTCCTCGTCGCGGACGTCCCGCAGCGCGAGGCGGCGCAGGTGCACCGCGTCCTTCTTCTCGGCCTGGGCCGCCGCCTGCTTGGCCTTGGTGATGACCTTCTCGACGAAGGGGCGCAGCGCCTTGGCCTTGCTGAGGGTGGTCTCGATCCGCCCATGGGTGATGAGCGCGACCGCGAGATTGGACAGCATGGCCGCGCGATGCTCGCGGGTCACGCCGAGGGAGGCATGGTGTTTGTTGTGACGCATTTTATCTGCCGATCAGATTGATTTCCGGGACTGCCGCGTGGGCTCAGGCTTCCTTCTTCGCGTCGAGCAGGCGCTCGTCGAACTTCATGCCGAGCGAGAGGCCGAGGGCCTCCAGCTTCTCCTTGATCTCGTTGAGGGACTTCTTGCCGAAGTTGCGGTACTTGAGCATCTCCTGCTCGGTCTTCATCGCCAGCTCGCCGACGGTGGTGATGTTGGCGTTGTTCAGGCAGTTGGCGGCGCGGACCGAGAGCTCGATCTCGTTGACCGACATGTTGAGCAGCTTGCGGAGCTTGTTCTGCTCCTCGCTGACCTCGCTCTGCTGGCTCTCGAACTCGAAGTGCTCCTCGCTGACGCGGTCGAACACGTCGAGGTGGTGCTTGAGGATCGAGGCGGCCTGCTTGAGGGCGTCGTCCGGGGTGATGCGCCCGTCCGTCCAGACCTCGAGGATGAGCTTGTCGTAGTCGGTGATCTGGCCGACGCGGGTGTTCTCCACCGCGTACTTGACGAGCTTGACCGGCGAGAAGAGGGAGTCGATCGGGATGACGCCGATGGCCTGCTCCTCCTTCTTGTTCTGGTCGCCCGGATAGTAGCCGCGGCCGGTCTTGATCTCGATCTCGGCCTCGAAGGAGCGCTTCGAGTCGAGCGTGCAGATCGGCTGGTCGGGATTGACGACCGTGATGTTGGCGTCGGCCTGGATGTCGGCGGCGGAGACCGAGCCGGCCTTGTTGACCTTGACCAGGAGGTTGATCGTCTCGCGCTTCGTCGAGATGAGCAGGACCTTCTTGAGGTTCAGGACGATGTCGGTGACGTCCTCGACGACGCCGTCGATGCTCTGGAACTCGTGGTTGACCCCGTCGATCTTGATCGAGGTGATGGCCGCGCCCTCGATCGAGCTGAGGAGGATGCGGCGCAGGGAGTTGCCGATCGTGTGGCCGTAACCCGCTTCGAAGGGCTCGGCGATGAACTTGGCGTAGGTCGGCGTGGAGCCTTCCTCGATCTTCGTGAGCTTGTTGGGGAGTTCGAACTTTCCGAGGCGTTTGGGCATGGGAGGGAGAGGGACGGGATTAGAAGCGGGAGTAAAATTCGACGATGAGCTGCTCGTTGATGTTCTGGTCCATCTCATCCCGGTTGGGGAGGCGGACGACGGCGGACTTGAACTGCTCGGCGTTGAGCGAGAGCCAGCCCGGGACGGTGCGGATGCGGTTCTCCTCGAGATTGCGGGTGGCCATCTGGCGGGAGGCCGGGGTGTTCTTCACCTCGATCTCGTCGCCCGGCTGCACGTTGTAGCTCGCGATGTCGACCTTGTGGCCGTTGACGCGGATGTGGCCGTGGTTGACGAACTGGCGGGCGGCGGCGCGGCTCTTGGCGAGGCCGAGCAGATAGATGGTGCTGTCGAGGCGCGTCTCGAGGAGCTGGAGGAAGCGCTCGCCGGTGACGCCGCGCTCGCGCTTGGCGATCTCGAACATGCGGCGGAACTGGCGCTCGAGCAGCCCGTAGGCGTAGCGCAGCTTCTGCTTCTCGTTCAGGCCGACCGCGTACTCGCTGTACTTGCGGCGGCTCTTCGGGCCGTGCTGGCCCGGGGGATAGTTGCGACGCTCCAGCGCCTTGCCGGAGCCAAGGATATGCTGGTTGAAACGCCGGCTGATGCGGGTGCCGGCACCGAGATAACGAGCCATGTTGGGAAGAGTGGAGGGTGAAGGTTGGGATTAGACCCGGCGGCGCTTGCGCGGCCGGCAGCCGTTGTGGGGGATGGGCGTGACATCCACGATCGAGGTGATGTCGAGGCCGATCGCCTGCAGGGCGCGGATGGCGCTGTCGCGGCCGAGGCCGGGACCGGAGACGCGGATGACCACGTCCTTGAGCCCGTGCGACATCGCGTTGCGCGCGGCGTCCTGCGCAACGACCTGGGCGGCGTAGGCGGTGGACTTGCGCGAGCCGCGGAAGTTGCACTTGCCGGCGCTGGACCAGGCGATCACCTGGCCCTTGTGGTCGGTGATGGAGACGATCGTGTTGTTGAAGGAGGCGAGGACGTTGGCGAAGCCCGAGGTGACGTTCTTCGAGCCCTTGGCCTTGCGGACCTTGATCGTGCCCAGTTCCTCCTTGAGGAGGTCCTCGGCCGTGGGCTGCTTGGCCACGCCGCCGACCATCTCCACCTTGGCGGCAGGGGCGGCGGGCGCGGCGCCCTCCTTGGCGGGGGCGGCGTCGCCCGCGGGGGCGGCGGCGCCCTCCTCGCGGGGCTCGCCCTTCGGGGCGCGGGGCTTCTTCTCCGCCCTGGGGGCGGCGGGAGCCGGGTTGTCGCCCTGGGGGGCGGTCTTGGAGGGTTTCTCCTTCTTCGGTGCGGACTCGTCGGCCATGTGAGATTATTCCTTGGTTTTGGTGACGCCCACGGTCTTGCGGGGGCCCTTGCGGGTCCGGGCGTTCGTGCTGGTGCGCTGGCCGCGGACCGGCAGGCTCCGCCGATGGCGGACCCCGCGGTAGCAATTGATGGCCTGGAGGCGCTTGAGATTGGCGGCGTGCTCGCGGCGGAGGTCGCCCTCGACGACCCACTTGCGCTCCGTGATGACCTGCAGGATCTTGTTCAGCTGCTCCTCGGTCAGGTCCTGGGCCCGCATGTTCGGGTCCAGCCCGACGTCCTTGACGACCTGGTCGGCCCGCGTGGGACCGACGCCGTAGATATAACGGAGGGAGTACGCGACTTTCTTCTTCGCGGGAATTTCTACGCCGAGGAGACGGGGCATGATGGGCTAGGAGTTGGGAACGGGCGGCTGAGGATTAAGGTGTGAAACGAAAAGTGGTGGGGGGCGGGGAATCAG
>CAZKAH010000040.1:0-26856 GCA_964550715.1 uncultured Opitutaceae bacterium
AGGACGCCGCCGTGGAGGCCCGAGTGCAGGTCGCCCTTCGGCCCGGTGACGATGACGTCGAAGAGCGCGAGGCCGCGCAGCCCGCAGGTGATCACCACCTGCTGCTCCGTGGGCAGCGCCGTGTCGGAAAGGAAGACGAAATCCGCGTCGGCGAAACGGGCCCGGTGCTTTTCCAGGAAGGCATGGAAGCTGGGGCTCCCCATCTCCTCCTCGCCCTCGATCAGGAAAGTGATCCGCAGGGGCACCTGCGGGTTCCTTTCCAGGAGGCTCGCCACTGCGGCGATGTTGGCCAGGAGGGGGCCCTTGTTGTCGGCCGCGCCGCGGCCGTAGAGGCGGTTCCCGCGGATGGTCGGCTCGAAGGCGGGCGACTGCCAGAGGTTCAGGGGATCGGCCGGCTGCACGTCGTAGTGGCCGTAGATGATCACGTGCGGCCAGGAGGGGTCCCCGCCCCGCTGCGCCCAGATGATGGGGTGGATCGGCGTCGGGATCGCCTCGACCGCGAAGCCCATCCCGCCCAGGAGGTCCGTGACGAACTGCTGCGCCCCGCGCATGCCGTCCCGGAACTTCGGGTCGGTGGAGACGCTCGGGTGACGGATGAACTCCTTCAGCTTTTCGACGGGATCGAACATGGCGTTTTACCCCAGGCAGGGCGCTTTGTCCCCGCAGCGCCAGCCGTCCGCGGACCCGGCGGCCTGTGGACAGCCCTCCCTACCCCGGAGAAGTGTGCGGCGATACATGGCGGCGGCCTCAATGACGGAAATGGCGGACGCCGGTGAAGACCATGGCCACGCCCCGCTCGTCGGCGGCCGCAATGACCTCGGCGTCGCGCACCGAGCCGCCGGGCTGGATCGCGGCCGTCGCCCCGGCCTCGGCCGCGGCGATCAAACCGTCGGGAAAGGGGAAGAGCGCCTCGCTCGCGATGGCCGAGCCGCGCAGGTCGAGGCCGGCCTCCTTCGCCTTCCAGACGGCGATGCGGGAGCTGTCGACCCGCGCCATCTGCCCCGCCCCGATCCCGAGCGTCTGCTCGCCGCGCGCATAGACGATGGCGTTCGATTTCACGTGCTTGCAGACCTTCCAGCCGAAGAGCATCCCCGCCCATTCCGCGGGCGTGGGCGCGCGCTTCGTCACCACCTTGAAGTCGGCCGACCGCTCCGACCCGCGGTCGGCATCCTGCACCAGCACGCCGCCGGCCACCGAGCGAATCTCCAGCAGCGCATCGGCGCTGGCCGCCGCGCCATCGGCCGGGCCTCCGGCCTTGGCGATCAGCAGCCGCAGATTCTTCTTCCTGGCGAAGATCGCGAGCGCCTCGTCGCTGAAGCGCGGCGCGATGATCACCTCGGTGAAGATCTCGGCGATCACCCTGGCCAGGTCGGCCTCGAGCGTCCGGTTTACCACGATGACCCCGCCGAACGGCGCCTGCCGATCGGTGGCAAAGGCAAGCGCCCAGGCCTCAAGCAGCCCGTCGCTGCTCGCCAGGCCGCAGGGATTGGTGTGCTTCAGGATGGCGACCGTCGGCCGCTCAAAATCGCCGATCAGCCGGCTCGCCGCCGTGATATCGAGAATATTGTTATAGCTGAGCTCCTTGCCCTGGAGCTGCTGGAAAGCGTCGTGAAACCGGCCGTAGAGGGCCGCGCGCTGGTGCGGGTTCTCCCCATAGCGCAGCTCCTGGGCCTTGGACCACGACAGGCTCAGCGTGGCCGGAAACCCCGCGATCGCGGACAGGTCCGGAACCTCCGCTTCCTTTTCCAGGTAGCGCGCAATCGCGCCGTCATAGGTGGACGTGCGCTGGAAGACCTTCAGGGCGAGCCGGCGGCGCAGCGCCGCGAGCTCCGCGGGAGCGCCGGCGAGGGCCTGCAGCACCGCGGGATAGTCGGCGGGATCGCACACCACCGTCACGCTCTCGTGGTTCTTCGCCGCGCTCCGCAGCATGGAAGGCCCGCCGATGTCGATGTTCTCGATCGCGTCCTCAAAATGCACGTTCGGCTTCGCGACCGTCTCCTCGAAGGGATAGAGGTTCACGACCACGAGATCGATGAGATCGATGCCGTTGGCCACCGCCTGCGCCAGGTGGCCGACCTGGTCGCGGCGGGCCAGGAGGCCGCCGTGGATCTTCGGGTGGAGCGTCTTGACCCGCCCGTCCATGATCTCCGGAAAGCCCGTATGCTGGCCTACTTCCGTGACGGGAAGGCCCTTCTCCGCGAGCAGCTTGGCGGTGCCGCCGGTCGAAAGGAGCGTGAAGCCATGCTGGCGGACGAGGGCCGTGGCAAACTCGGCGAGGCCTTGCTTGTCGCTGACGGAGAGGAGGGCGAATTTCGGCATGGCGCGCAGGCAAGGCGTACCGGGCCGGGCGCGGGCTTGGCAAAGGGAAAACGTCGCCCCCGCTCGATTCCTCCCCTCGCGCGCTGCTCGCCGGTGTTGTTGTCAAAAGTCGGCAACATGGTTTAATTGATGTGTGCCCAGCAGTTCCGAACAGTTAACCGGCCTGACCGCGAGCCTCGACCGGCTCTGCTATCACCACGGTGGCACGAGCCTGCCGCCCGAGACGCCGCATGCCTTCGTCTATTTCATCACGATCCGGAACGCCTCGGACCGCACGGTCCTCCTGCTCGGGCGCAAGTGGGTCATCGAGCATTCGGACGGCACCCAGCTCGTCGTCGAGGGCGACAAGATCGTCGGCGAGACCCCCCGCCTGGCGCCCGGCGAGCAGTTCTCCTACAACAGCAGGCACATCACCGGCTGCGACGCCCGCGCCCGCGGCAGCTTCCACGGCGTCGACGACCTCGGCCGCCGGGTCCACGTCATCCTCCCTTCCTTCGACCTGACCGTCCCGCGTGCCTAGGCGGGAACACCCGGCGCAGCCGGCGCCGTGGCCAGGCGCCAGATCAGCCGGAAGGAGGAGGCGAAATCCTCCGGCTTCCTCTCGACCCAGCGGGTGAGTTCGGCGGGCTTGAACCATTCGCCCCGCTCGATTTCGGAGGGTGCCAGGACGAACGGGCCCTCGTGCGCCAGCCGGTAGACCCAGACAAATTCCCAGCTCGTCTCCGCGCACGCTTCGATCCGGAACCAGCGGGCGGGCGGGCGGGCGAGCGTCAGGCCGATTTCCTCGCCGAGCTCGCGCCGGGCCGCAGGGTCGTACTCCTCGCCGGCGTCGACGTGCCCGGAGCAGGAGGAGTCCCAGAGGCCGGCCGCGGTGTCCTTGAGCATGGAGCGCTTCTGCAGGAAGACCTGCCCCGCGGCGTTGAAGACGAGCACGTGCACCGCCCGGTGCCGGAGCCCGCGCGCGTGCACCTCGCGGCGCGTCGCCCGGCCCACGACCTCGTCGCGGGTGTTAACAATGTCGAAAAATTCGTCGCTCAAAAGAAATGCGTTGTCTTATGCCCCCTGCTTTCAGTGGCTGCAGGGAGCCATGGCCAAAATAGACATCAGCAAGGTTGCCGAAATCCTGAAGAAAAACCATCTCGATCCCGCGATGCTGCGCAAGGTCATCGAGGAGCTCAACCTCGCCGCGCAGCCCGATCCGGGCGACGAGGAAAAGCCGCCGGCCGTGAAGAAGCAGCACGTCCTGCTGATCAGCGACCCCAGCGGCAAGCTGCCGAAGACAGACTTTGTCGGCTGGGTCCTCCAGATCCCGGAAAGCGAGAGCCCCGCCACCACCCAGGACCGGCTCCTCAAGGGCGTCTACGACTACAACATGACCAAGAAGGGCCAGCTCTACCCCGCGAAGACCATCGGCGAGGCCCTCGAGAACGTCCCGGCCAAGTTCTTCAAGGAAGCCGACCTCTGGGTGAAGACCAAGACGCCCGTCCTCGTCCTCCGCACGGACAACGACGTCCCCAAGGAATAGCGGACCGAAGAAACCGTTGTCTTGGGCGGCGGGCGGGCCCAAGCTCGGCCCGATGATTGGCCGTCATGCCCTGCCCACCTCGCGGTTCGAGCATGTGCCGGTGGCGGTGTACCCCAGCAGCCTCGCGGCCTCGCGGGCGGCCGCGGCGGAAGCGGCCGAGCTGATCCGCGCCCGCCAGCGCGAGGGCCGGCCGGCGGTCCTCGGGCTCGCCACCGGCTCGACCCCCGTGAGCTTCTACGCCGAGCTCGTGCGGCTGCACCGGGAGGAGAAGCTGAGCTTCGCCCACGTCGTCACCTTCAACCTCGACGAGTACCTCTCCCTGGCCGCGGGCCACCCCCAGAGCTTTCACCACTACATGCGGGAACACCTCTTCGGCCAGGTGGACCTCCCCCCGGCCCAGGCCCACCTGCCCGACGGCTCCGTGGCCAAGGGCGACATCGACGCCCATTGCGCCGCCTACGAGGAGGCCATCCGCGCCGCAGGCGGCATCGACCTCCAGGTCCTCGGCATCGGCCGGACCGGCCACATCGGCTTCAACGAGCCCGGCAGCACGCGCCGCTCCGCCACCCGGCTGGTGACCCTCGATCCCCTGACCCGCCGGGACGCGGCGGGCGATTTCGGCGGCGACGAACAGACGCCGCATTTCGCGCTGACCATGGGCGTCCGCACCATCCTGGCCGCGCGCCGGATCATCCTCATGGCCTGGGGCCAGCACAAGGCGGAGATCGTGCGCGCCGCCGTCGAGGACGAGATTTCCACGCAGGTGACCGCCTCGTTTCTCCAGGAGCACGACAACGCGGTGTTCCTGCTCGACGCCGACGCCGCCAGCGCCCTCACGCGCGAGCGGGCCCCCTGGCAGCTGGGCCCCCTCGCCGAGCAGGGCCTGGCGTGGGACGAGCGGATGACGCGCCGCGCGATCCTCTGGCTCTCCCAGCAGCGGAAGAAGGCCATCCTCAAGCTGACCGACGACGACTACAACGAGGCCGGCCTGCAGGACCTGCTGCGCGTGCACGGCTCCGCCTATGAGACCAACCTCGCGGGCTTCTACCAGCTGCAGCACACGATCACCGGCTGGCCGGGCGGCCGCGACCCGCAGCGGACGCGGCCGGGCGACGCCCTCGTCCGCCCGCTGCGGTCCTCCTCGGCGCAGGTCTATCCCAAGCGCGTCCTCATCCTCTCGCCCCATCCCGACGACGACGTGATCTCGATGGGCGGCACGCTCTGCCGGCTGGTCGACCAGGGGCATGAGGTGCACATCGCCTACGAGGTGTCCGGCGACAGCGCCGTCGCCGACGAGGCGGTCTGGCGCACGCTCGCCTTCGTCCGCGATGCCGGCCTGGCCGCCCCGGCCGGGCGGGAAAGCATCGAGGCCGCGATCGCCGGCTACGAAAAGGACGGCACCCTGCCGGACGCCGCGCCGGGCCCGTCGTGGAAGGGGCTCATCCGGCGGCAGGAGGCGATCGCCGCCGCCCGCGTCTGCGGCGTGTCCCTGGGCCGCCTGCATTTCCTGGACCTGCCCTTCTACCACAGCGGCACGGCCCGCCGCCGGACCTACGGCGACCAGGACGTGGCGATCCTGCACGGGCTCCTTTCGGGGCTCCGGCCGCATCTGATCTACGCCGCCGGCGATCTCGACGACCCGCACGGCACGCACCGGCTCTGCCTGCGGATCCTGCGCGAGGCGCTGGCCAAGGCCGCCGCCGAGCCGTGGCGCCAGGAGGCGGAGTTGTGGCTCTACCGCGGGGCCTGGGCCGACTGGCCGCTCGCCGAGATCGACCTCGCCGTGCCGCTCAGCCCGCAGGAGGTCCTGCGCCGCCGCCGGGCCATCTTCCGCCACGAGACGCAGAAGGACCAGGCGATCTTCCTCGGCAGCGACGAGCGCGAATTCTGGCAGAGGTCGGAGGACCGCAGCCGGCACCTCGCCCAGGCCTACCATGCCCTGGGCCTGGCGGAGTACGAGGCGATGGAGGCGTTCAAGCGCCACACCCCGGCGGATTTCGCGGCCCTGGCCCAGCTTTGAAATCACCCGGATCCAGCCACGGGGCCTACCTTGGGCTGCTCCTCTTCATCTCAGGCGTGGGTGGGGCGCTTTACGGCTACGACATCGGGATCATCGGCGCGGCGCTGCTCTACCTCGGCAAGACGATCAGCCTGACCACCGCGCAGGAATCGCTGGTCGTGGCCGCCGTCCTCGCCGGCGGAACGGTTTCCTCGGTGGTGGCCGGGGCGCTGGCCGACTGGATCGGCCGGAAAAGGCTGATGATCGCCGCGGCGCTTATCTTCGTCGCCAGCGTCGGGCTGATCGTGATCGCGAAGGACTTCGTCTCGCTGGTCGCCGGCCGGACCCTGCAGGGCCTGAGCGCAGGGATGATCGCGGTGGTCGTCCCCCTCTACCTGGCCGAGTGCCTGCCGCCCGCCATCCGCGGCCGGGGCACGGCCATCTTCCAGCTCGTGCTCACGATCGGAATCGCCTCGGGGCTGGCGGTGGGCGCCCACTATGTCCAGGGCGTCGACGCGCTCGCGGCCGGGCCGGCCGACCGGCTCCGGCAAGCCCAGGATCACGCGTGGCGCGCGATGTTCCTGACCGCGGCCTATCCAGCCCTCGCCTTCCTCGCCGGCTCTTTCTGCGTGACCGAGTCTCCGCGCTGGCTGCTGCGGCGGGGCCGGTCGGCCGAGGCGATGGCCGCCCTCCAGCGATCCCGCACGCCGGCCCAGGCCGACCTCGAGCACCGGGAGATGGCCGCATCGCTGATCGCGGCGAGCCCCGTTGCCCGCGCGCCCGCCGATTCCCTGCTGCAGCGGAAGTACCTGATCCCCTTTGCCCTGGCCTGCACGATCCTGGGCCTCACCCAGGCGACCGGGATCAATTCCATCCTGCAATTCCTGGTCGTGATCCTGCAGAAGGCCGGGTTGCCCGCCACGACCGCCGCCCAGGCGGCCACCCGGGTCGCCCTGGTCAACGTCGGCTTCACGGTCGTGGGCGCCCTGCTCGTGGACAAGCTGGGCCGCAAGGCGCTCCTGCAGATCGGCACGGGCGGCATCGCCGCCGCGCTGCTGGTCGCCGGCGTGACGTTTTTCCAGATCCAAGCCGGACACCTCGTGGCCGGCCCGGTCACCGGCGACATCGTCACGGCCTGCCTGATGGTCTTCATCGCGTCGTTTGCGACCGGTCCGGGGGTCTGCGTCTGGCTTGCCCTTTCGGAGCTCATGCCCACCCGGATCCGTTCGCTCGGCATGGGCCTGGGCCTGCTGGTCAACCAGGGCGTCGCGACCGCCATCGCCGCCCTCTTCCTTCCCGTGGTGAGCCGCTACGGCTATGCCCCGATGTTCCTCTTCTGGGCCGCCTGCACCGCGGCCTATTTTCTGACCGCCGCCTTCCTGCTGCCCGAGACCAAGGGCAAGACCCTCGAGGAGATCGAGGCCTCCTTCGCAAGGTAGGGCGCTTTGTCCCAGAGCGCCGTTCGCTCGGTCCAGCCCCGGGGTCTGCCCGGCGGGTTCGGGACAACCCGCCCCACCCGCCTTCACTTTCGCTTCAGCCGGACCTCGAAAAGCTTGGGCCAGTACTTGCCGGTCACGAACAGGCGGTCGTCCTTCGCGTCGTAGGCGATGCCGTTGAGGACATCCGGCGGCGGGTTGCCTGCGGCGTCAGCCGGGCCGAGCAGCCCGGAAAAATCGATGAGGCCGAGGAGGCGACCGGTGGCCGGGTCGATGCGCGCCACCAGCGGGTACTGCCAGATGTTCGCGAAGATCTCCCCCTTGACGTATTCCAGCTCGTTCAGCTCCTTGAGCGGCCGGCCCTGGCTGAAGACGCTGAGCGTGCGCGTGACCTGGAAGGTGCCCGGATCGAGAAATTGCAGCTGGTTCGAGCCGTTGCTCATGATCAGCGAGCGGCCGTCGGTCGTCAGGCCCCAGCCTTCGCCCTCGTAGGAGAATTCCGCCTGCTCCTCCAGGCTCGCGAGACTGTAGACGAAACCCTTCCGGGCCTTCCAGGTCAGCTGGTAGACCTTGTCGCCCAGGGCGACGGATCCCTCGCCAAAGTACTGGGGCGGCAGCTTGACCTCCTGCCGGACCTGGCCGGTCGCCAGGTCGACCTTGCGCAGGTACGAGGTGTTCTCGACCCCGGTGCTTTCGAGCAGCCCGCCCTGCAGCCAGCTCAGCCCCTCGGTGAAGGCGCCGCGGTCGTGCGGCCAGGCGTGCACGATCTCGTAGGTGTAAACCGGGACCGTATCCGCCGCGGGGGCCGGGGCCCGGGCGCCGCAGCCCGCCAGGCCCACGGCCGCGAGGAGGAGGAGCGCGGCGGCGGCCGGCGAAAGCGGATTTGCGTTTTTCAAGGGACCGATGGCTTAATCCACCTCCACTTTGCGTTCAACCTCTCTCTGACCGTGGCCTCTCCGCGTTCCGCCCCTCCCCTCCTCTACGCCGACACGGAACGGAGCGCCGACGCGCTCTATTTCGGCCGGATCGGCGTGCCCGATCCCTTCCTCGCCTTCGCCATCCGCGGCCGCCGGTACGCCGTCGTCAGCGCGCTGGAATTCTCGCGGGTCCGGCGCGACTCCGCCTTCGACGTGGTCGTGCCGCTGGAGGCCTCCCTCCAGGAAGCCCGCCGCAAGTGGCCCCGGCGGTCCGCCGGAGTCGCCGAGCTGATGGCGCTGCTGGCCCGGCGGCACGGGCAGGCCCGCTTCACGATCCCCGAGGATTTTCCGGCCGGGCTCTGTGAGCGGCTGCGCCGGCTGGGGCTGAATCTCACCGTGGCCGACGGCCCGCTCTTTCCCCAGCGGACGATCAAGACGGCGGCCGAGGCCGCGGCGATCCGGGAAGGCAACCGCTGCAGCGCCTGCGGAATCGCCGCCGCGGAGCGCGTGCTGCGCGCGAGCCGGATCGCCGGCCGGCGGCTGGTCTATCGCGGCGCCACGCTCACCAGCGAGCGCCTGAAGTTTGCGATCGAGACGGCCTGCCTTGAGGCGGGAGCCACCTCGGTCAACACGATCGCGGCCGGCGGCGACCAGGCCTGCGATCCGCACGAGCGCGGATCCGGGCCCCTCCGACCCCACGAGCTGATCGTCGTCGATGTCTTTCCCCGCGTGCAGGCCACCGGGTACTATGGGGACATGACCCGGACCTTCCTCCGCGGCCGCGCCAACGAGGCCCAGCGCGCGCTGGTCGCCGCGGTGCGGGCCGCCCAGCGGGCGGCCTTGCGCGCCGTTCGCGCCGGCGTCGAGGGATCCGCCGTGCATGCCGCCGTCACCGGGGTCTTTGCCCGCCGGGGCTACGAGACCAAACGCACGGCCCGCCGTTCGGTGGGGTTCTTCCACGGCACCGGCCATGGGCTCGGCCTGGAGGTCCACGAGGCGCCCCGGCTGGGCGCGGCCGCCCACGCCGCGCTGCCGCGCGGCGCCGTGGTGACGGTCGAACCCGGGCTCTACTATCCCGGCCTCGGCGGCTGCCGGATCGAGGACGTGGTGCAGGTGACTTCGGCCTCGCCCCGGATGCTCTCGCGGTTCCATTATCGCTGGGAGCTCTAACCGCCCGCCTCCGCCCCATGAAAGGCCTTCCCGCCCTCTTTAAGAAGATCAGCCGCCTGCGCATCCTGGTGATCGGCGACGTGATGCTCGACCACTACCTGTGGGGCGACGCCACCCGCATCTCCCCCGAGGCGCCGGTGCCGGTCGTGGACATCGCCCGCGACACCTGGACCCCCGGCGGCGCGGCCAATGTCGCCTTCAACGTCGCCTCGCTCGGCGCCCAGTGCACGGTGGCGGGCTTCTTCGGCCGCGACGAGCCGGGGAACCGGCTGACCCAGATCCTCCAGTCCAAGCACATCGCCACGATCGCCACGCCCGGCTCGGGCATGACGATCGTCAAGACGCGGGTCCTGGTGCAGCATCAGCAGCTCTGCCGCCTCGACCGCGAGTCGGCGCCCTCCTGCTATCGCCTGAGCGGTGGCCAGGCGGAAAAGCTGCTCGGCGCCGCCGTCCAGGAGCACGACGCGGTCGTCTTCTCCGACTATGCCAAGGGCATCCTCAGCAGCGAGGTCGTGGCCCGCGTCACCAGGCTGGCCCGCGCCGCCGGCGCATTCGTCGCGCTCGATCCCAAGCCCAAGCGCGCGCTCGCCTTCCACGGCCTGGACCTGATCACGCCGAACAAGCGCGAATCCCTTCAGCTCGCGGGCATCGAGCCGGCTCCCCACAGCCCCTTCCCCGCCGCGGCGGTCTGCGCCCGCCTGCAGGCCCTCTATGGGGCCAGGAACCTGGTCATCACGCTCGGCGAGGACGGCATGCTCCTCAGCACCGGCGGCCGGATCCTCAGCACGATTCCCACGGCGGCGCGCGAGGTCTACGATGTGTCCGGCGCCGGCGACACCTCCCTGGCCGCCCTCGTCCTCGCCCTGACCGCCGGGACGAGCCTGGAGCAGGCGGCGCACTTTGCCAACGCGGCGGCGGGCGTGGCGGTGGGCAAGCTCGGCACCGCCGCGGTCACGCCGCCGGAGCTGCTGGCCCACGCGGCCGCCGCGGAATAGCGGCCCGGGCAATGCCGAAAGCCCTATTTCTTGATCGGGACGGGACGCTGATCATCGACAAGGTCTACCTCGCCGATCCGGCGGGGGTTGAGATCATACCCGGCACGGCGACGGCCCTGCGCCGCGCCCGCGCGCTCGGCTACCAGCTCTTCCTCTTCACGAACCAATCCGGGATCGGACGCGGCTACCACACGATCGAGGACACCCATCGCGTCAACGCGCGCCTGGAAGAGATGCTCGGCCTGCCGGCTCCCGTCTTCGACGGCGTCTGCATCGCCCCGGAGGGCCCGGGCGAGCCGCTGGTATACCGCAAGCCGTCGCCGCGCTTCATTCTCGAGACCATCGAGCGCCATCGGCTTGATCCCGGCGCCTGCTGGATGGTCGGCGATGCTGCCTCCGACCTCGCGGCGGCGGCCGCCGCCGGCATCCGGGCCGCCGCGGTCCGCACGGGCAAGATCGACCCGGCCCTCCTGCCGGAGGTCGCGGCCGGCCGGGTGCCGGTGTTCGACGACCTCTCCGCCTTCGTCGCGACCCTCTCTTAGCCGATGGCCGCCCGTCAGAAGCCATGAGCGCCCCGGCCAAGCTGCGGCTCGACGAGCTCCTGGTCGCCCGGGGGCTGGCGGAGACGCGGGCCCAGGCCAAGGCGCTGATCATGGCCGGCCGCGTGCGCTGCGGCACCGAGCGGCTCGACAAGCCCGGCAAGGAGTTCGCCGCCAACCTGCCGGTCGAGCTGGAGGCGGCGCCGCGGTTCGTCAGCCGCGGCGGTGAAAAATTGGTGGCCGCGCTCGAGGCCTTCGCGCTCGACCTGCGGGGCGCGCATGTCCTCGACGTCGGCGCCTCCACGGGCGGCTTCACCGACTGCGCCCTGCAGGCGGGGGCCGCCTCCGTGGTCTGCGTGGACGTCGGCCGCGGCCAGCTCCATGCCCGGCTCCGCGCCGATCCCCGCGTCACGAATCTCGAACGGGTCAATGCCCGCCGCCTGACGCCCGCCGACCTGCCCCGGCCCGAATACGATGCCGTGGTCATGGACCTGTCCTTCATCTCCCTTCGCTCGGTCCTGCCCGCCGTCTGGCCCGCGCTGCGC
Source organism: uncultured Opitutaceae bacterium (assembly GCA_964550715.1). Classification (GTDB taxonomy): domain Bacteria; phylum Verrucomicrobiota; class Verrucomicrobiia; order Opitutales; family Opitutaceae; genus Palsa-1447. The sequence continues at coordinate 11,446 of CAZKAH010000040.1, forward strand.
CCGGGCGGCATGCTCGTCGCCCTGGTGAAGCCGCAATTCGAGGCTGGCAAGGCCGAGGCGGACAAGGGGCGGGGCGTGATCCGCGACCCGGAGGTCCGGGCCGCCACCCTCGCCACCGTCCGGGATTTCGCGCTCGCGGGGCTCGCGGGCGCCCGGCTGGTCGGCGCCCTCGACTCCCCGATTGCCGGCGCCGACGGCAACCGGGAGTACCTCCTGGGATTGCGCAAGGAGGCCGGGCCTGTAACGTGAGATCCATGCCTCCCCTCCGCCAGGTCGCCTTCGTGGTGAATCCGGACAAAGCCGGCGCTCCCGAGCTGGCGGGCGAGCTCATGTCGATGGCCCGGGAAGCCGGGGTGCGCGTCCGCCGGACGACAAGCCTTCCGCTCCGCCGGGGCCACCTCAAGGGCTGCGACGCCTGCTGCGTGGTTGGCGGCGACGGGACCCTCCTTGGGGTCGCCGGCGAGGCGGCCCGGGCGCAGGTGCCGATCATCGGGGTCAACCGGGGCAGCCTGGGCTTCCTCACCACCTTCTCGACCGAGGAGGCCCGGGCGTGCTTCCCCGAGCTCATGCGGGGCGCCTTCCGGCTCGACCAGCGGGCCATGCTGGCCTGCTCCACCGGCCGCGGCGGCCAGGACCTCGCGCTCAACGACGTCCTGATCAAGAACGAGAAGAATTCCCGCCTGGTGCGGCTGGAGGTGTGGGCCGACGGGCAGCTGGTGAACGACTACCAGTGCGACGGCCTGATCTTCTCCACGCCGACCGGCTCGACCGCCTACAACCTGTCCGCGGGCGGGCCGATCCTCCATCCCGCCACCCGCGTGATCGCCCTCACGCCGATCTGCCCCCACACGCTGAGCAACCGGACGGTCATCTTCCGCGACAGCGTGCAGCTGCGGGTCGTGAACCGGAGCAAGGACCGGCTGCTGGTCGCGCTCGACGGCCAGCGCAACCTGATGTTTGGGCAGGACGCCCCGGTGAAAATCTCCCTCGCCAAGCAGCGCCTGCCCCTGGCCCAGCGGTCCGACTACGCGCACTTTTCCGTCGTGCGCACCAAGCTCAACTGGGGCGGCGGCTCGATCGAGCGGAAGTAACGGGCCCGCCCCCCGGCTTATTTGGCGGCGTCGGCCGGGCCCGCCTGCGCCGGGGAAGCGATGGCCTGATCGGCGCTCGTCGCAGCCTCCTTGGCCTTCTTGCCGTGCTTCTTCTTCCCGTTCTTTTTCTTGCCGCCCTTCTTCTTCGCCGCCGCCGGCTGAGCCGGGTCGGAGGTCGCCGCCGCCAGCCCGGGAGCGCCGGGATCGGTGAGGGCGCCGATCGTCGGGGCGGCGGGTTCGTCCGCCCGCAAGGCGGGCAGCGCGAAGTTGGCGAGGACGGCGAGCGCGCTCGCCGGGAGGAGGAGTTTACGCAGGGAGATATTCATGGGCGCAAGGGACTGTAGCAAGGGACGCACGGGAAATGACGCCGGCCAAGCGGAAAAGTGACAGGAGTTAGCCTGCATCCATCACAAAACTGGTGGAGCTTGCCTGAGATCCCCGAGCGAAAAGGGCCGAAGGCGACCGAGCTGTGCTCGCGGCACTGCGCAGGGAGCCTGAGGACCTTTGCGCCGGGGAAATCGGGCAAGATCCACCGGAATTTGTGATGGATGCAGGCTATGGCCGGACCACCAGTTGCGTCCGCTGCGCCACGCCGAAACGGCGGCGGGCGAACTCCCCCAGCTGCGCCACGGTGACCGCGTCGATCCGGGCGTCGTAGTGCCGGCCATCATTGACCGGCCGGCCCTGCAGGGCGTCGATCCCCGCCAGCGAGGCCCGGGCCCCGTTGGTCTGCAGCCCCTGGCGCCGCGCGGCCTTGAGCCGGGTCTGGCACCGCAGGAGTTCCGCCGCCTCGACCCCGTCCGCCCGGACCCGGGCGATCTCCGCGTCGATCTCCGCGAGCACCTCCCCTTCCCGGCCGGGCTGCGTCCCCGCCATGAAGTAGAACATGCCGGCATCGAGGCCGGCCACCCGGGCCGACCGGACAAAATAGGCCAGTCCCTTTTCCTCGCGCACGCGCTCGAAGAGCCGGGACGCCATCCCGCTGAAGAGCTCGTCGGCGACCTCGCCGACATAAAAATCCCCGGCCAGGACGTGCGGCCCTGGAAAGGCCTGGAGGACCACCGCCTGCTCGCGCGGCTGCCTTTCCACGAGGTCCCCCACGCGGGCCGGCAGGGTCTGGGTCCACGCGGCCCGGGCCGGGGCGCGGCCGGGCGGCAACCGGCCCAGGAAAGCCTTCAGCCGCGGGATGAGTTCCCGGGGGATGTCCCCGGCAACGGCGAGGACGGCATTGCCGGCCACACAGAGCCGGCGGTGTAGCGCGGCCAGGTCGGCGACGCGGAGCGCCTGCAGCCCGGCCTCATCGCCGTGGACATCGAGCGCCAGGGGGTGCGCGCCGAAGAAATCCCTCCGCAGCCGCTTGCGGGCGAAGGTCACGACGTCGTCGGCGTCCTGGCGGAGGGCGGCGAGCTGGGCGTCGCGCTCGATCGCAAACGTGCCCGCGGCGAAGGCGGGCTCCAGCGCGGCCCCGGCCAGGGCCTCCAGCGCCCGGCCCGCGTCGGGCGGGAGCACCTCCGCCGCGAGGGCCACGCTGTTGTTGCCGGAAACCGGATAGAATGAGCCGCCGACCTCCTCGATGCGCTGCGCCACCTCGTCCGCCGTGCGCCGGCGGGTGTCCTTCGTGAGGAGGGTCGCCCAGAGGGCCGTGGCCCCGCGCCGGCCCGCCTCCTCCTGGAGGGGGCCCGCCTCGAAGAGGAGGCGAAGGTGCAGGTTGGGCAGCCGGCGGTCGGTCTGGAGCAGCAGCCGCGCGCCGTTCGGCAGCCGCGTCTCGGAAAACTCCGGGAGGCCGGTCGCGGCCACGGCCTTCGGCACGGCCGCGGTTTTCTTCGCGGCGGGCTCGATCGAAACCGCCGTGCGCCGCTCCGCCACCAGGTGGGCGCGCAGGACCCGGCGCAGGTCGGCCGGGCCGACGCCCCGCAGCCGCTCGAAATAGGATCGGGTGTACCCGAGGTCGCCGATGACCACCTCCGCCATCCCGAGCCGGGAGGCCTGCCCGCTCATGGTCTTGCGGGTGTTGATTTCACCGACCACGAGCTGCCGCACGGCCTTGCGGACCTGCGCGGCGGTGAAACCCCGCGCCGCGCACCGCTGCAGCGCGCGCCCGATGGCCGCCTCGGCCGCCGCCCGCTTCGGGGCGTCGCAGGTGAAGGCGATGCAGAAGAGGCCGGTCGTGCCCGGGTTCCAGCTCGAGGCGTCGATCGAGTGGACCAGCCGGGATTTCTCGCGGACCTCCCGCCAGAGGACCGAGCTGTCGCCGTGCCCGAGGGCCATCGCGACCAGCCCGAGGACGGCCGAGTCGGGATGGGTCAGGCCGGGGATGGGCCAGGCCAGCACCGCCCGGGTGATCTCGACGTCCTCGCGGCGCCGGTCTTCGCGCGGCGCGAGCTGCAGGGGCTCGGCGGGGACGAGGACGGGTGCCAGCCCCTTCCGTGGCGCCGCGCCGAACTGCCGCCCCACTTCCGCCCGCATGGCGGCCGGGTCGATGTCGCCGACGATGACGACGACCAGGTTCTCGGGGACGTAGCGCGCCCGGTAATAGGCGGCGAGGCCCTCGCGGCCGACCGCCGAGAAGACGTCGCGGTGGCCGATGATCGGATGGCGGTACGGATGCTCCCGAAAGGCCGTGGCGAAGAGGGCCTCCCAGAGCCGACCGTCGGGATCGTCGCGGGTCATGGCGATCTCCCGCAGGATGACGTCCTTCTCCTTGAGCACCTCGTCCGCCGGCAGCGTCGAATGCAGCACGGCGTCAGCCAGGAGGTCCAGCGCGACGGGGGCGTGCTCGCTCGGCAGGTCGATGTAGTAGACCGTGTGGTCGAAGGTGGTGTAGGCGTTGATGTAGCCGCCATGCGCCTGGACCGTCGCGGAGATCTCGCGGCCGGCGCGGCGTTCCGTGCCCTTGAACAGCATGTGCTCCAGGTAGTGGGAGAGCCCCGCCCCCAGGCGCTCGCCCTCGTGCACGCTGCCGGTCTTGACCCAGACCTGGACGGAGGCGAGGGCCGCCCCGCGGTCCGGCTTGAGGATCAGGGTGAGGCCGTTTGGCAGGATCTCCCGCAGGACCGGCTCCCGCCAGAGAGGATCGAGCAGACGCAGGTCGGCGGAGATTGAGAAAGGCCTCGGCACGCGCGCGGTCTAGGCCACCTTCTCGGCGGCGGGAGGATCCGCCTGGCGCCGGGCCGGCAGGAAAGGCTGCACGAAGGCCCCGTCGAAATCATAGACCCCGTCGAAGTCCTCGCGGCGGTCGGTCTCGGTCTTGCTGAAGACATTGTGCTCGATCAGGTTGAAGACGATGTCGCCGAAATCGCGGCCCTGTCGGACGCCCCAGGCGTTGAGCACGGTCTTCGCCAGGGGGCCATACTGCTCGAGCGCGTACACCCGCAGCCCCTGCAGCAGCTCGGACGGCGTCACGTGCCGGGAGGTCCCGCTGCGGCCGGGCTCGCGCTTGCGCAGCTCGCCGACCGTATGGTCCAGCCCCCGCCGCACGAAATCATAGGAGCGCCGGTCGAACCGGCTGTCCTCCTTGCAGATCAAGGCGACGATTTCCGAGAATTCGGGGTCTTGCATGCCGTCGATTTATACCACGGCCGGCAGCTTGAAGCAACACCGGCCGCGGTGCGCCGGGGTCAGGCGTTGGCCGCCGTGGTGAAGTTGGCCTCGGCCTGGGCCCAGTTGATCACCTTCCAGAAGTTCGCGACGTAATTGGCCCGCACATTGAGGTGCTTGAGGTAGTAGGCATGCTCCCAGAGATCGAGGCCGATGACGGGCGTCGAGGCCTCGCTCAGCGGCGAGCCCTGGTTCGGGGTGTTGTGGATGATGAGGCCGCCCTTGTTGACGCTCAGCCATGCCCAGCCGCTGCCGAAGTGGCCCATCGCCGCGCCGGTGAATTCCTTCCGGAAGGCCTCGGACGACTGGAAGCGTTTCTCAATGGCGGCGGTCAGCTTGGGGGCGGCCGACGGGTCCGCGGAGCCGGGAGCGATGATCTTCCAGAAGAAGGAATGGTTCACATGTCCCCCGACGTTGTTGCGCACCAGCATCCGGATTGGCTCCGGGACGGTCGAAAGGTCGGAAAGCATCGCCTCGCCGGTGAGCGAGGACAGCTCCGGGAACGTGGCCAGCGCCTTGTTGGCGTTGTTGATGTAGGCCTGGTGGTGCTTGGTGTAGTGCACCTCCATCGTGCGGGCGTCGAGGTGCGGCTCGAGGGCGTCGTAGGCATAGCCCAGCTTAGGCAGGACGAAGGGCTGCGGGGTAATGGCGGCCCCAGCCGTCTGCGCCGACGCGGGGGTGGGGAGGGCGCCCAGGCTGGCCAGGGCGGCGCCGGCGCCGATGATCTTGAGGGCATCGCGGCGGGTGAGGGAGGAATCTTGCATAGGGGGGATCATGAGACCCCCAGGATAGGAGGGAGCGTCGAAACGCGCAAGCCCCCTTCCCTCCTCAGGCCTGCGCGAGCAGCCGCCGGAGGGTCTCGTCGACCTGCCGGGGATCCGCCTTGCCCTTGGCCGCCTTCATCACCGGGCCCTTGAACCCGTTGATCGCGCTCTCCTTGCCGGACTTGAAGTCGGCCAGCGCCTTGGGATTGCCCGCGATCGCGTCGCGGCACCACTGCTCCAGTTCGCCCGCGTCGGCGCGGGCGTCCAGGCCCTGCGCCTTGATGATCTCGTCCGTGCTGGCCGTGCCCGTCAGCATGGCCGAGCTGACCCCGGCGGCGGCGGCGCTGGTGATCGCCCCTGCGGCGCGCTTCCGGATGAAATCCGCCGCGCGGGCCGGAGGAATCTTGGTCCGCAGGTCCGGGACGCCGGCCAGCTGCCCGTCGTTCAGGAATTGGAGGCAGGTGTTGATGATCCAGTTGCCCGCCAGGTGGGGCTCGCCGCTCAGCTGCGCCACCTCCTCGAAGTAGTCGCCCAGCTCCCGGTCGGGCACCAGCACCGAGGTGATCGTGTAGGGGACCTGGTAGCGCTCGAGGAACCGCCGCTGCCGGTCGAAGGGCAGCTCCGGGCACTCCGCGCGGAGGCGGGCCTTCCAGGCCTCGTCCACCCTCACCGGCATCAGGTCCGGGTCCGGGAAGTAGCGGTAGTCGTGCGCCATCTCCTTCGAGCGCAGCGACTGGGAGGCTCCCGTCTGCCCGTCGTAGTCGCGCGTCTCCTGGACGATCGTCCCGCCGCGCTCGGCCACCGCCAGCTGCCGCCTGATCTCGTGGGCGATGCCGTCGCGCACGAACGAGATCGAGTTGAGGTTCTTCAGCTCGACCTTCGTGCCGAGCTTCGCCTCGCCCGCGGGCCGGATCGAGATGTTCGCGTCGCAGCGCAGCTGCCCCTTCTCCATGTCGCAGTCGGAGATGCCGCCGTAGATCATGACCGCCTTCAGCGCCGTCAGGAAGGCGAAGGCCTCGTCCGCGCTGCGCAGGGCCGGCTCGGACACGATCTCCATCAGCGGCGTGCCCGCGCGGTTGAAGTCGATGACCGAGCCGCCGGCGTCATGGCTCAGCTTGCCGACGTCCTCCTCAAGGTGGATGCGGGTGAGCGGGATCCGCTTGTGCTCGCCCATGACGTTGCGCGCGGCGCCGGGCAGCTCGATCTCGACCGAGCCGCCCGCGCAGATCGGCTGGTCGTACTGCGAGATCTGGTAGTTCTTCGGCGAGTCGGGATAAAAGTAGTTCTTCCGGTCCCACTTGCAGACCGCGGCGATCTCGCAGCCTAGGAGCAGGCCCGCCTTCACCACCTGGTCGAGCGCCGCCCGGTTCATCACCGGCAGCGCCCCGGGCAGCGCCAGCACCACCGGGTCGGTCAGGGTGTTCGCGGGCAGGCCGTAGCCCGCGGCGGTCCGCGAGAACATCTTCGACTTCGTCCGGACCTGGACGTGGACCTCGAGGCCGATGACCGCTTCGTAGTTCATGGGCTAGAGTTCCGGGTGGCGGCCCACCCAGTCATGGTCGCGCTCATACGCCTGCGCGATCGCCAGGAGCTCGGCCTCCGCGAACGGCTGGCCGATGATCTGCAGGCCGATCGGCAGGCCGTCCCGGGTGAAGCCGCAGGGCAGGCTGAGGCCCGGCAGCCCGGCAAGGTTGACGCCGATCGTGTAGGTGTCGCTGAGGTACATCGCCAGGGGATCGGCCGCCTTCTCGCCCCGCTTGAAGGCCGGCGTGGGCGAGGTGGGGGTCAGGATGGCGTCCACCTCCTTGTACGCCTCAAGGAAGTCGCGGCGGATGAGCGTGCGGACCTTCTGCGCGCGCAGGTAGTAGGCGTCGTAGTAGCCGCTGCTCAGGACGTACGTCCCGAGGATGATCCGCCGCTTGACCTCCGCGCCGAAGCCCTCCGCCCGGGACTGGAAATAGAGGTCCACGACGTCCTTGGCCCCCGCGGCCCGGTGCCCGTAGCGGATGCCGTCGTAGCGGCTGAGGTTTGAGGAGCACTCCGCGGTGGCGATGATGTAGTAGGCGCCCACCGCGTACTTCGTGTGCGGGAGGGAGATCTCCCTCACCTGGCAGCCGAGCTTGCGATAGTGGCCGATCGCCGCCTCCACCGCCGCTCCGACCTCCGGATCCAGCCCGGCGCCGAAATACTCCTTCGGGATGCCCAGCTTCCACGGGCCGCGGCGCTTGGCCAGCTCGGCGCGGTAGTCCGGGACTTCGACCGGGACGGAGGTCGAGTCGAGCGGGTCGTGGCCGGCGACGGCGCCCAGGGCGATCGCGGCATCCTCGACCGTCCGGGCAAACGGGCCGATCTGGTCGAGCGAGGAGGCGAAGGCGATCAGGCCGTAACGGGAGACCAGGCCGTAGGTCGGCTTCATCCCGACGATGCCGCACAGGGCCGCCGGCTGGCGGATCGAGCCGCCGGTGTCCGAGCCGAAGGAGACAATCGCCTCGCCCGCGGCCACGGCCGCCGCGCTGCCCCCGGACGAGCCGCCGGGCACGCGCTCGAGGTCCCACGGATTGCGGGTGGTCCGGAAGGCCGAGTTCTCGGTCGAGGAACCCATGGCGAACTCGTCGAGGTTGAGCCGGCCCCAGCAGACCGCTCCCGCCGCCTTGAGCTTGCGCGCCGCCGTGCCGTCGTAGGGCGAGACGAAGTTGGCGAGCATCCGGCTCGAGGCGGTCAGGGGCTGGCCCTCGACCGCGATGACGTCCTTCAGGCCCACGGGGATGCCGTCGAGCGGCCCCCGCGCCTGCCCGGCCGCGCGGCGCGCGTCGGAGGCGGCGGCCTGCGCCAGCGCGTCCGCGGCGTCATGGGAATTGAAGGCCTGCACCCGCTCCTCCACCGCCTCGGTCCGCGCGATCACGGCCCGCATGAGCTCGACGGCGGAAAGCTGGCGCGCCTCCAGCTGCGCGGCCAGCGCGGCGACGGTCTGGTGGAAAAGCGCCGGGGAACCAGCCGGCTTCATTCGACGACCTTCGGCACCGCGATCAGGTTGTCGCGCCGCGCGGGCGCGTTGCGCAGCGCGGCCTCCACGGGCAGGCCCGGCTGCGCGACATCCTCGGCCCAGACGTTGGAAACGGGAAATGCGTGCGCGGTCGGCTCCACGCCGGAGACGTCGACCTCCTTGAGCAGCGCGATGTAGGCGATCACGTCCCCGAGCTGCGCGGAGAAGCGCGCCTTTTCCTCGGGCGTGAGCGCGATCCGCGCCAGCCGGGCCACCTGGTCGAGATCGAGGTCGGGGACTTGGGACATGGCGGCGGCCGGGCTATTGGCGAACCTGGTAAGGCGTCGCCTGCGCGACCTCCGCCCGGATCTTCTGCAGGGCGGCGTTGACCTCGTCGTCGGTCAGGGTCCGCTCGGCCGAGCGGAAGACGAGGGAGCAGGCCACGCTCTTCTTCCCCGGCGGCAGGCCCTCGCCGCGGTAGACATCGAAGATTTCCACGGCTTCCACCGCGAAGGGTCCGCCCGCGGCGCGCGCAATCCTGGCGACGGCCTGCCGGACGTCGCCGGCGGGGGTCGCCTCGTCCACCACCAGCGCCAGGTCGCGCAGGGCCGCGGGAAACAGGCTGAAGTCGCGATGGCGGCGCCGGGCGGCCTCGCCGCGCAGCTTCTCCGGCAGCACGGCGAAGACGCCGCCATAGACCTGCCCGGCCACCCCCAGCTGCCGGACCAGGGCGAGGTTCAGCAGGCCGAAGCGCGCCGTCCAGCCGTCCTGCATCTCGCCGACGGCCGCCGAGTGGCCCTCCTGCCAGCCGTAGTAGCCGGTGCTGGCGGGCACGAGCGGCTGCCGCCCGAGGTCGATGCCCGCGGCCGCGGCCAGCGCCGCGGCATGGTGCTTGGTCGTGTAGAAATCCGCCGGCGCCCGCCGCAGCCAGCGGCGCTCGGTGTCGTCGGCGATGACGAACGCCGCGGCGAGGCACTCGAAGTTCTGGCCGTTCCGCTCGATGAATACGCGGCCGGTCTCGGCCAGCCGGGTGGCCGCGACCCCGCGCGACTGGTTGAGCCGCAGGGTCTCGAGGAGGCCCATGATCAGCGACGGCCGCAGGTGCGACTGGTCCTCGACGAAGGGATTCGCGAGCGCCAGCTCCGCGGCGGCGGCCTGCGAGACCCAGGTGCTGAGCTCCGCGCCCGGCCGCAGCGTGAGGTTGACGCACTCGTGGAAGTCGTGCCCGACCAGGTACTCGGTCGCGCGCCGGACGTACCGCACCGACGGATCGTCGTCCCCGACCAGTCCCACGGCCAGCACCCGCGCCGGCGGGATCCGCTCGGTGCCGTGCAGCCGCAGGACCTCCTCCACGAGGTCGATCGGCCGGTCGAGGTCGTCGCGCCAGCTGGGGACCGCGACCGTCCAGACCGCGCCCCCGTCGGCGCCGGCCTCCTCGCGGACCACGTCGAGTGCGAGCGCGGCCAGGGCGTCCCTCATTTCCGCGTCGGGAATATCGAAGCCCAGCCGCTCGCGGATGAAAGCCGGGGCGACGACGATCTCGCGCTTCCACGGAATGTCGCCCCCCACCTGGTGGATCGGGCCGGCGACCGCGCCGCCCGCGGCGGCCAGGATCAGGTCAATGGCGCGGTGCGCGGCCTCGAGCGCGGTGTGCGGGTCGACCCCGCGCTCGTAGCGGTAGGAGGAATCGGAGGAAAGCCCCAGGCGGCGCGAGGTCGCGCGCACGCCCTGGCGGCGGAAGATGGCGCATTCCAGCACGAGGTCCACGGTGTCCGGGCCCACCCCGGAATCCTGCCCACCCATGATCCCGGCGACGACCACCGGACGGCTGCCGTCGGCGATGACCAGCATGCCGTCGTTCAGCTGCCGCTCCTTCCCGTCGAGGGTGACGACCCGCTCGCCGGGGGCCGCGCGGCGCACGTTGATCCGGGCGCCCTCCAGCTTGCGGGCGTCGAAGGCGTGCAGCGGCTGGCCGTATTCGAGCATCACGTAGTTGGTCGCGTCGACCACGTTGTTCACCGGCCGGAGCCCGACCGCGCGCAGCCGCTCCTGCATCCAGCCCGGGCTGGGGCCGATCCTCACGCCGGTGAGGATGTGCGCCGAATAGAGCGGGCAGTCCTCCGGCGCGCCCACGCTGACGCCGCCGAGGAGGTCGCGGCGCTCCGCCGCGTCTCCCGGCAGCTCGCCGCGGAACTTCTCCTGGGGGTACGCGAGGTCGCGCCGGTACCAGGCGGCGAGCTCGCGCGCGAGCCCGAGGTGCGAGAGGCAGTCGGGGCGGTTCGGGGTGATCTCGACGTCGAAGACGGTGTCGCCCGGGGGCAGGACGGCGTTGATCGCGGCGCCCAGGGCGGGGCGGTCCGCCAGGATCAGAAGGCCGGACGCGTCGTCGCCCAGGCCCAGCTCCTTCGCCGAGCACATCATCCCGTCGGAAAGCTGGCCGCGAATCTTCGACTGCCTGATCGCGAAGTCTCCGGGCAGCACCGCGCCGGGCAGCGCGACGAAGACCCGGTCGCCCGCCTGGTAGTTCTGCGCGCCGCAGACGATGGTCTTGACCCCGCCCGCCGGCCCGACGTCGACCGTGCAGACGGAAAGCTTGTCCGCGTTGGGATGCCGCTCGCGGGTCAGCACCTCGCCGACGACCACGTGCTCCAGCGGCGGGGCGCCCGTCGTCAGGACCTGCTCGACCTCGAAGCCCAGGAAGGTGATCGCGCGCGTGAGGTCCGCGACGGGGGCGTCGAGCGCGACGTAGTCCTTGAGCCAGTTGAGGGAGAACTTCATCAGGCAAACTGGCGCAGGAACCGCAGGTCGTTCTGGTAGAAGGCCCGGATGTCGTCGATGCCGTAGAGGAGCATCGCCAGGCGCTCGAGCCCCATCCCGAAGGCATAGCCGCTCCAGACCGCGGGGTCGTACCCGACGGCCGAGAAGACGGTGGGGTCGACGAGGCCGCAGCCGCCGATCTCGATCCACTCCTTGTTCACCTTGGGCAGGTGGCGGGCCGAGAGGTCGACCTCGAAGCTCGGCTCGGTGTAGCCGAAATAATGCGGGCGAAAGCGGGTCTTGGTCTCCGGCCCCAGCAGGGAGGCAAAGATGTAGTCGAGCAGCGCCTTCAGGTCGCGCACGGTCACGCCGCGGTCGACGTAGAGGCACTCGAGCTGGTGGAAGTTGGCCGAGTGGGTGGCGTCGGTGGTGTCGCGGCGGTACACCCGCCCGGGGGAGACGATGCGGATCGGCGGCGGGCCCTGGAGCATCGTGCGGATCTGCACGGAGGAGGTGTGCGTCCGCAGGAGGTATTTCTCGCCGGGATTCCGCCTGCCCACGTTGCCGAAGCGGGCGGCCTCGGGGAAGTAGAAGGTATCCTGGGCGTCGCGGGCCGGGTGGTCGGCGGGGGTGTTCAGCGCGTCAAAGCAGTAGAACTCCGTCTCGACCTCCGGGCCGTCGGCGACGGCGAAGCCGACCTTGCGCAGGATCCGGCACATCTCCTCGCGGACGAGCGTCAGCGGGTGGAAGGTGCCGGGGCCCGGATCCGGGTCCGGCAGGGTGGCGTCAACCGCCGGCCCGAGCCGGCCGGCGAGCTCCGCCGCCTCCAGGCGGCCGAGGGCGGCGTCCAGCTGCGCCTGCAGCCGCGCCTTGGCCTCGTTGACCAGCTTGCCGAAGGCGGGCCGCTCCTCCTTGGCCAGCGAGCCCATCCGCTTCATCAGGCCCGTCAGCTCGCCATTCGGCCCGACGTAGCGCGCCTTGGCCGCCTCGAACTCCGGCCGCGTCCGCAGCGCCGGCAGCTCGGCCTCGGCCTTGGCCAGGAGGGCTTGGAGGGTCTCTGTCATGGGTGGAGGGATATTCGCAAAAAAAAGGACGGCGCCCCGGTGGGAGGCCCGTCCTCGAAAAGGAAGGCGAGCCCGTCCCGGGCTCGCGTCTCTGGCTAGGCTTTCTTCGCTTTGGGAGCCTTGGCCTTCAACGCGTCCTGGGCTTGCTTGACCAGGGCGTTAAAGGCCACTTCGTCGCGGATCGCAAGGTCGGACAGCACCTTGCGGTCGAGCGCGATGCCCGCGGCCGCGAGGCCCTCGATGAAGCGGCTGTAGGTGATGCCGGCGCCGCGGCAGGCGGCATTGAGCCGCACGATCCACAGGCCGCGCCATTCGCCCTTCTTCTTTTTGCGGTCGCGGTAGGCGTATTGCCAGGCGTGCTGGACGGCCTCCTTCGCGTAGCGGAAGAGCTTGGACTTGTTGCCGAAGTAGCCCTTGGCGTACTTCAGCGTTTTCTTGCGGCGCTTGCGCGACGCGGGGGAGTTGGTGGCGCGGGCCATGGCGAAGGTGGGTTAGAGGCCGAAGGGCAGGCAGCGGAACAGGGGCGCGGCGTGGCCGGCGGGGACCTGCTTGTCCTTCGAGGCGCGGCGCTTCTGCTTGTTGGATTTGGCGGCCAGGAGGTGGCGGAATCCCGGGGTGCGGCGCATGAGCTTGCCCCGGCCGGACACCTTGAAGCGCTTGGCGACGGATTTTTTGGTCTTTTGCATGAACAGGAGCGGTCCAAAACAGAGGCAGCCGCACCCGTTGGCAAGGGGAAAAGTGGCGTGTTTATGGACAGGCCGAGGGGGCCCTCCGCCTCCTGCGCTCGCCCAGCCTCGCAACGTCGGCTTCGGACCCCCTCGGCCTGTCCATAAACACTGCTGGGAGAGAGGGAGGAAAGTCAGCTCCAGCCGTAGAGCTTGCGCCAGGCGTCTTGGAGGCGGCGGGTCACCGGGCCGGGCGCGGGCAGCCCCCTCCCCTCCAGCCAGGCGACCGGGCGGATCCCGACCAGGGAATTGGTGAGGAAAACCTCGTCGGCGGCCGGGAGCTCGGCGAGCGGGAGGTCTCGCTCCTCGACCGGCAGGCCCTCGGTCCGGGCCAGGGCGAGCACCTTGGCCCGCACGATGCCCGGCAGGGGCCCGCCGGAGGCGGGCGGGGTCGACAGTGCGCCGCGGCGGACCCAGAATACGTTCGAAACAGCCCCTTCGACGATCCGGCCCGCCTGATCGGCCAGCAGCACCTCGTCACGCCCGGCGGTCCGCCCCGCGGCCAGGGCCTCAAGCCACCGCTTCCGGCCGAGGTGCTTATGGGGCGTCTCGGCGTCCGGGGGCGGCAGCCGCAGGGGAGAGACGGCCACCCGCCACGCCGACCCCGCCATGTGCGGCCGGGGCGGCTCGACGCTCACGCGCCATTCCTCGGCCGGCCCGAGGGTCCAGGCCGACCAGCGCAGGACACCCCGGGAGAGGGCGGTGCGGCGGACCAGCTGTTCCGCCGCCTCCAGCAGCACCCCGGCGGCCGGTGCGCGCGCGAGCCCGAAGTGGGTGCAGCCCGCCGCAAACCGCTCGACGTGCTCCTCAAAGAAGACCGGCCGGCCCTCCGCCAGCAGCGCGGTTTCGAAGACACCCCGCGCGCCCGCCGGCTCGGGCGAGCCCGGGCCCGCGGTCAGCCGGCCGTTGCGGATCTCCCTCACGAGGGCCACTCCTCCGCCCCGAGGGCCGCGCGGAGCGCCCGGCCCTTGGCCAGGGTCTCCTCATACTCGAGCTCCGCGTCGGAATCCCAGACGATGCCGGCGCCCACGTGAAAGCTGGCCTCCGCCCGGTGCCAGACGATCGTGCGGATCGCGATCGAGAGGTCGATCCGGCCGCACCCGCTCCAGTAGCCGAGGACGCCCGAGAAGATCCCGCGGGGCACCGGCTCGGTCTCCGCGATCACCTGCATGGCGCGGATCTTCGGCGCCCCCGTGATCGATCCTCCGGGCAGGACGGCACGCAGGAGGTCGGCCGCGCCGACCCCGGGCCGCAGCTCTCCCTCCACTTCGCCGACCAGGTGGTGGACCGTCGCAAAGCTCTCGAGATCGTGCAGCCGCCGGACCCCGACGCTGCCGAACCGGCAGATGCGCCCCAGGTCGTTGCGCAGGAGGTCGACGATCATCAGAAGCTCGGCCCGCTCCTTTTCGCTGGCCAGGAGCTCCGCCTGGAGCGCCGCGTCCTCCGCCGGTGTCCGGCCGCGGGGGCGGGTGCCCTTGATCGGAAAGGTCCTGATCCGGCCGTCCGCAACCGACAGGAAGCGCTCGGGCGAGCTGCTGAGCACCGCCCAGTCCCCCGCCTCCAGATACGCCCCCATCGGCGCGGGATTCAGGGCGCGCAGGCGGCGGTAGAGCTGCCGCGGCGATTCCGCCACGGTGCAGGTGAAGCGCTGCGCCAGGTTCATCTGGTAGATCTCGCCGGCCGCGATGCGCTCCCGCACCCCGGCCACCGCCGCGACATACTGCGGTCGCGTGAGGTCCGCCCGCAGGCGGGCCGGGGGGGGCGGCGGCACCGGCGGGGCCGGCTCGGCGCCGGCGAGCCAGCCCGCCAGCTCCGCCACCGCCTCCTCGGCCGGACGGCGCCAGGCCACGCCCACCAGCCACGCGCGATTTTCCCGGTGGTCCCAGACCGCGGCCGCGTCGTACCAGGCGAGGTGCGCGTCCCAGGCCTCGCCGGCCGGGGCGCCCGCGCCCCGGCCGAACTCGTAGCCCAGGTAGCCCACCGCCCCGCCGCAGAAGGGCACCGGCCGCCTTGCGTCATTGGAAACCCGATACGCGGCCAGCGCGTCCTCCAGCTCCGCCAGCGGATCCACGCCGGATCTGGTCGCGGAACCGGACGGGCGGCCGCCGTCCTCGCGCCATACGGTCTCGCAGCGCCGCCCCCGGGCGCGGAAGAGGAAGAAGGGCCGGCCGCCCATGATGGAAAACCGCCCGGCGGCCGAGGGCAGGCTGCTATCGAGCCAGAAGACCCCGTCGCGGCCCTGCAGGCGGGCGAAGGCGGCCTCCGGCGCGGGAGCGTTCCAGGCAACGAGGCTGACCGGCGCTTCCATGGGTGGCAGAATGGATCACTGTTGACACCGGGGACGCATTGGCGAGCTTTCAACCTTTACTGCCTTAGGCTTCCTAGCTCAATGGTAGAGCAGCTGACTCTTAATCAGTAGGTTCGGGGTTC
>CAZKAH010000041.1:0-2058 GCA_964550715.1 uncultured Opitutaceae bacterium
GTCGGGTAGTTCGGAACCTCAGCCTCCCAGGCGTCCGCCCCGTCCAGTTTCACCCGCACCCGATGGGTGGGTGCCGCTCCCGGCGCCTGCAGCGCGTCCAGGCTGAATTCGAGGCGATGCGCGGCGCCGAAATCGACCTCCACCGGATCGCTCTGGGCTCCGCCCGTGCCCCAGTGATCGACGCCAAAGCGGACATGATGGTCATCCACATAGCGGACAAACAGGAGGTCGGCCGCGCCCGCGACTCCCGTCTCGACGAGCGGCTCGGCGGCGCCATTCAGCCCGGAGGGAAAAATCGTGTCCATCGCCACGGCGCCCCACCCTGTCCAGAGCGCGGCGGACGGGAGGTGGTCCGGCTGCCTTCTTTCCACCGAGATCAGCCGCCCGGTGAACGCCGGATCGGAGACCGAGCCCCCGAGGGCGTTCGCGCCGATGCGGATCTCATAGGGCGCGGAAGGAAAGCAGTCGGCGCTGCCCTCCAGGACGGCCGTTCCGTCGAGCAGGACGCGCAGGCGGCCGGAGAAAGGGCGGGATGCCCCCCCGGGCGCATAGAGCGAATCCATTGTGATCTCGAGGCGATGCGGCCGATGCAGGTCGATTTCGACCGGCGTGCCATTGAGCGTGCTGATCCCCCAATGGTGAAATCCGAAGCTGAGGTGAGTGGGATCCAAATAGTGGACGTAGAGAATGTCCCCCGCGCCGCTCATCCCCGTGGTGACGAGCGGCTCGGTGCTGCCCGACATCCCGTCCGGAAACATCACCTGCAGGTCAATGGCGCCCGTCTCCCCCGTCCGGGAAGTGGGGGGCAGGGCCTTGAGGTCAGGCAGCGAAGCCGCCGCCAGGATCCGTCCCGTGAAGCGGGTCAGTTCGGTCGAGGCGCCGAGCGGGTTGCTCCCGAAGAGCAGCGTCTCCGGGGCCGCCGGATAGAATAGGGCCTCCTCATCGAAGGCCGGTTCGCCGTCCAGAAGCACGGTGATCCGCCGCGAAAGCGGAAGGACCGCAGCCGAGGCGGCGTCGGTGCTTCCCGGGGCGAGCGACCCCATCCAGACGACCAGCCGGTGGGAACGCAGCGGATCAAAGGCCACCGGCTCGCTGCGGGGACCGCCGTAGCCGAAATGATTGAAGCTGAAGCGCAGGCTGCCCGCTCCCTCGTAGGTGCACGAGAGCAGGTCGCGCCGCTCCCCGGTGCCCGTCAGGACGAGGGGCTCGGACCCGGCGGCGCGGTCAGCGGGAAAAAAGAGCTGCAGGACGACGGGGGTCCGGGAATGGAGCCCGGGAAGCGGCGGGGGCGGCGCGCCCAGCGGCAGGCGGATCGCGGCCAGCACCTTGCCAGAAAATTCATCCGCCACGCCCTTGCCCGGCCAGGCCAGCCGGCCGATCCGGAGGTCTTCCGGCGACGAGGGGTAGCACGCAAACGCCGCCCGCAAGGTCTCGACCCCGTCCACCGAGATCCGCAGGTCCCGGCTCGCCTGCCGGTACTGTTCGGGGGTCCATCCCGCAAGAACCGGATGGGAGAAGGGCGGCCACAGAGAGCTCGCGCCCACCTCCACAGAGATACGCCGACTCGTCGGCACGGCGAAGGGGGCTCCTTCCAGGTAACCGACCCCGGCGTGAAACAGGGCCAGTTTCGCCCGGTCGGCGTTGAGGTAGCGCAGCTCGATCCAGTCGCGTGAGTCGGAGTTGACGCCGGTCTCGAGGATGGGGTCGGCCCCGGCCGACCGGTCGGGGGGGAGTTCGAGGTCCAGCCGCAGCGTGCCGTACTGCACGCCGTGCGCCTGCTCCCAGCGGCGGGTCGGCCGGTTGGCGAACCGCCCCAGCGCGAGTACGACGTCGTCCCGCGGCGTGCGGATGCTGAAGGCCGCCAGCTCGACGAAGATCGATGCCCCCGCGGCCAGCAGGATCGGGGCGGCGAGTCCCAGGCGCCAGGGCTTCCGCGCCGCCCGGGCCGTGATCGCCAGGACCCCGATTCCACCCAGCAGCAGGCCAGTCGGCACAAAATCGCTCAAATAGCGGTCCGTCGTTCCGAAAAAACAGGAAAGCAGGAAGAAATTGGCGGCC
>CAZKAH010000041.1:2158-22599 GCA_964550715.1 uncultured Opitutaceae bacterium
CAAATAGCGGTCCGTCGTTCCGAAAAAACAGGAAAGCAGGAAGAAATTGGCGGCCACACCGGCGGCGATGGTCCGCAGCAGGACCCGCCGGCGGTCCTCCTCCTCCCCGCCGGCCACCGCCAGCGACAGGAAAGCCAGCACCCCGAACCAGGTCCACAGCACGTAGTGCAGCATGCCGTAGGGTTTCGCAGCCGGCGGCTCAAAGAAGGGAAAATAGCGGTGCCAGGCCCCCGCGCCGAAGAGGTAGTCGAATCCGTTGGGGACGAGGTGGCCAAGGCTAAGCGGCTGGAGATTGAGAAAGCTCTCCCCCGCGAGCTGATAGCGCATGCCAAACTCGGTGAAGGAGCCGAAGCGCTCGTAGTTGTAGAGCGCGAGTCCCAGCCCGCAGATCGCCGCGGGGCCGAAGGTCGCCAGGAGAAATTGGTTCCGTACTTTCCGCTCGGCGGGCGATCGCGCCTCCCGGAGGGAGCCTCCCGCCTGCCGAATGAGCCACGCGCAGGGCACGAAGAGCGCGAATCCACCGAGGAGGTAGTTGGGCCGGGCGCCCACCGTCAGTCCGAAGAGCAGGCTCGCCGCCCCCATCCAGGCCAGGGCCCGCCCGGGAGAATGCAGCGCCCGATAGATCGCGCCGAGGGCAAGCAGGTTGAGCGCAAAGGCACAGGCGATCGGAACCTGGTAAAAGTTGGCGGCGGCGGTCAGGGTGAGGACCGGCGAGGCAAACGCCAGGCACAGGCAGCCCAGGGCCAGCGCCCAGAGTGGAGCCGCGGGAAAGTAGCGGCGGCGGATCGCGGCCAGGAGCGCCAGGCCGGCCGCGATGCCCAGGCAGCCGAAGACCGCCACCGCGCAAGGCTCCGTCGGGTACCAGCCCGTGACCGCTGCAATCGGCCAGAAAAAGACCACGACCGGCGTCACCCCGAAATACAGGTAGTATTTCCCGTGATAGAACGTCATGTCGTGGACCCGGTAGGGCGCATTCGCCACCGGGTCGTAGGGGTTGGGCAGCGCGAGGAGCGCCGGGTGCGGCTCCAGCTTCACGGACAGGTGCCCGCTGCGAAAGCCGGCGGTCAGCAGCTCGTAGTAGCTGATCGGCTGGCGCGAAAACAGGAAGGGCACCGGCTGGCGCGCGCTCCAGAAATACAGCCAGGCGGCCAGGGCGGCCACGAGCAGGCAGACCCATGTGTCCAGCCGGGGTGCGCGGATGGGGATTCCCCCTCGGTCGCTCTTATGCTCGGATCGCAAGGAAGGTCGAAATAAAGGGATGCCCCGGCCGCGCGCAACTCCCGTGTCGGTACGATACCCCGCTACCGGATGCCAGCCCGCGCCCGAGGCAGGGGGAACAGCTGATCCGGCGGCTTCCGCTCCTGCGCCACGATGCGGCCGGTAAAGGCCGGACCGGACGTCGAGCCTCCCAGCGGATTCCGGCCGATTCGGATCTCGTCCAGGCGGGTCGTGTGGCAGGGCGAGGATCCGTCGAGCACGACGGCGCCGTCCAGCAGCACCCGCACGACACCCGAGAACGGGACCGGCGAGCGCCCGCCGGGATAGAGCGCATCCATCGTCAGGGCGAGGCGATGCTCCCGGCGGAAATCAATTTCCACCGGCGGGCCGGTGATGCCACCGACGCCCCAGTGATCGAAGCCGAAGCTCACGTGCGAGGCGTCGAGATAGCGCACATAGAGG
Source organism: uncultured Opitutaceae bacterium (assembly GCA_964550715.1). Taxonomy (GTDB): domain Bacteria; phylum Verrucomicrobiota; class Verrucomicrobiia; order Opitutales; family Opitutaceae; genus Palsa-1447. Next base: position 3,839 of record CAZKAH010000041.1, read on the forward strand.
ATGTCTCCCGCGCCGGCGACTCCGGTGGCCACAAGGGGCTCGGCGGCCCCCGGGCTCGCGGTGGGAAATTGAACCTCCAGACCCACCGCGCCAGCCTCGGCGGACGATGGCCGCAATGCCGGCAGGACCTCGAGACTGGCGGCGGATTTTGCCTCGAGCACCAGCCCGGCAAAACGGGCCTGGGCCGTCGTCGCGCCGCACGAATTTACCCCGATGCAGATGGTCTCGGGGGCAGCGGGATAGAGCACGCCCTCCTCGTCGCAGACCGTCTTCCCGTCCATCAGGACCGTGATGCGCCGGGCCAGCGGCCCCGCCGCGGCCGGCGCGAGCGAGCCCAGCCAGACCACCAGGCGGTGCGGCTGGAGCGGGTCGTAACCAATCGGCTCGCTGCGGAATCCGGGGGATCCAAAATGATCGAAGGCAAAGCGGAGGCGGCCGGGGCCGTCATAGGCGCACGAGAGGAGGTCGCTGCGCGCGCCCGCGCCCGTCTGCACCAGGGGTTCCGTACCAGCGGGGCGGTCGACGGGGAACAGCACCATGAGTTCGACCGGAAGGTGGGCTGAAACGGAGGCCGGCCCGGGCGCCGGAGGCTCCAGGGGCAGGCGCCGCGCCGCCAGCACCCGACCGGTGAAAGACCCTTCCACGCCGTCACCGCTCCAGCCGGCCCGCCCGACGCGCACGTCCTGGGGCGGCGAAGGATACGCGGCGAGGGCGGCGCGCAGGACGTCGCGGCCGTCGACCGCAACCCGCACTTCCCGCCGCGCCGTCTCATATTGGTCGTCCGTCCAGGAGGCGAACGCCGGATGACCGAACGGAGGCAGCAGCGAACCGGCGCGCACCCGGACCGTCACACGCCGGTCCGCCGGAACGGAAAACGGCCGGCCGGGCAGGAGCCCGATCCCGGCATGAAAAAGCGATATCTGCGCCTGCGCGTTCGGGAGGTACGTGACCTGGATGCGATCCCACTGGTCGAAAGCCGACCCGGTCTCCAGCAGCGGCTCCGTGGCGCCCGGCCGGCCGGCCGGAAGCTCGAGCTTGAGCTCGAGGTCGCCCTGCTCGATCCCGTGCGCCCGCTCCCAGAGGCGGGTCGGCCCGTTTGCCGCCCGCGCGAGGGCCAGCAGGGCCCCGGAACGGGGCGCGACGCCCGCAAAGATCGCGAGGCCGGTCAGCATGGAAAAAAATCCCAGGGCCGCGAGCCCCGGCGTGAGGAGCCGGCGACCGTCCGGGCGGCCCGCCGTCAGGGCCAGCGCGCCCATCCCGCCGAGCAGAAGGGCTGCCGGAAAATAATCGGTGGCATACCGGTCGCTGAGGCCGCGAAATGTCGCGAGCATCAGGAAATTGGCCGCGAGACCGGAGGCGAGAGTCGCCGCCATGACCCGCTGCCGGCCATCGGAACTCGCCGCCGGGCGCCAAAAGGCGAAGACCGCCAGCCAGGCCCACGGGGCATAGCGCAGGAGGCCATAGGGGCGGCCGCTGCCCGGAGAGAAAAAGGGGAAATAGCGCTGCCAGAGGCCGGGATCGAAGAGGTAACCGCGGATATTGGGCCCGAGGTTCCGGAGGCCGAACAGCTGCAGGTGGCGACCATCCGCGCCCGCCAGCTGATAGCGCATGCCAAACTCGGCCACGGAGCCAAACCGCTGGAAATTGTAGATCGCCAGCCCCGCCCCGCAGAGCAGGGCCGGACCCAGCGCCGCCCCGAGGAGGCGCCTCCCCTCCCCCCGCCGAGCCAGCCAGACGCAGGGCCAGAGGAGGGCAATTCCCCCGAGCAGGTAGTTGGGGCGCGCGCCCACCGCCAGGCCGAAGAGGAGGCTGGCCACCGCCAGCCACGCGCCAGGCCGGCGGTCGGAGTGCAGGGCGCAGTGGATCGCCAGCAGCATGCCGCTGAAGAGGCCGAAGGCGCAGGCGATGGGAACCCGGTAGAAATCGGGCTGCGCGGTCAGCGCCAGCGCCGGGCTGGCGGCGACCAGGACACCGGCGGCCAGCCCCAGCGCCCAGAGGGGCGCAGCGGGAAAATAGCGGCGGCGCAGCGCGCCGAGCAGGCCCACGCCCGCCACCACCCCGGCAAGGCCGAAGGCCGCGACCGCGCAGGCCTCCGTCGGATACCAGCCGGTCAGGGCGGCGACAGGCCAGAAAAAGACCAGGACGGGGGTCACGCCGTAGTAGAGGTAGTACCTTCCCCGATACAGCGTCATGTCGTGGAGGCGGAAGGGCGCGTTCGCGGCCGGGTCGTACGGATCCGGGAGGGCCAGCAGCCGGGGATCGGGCGCCGGATCGACATAGAGGTGGCCGTGCCGAAATCCGGCGGTCAGCAGGCCGTAGTAGCCGGAGGGCTCGCGGGAAAAGAGGGCCGCGGCCGGCCGGACGCTCCAGCCGCAAAGGCCGGCGGCCAGCGCCGCCGCGGCGAGGCAGGCCAGCGTGTCCGTCCGGATGGAAGGGAACGCGCGCCGCGGCTGGCCGGTCGGGGGCGGTGTTGCCAAGGAAAACGGCTTAAGCGATGGCTGGACTGCCTTCAACTCTATGTTGTAATGGCCCCATGAAATGGCCCCTCATCGCCGTCGGCGTCGCCCTGCTGGCCGGGTTGTACTTTGCGCAGCGCCATTCGACCAAGACCGCCTATCTCAACGGCCTGCCGCTCTATCGCGACCTGCCCAACCGCCAGTTCATCTTCGAGCGCGACTGCTACATCTTCAAGCTGAAGGACCATGACACGGACTGGCCGCTGGTCGCCACCCAGGCCACCGTGCCGGAACTGCCGGCCGAGGTGACCGAGGCCGCCGTCGGGAAGGATCTGCCCGGGGTCCGCATCCTCGCCGTGGCCCACGTCGGCGAGCGCTTCAAGATCGTCTCCGTCCGCCAGGTCACGGGCCGCCAGGGCGCGCAGATTTCCTTCGAGATCCTGTTCCTGGACGAGGAGTCGCACAAGTATTCCCGGCTCGACGCCGACGAGATCATGGACCACGCGCCCGAGGCCCAGGGCCAGGCGCCGACCATCCGGCCCGAATTCGCCGTCGCCGTCGCTCATCCGAGCCAATGACGCCGGGCCGAGCCGCCCGCCGCGCCGGTTGGCTGACCTGCGGGCTGCTCGCGGGCCTGATGGGGGCGGAGTTCCTCCTTTTCGACCAGGTGGGCGCGCACCGGCACACCGGGATCTACCCGCGCTGGAATGACCAGATCCAGTACCTGACCGAGGCCTACACGGGCTTTGAATACCTGCTGGCGCACGGTTTCTGGGCCGGCATGGCGCAGGCGCTCACCCGCTCCGCGGCGCAGGGCACGCTCGGCGACTGTTACGCCCTGCTCCTCTTCCGCCTGGCGGGCCCGTCGCGCAGCAGCGCCCTCGCCCTGAACCTGATCGCCCTCCTCGCCTGGCAGGGCGCGCTTTTCTTCGCCGTCGACCGGCGCTCGGGATCGCGGGGACTGGCCTGGGTTTCCGCCGGCCTCGTCCTCTGCCTGGCCGGCCCCTGGTCCGCCCGGCAGGGGTCGGCCGTGGACTTCCGGCTCGATCACCTGGCCATGTGCTCGCTGGGAGTCACCCTGGCTGCGGCCCTGCTCACCGGCAGGTTCCGGTCCACCGGCTGGTCCGTCGTCTTCGGCGCGGCGACCGCGGTGACGCTGTGCACCCGGTACCTGACCGGGCCCTATTTCATCCTGATCCTGGGCGCCCTCGCGGCCTGGACGGCCGCCGCACCCGACCGCCCCCGCCGGTTCCGCAACCTCGCGCTGGCCGTGCTGACCGCGTGCATCCTCGCCGCCCCGCTCCTGTGGCTGAACCGGGTCGAGGTCTACAACTACTACTGGATCGGACATTTCTCCGGGCCCGAAAGCGCGATTCGCAATTCGCATCTCGACCTGGGCCAGTCGATCGCCTTCGTCGCGTCCTATTTTGCCGGAAACGATCTCGGGGCGGCGTTCTGGCTACTGGTGGCGATCCTCACCCTGGTGCTGGCCGCCTGCGCGCTCGCCCGGCGGCGCCGCGTTCCGGAGCCCGGCCTCCCGCCGCCGACCGGATGGCCGGGCCAGGCGGCCGCCTATGGCGGGATCTTCCTGCTCTCGCCGGCAATCATTCTCACCCTGCACGGCGAGAAATCGCCGGCGGTGGACGGGATCATGGCGCCGGGCGCCGTCGTGGCGCTGCTCGGGATGTGGGCCGCCGGGCTCGATTTCGTCCGCCCGCGGCTGGCGCCCGCGGCCGCCGGCCGGCTCACCGCGACCCTGGCGGTCATCGCCCTTCTATGGGGCGGCGGGTACTTTGTCGCCCGGCAATTGCAACACCCCTACACGGCCGAATTCGTCGCCGACGCCGCCAAGGTCAATGCCCTCGCCGACGGGATCTTCCTGCGCTCCCGCGCCGCGGGCCTCGCCACGCCGCGGATCGCGGTGGACGAGGTCACCGACTGCCTCGACGGGCAGGTCCTGCGGGTGATCTGCTACGAACGGCACCGGGTGTGGGTTCCCTTCCTCATGATGCTCCCGACCGGGATCGAGGAGGAGTCGGAGGCCGTGCTGATGGCCCACCTGGCCCAGAGCGACTTCGTCTTCCTCACCACCGACGGCCCTGCCGGCGCCTGGCCCTACGACAGGGAAATGCGGGCGCTGCTGCCCCGGACCCAGGCCTGGTGCGACGCCCACCTCCGGCCGGTCGACCGCTTCACCCTCTTTGGCCAGCGCATGGTGCTTTACCAACGCCGCGAAATTCCGTTGCCTTGAAACCCCGTATGGGCGCCTTCCGCTTCAACCTCCCCGCCCCCGTCACCGGCCGGCTGCGGGCGGTGGACGAGCTCAAGGGGGTCGCGATCATCCTGATCGTGCTTTACCATGCGGGCGGGGTGATGGTGTGGAACAACCTGTTACACCTCGATGTGGGCGTGGATTTATTCGTGATCCTCAGCGGAATCGGCCTCGGGTTTGGCGCTCATTACACTGGCGCGGCCTCCTTTCTGGCCCGCCGATTCACCCGAATCCTGCCGGCCTATTGGCTGATCCTGACCCTGTGCTGGGTTTGCAACACGCACTTCCTCGGCGAGCACTACAGTTCAACGAACCTCTGGATCCATTATCTCGGCATCCAGGGGGCGGTGGGGGGGCAGTACATCTTCGCGATCAATGATTCGTTTTGGTTCATCACGCTGATTGTCGGGCTCTACGTCCTCTACTGTCCCAGCCACGCCCTGCAGGACTCGCCCGAACAGCTACTGCTCCTCGGCGCGGCGAGTTCCGCCCTCGTCGCGTTCCTGCTGCGGTTTTCCCCGGGGTATGAGGGCCTCATCGGCTTCATCGCGACGCGCATGCCCGGCTTCTTCATCGGCCTGCTGCTGGGCCGGCTGCTCAAGACCGGCCGGATCGAATTCAGGATCGGCCCCGTCCTGGCTGTCGCCGTCCTTCTTCTCGTCTATCTTCCCGGGCTCTTCGGCGTGGTCTACTACTCGCCGCTCGTGGCCCTCAGCCTGATGGCCGCCTACCTCTTTGGCGTGAAGCGGCTGGTTCCGATGGCCATCGAAAAGCCGGCGGCCCGGACCCTGAAATTCCTCGGTGATCACTCCCTGGAGATCTTTCTCATCCATCAGCCCCTGATCCGGGACTACAATTTTTACCTCTATTGGCGCTGGTTCGCCAACGCGTCCCCGAGCGCCGGCCTGCGGGCCGTCGGCATAGCCTGCGCGCTGTCCGTGACCGTGGCCCTCAGCATGGCGCTCCACTGGCTTTTGCAGAAGATTTACCTGCCCCTCCCGACGAGGCTGCCGCTCCGCCCGGCCTGACCGGACCCGACCGCCATGACCCGTGAAATGCGATCAAGCCCCGGCAGTTTCGGGTGCGAACTGACCGGCTATGGCAGCGGGCCCTTCACGGCGTTCCGGGAACTGAAGGGCCTCGCGATCATCCTGCTGGTGCTCCACTATGCCCGCAGCGTCCTCGGCTGGGACAACACCCTGCAATTCGACCTTGGGATCAGCGTCCTTTTCATCGTTGGCGGAATGACGCTGGGCCTGGCTCCCGCGCCCACACGCGCGGGGCCCTTCCTTGCCGGTCGGCTCGTCCGGATCCTGCCGGCCTACTGGATCGTCCTGACGCTGTATGGCGTCTGCAACGTGCATTTCCGGCAGCTCTCCTACTCCCTGTTCAATGTCGCCATCCACTATTTGGGCCTCCAGGGCTGGTTTGGAGACGCCTACGGTCTCGCCTTCGCCGAGCCGCTCTGCCTGGTGACGCTGATCCTGGCCTTTCCGATTTTTTACAGCATCGGGCATCCGCTGGTCGAGACCCCGAGCCGGTTGCTGCTCGTCGGCGCGGTGATCGCAGCCGCGGTGAGCGGCGGCTATCACTTCAGCGGGCAGTCGGCCATGTACAGCTACCTGGGGCAGCCCTTGCCGGGCTTTTTTCTCGGACTCATCCTGGGCCGGCTGCTCCGGACCGGCCGCCTCGAGTTCAGCCTGGGGCCGGCCCTGGCCGCGGCGGCTGTCATTCTGATCTATGTGCCCTATATCAACGGAATCGTCTTCAACGCCCCCCTGGCGGGCCTGAGCCTGATCGGCCTCTACCTCTTCGTCTGGAAGCGGCTGGCCAGCCCCGGGGCCCGGCTCCGGATGGCCCGCATCCTGACTTTTTTTGGCAACTATTGGCTCGAAATCCTGCTCATTTATGTGCCCTTGATTCGCGAATATAATCTCTATCTGCACGGCCGTTGGCTGGGAATAGCCGCGCCCACGGGAGGGTCGCTCCTGCTCGGCATGGCGATCGGGCTGGCCGTGACCCTCGTTTTCAGTGTGGCGCTCCGCACCCTACTCCGGAAGATTCCTTCCTCCCTTCTCCCCGCCACATGAACGTCGTCATCATCGGCAGCAGCACCGGCATTGGCCGCGCCCTTACCGAGCGGCTGCTGGCCACGGACCATCAGATTTGGGGCGTAGCTCGTTCGGACCAGGGAGATTTTGCGCGCCTCCACCCTGGCAGTTTCCGGGCCTCCCGCTGCGACGTCGCTGAATGGTCGCAGGTCGAGCGTGTCGCCGGCGAGGTCTCGGGCACGTGGCCGCACGTCGACGGACTGGTGATCTGCTCCGCGCTGCACGGGGAGGTCGGGCCCGCCATGACCCTGGATCCCGTGCGCTGGAGCGCGACGATGCGGGCCAACCTCGACGGGACCTTCTACGCCCTGCGCGCCTTCCATGCGCTCCTGGCGCGCGCCCCGCGACGCGCCAAGGTTGTCGGGTTCGCCGGCGGTGGCGGCACGAAGGCCCGGCCGAATTTCTCCGGCTACGCCGCCGCCAAGACCGCGGTGATCCGCCTGTTTGAAACCGTCGCCGCCGAGCTCCGCGGGCAGCCGATCGACCTCAACGTCGTCTCGCCCGGAGTCATCAATACCCGGCTGACCGCCGAAGTGCTGACCCTCGGGCCCGGGCTCGCGGGCGAGGCCGACTACCAGACCGTCCTCAAGCAGAAGGACGATGACAGCGCGCAGATGGCCAAGGCGCTGGGCCTGGTCGAATGGCTGCTTTCCCCCGCCAGCGACGGCATCAGCGGCCGCCTGCTGGCCGCGCCCTGGGACCCGTGGCCCACGCTGGGCCGCCACGCCGCCGCCCTGGCCCCGACCGACGTCTACCAGCTCCGGCGCATCGTGCCCGAGGAGCGCGGGCTCAAGCTTTGACCATGAAAGGCATCGCCATCATCGGCTACGGCTACTGGGGGCCGAAGCTCACCCGCAATTTCCTCCAGCACGGGGGCTTTTCCCACGTCGCGATCTGCGAGGAGAACGAGGCGCGGAGGCAGCGCGGGCTCCGGGAAAATCCGGGCTCCGTCGCCGCCGGGAGTTTCGCGCAGGTCCTGGCCGATCCCGCAATCGTCGCCGTGGCGCTGGCGACGCCCGTCGGCACCCACTACACCCTGGCCAAGGCCGCGCTCGAGGCGGGCAAGCACGTCCTGGTGGAAAAGCCGCTGGCGACCCGCGGCGCCGAAGCTGACGAGCTCGTCCGCCTCGCCGCCGCCCGGGGCCGCGTGCTGATGGTCGACCACACCTACGTCTATCATCCCGCGGTCCAGCATGTCCGGTCGCTGATCCAGGCCGGCGAACTGGGCCGGCTCAACTACATCGACTCCACCCGGATCAACCTCGGGCTCTTCCAGCACGATGTGAACGTCCTGTGGGACCTGGCGGTCCACGACCTCGCCATCGTGAACCTCTTCACCACGGAACGGCCGGAGCGGGTGCAGGCGATTGGCGCCAGCCACACCTCCAGCCCGCTGGAGAACATCGGCGTGCTCGTGCTTCGGTATGCTTCTGGCCTCTTCGTCCACCTCAATTGCTCGTGGGTCTCCCCGGTGAAGATCCGGCACATGCTGATCGGCGGGGACAGGAAGATGATCGTCTATGACGATCTCAATGCCAACGAGCCGGTGAAGGTCTACGACTCCGGCGTGGAAGCCCGCAGCGACGAGGACCGCGACCGGCTCCTCTTCGAGTACCGGGCGGGCAACGTGTATTCGCCCCGGATCCCCCAGCGGGAGGCGCTCGCCAACCTGGTGGCCGACTTCGCCGCGGCGGTCGGCGGCGGGGCCGCCCCCCTCTCCGACGGGCGCTTTGGCGCGGACACGGTCAAGATCCTCGAGGCGGCCCAGCGTTCGGTGACGGCCGGCGGCCGGGAGATCCCCCTCCAATGGAAGTGATCAACGAGGACAGCCCGCGGCGTTCCCTGGTCAATGTGCGCGTGGGAACAGGCGTGCGCTTTTTCAACTTCGTCAACGCCTACGGCTGCGAGATCGGCGACCACACCAAGGTGGGGACCTTCGTCGAGATCCAGAAAAACGCCCGGATCGGCCGCAACTGCAAGATCTCCAGCCACACCTTCATCTGCGAGGGGGTGGAGATCGAGGACGAGGTCTTTATCGGGCACAACGTCTCCTTCATCAACGACAAGGTTCCGCGCGCCACCCGGCCCGACGGCACGCCTCAGACCGAGGCCGACTGGAAGGTCGTGTCCACCCGGGTGAAAAAAGGCGCCTCGATCGGCACCTCGGCCACCATCCTCTGCGGGATCACCATCGGCGAGCGCGCGGTCATCGGGGCCGGCAGCGTCGTCACCCGGGACGTGCCGGATGGCGCCGTCGTGGCCGGCAATCCGGCGCGGGTGCTGCGGAAGAAAGCCTGAGCCCTCTCTTTTTTACATGAAAATCCCCTATTTCGACCTTCCCGCCCAGATCCGGTCGCTGCGCCCCGAGCTGGACGCCGCGATCGCCCACACGCTCGACACCTGCGCCTTTTGCCTCGGGCCCGACGTGACGCAATTCGAGCGCGATTTCGCGGCCTATGCCGGCTCGCCCCATTGCATCGGCTTCAACAGCGGGACGTCGGCCCTCCACGTGGCGGCGCGCCTGCTGAACCTCGGGCCCGGCGACGAGGTCATCACCACGCCGTTCACCTTCATTGCGACCAGCTGGGCGCTGGCCTATGTCGGGGCCAAGCCCGTCTATGTCGATATCGACGAGGCCACCTTCAACCTCGATCCCCGCCTGATCGAGAAGGCGATCACGCCCCGCACCAAGGCAATCCTGCCGGTCCATCTCTACGGGCACCCCTGCGACCTCGATCCGATTCTCGAGATCTGCCGGCGGCACCGGCTCCCGCTGATCGAGGACGCGGCGCAGGCCCACGGCGCCCGCTACAAGGGCAAGCCGGTGGGGACCTTTGGCGAACAGGCCATCTACAGCTTTTATCCGGGCAAGAACCTGGGGGCCTGCGGCGAGGGCGGGGCCCTGGTCACCAGCCGAGCCGATTTCGCCGAGCGAGCCCGCTCCCTGCGCGAGCACGGGGCAAAGAACCGCTATTACCACGACGAGATCGGCTACAACTACCGGATGGAGGGGATCCAGGGCGCGACGCTCAACGTGAAGCTCAAGCACCTCCCGGCCTGGACGGCCGCCCGCCGGCGCAACGCCCACCGCTACCATGAACTGCTCCAGGCCACCCCGCTGCAACTGCCGCGCGAGGCCGCCGGGGTGGAAAGCGTCTATCATTGCTACGTCGTCCGGCATGCCCAGCGCGACCACTTGCGCGAGCACCTGGAGAAAAAGGGCGTAGGCACGGCCCTCCACTATCCTGTCCCGCTCCATCTCCAGAAGTGCTTCGCAGACCTTGGCCACAAGGCGGGAGACTTTCCCATCGCCGAGCGCGCCGCCCGCGAATGCCTCAGCCTGCCCATCTACCCCGAGCTGACGGACGAGCAGGTCGCGTATGTCGCGGCCATGATCGGGGAATTCAAGGCCTGGTGAGTTCCCGCTCCCCGTGACAAGGCCGCGATGACCGGGCGGAAAAAGGCGCCGGGCGTCGGGCGCCCGGTCTGGGTCGTGGCGATCCTGGCGGTCGCGGTCATGGCCTGGCTCGCGGCGCGCAACGACGACTGGCGGCGGGCCTTCGACCTCACCCATCCGCAGGGAGACTACTACAACCTGCTCGTCCATGGTGTTCGGAAGGGTCACCTCGCGATGGACGTCGCGGTGGATCCCCGGTTGCTGAGCGGCGATCCGGCGGTACGGGCGCAGGTGCCGGACCTCATCGACGCCAGCCTCTTCCGCGGAAAATACTATCTCTATTTTGGCGCGGTGCCCGCGGTCGTCCTGTTCCTCCCCTATTCCCTCCTGACCGGCCATGATCTGCCCGAAAACGCCGCCACGCTTCTGTTCGTGGCCGGGGGATTCCTCTGCTACCTGTGCGTGTACCTCGGCGCCCGCCAGCGCACCTTTTCCCAAGCGCCGGCCTGGACGGCGCCCGTGGCCGTCCTGCTGCTGGCCTTCGGCTCCGCCACGCCCCTTTTGCTGACGGCCAGTCGCGTCTACGAGGTCGCAGTCGCCGGAGGCTATTGCTGCATGGCCGGCGCCTGGCTGGCCATGGCCCGGGCCCTGCCTGGTGGACGAAACGCAGGACGTTGGCTCGCCGCGGCCAGCCTCGCGCTGGGACTCGCGGTTGGCTGCCGTCCCAACTATGTCTTCGCCCTGCCGCTGCTGCTGGCCACGGCGGTCCTGATCGGGCGAAGTCGCCGCCAGGACGGCCCCGGGGGCGGGCGATCCGGCTGGCCCGCATTGGCGGCCGCCGCGGTCGTGCCGGCGGCCATCATCGGACTGGGCCTCGCCGCCTACAACTATGGCCGCTTTGGCAATCCCCTCGAATTCGGATTCACCTACCAGCTGACGGGGCGCAGCGCGAAGCTGGCCTCGCCTCTTTTCCTCTGGTCGAACCTGGAGTGGTACTACCTGCGGCCGCCCAATCTCAGCCCGTATTTTCCCTATGTCTTTCCCCTGCACCCGGGCACGCGTCCCGCCGACTACTACGGGCAGGAGGAAATCTACGGGCAATGGCCGATCTTTGACCTGGCGCTGCTGACCGCCGCCTGGTGCCTCAGTTTCGGTCGGCGGGCAGCGCTTCCGACACCCGGTTTCCGGATCCTCTGCGCCCTGATCGTCGCCGGATTCGCCTGCCTGCTGCTGAGCGTGGGCTTCTTCAGTTTCCAGGTCGACCGCTACATGCCGGACTTCCAGGGATCGCTGGTCCTGGCGGTGGCCCTGCTCGGGAGCAACTGCTCTGCGCGGGAGCCCAAGCGCCGCGGCCGCTGGATTTGGGGCGCGGGCTATGGGATCCTGGCCGGAGCCGGCGCACTTTACAGCGTTCTCGCGAGCCTCCAGCTCGGCGGGCATTTCGCCCACGACAGGCCCGGGTCCTACCAGCGCCTCGCCTACCTGGGCAACTATCCCTCCTCCCTCCTGGGAGAACGCGGGCCGGTCAGCTTTAAGGTGATCTTCCCGCGCCTGGCCGGGCCCGGCCCCCGGCAATCCCTGCTGTCCACGGGCCTTCCCGGCCAGACCGACGTCCTTTCCGTCGAACAGCTCTCCGATCACCGGGTTGAACTTACCCTCCAGCACGGGCAGGAAACCTATCGCAGCCTCACCTCGGGGCCGCTCACCATCGAACCCGGGCGGGAATACGAGATCCGGGCCGACCTCGGGTCGCTCTATCCTCCCGGCGACCATCCCTTCTTCCGCCATTGGCCGGCGAGGGATGTGCAGCAGCTCAAGACCACGGCCCAGGTGTGGTTCGACGGCAGGAAAGTGATCGAGGGCCATCTGCCCTTCTATGACTCCCCGCCCGACCGCGTGTATTTCGGCCGGGACCCGGCCGGAGCCACCCCGGCTTTCTCGGGCAGCATCCGTTCGCTCCGGCGGCTGCCACCGCTCGATCCGGCCAGCTTCGGATCGACCGGCCAGCCGGGAACCTGGCGGTTCCAGATACAGATTTCCTCCCTGTTTCCAGGCTATGGATATCCGCTCCTCGCGTCCGGCGTCGCCGGCCACGGGAACCTGCTCCTGCTCCAATCGGTCGCGGCGGGCACCGTCCGGTTTGGCTTCGACCAATGGGGCAGCGGCTACCAGCAATCGCCCCCCTTCCACCTCTCTTCGGCCGGATCGCATCGGCTGGAGGTATTCCTGGGCCCCTGGAGCGGCCGCCCGGGCCTGGCGCCCGCCGCCGGCCCGGTCCGGGTCTGGTGGGACGGACAAGCGGTGTGGACCGCGGCCATGACGGCCAACCTCGACACCTCCGACTGGATCGCCGTCGGCAGCAATCCCCAGGGATTCTCGAACGCCGAGCGGTTTTTTGTGGGCGGGATCAGGTCCATGCCCTATTCCGTGGGGGAAATGCCGGAATTCATCGCCAGGAACCTGCCGCCAGCCGATAACAAGTGACCCGAGCATGAAAATCGCCCGAACCGACTGTCGCGTGCTCGTAACCGGAGGAGCCGGCTTCATCGGTTCGCACCTCGTGGACACGCTGGCGGCCGCCGGCTGCCGCGTGACGGTCCTGGACAATTTTCGCAACGGGAAGCGCGAGAACCTGGCCGAGGCGGAGAAGACAGGCCGGGTCCGCGTCCTCGCCGAAGACATCACCGATCCCGCGACCTGCGCGCGGGCCCTGCGCGACGTCGACGCGGTCTTTCACCTGGCCTGCCTCGGCGTCCGGCACTCCCTCCACAACCCGTTCGAGAATCACCAGGTCAATGCCCTGGGGACCCTCAACCTGCTCCAGGCGGCGAAGGCGGAGAAGGTCGGCCGCTTCCTCTACATGTCCACCAGCGAGGTCTATGGCTCGGCCCTGACCTTCCCCCTGACCGAGCAGGCCGCCACCTGGCCGACCACCGTCTATGGCGCCTCGAAGCTGGCGGGCGAGCACTACGCCGCGGCCTTCCACGTCTGCCACGGGCTGCCCGTCGTGCGGGTCCGGCCGTTCAACAACTATGGTCCCCGGGCCCATTTCGAGGGCGATTCCGGCGAGGTGATCCCCCGGTTCATTCTCCGGGCCCTGGCGGGACAGCCGCCGGTGATCTTCGGCGACGGCTCGCACACCCGCGACTTTCTCTACGTCAAGGACTGCGCCGAGGCCCTCGTCGCGATCGCCGAGTGTGACGCGCTGGTCGGCGACCTCGTGAACCTCGGCTATGGCGAGGAGATCCGGGTGGACGAGCTCGCCCGCCTCATCCTGGCCGCCACCGGCCGCGGCGAGCTCGTGCCCGTGCACGAGGCCGAGCGGCCGGGGGACGTGCCCCGCCTCTGGGTCGACAGCGCCAAGCTGCGGCGCGCCACCGGTTTCCGCCCCCGGACTCCGCCGGCCGCGGGGCTCGCGGCGACCCTGGGGCACTATCGCGCGCTGTCCGCCGCCGATCCCGACTGCCACGCCCGGATCCAGCAGCGGAACTGGGAGTTGGCATGATTCCCCTCGCGAAGCCGGAGATGGGCGAGGAGGAGATCGCCCTCGTCGCCGAGACGATCCGCAGCGGCTGGATCACCCAGGGCCCGCGCGTCGCGGAATTCGAGGCGGCCTTCGCCGCCAAGGTCGGCGCGGCGCACGCCGTGGCGACCTCCAACTGCACGACCGCCCTCCACCTCTCGCTGCTCGCCGCCGGGGTTGCGCCCGGGGACGAGGTCATCGTGAGCCCGCACAGCTTCATCGCCTCCGCCAATGCCATCATCCATTGCGGGGCCCGGCCGGTCTTCGCCGATATCCGGCCGGACACCCTCAATATGGATCCCCGCCTGGCCGAGGCAGCCGTCACCCCGCGGACGAAGGCCATCATGGCGATCCACCAGGTCGGCCGTCCCGCCGAGCTGGAGGAGCTCGCGGCCATCGCCGCGCGCCACCGGCTCGCCCTGGTCGAGGACGCCGCGTGCGCCGCGGGAAGCACCTACCGGGACCGGCCGATCGGCGGCAACGCCTACTCGCCGCTCGTCTGCTTCAGCTTCCATCCCCGCAAAATCGTCAGCACCGGGGACGGCGGCATGATCACGACGGGGGACGCGGCGCTGGCCCAGCGGCTCCGCCTGCTGCGGCAGCATGGCATGTCCGTCAACGACCGCCAGCGCCACCAGTCGCGCACGGTCGTGGCGGAGGACTACCCCGTGCTCGGCTACAACTACCGGCTGACCGATGTCCAGGCCGCGATCGGCCTCGGCCAGCTGCGGCGCCTGGATGGCATGGTCGAGCGCCGCCGCGCCATCGCCGCGCGCTATGCGGCCGCCCTGGCCGGCGTTTCCGGGGTGGGCCTCTTCGCCGAGCCGGCCCACGCCCGCTGGAACCAGCAGACCTACCTGATCCGGCTCGTCCGGGCCGCCGCGGCGGCCCGGGACGGGTTCATGCAGCGGCTCCTCGATGACGGCGTGGCTTCCCGCCGCGGCATCATGTCGATCCACCGCGAGGCCTGTTACCTCGAGCGCTTCGGCCCGCAAAGCTTCCCCGTCAGCGAGTCGGCGAGCGACCAATGCGTCTGTTTGCCGCTTTACACCCAGATGACGGACGCTGATATCGAGGGCGTGATCGCCGCCGTCCGCCGGCACGCTGCCACCCTTTGAGCGCATGCAGCCGCCCGCCGCCAAACCCCTGCCCGCCAACCCCTACAATCCGTTCGCCTGGATCGCGGGCGAGCCGGAGATCGGCCCCGGGACCTGGATCGGCGCCTTCACCCTGATCGACGGCCTGGGAGGCCTCAAGATCGGCCGGGGCTGCAACATCAGCTCGGGGGCGCAGATCCTCTCGCATTCGACGGTCCGCCGGTGCGTGACCGAGGGGAAGCATGCGACGGCCGACACCAAGGCCACGACCCTCGGCGACTTTGTCTTCGTCGGGGCCAACGCCGTCGTCCAGATGGGCGCGAAGATCGGCGACCATTCGGTGATCGGGGCCGGCGCGGTCGTGCTCGAGGATGCGGTCATCCCTCCCTATTCGCTCGTCGTCGGCGTGCCCGCGCGGGTCGTCCGCGACCTGCGCGGCGAGGTCGCGGCCTGGAGCAAGGGGCCGGCCGAATCGCGCTGATCCCATGGCCAAGCTTTCCATCGTCGTCGCCGCCTATAACGAGGAGGGCAATCTCCCGCTCCTCTACCAGCGGGTGCTGGCGCTCGACTGGGACCGGCTCGGCCTCGGCCTGGAACTGCTGTTCGTGGACGACCATTCCCGGGACCGGACCCCCCAGGTCCTCGCCGACCTCGCCGCCCGCGATCCGCGCGTCCGGGTCCTGCGCTTCTCCCGGAATTTCGGCAGCCACAAGGCGTTCACGGCCGGGCTCGAGCACTGCACCGGCGACGCCGCCGTGATCCTCGCGGCCGACCTGCAGGATCCGCCGGAGACGATCCCGGCCCTCGTCGAAAAATGGCGCGCGGGCGCGCGGGTGGTCTGGGCGCAGCGCGCCGACCGGGAGGGCGAGTCGCTGACGACCCGGCTCTGCTCCCGCTTCTACTATTTCCTGATGCGGCGCTTTGCCGAGGTCCGGCCGCCGCCGAAGGGGGCGGACTTCCTCCTGGTCGACCGCGAGGTGATCGCCGCGCTCAAGGCCGCCCCCGAGAAGCACACCTCCCTCCTCTCGCTCATCCAATGGATGGGCTTCGACCAGGACCATATCGAATACACCAAGGAGGCGAGGCACAGCGGCAGCTCGAAGTGGACCCTGCGGAAGAAGTTCAAGCTCGCGGTGGATTCCTTCGTGAGCTTTTCCTACGCGCCCGTGCGGCTGATGTCGGCGGTGGGGCTGGGCTTCGCGCTGACGGGCTTCCTCTACGCCCTGCTCATCAT
The DNA here is from genome assembly GCA_964550715.1 of uncultured Opitutaceae bacterium. Taxonomy (GTDB): domain Bacteria; phylum Verrucomicrobiota; class Verrucomicrobiia; order Opitutales; family Opitutaceae; genus Palsa-1447. Next base: position 19,929 of record CAZKAH010000041.1, read on the forward strand.
CGGGCGCTCGCTGCTCCACGGGATCCCGGTGCAGGGCTGGGCCTCCCTGATGTGCGTCCTGCTGATCGTGTCGGGCGTGCAGCTGGTGATGCTGGGCGTGCTCGGGGAGTATCTCTGGCGCGCCTTCGACGAGGTCCGCGGACGGCCGCGCTACATCATCGAGCGGCGGATCAATTTCAATTGATGGCCGGCGACCCCGTCCCGCGCCGGGCCCGCGGGAAAAGATTCGACTGGCCGCTCTGGGGTGGGGCAACCGCCATCGTCCTCTGGCTTTGGTACGCCTGCAGCGCCTTTACGGGCGAGCCCTTCCGGCGGTGGCCGGACAGCCCGGCCTTCGCCCTTTGGTTCGCCGCGGCGGCCGCCGTGCTCGTGGCGGTCCTGCGGCTGGGGCTTCGGGCCGCCCGGTCGGCGCGTCCGGATCAACCGCTGGAAATCCTGCGTTGGCTCGCGATGGCCGGCGCCGGCTTCGCGCTGATGCTGCCCTACTACGGGCGGCGGGGCATCGGATCGGGCGACGCCTACTGGTATGTCGTCATGCTCGCCGATTTCACGGCCCAGTTGCGCCATGGCGTCTTCCCGGTCTGGATCGGCCAAAGTGAATATGCCTTCAACGGCGCGGTGTCCCCGCTCCGCCTGGCGCCGTGGTTCCAGCTCTCCGGCGGCTTCCTGGACCTCGTCACGGCCCACCGCCTGGAACCGCTGGCCCTGAAAAACGCCCTTCTCTGCGTCAGCGCCCTCGGCACCGCCGCCTCGGCCTACCTGTGCCTGGGCGCGGTGCTGCCGCGCCGGCCCGGGCTCGCCTGCCTCCTCGCGTTGCTGTGGCTGGCCAGCCCGAGCACGCTGGCGCCGCTCGCCACAGGCAGCCTGTACATGCAGTTCATGGCGCTGCCCTTCCTCCCTCCCCTGCTGCTCGGCTGCTGGCGCCTTTGGGCGCGCGACGACAACATCGCGCGGCTGCTGATCGGGTCGGCACTGGCCGGGCTGATGCTCAGCCACACCCCGACTGCGCTGTGGGGCGGGCTCCTGGCCGGCGGCATGGTCCTCGGCCAGGCCGTCGCGCGCCGGGACTGGGCTCGCGCGGCCCGGAGGACCGCAGGGATGGCTGGTCTCTTTCTCGTCCTCGGCGGTTGGCCGATCGGATCGGCGCTCACCATCGACAATCCCGTTCGGCCGCCGATCGGTCCCATCCAGGCCCCGTCCGGGATTGCGCAGGCTTTCCCCGCCAACCTTCTGCCCTTCCGGACCGGGGGCGACCTCCAGGTCGGCGCCGCGCTGCTGGGCGTGGCCGTGCTGGCCCTGGTGCTGCTCGCCTGGCTGCGGCCGCGCGGCGGGATCGCCTTCGCCGCGGCGCTGGCGGCGGTCGTGGCGCTGACGTTCCCCGTGCCCTGGCTCACCGCCCGGATCTGGACGCACCTGCCGCGGCTGCTCCTCTGGATCAACAACAGCTCGCCGACCGGGAGGCTTTTCGAGTTCCTCGGCCTCCTGGCCGCGTTCGCGCTGGCCCTCGCCGCCGCGGACGACCGGATCAGCCGGCGCACCTGGCCGACCACCCTCCTCCTCGCCGCGCTCGCCGGCGGGGGAGCCTGGTCGGCGCGCGAGGTTGCGAAGATCGTGCGCGAGGCCGACTCCACGGCCACGGACGCGGGGCCGGCCAACGCCTACCTGCGCCCGGAAAACCTGGCCCTGCCGCGCTTCGCCTACGCCTCGTTTGCCGCCGTGCCTGGGTACGCCAGCCATGCGCACATGGAGCCCCTCTGGGAAAACCGGCTGCTGGACCGCGCCACCGGCCGGGTGCTCACGGCCAATGCCGACGCCGCCGCGCCCCGCGTCCATCCGGACCGGGAGCCGGAGACCCTGCCGCGGCTGGTCCGGTCCGGCGTGCTGGTCGCCACGAGCGCGGATCATGGGAGCGTCTACAGGCTGACGCCGCAATTCCGCCTGGAGCCGGGCCGCCGCTACGCCCTGCGGCTGGATTTCCTCCATCCGGAGACGCCGGGCCAGCTGCAGTTCAAGCACGCCGACCTGTTCCGCGACTACCTGCTGCCCGACTCCGGCCAGGGCCTGGGCGGCCGGCTCGAACCGCGTGCGTTCGGCGCGCTGCCGACCAGCAGCGGTGTCGCCGCGCTGGAGCAGAGATCGCCCGTGCCTATCGAGGCGCAGCAGCTGCTGGTCCTGGGGAAATACGCGGGCGAGCGCTTCGACTTCGCCCGCTTCTGGCTCTTCTCCTACGAGCCGAAGGATCTTCCGATCCGGATCCGTTCCTGGATCCCCTATCAGGCGGAGACCGAGACCGCGGTGCCGGCCTGGCTCGAGACGCCCCGGGTCTGGCAGCGTGGCTGGCAGGCGGAGGTCAATGGCCGTCCGGCCGCCACGCGGCCCTCCCCCCAGAATCTCGTCATGGTCCCGATCGAGCCCGGGCCGAATCAGGTCATCCTGACTTTCCATCCGCCCATCTGGCTAAGCGCCTGGTTCTGGTTCGGACTCACCGGATGGATCGTTCTCCTGGGATTCGCCGCCCTCCAGGTGGCCCAGAGGGGTCAAGGCCCCATTCGCTCGAGGTCTGCCGGCAGGACGGATTGAACCCCCAGGATTGCGCCTCGAAAAACGGGAGCCGCGGTTGAGCCGCCGATCAGATTGTAACCGAGAATGACCTGTTCGGCCGTGGTGGGAT
>CAZKAH010000041.1:22699-25960 GCA_964550715.1 uncultured Opitutaceae bacterium
GTTGAGCCGCCGATCAGATTGTAACCGAGAATGACCTGTTCGGCCGTGGTGGGATGACATTCGCTCTGCGCAAAGAGGACACGCCGGCCATCCAGCCAGATGCCTACCTGGTGCCTCCAGGCCCCGACGGTCCGGTCCGCCGGGGCATAAAGGGCACCCATCGTCAGCACGACTTCATGGACCAGGCCAAGGTCCGTCTCGATCGGCGGAGACACCGCCCCGCCCACCGCCCAGTGATCGAAGCCGAAGCGGAGGTGGTGCGCGTCGAGGACCTGGACGTAGAGAAAGTCCCCAACGCCCGTGCGGCCAGTAACGATGAGGGGATCGGCAGCCGCCGCCGGCGCGCGGGGAAAGCGCACCCGCAGGCGCACCGCCCCGGGGAAGTGCGCGGCCTCCCCGGCCGACAATTCCGTCCATCGGCCCACCTGCATCGCCTCGGCCAGGGCGAGTGCCGCGGCCACTGGGCGTACCGCGAGGATTTTTCCGCCAAAGAAGGGATGCACGAGGGCCGAGCCCGCGCGGTTGGCTCCGAGCGTGACAGGCTGCGGTCCCGTCCCCTGCTGAAATTCCCCCGGCGAGCGCAGGACCGTCCGCCCGTCAAACTGCAGGAGGAGCAGCCCGCGCAGGAGCGCCTCGTCCGAGGGAGGCGCGGCCGGGTCGTCGGATCCGGCCGGCTCCAGGCTGCCCATCGCAACCAGCAGGCGATGGGAACCGGCACTGCCGACCGGCACCGGCGGCGAATAGACCACCCCGGACGAGGAGGCATCCCAGCCGAAGCGCACCATGCCCGGGGCCTCGTAGTAGATGAAGACTGTATCGCTGGCGCCAAGGCCGCCCGTGGTCACAAGCGGCTCGGCCGTCCCCACCCGTCCCTCCGGCAAGGTGAACTCAAGTTCCAGCGGCCCGGTTGCCGGCCAGACTGCCGAATCGGCCAGGGACGCGGCCCGGGCTGCCGCCGTCAAGAGGAAGCCCAGGACCAGGGCGGCCCGGAGCCCGGAAATCAGGCGCCCGTTCATGCTGCGCGAAGCCGATCGGCGGGCCGGTGGTGCATCTGTCCAAGACTGAGCAACCCCGGAGGGGACTCGTCGAGTAAAATGACAGGGGCGGGGAGAGCCCGACCGTCACTTGACTCGACATGCCCGACGTGAGGCGCTCAATTTGTATCCTCTTGAAGCTCGCGCCCTTCAACCGCCTTTTTGCCGGTCCTGCCAGCGAGAGTGGATTGGACGGGTCGCTGCTGGCCGGAGAGGTCGCCCTCGGGCTCTGGCTCGTGTTCGCCGTCCAGGCCTTCACCGGAAAGGTCTTTATCGGGTGGCCAGACGTCCTCGGGCTGTCCGTCGCGATCACGGCCTGTTCCTGGCGACTGGGCCTGCATCGTCCGGCTTTCCTCCGGTCGTGGCCCTCCCTGCTGGGGCGCTCGCTCGTCCTCGCGCCGCTTTCCGCCTTCGCCGTCCTTTTCGCCACGGCCTGGCGAGGCCCGGCCGTCGGCCTGGGCTTCGCCCTTTGGCTCGGTGCGGGCCTGGCCTTCCTCTTTCTGGCCTTCCGGCTTGGACTTTGGGCGGCCCGGGCCGCGTGGCCTGGCCAGCCCCTGGAAATCTTCCGCTGGCTGGCCGTGGGCGGGGCCGGTTTTGTCCTCCTCCTGCCATTCTACGGCCGGCACGGATTCGGATCCGGCGACGTGTATTGGTACGTGACCATGCTGGCGGACGTGGTCGCGCAGGTCCGCCACGGCGTCTTTCCCGTCTGGGTCGGCCAGACCGAGTACGCCTTCAACGGCGCCGTCTCGCCGCTGCGGCTGGCTCCCCTGTTCCAATATGCCGGGGCCGGCGTGGACCTCCTCACCTGCCACGCCCTGGAACCGGCGGCGCTGGCCAATGCCGTGCTCTGCGCCGCCGGCCTCGCGGCGGCGGCCAGCGCCTACCTGGCCGTCCACCTGGCGCTCCCCCGCCGCCCCGGCCTCGCCTGCGTGCTCGCGCTGCTCTGGCTCGCCAGCCCGGGCGTCCTCGCGCCGCTCTATGCCGGGTTCCAATTCATGGAATGGATCGCACTGCCTTTCCTGCCGATCCTTTTGTATGGCTGCTGGCGCCTCTGGGCGCGGGATGACGTCATCGCCCGGCTGGCGATCGTTGCGGCCCTGGGCGGGATGATGCTCGGCCATACTCCGACCGCGCTCTGGGGCGGAATCCTCGCCGCGGGGATGTATGGGATCCACCTGGCCGTCCGCCGGAATTGGGCCCGGGAGGGCCCGAGGCTGGCCGCGATGGCGGCGGGATTCGCTCTCCTCGGTGGTTTTCCCATAGGATCGGTCCTTGCGATTGGCAACGAGGCCGGCGCGATGGCGGGCGGCCAGCCGCCCTGGATCGGCTTCGGCACCCTGTTCCCCGGCAATTTCCTGCCACTCGATCCACAGGATCTCATGTCGATCAAAAGCTATCAGCTGGGCTACAGCCTCCTCGCCGGCGGCCTGGTGGCGCTGGCGCTGCTGGCTTGGCTGCGGCCGCGGGGTGCGACCTCCTTCGTCCTGGCAACGCTGGTCCTCGTGCCACTGACGATGCCGGTCCCGGGATTGACCAATTGGATCTGGTCGCATGCGCCCCGGCTGGTCATGGCCATCACCCTCAGCCCGACGCAGCGGCTCTTCGAGTTCTGGGCCATCATCATTGTCTTCGCCCTGGCGCTCGCCGCCGGCCATCCGCGGCTCGACCGCCACCCGTGGGCCATGGCCCTCCTGCTGCTCGCGCTGGCGGCCGGCGGCGCGTGGTCGGCAACCGAAGCCGCCAAGTTTATCCGCGGCATCCAGGCTACCGTCATCACGGCCGACGCGATGAACGCCAGCCTGCGCCCGGAGAATCTGCGGCTGGCGCGCTACGCCTACGCCCCGTTCAGCGGCGTGCCCAACACGGCCAGCCAGGCCCATGTCGACCCGGTCCTGGAGAATCGGCTCCTGGACCGGCCGACCCTGCAGCCGCTGGCGTCCAACGCCGAGGCGGCGGCACCCCGGCTGCGCGCCGACAGCGAGATTCAGGCCGTGCCGCGACTCGTCCAGACCGGTCTCTGGACGGCCTCCAGCGACAACCACAGCCGCTACTACCGGCTGGCTCCCCCGCTCCGCCTGGAACCGGCCCGGCACTACGCCCTGCGCGTGGACTTCCTGCGTCCGGAAAAGGAAGGTTTCCTGCAGATCATCAACGACGATATTTTTCGGGAATATGCGCTGCCCGACTCCGGGCTCGGGCTTTCCTCCGTCCCGATGGCCTTTGG
>CAZKAH010000042.1:0-24676 GCA_964550715.1 uncultured Opitutaceae bacterium
AGGCCCAGACGGTGGCCAACGCCCACCTGGCCTTCGCCCAGAAGCTCAAGGTCATCCCGGTCATCAACAAGATCGACCTGCCGAGTGCCAACCTCGAGCTCTGCCTGAAGCAGCTCGAGGACATCCTCACGATCCCGGCCGAGGAGGCGATCCTGGCCAGCGGCAAGGCCGGCATCGGCATCGAGGACATCCTCGAGGCGGTCGTGGCCCGGGTGCCGGCCCCGCGGTGGACCGAGTATCCGCACACGCGCGCCCTCGTCTTCGATTCCCTCTACGACACCTACCGCGGCGTCATCGCCTACGCGCGGGTCTTCTCCGGCACGATCAAGGCCGGCGACATGATGATGCTGATGAGCACGGGCCAGAAGGCGGAGGTGAAGGAGGTCGGCGTCTTCCGGCCGAAGATGGAGAAGATCGCCTCCCTGGGGGCGGGCGACGTCGGTTATGTCGTCTCCAGCATCAAGGACCCCTCGGAGGTGAAGACCGGTGACACGATCACGCTGTCCTCCCGCCCCGCGACGGAGATGCTGCCGGGCTACAAGGAGGTCCGCCCGATGGTGTTTTGCGGCCTCTATCCGATCGAGGCCTCCGACTACGAGAAGCTCAAGGCCGCCCTCGGGCGCCTGCAGCTCAACGACGCCGCCTTCGTCTATTCGCAGGAGACCTCCGTGGCGCTGGGCTTCGGCTTCCGCTGCGGCTTCCTCGGCCTCCTGCACATGGAGATCATCCAGGAGCGGATCCGCCGGGAACACGACGTCGACATCATATCGACCTATCCCAGCGTCATCTACCGCGTGCTGAAGCACGGCGGCGCCCTCATCGAGGTCGACAATCCCGTCAACCTGCCGGACCCGGGCACGATCACCGAGATCCGCGAGCCGACGATCATCGCGCAGATCCACATCCCCAACGACTCGATGGGCGACATGCTCGCCCTGGTGATGGAGAAGCGCGGGAGCCTGGACCACACCGACACCCTCGACGCCACCCGGGTCATGCTCACCTGCTGCCTGCCGCTGAACGAGATCCTGGTCGATTTCAACGACCGGCTGAAGAGCCTGACCCACGGCTACGGTTCGATGGACTATGAGCTCGGCGAGTACCGTGTGGCCGACCTGGTCAAGATGGAGATCCTGGTCAACGGCGACCCGGTCGACGCCTTCGCCACCATCGTGCACCGGGACAAGGCGGAGAGCCGCGGCCGCGAGCTCTGCGAGAAGCTGGCGGAGATCATCCCGCCCCAGATGTTCACGATCGCGGTCCAGGCCGCGATCGGCGGCAAGATCATCGCGCGCGACAACGTCAAGGCCATGCGCAAGGACGTCACCTCGAAGTGCTACGGCGGCGACATCAGCCGCAAGCGCAAGCTCCTGGAAAAGCAGAAAGAGGGCAAAAAGAAGATGAAACAGTTTGGCAAAGTGTCGATTCCAGCTGATGCGTTCATCCAGGTGCTGAAGAACAACTAACCGGCCCATGCCCGCTCCCGAGGTCATTTCTTCCCCGTTGCTCGAACTCCTGCTCTGGCCCTTCGTCAAGCTGGGCCGGATGTTTGCCAGCGGCGGCAAGATGCGCAATGCGGCGGCCAACTGGCTGGAACTCGCCGCCAAGGTTCGCGCCTACCGCCGCGACCGCCTGACCGCCGCGGAACTGGCGGAGATCTACCAGCGCGAGGCCGGGCTGCGCCAGTGCCTGCGGGAGGACGCGGACGCCGGCAAGCTGCGGCTGGCCATCGAGGCCCTGGAGGATGCCCTGCGGCGCAGCGGCGGCGCGATCTACCCCAAGAGCTCGCTGGCCGAGAACGTGGACTTTTTCATCGTCGCCGCGATCGTGATCCTCGGGCTCCGCACCTACTTCGTCCAGCCGTTCAAGATCCCGACCAACTCGATGTGGCCGACCTACTACGGCATGACCCCCGAGAATTTTCCCCCCGGCACGGCCGCGCCGGGCTGGGGCGCCCGAGTCTGGCGGTTCGCCGCCTTCGGCGCCCAGCGCCGCGAGGCGATCGCCCCGAAGTCCGGCCAGGTCTCGCTGCCCTACGTGCTGGACGGGGACCATCTGACCACCCCGCCCATGGTGGCCTACCGCCTCGTGCCCGCCCGCAAGTGGCTCATCTTCCCGACCCAGGTGCGGGAGTACACCTTCACCGTCGACGGCGAGCCGGCGGCGGTGCAGGTGCCCGACGATTTTGACGGTTTCGAGGCGGTCGTCCTGCAGACGTTCTTCGGCAGCGAAAAGGCCTTCTACGAGCATATCGCCGCGGCGCAGCGCGTCGCGCCCCTGGAGACCTCCCTCTTCAAGCCGAATGCGGACGTCGACGGCTACCACCGCGTGGTCACGATCCCGCTCGGCCGGACGGTGCGGGCGGGCGAGACGATGGTCCGCTTCGACGTGCTGACCGGCGACCAGCTCTTCGTCGACCGGCTGACCTACCACTTCCGGCGCCCGCAGGTGGGGCAGGGCTTCGTCTTCCGCACCGGCAACATCCCGGACATCGGCAAGGACGACTATTTCATCAAGCGGCTGGTCGGCGTGCCCGGCGATGTCATGGAAGTCCGGGCCCCCGTGCTCTACCGCAACGGCGCCCCGATCACGGGCGCGAAGGCCTTTGACCTGAACGCGAACCGGGTGGCTCCCTACACCGGCTACACCTCCGGCAGCGACATCCTCGGCGGGCGCAACCTGCGCGCCCCGGGCGACAAGCTGACGGTGCCTCCGCTGTCTTATTTCGCGATGGGCGACAATTCGAGCAACAGCTCGGACGGGCGGGTCTGGGGCTTTGTCCCGGCGGCTGACGTGGTCGGCCGGCCGCTCTTCATCTACTACCCGTTCACCCGCCGCTGGGGCCCAGCCCGCTAGGACGGACGGGCGAACGCCTGCCGAACCGCAGCGAGCAGGTTCGCTCCGCCGTCGCGCAGCGCTACCGGGAGGGGAGCGCCGGGCGGGGTGATGGCGTGCAGGGTGGCACGTCCTCGGGAGCCCGTGCCGTCCACGCGGCCGGCGAACACGTGCGCCGGCTTGCCCAGCGCCAGCGCCCGTTCGACCAGGACCCCCGGGCCCTTGCCGCCCCAGGAGCTCGCGTCAAAGGAGCCTTCCCCGGTCAGCACGAGGTCGGCCGCGGCGAGGCGCGCCTCCAGGTCGAGCCAGTCGGAAACGAGCGCCGAGCCGGACAGGAGTTCCGCTCCGGCTCCGGCCATCAACCCGAACGCGATGCCGCCCGCGGCGCCGGCGCCGGGAATCTCCATCAGCTCGCGCGAACGCTCGCAATGGACGCAGAGCAGGGCGGCGAGGCGCGCGCTTTCGCCCTCGAGCCGGTCGAAGTCGGCGGCGACCAGGCCTTTTTGCGGGGCGAAGACCGCGGCCGCGCCTCGCGGGCCGAGCAGCGGATTGGTGACGTCGCAGGCGAGCCGGATGGGAGGAAGGCCGTGACTCACCTCGCCTTCGATCCGGACGAGTCGGGACCAGGCGCCGGGCACGGGAGGATTCAGCCGAAGACCATCGGCCGAGAGGAACTTCAGGCCGAGCGCCGCCAGGGCCCCGAGGCCGAGGTCATGGGTGGCGCTGCCGCCCACGCCGAGGAGCACGGCGCTGGCGCCCGTTTTCGCCGCGTGACGGATGAGCTCGCCCGTGCCCAGGGAGGTCGCCTGCCAGGGATCGCGGTCTTCCGGGGCCAGGAGTGCGAGCCCGCTGGCGGCGGCCATCTCGATGACGGCGATCCGCCCCGAGCCGGCCAGCGCCAGGCGCAGCCGGGCCCGCGCGGTGGCGGGTATCCCGTCCAGCCGCACGAGGCCGACGGCGGCCTGCACGGGCGCCCCGCGCGGGCCCGCGACCGTGAACTTGGACATTTCGCCCCCGGCCGCCTGGGTCAGGATTTCCGCAAAGCCTTCCCCGCCGTCGGTCAACGGGCAAAGATCCACCCGCCAGTCGGGCCGCACGGCCTGCAGCGCCTGCGCCGCCCGGTCGCACGCCTGACGCGCCGACAGGGAATCCTTGAACTTGTCGAAGGCGACGAGGACGCGCACTCCTGTCTTCTGGGGCGCTTCCGGGGCTTCCGCAACTCCGCGTCTCAGGGCTGGACGCTGATCTGCGAGACCACGCGGGTCACGCCGTCGGTATCCAGCGCCAGCATCACGGCCCGGCCGACCAGGGCGGGCGACGCTGCGGAGCCCCCCAGCATGACGACGCCGTCACGGGCCCCGACGCTGATATCCCGTGCCGACAGGTTGTGATCGAGGACGTACTTGGCCTTGATGACGGCGACGATCCGGGCGTCGACGATCCGCGCGCCGGCGACCTGCGCCTTCTCGCGCACGACCTGCCCGGAGCGCGACATGTCCGCCTTGACCTCGTCCGGAGTGAGATGCCAGTCGGCGAGCTTCCCGGACACGGCCTCTCCCATCCCGGTCGCCGCCTCCCGGGTGGTGGTGCCGATCGCGGGATTCGGGGCCGCCGCGTTCCGCTGATCATAGACGCGAAGCGAGTAGGCGCCGACGACGATACCAATGATGAAACCGGCCAGGACTCTCATGACGGGTTATGGACAGCTTTGACCAGGCAAGGTTCGCGATGCGGCCGCAGGGCCGCGGACCGATTTTGTCTGGCCGCACCTGCCGGACTCGGTTTCGCTGAGGGGCATGGCTGCAACCACCGTCCTCGTCACCGGCGCCTCGCGAGGGATTGGCCGGGGCATTGCCGTGGAGCTGGCCCGGGCGGGCTGCCGGGTGGCGATCAACTATGCGGGCAATGCCGAAGCCGCGGCGGAAGCGCTGCGGCTGGTGAAGGCCGCGGGCGGCGACGGGTTCACGGTCCAGGCGGACATCAGCGTGGCCGCCGACCGCCAGCGGCTCGTCGCCGAGACGGTCAAGGCCTTCGGCCGGATCGACCTCCTGGTGAACAATGCCGGCATCGCTCCCACCGTGCGGGCTGATCTGCTGGAAGCGGGGGAGGAGAGCTTCGACCGGCTCTACGCAGTCAATCTCAAGGGCCCGTTCTTCCTGACCCAGCTCGTCGCGAAGCAGATGCTGCAGCAGGCGCCCGATGCGGAAAAAGCCCGGGGACGCATCGTCAGCATCACCTCGATTTCCGCCTACACCGCCTCGGTCAACCGGGGCGACTACTGCATGGTCAAGGCGGGCCTGGCGATGATGACGAAGCTCTTTGCCGACCGCCTCGCGGCGGACGGGATCAACGTCTACGAGATCCGGCCCGGCATCGTCGCCACCGACATGACGAGCGGGGTGAAGGCCAAGTACGACAAGCTGATCCTCGAGCAGGGGATCACACCCCTCCGCCGCTGGGGCCGGCCCGAGGACGTCGGGCGGGCGGTCCGGGCGATCGCCGAGGACCGGTTTCCCTTCTCGACGGGCGCCGTCTTTGACGTGGACGGCGGTTTTCACCTACACCGGCTCTAGGGGGAATTCCTCAGTCCCGGGTTCCAAAATTCGATTGCGCGGGCCCGCCGATCCGGCAACTTTTTACAGTTCATTTCGTCATCCCCCAAATCCCAAATATGAAAATCCGTCTCCTCGCTTCACTTCTTCCCCTCGTCCTCGGGGTGGCCCTGGCCCACGCCCAGGATGCCCAAACCGCCCCGGCTGCGCCGGCGGCCGACGCGGCGTCCAAGCCCAAGGCACCCAAGACCGCACTGGCCAAGGACATGGGCAAGATCAACAAGGCGAACCGCGCGCTGGGCAAACAGATCAGCGATGCGACCAAGAACGATTCTTCCCTCGAGCTTCTGGCCACGATTCGCGATGCGGCGGTGGCGGCCTCCAACGAGACCCCGGCTTTTGCAGCGGACCAGGCCGAGGCCGACCGGCCCAAGTTCATCGCGGACTACCAGGCCAAGATGAAGGAATTTCTCGGCGCGGTGGACAAGGTCATCGCCGATCTGAAGGCCGGCGACAACGCCACGGCTGCGGTGGATGCGAAGAAGCTCGGGATGGAAGAGCGCCAGGGCCACAAGGCCTTCCGCAAGCCCGAGAAGGACAACTGAGCGGCCGGACGGCCGCTCAGTTGATAAAGACCGCCTCGTTCGTCTGGAACAGCGCGTGGGCCAGCTTGGTCCACGCGTCGAGCGGCGCCCGGCTGTGAAAGGCCGCGGCGCCGGCTTCGACCTGCGGTGCATTTTTCCGGCGCGCCCCGTTTTGCGCGATTTCGTTGGCCATCCTGGCCTGCTGCTGCGCCTGGCGATCGGCGGCGGCGGTGGCCGCGGTCGGCACGGGCGCCCTCAGGCCGCCGGGATTCGTCTCCACGTAGTGGAGGCAGAGGCGGGTCTCCTGCGCGCTGGGCGGGCGCTGGTAGACCGCCAGGAACAGGGAGGCGACGCGGTCCTCGTCTGAGGTGAGCTGCTGAAATTCCGGACGCTCGACGAGCTTGCGGGCCGTCTCGATGACCAGCGGGCTGTTCATGAGGAAGAGCGACTGCTGCGGGACTGTCGTCGCATAGCGCCGGCCGGAGGGCACGTTCGGATTGGGAAAGTCGAACTGGGTCATCAGCTCGGGCGGGTTGCGCCGGTCGATGTAGGTATAGACGGCGCGGCGGGTCGTGAACTCCGCGCTGCCGATGGACATCGACCTTCCCCCCACGGTGTCGAGGTCGAGCGTGCCGGCGATCGCCAGGAGCTCGTCGTGAATCTCCTCGAAATCGAGCCGGTGCAGGTTGTAGCGCCAGAGGAGCTTGTTGTCCGGGTCCGTCTCGGCGTACTGCGGGTTCCCGATGCTGCTTTCCTGGTAGACGCTGCTCAGGACGATCATCCGCTGGAGCTTCTTGATCGACCAGCCGCCCTCGACGAACCGGCTGGCGAGATAGTCCAGCAGCTCGGGATAGGTGGGCGGCGCCGACTGGTTGCCCAGGTCGTCGGGCGTGCTGACGAAGCCGACGCCGAAGTGCTGCTGCCAGATCCGGTTGACCAGGACCCGGGCGGTGAGGGGATTCTTCGGATCGGCAATGGCCTGGGCGAGCTCCAGGCGGCCCCCGTCGCGGGACCAGACCGGACGCTTCGGCCCGGAGAGGATCTCGAGGAAGCGTCGGGGCGCGATCGGTCCCTTGTTGGCGGCCTCGCCGCGCACGAGCACCGGATAGTCCTCCAGGACCGGGGCGTCGCGGATGATCTCGGCGAGGGGAGGGGCGCCGGGGCTTTCCTCCAGGTTGGCAATCTGGGTCTCGAGATCGCCCCGCTGCTGGAGGAGTGCGCGCCGCTTGGCCTGGCGCTCCGGCGGGCTCAGGTCGCGCAGGCTGCCGTGCTTGATGCCCTCGATCTGCGTCTCGACGCCCTTCTCCTGCTTGTCGAGCGCGTTCATCTGCGCGACGTAGGCGACGATCTCGGGCGTCTTGGCGACGGGATGGGCCAGGGGATCGTTCCACTCCCGCGGGACCTGGGTGTTCGCGAAGACGCTATAGAGCGAATAGTAGTCCTTGGTCGGGATGGGGTCGAACTTATGGTCATGGCAGCGGGCGCACGTGACCGTCAGCCCGAGGAAGGCCTTGGTCGTGACGTCGATCCGGTCGTTGACGATGTCGTTGACGCTCCCCTCGAACTGCGGGCCGAGGGTGAGGAAGCCGAGGGCGGCCAGCCGTTCCTGCCCGATTTTGGCCGGGTCGTGCGGGTTGGCCTTGATCGCCGGGAAGACGAGCCGGTCGGCGGCGAGCTGCTCGACGATGAAATCATTGTAGGGCTTGTCCTGGTTGAACGCGTTGATGACGTAATCGCGGTAGGTCCAGGCGTTCGGCAGGCGGGGATCCTCGCGCTGGGGCGGGTCGCCCTGGGTGTCGGCGTAGCGGGCCAGGTCGAGCCAGTAGCGGGCCCAGCGCTCGCCGTAGTGCGGCGAGTCGAGCAGCCGGTCGACGACCTTGGTGAAGGCGTCCGGGGTGTCGTCGGCGAGGAACTCCTGCACCTCCTCGTCGCTGGGGGGCAGGCCGACCAGGTCAAAGGTGACCCGCCGGATCAGGGTCCGCTTGTCCGCCGGCGGGTTGGGCTTCATCCCGTTGTCGGTCAGCCGGGACAGCACGAAATTGTCGATCGGGGTCCGGCACCAGGCGGGGTTCGACACCACGGGCACCGCGGGCTTCACCACCGGCAGGAACGACCAGTGCTGGCGGCCCACGCCGCCGTAGGCGAGCGAGCTGCCCTTGGCCACGCCGGTGCGGGGATCGGGGGCGCCGCGCCGGATCCACTCCGTGAGGTCGGCCACCTGCTGGTCGGAGAGCTTGTCGCCCTTGGGCGGCATCTGCAGGTTCTCGTCCTTGTACCGGATCGCGTCGACGAGGAGGCTGTCGTTGGGCTTGCCCGGCTCGATGGCCGGCCCGGTGTCGCCGCCGTGCATCATGCCCTCGTGGGTGTCGAGCATCAGGCCGCCCTTGACGCGGTCGGCGTCGTGGCTGTGGCACTTGTAGCAGCGTTCGACCAGGACCGGCCGGATCTTCGCCTCAAAAAAGGCCGTGTCGGCGGGCAAGAGGGGGGCCGCCGGGGCGGCGGCCGGGGGGCCGGCCGGGGCGGCCGGCGCGCCGCGCAGGACGCCGGCCAGGAGCGCCGCGGAAAAGGCGAGGGCGGGCCGCAGGTTCATGCCAGGACCGGCTTGACCACGTTGCCCGCCACGTCGGTCAGGCGGAAGTCGCGCCCGTTGAAACGGTAGGTCAGCTTCGTGTGGTCGAGCCCCAGGCAGGCCAGGATCGTGGCGTGGAGGTCGTGGACGTGCACCTTGTCCTTCACGGCCTCGGCGCCCAGCTCGTCGGTGGCGCCGTAGATGGTCCCGCCCTTCACGCCGCCGCCGGCCATCCAGACGGAAAAGCCGCGGCCGTTGTGGTCGCGCCCCGGGGTGTCGTAGCCGTTGCGGTCCTTGGTCGGCTTGCGCCCGAACTCGCCGCCCCAGATGACGAGGGTCGAATCGAGGAGCCCGCGCTGCTTCAGGTCGCCGAGCAGCGCGGCCAGCGGCTGGTCGATTTCGCGCGCCTTCTTCGTGATCCGCTCCTGCAGGTCCTGGTGGTGGTCCCAGCCGTCGTGCCAGACCTGGACGAAGCGCACGCCCTTCTCGACCAGGCGGCGCGCGACCAGGAGCTGCTTGCCGGTCGGCGTGTTGCCGTAGGCGGCGCGGGTCTCCGGGGTCTCCTTGTTGAGGTCGAAGGCGTCAGTGGCCTCGGTCTGCATCCGGAAGGCGATCTCGTACGATTCGATCCGCGACTCGAGGGCGGCGTCGCGCTGCATGGACTTGGCCTGGATCTCGTCGAGCTGGTCCACGATGCTGATCTGGCGGCGCTGCTCGGGGCGGCCGACGTACGGGTTGCGGATGTTCTGGATCATCTGCTGCACGTTCGCCGCCTGCATGTTGATGCTGGTCCCCTGGTAGACGCCGGGGAGGAACGAGGCGCCGTAGTTGGTCGAGCCGCCCTGGGGCAGCCCGCCGTTGCGCAGGGCGATGAAGCCGGGAAGGTTCTGGTTGATCGTGCCGAGGCCGTAGACGACCCACGAGCCCATGCTCGGCTTCACGATGCGCAGGGAGCCCGTGTTCATGAACACCGTCGCCACCTCGTGGGCGGGGATGTCGGTGTACATGGAGTTGATCACCGCCAGGTCGTCGACGTGGGCGCCGACCTTGGTGAAGAGCTCGCTGACCGGGATCCCGGATCGGCCCATCGGGGTGAACTTGAAGGGCGAGCCCATCGCGACGCCGCCGTCCGCGAGCGTCTTGCCGTCCATCCTCAGGAGCTCCGGCTTGGGATCCCAGGTGTCGATGTGGGAGGGAGCCCCCTGGGCGAAAATATGAATGACCGTCTTGGCCTTCGCCGCGAAGTGGGGCGGCTTGGGGGCGAGTGGATTGAACGGCTTGGGGGCGGCCATCACCGGGCCGGCTCCCAGCAGGTCGGCCGGGTTGAGCATCGTGGCAAGCCCAAGGGCGCCCATCCCCAGGCCCATGCGATTCAGGAACTGCCGGCGGTTGAGAAAATAGTCCTCCGGATTGGTCGAAACGCCGCAGCAGGGATGGTCGGGAGGCATGGCTAATCAATAGAGACGACCCGCCCTACCGATAAGTTTCAGCCGGCTGCGGTCAAAGCAGGTCCGCCGCGAGCTCGGCGAGCCGGGAGCGCTCGCCCTTGGTCAGCTTGACGTGGGCTGCGACGGCCTGGCCCTTCATCCGGTTGTGGCAGTAGACCAGGCCGTTGCTGCGGGCGTCGACGTAGGGGTTGTCGATCTGCGCGGGGTCGCCGATCAGGACGATCTTCGAGCCCTCGGAAATGCGGGTGATGACGGTCTTCACCTCGTGCGGCGTCAGCTGCTGGGCCTCGTCGAGGATGAAGAAGCGCCGGGCGATCGAGCGGCCGCGGATGAAGCAGAGGGCCTCGATCTCGACCAGGCCGCTCTTGAGCAGGCGCTCGTAGGGCTTGATCGGGGCGAGCGGCCCGTGGCCGCCCGAGTAGCTGCTGGCGGGCGCGGACGTGAAGGGCTCGTGCTGGCGGTGCTTCTTCTTCGAGACCTTCTTGGCGGCGAACTGCGGCTCCTTCTGCGGCTTGGAGGGCAGGAGCACCTCGAGCGCGTCGTGGTAGGGCTGCAGCCAGGGCCGCATCTTCTCGTCCAGCGTGCCGGGGAGGAACCCGATGTCCTTGCCCAGGGCGATGATCGGCCGGGAGATGGAAACTCCGTCGTAGCGGGAGTGCTCGTCCGAGGTCTGGTGGAGGGCGCAGGCGATCGTGAGCAGCGTCTTGCCCGTGCCGGCCTTGCCGGAGCAGGTGATCATCTGGATGCTCTCGTCCATCAGGGCGTCGATCAGGAACTGCTGCTCGAGGTTGCGCGGGCGGATCGGGATGCCGCCCGGCGCCTTGATGAACTCGGGGATCTTCAGGCGCCGCACCAGGCCGTCGCCATGGAAGCGGGCCGGCATCGTCTTGCCCTCGTCGGAACGCAGCAGGACGTATTGGTTGAGGTAGAGGCCCCGGGCCGCCTCGTCGTCCAGCTCGAACTGCCCCTCGGAGCAGAAGCGCTGCAGCTCATAGATGGTCAGGGAAATCTCCCGGTAGCTCGCCTCCTCGACGTCCTCCGGCACCTTGTCGTTGAGGTAGTCCTCCGATTCCAGGCCGAGCGCGCGGGCCTTCAGCTGGACGTTGACGTCCTTGGTGACGAGGATCGTGGGCGGCGGGAACTGCTCCTGGACGAACAGCGCGGCGGCGATGATGCGGTTGTCCTTCTTCGAGAGGTCCGGGAGGATGGCGCGCAGCCGTTCCATCGCCGGCGAGCGCCGGGACGGGTCGGACAGGTAGGGATTGATGATGATCGAGAGGGTGCCCCCGTTCTTGAGCTCGACCCCCTCCTGCATGGCGCGGGTGTCGGGCAGCAGCTCCTGGAGGATGCGGTGGACCCGGCGGGCGTTGCGCCCGCGTTCGCTCGACTGCTCTCCCTTGATCGCGTCGAGCTCCTCGAGGACCTCCACGGGTATGGCGAGGTTGTTGTCCTCGAACTTGAAGATGGATTGGGGGTCGTGGAGCAGGACATTCGTGTCCAGCACGAAGGTCTTTATCTTCTTTGCCACCCTGATCCGCGGATTTGGGGCGAGCGCCCCGCGCGTGCTTTCCATCGGTGTGGATATGTTGTGAATAACTGAGCAGTTCCTTGGCCAGTTGTCCATCAAAGATTTGGCTTCGGCCGAATAAAAACGAACACTTCCTTGGACAGCTCCCAGCCTTGACGTTCCCTGGCGGGGCTGCATGGTTGGACCTTCTCGCATGAAAACCAAGGTCGCCGCCCAACTCGCCTGCAGTGCGCTTTGCCGTTGCTCCCCGGGTTTTTGCTGCTGCCCGAACTAAAAGATGGCGACTGCGGAACGAGTTTCACCCGCGGTTGACCTGGCCGCGGTGAACGGCCGGCTATCCCGCGTTTCAGCCGAAGAACGCATCGCCTGGGCGGTGGCGGAGTTCCGCGGCGCCCTCGTGCTGAGCTCGAGCTTCGGCGCGCAGGCGGCCGTCATGCTCAGCCTGGCGACGCGGGTCGCGCCGGGCCTCCCGGTCGTCCTGATCGACACCAGCTACCTTTTTCCCGAGACCTACCGCTTCGTGGACGAGCTGACGACCCGCCTGAAGCTCAACCTGAAGGTCTATCGCCCCCTCGAGTCCCCGGCCTGGGCCGAGGCCCGGCAGGGCCGGGTGTGGGAAAAGGGGCTGGCGGGCCTCGCGGCCTACAACCGGATCGCCAAGGTCGAGCCGATGCAGCGGGCGCTGCAGGAGTTCGGCGCGCGCGCCTGGCTGGCGGGCCTGCGCCGCAGCCAGGCCAGCACCCGCGAGGAACTTCCCGTCGTCGGGTGGCAGGACGGCCGCGTCAAGGTGCTCCCCATCGTGGACTGGACCGACCGCGATGTGCACCGGTACCTGCAGGCGGAGAAGCTGCCCTACCATCCCCTCTGGGAGCAGGGCTACGTCTCGATCGGCGACGTGCACACCTCGCGGCCGCTGACGGCCGAGCTGACCGCCGAGCAAACCCGGTTTTTCGGCCTGAAGCGGGAGTGCGGGATCCATGAGGAGTCCGCGCCCGGCCCCTGACCTCATCTGCCCGTCGCCCGCCGCCTTTCCTCCGATGTCTCATCTCGACGAACTCGAATCCCACAGCATCTACCTGATGCGCGAGGCCTTTCACGCCTTCGAGCGCCCCGCCATGCTCTGGTCCATGGGGAAGGACTCCAACGTCCTGCTCTGGCTGGCGAAGAAGGCCTTTGCCGGGCACATCCCCTTTCCGGTCATCCATGTGGACACGACCTACGAGTTTCCCGAGATGATGGAGTTCCGCTCCTGGGCCAAGGAGCACTACGGGCTCGACCTCATCGTCTGGATCAACACGGAGGCCCGCGCCCGCGGCATCGGCTACGAGACGACGGACCCGGTGACGGTCACGCACGAGCTGAAGACCGTCGCGCTGCAGCAGGTCCTGGCGACGCACAAGTTCGACGCCCTGATCACCGGCATCCGCCGGGACGAGGACTCGACCCGCGCGAAGGAGCGGTACTTCTCGCCGCGCAACTCCGACTTCGAGTGGGACTACAAGGACCAGCCGCCGGAATTCTGGAACCATTTCACCACCGAGGTCGGCCCGGGCGAGCACGTGCGCGTGCAGCCGCTCCTCGACTGGAACGAGATCGACATCTGGCGCTACCTGGAGCGCGAGAAGGTGCCGCTGCCGGGAATGTATTTCTCGCGCAACGGGAAGCGCTTCCGGTCGCTCGGCTGCATGCCGATCAGCAAGCCGGTCGAGAGCAACGCGGCGACCATCGCCGACATCATCGAGGAGCTGAAGGTCACGAAGACCTCCGAGCGCGCCGGCCGCGCCCAGGACCACCACGAGCGCAACGCCATGCAGAAGCTGCGGGCCAAGGGTTTCATGTGAGGATGATTTCATGAATTCCGCCACGCTAGCCGCCGCCACCCCCGTCATGCCCGCCACCCCTTCCGCCCCGCCCGCGCCGCTTTCCGCCGCGGGACCGGACCACCTCAATCTCGTCGTGGTCGGCCATGTCGACCACGGCAAGTCGACGCTGATCGGCCGCCTGCTCTTCGACACGGGCTCGGTCGAGGACGGCAAGATCGAGCGCATCCAGGCCGCCGCCAAGGCGGACGGGATGGAGTTCGAGTACGCCCACCTGCTGGACGCCCTGCTCGAGGAGCAGGCGCAGAACATCACGATGGACACGACGCGGGTGCCGTTCCGCACGCCCCGCCGGGCCTTCACCATCATCGACGCGCCCGGGCACAAGGAATTCCTGAAGAACATGATCACGGGCGCCGCCAGCGCGGACGCCGCGATCCTGATCGTCGACGCCAAGGAGGGCCTGCGCGAGCAGACCCGCCGGCACGGCTTCCTCCTCTCGCTCCTCGGCCTGAAGCAGATCGTCGTCGCGGTGAACAAGATGGACCTGGTGGGCTACGACCCGCAGGTCTTCGAGCGGATCCGGGCCGAGCTGGGCGAGTTCCTCGGCCGGTTGCACGCGACCCCGTCCTATTTCGTGCCGATCTCGGCCAAGCACGGCGTGGGCCTGATCAAGGCGAGCGAGCACCTCAAGTGGTACCGCGGGCCGACGCTGCTCGAGGCCCTCGAGCAATTCCGCGCCACCCCGCCGATCCACGGCGCCCCCCTGCGCCTGAGCGTGCAGGACATCTACCGCTTCGACGCCCGCCGCATCGTCGCCGGGCTGGTCGAGGCCGGGCAGCTCTCGGTCGGCGACCCGATTGAATTCCATCCAGGCGGCAAGCACAGCCGCGTGAAATCGATCGAGGCCTGGCCCGCCGAGACGCCGCCTCCGACCGGCCCGATCCGGGCGGGCCGCCCCGCCGCCATCACCCTCGAGGATGAACTCTTCGTCGAGCGCGGGCAGATCGGCTCCCCGCCCGAGGACACCCCCGCGGAGGCCCGCGTCTTCACGGCCCGCATCTTCTGGCTGCACGCCGAGCCCCTGCGGGTCGGCGAGCTCGTCCCGCTGCGCCTGGGCGCCCAGCAGGCGGAGGCCCGCCTGGTTGCGATCCAGCGCACCCTCGACGCCACCACCCTGGAGAGCAGCGTCGGCCCCGCCAGCGAGGTGAAGCGCCACGAGGTGGCCGAGATCCGGCTGCGCGTGCGCCGGCCGATCGCCTGCGACGCCGGCGGGCGCATCCCGTCGCTCGGCCGCTTCGTCCTCATGCGCGGCCGCCGCATCGCCGGCGGCGGCGTAATCGACACGGTCGTGCGCGACGAGATCGCGACCGCCGAGGGCGGGCCCGGCGCCCCCTCCAACCGGGCGGCCCTCCTCGGGCACCGGGGGGCGGTGGTCTGGATGACGGGCCTTTCCGGCTCCGGCAAGACGACGCTCGCCACCTCCCTCGAGTCCCGCCTCCTGCGCTCCGGCGTCCTCGCCGCCGTCCTCGACGGCGACATGCTCCGGGCCGGGCTGAGCAAGAACCTGGGCTTTTCCGAGGAGGACCGCCACGAGAACCTCCGCCGTGCCGCCGAGCTGGCCATGCACCTGGCCGACGCCGGGGTCGTCGTCATCGCCGCCCTGATCTCCCCCTTCCGCTCCGACCGGGCGATGGTCGCCGAGAAGGCGCGGGAGCGCGGGATCCCGTTCGCGGAAATCTTCGTCAACGCGCCGATCGCCGAATGCGAGCGCCGCGATCCCAAGGGCCTCTACCGGAAGGTGAAGGCCGGCGAGATCAAGCACTTCACGGGCGTCGATTCGCCCTACGAGCCGCCGCTGGCCCCCGACATCGAGCTGCGCACCGACCGGGAATCGGTCAGCCAGTCGATGGAGAGGCTCGCCGACCTCGCCCTGCGCCTGGCCCGTCCGCCCGAGCCCGTCACCGGCGGCGAGGGCGCCGACATCTGATGGACCCGGCCGTTCCAGGCACGGTCTACCTCGTCGGCGCCGGCCCGGGCGATCCGGAGCTCATGACGCTCAAGGCCCGCCGCCTGCTGGCCGAGGCCGACGCGGTGGTGTACGACTACCTGGTGGCGCCGGAGGTCCTGGCCTGGACCCGGCCGGGCTGCGAGCGGGTCTTCGCCGGGAAGAAAGGCCGGCAGTTCAAGTGCGAGCAGAGCGACATCGAGGCCACCCTGGTGCGGCTGGCCCGTGCGGGCAAGACGGTCGTGCGGCTGAAGGGCGGCGACCCATTCGTGTTTGGCCGCGGCGGCGAGGAAGCCGAGGCGCTGGCTGCCGCCGGCATTCCCTTTGCCATCGTGCCCGGGGTCACGGCCGCGCTGGCCGCGGCCGCGTACGCCGGCATCCCGCTGACGCACCGCGCCCACAGCTCGGCGGTCGTCTTCCTGACCGGCCACGAGGATCCCGCCAAGCAGGACAGCGCCGTCCGCTGGGAGGACTACGCGCGGCTCGGCTGCACGCTCTGCATCTACATGGGCATGCACAACCTGGATGCCATCGTGCGCCGGCTGCAGGCCGGCGGCCTGGCCCCCGGCACCCCCGCGGCCGTCGTGCAGGGTGCCACGACCGACCGGCACCAGATGGTGGTGGCCACCGTCGGCACCCTGGCCGCCCGCGCCGCGGAGGAGAACCTCGCCGCACCCGGGCTCGTCATCATCGGCGAGGTCGCCGCGCTGGCGGACAAGCTCGCCTGGTTCGAGTCGGCCCGGCTGGCCGGGACGAGCTGCGAGACCTGACCGCATGACGATCGCGCTGCTGGACAACGGCTCCCTCGAGCCGGCGGCGCATCGCGGACTCCGGGCCGCCGCCGCCGCCCTTTCGGCCCGCACCGGACTCCCGGTGGAGGCGGTCTCCTGGCGGCACAGCGACCGGATCCCGGTCGGCGAGCTCGACGGCGCCCCCGCGTGGACGCTCGTTCCCTGGCTGCGGGCCCGGCTGCGCGCGGGCGAGCGGGAATTCGTCTTCGTGCCGTTCTTCATCAGCGCGGAGGGCGCGATCGTCTCCGCGGTTCGCGCCGAGCTGGAGGCCCTGCGGCGGGCGGCCGGCGGATTCGCCTTTGTCCTCGCGCCCGGGCTTTCGCCCGCGGCGGAATGCCTGGGCGAGATCGTGGCGGCCCGGGTGCGCGAGACGGCCGCGGCGCGCGGCCTGTCCCGCCCCGCGGTCATCGTGGTCGACCACGGGGGCCCGGCCCGGCCCTCGGCCGTCCTGCGCGATGCCGTGGCGGACGCCGTTCGCGCGCGGCTCGGCGAGGCGGTGGCGCGGGTGGCCGCGGCCTCGATGGAATCGCCGGCGGGGCCGGAATTCTCCTTCAACCAGCCGCTGCTGGCCGCGCTCCTGGCGGCGGCGGGCTTCCGCGAGGGCGACGTGGTGATCGCCCCGCTCTTCCTGCTGCCGGGCCGCCATGCCGGCCCGGAGGGCGATCTCGCCCTGATCGCGCGCGCGGCGGAGTCCCCGCCGCCGCCGCGGCGCTGTCATTTCACGGGTCTCATCGGCTCGCACCCGCTGGCGATCGACCGGCTCGCCCGCAATCTGCGGGGACGGGTTCCCTTTCCCGACGTCGTCTGAGCGCCGTCAGGGCGCCGCCGCGCCCTGGGAGGTGGGCTGCTGCTTGCGGACCCACTCGTTGATCCCGCCCTTCAGGCTGCGGACGTTCCGGTAGCCGAGCGATTTCAGGAAGAGGGTGGTGGGCTTGGAGAACTTGCCCACCCCGCAGACCATGACGATCCGGGCGTCGCGGTCGGCGGGCAGCTCGCCCTTGCGCCGGGAGAGCTCGGACTGCGGCAGGTTGACCGAGCCCGGGATCCGGACGTCGGTGAATTGCCCAAGCGGCCGAACGTCGACGACGAGGGGCTTGGCGTCGCCGCCCAGCTCCGTCGCCAGGTCGGCCACGGCGACGGAATCGTAGGGATTCTTCAGATTCTCGACCATCTCGTCCATCAGCTGCTCGGCGCGGCTCGGCGCCGCCACGGCCGGCGCGGTGGCGCCAGCGGGGGGTGGGGGGCACAGCTCCGGGAAATGCCGGCAGACCGAGGAGGCGTACTTGAAGATGTTGTCCGGGAAGATCACCACGGCGACGACGCCGGGCTCGTCGGGGACGAGCTTGAGCGCGCCGGCCAGGGCCAGGCCCGAGCTCGGGCCGGCGATGATGCTCTCCTCGCGGTTCAGGCGCAGGCACAGCTCGAAGGCGTCGCGGTCGGCGATCTCGGCCTCGCCGTCATACTCCTTCGGGAAATAGAGCTTGGTCTGGTTGAGCTGGCGCTTGCTGCGGACGCCGGGGATGTCGTGGCCGTCCTCCGGATAGACGCCGAGGACCTTCACCGCCGGGTTCTTGCCCTTCAGGAAGCGGCCATTGCCGGTGATCGTGCCGCAGGTCCCGAGACTGGCGACGAAATGCGTGATCCTGCCCTCGGTCTGCCGCCAGATCTCAGGGCCGGTCGTCCGAAAATGGGCGTCGGGATTCGCCTCGTTGGTGTACTGGTCGAGGAGGACGTAGCCGGGCTGCCGGGCGGTGTCGCGGGCCGTCTGGATCGCCCCTTCCGGCGCACCGGGCGCCGGGCACAGGGAATCGTCGAGTTCCTGGACGTCCGCCCCAAAAAAACGCAGGACAGTCCGTTTTTCGAGGGGAATGGCCATGGAAAGGGGGGTCCGCAGGGGGTATCCCTTGGCATTGCCGATCATCGCCAGGCCCAGGCCGGTATTGCCGGAGGTTGCCTCAACCAGCTTCTGGCCCGCGGCCAGGGTGCCCCGGGCCTCGGCGTCGCGGACCAGGTTGGCCGCGACCCGGTCCTTGACCGCACCGAAGGGGTTGTACCACTCGAGTTTGGCGTAGATCTTGGCGTGCCGGTGCGGCACCACCCGGTGCAGCCGCACCAGCGGGGTCGGGTTTTCCTCTCCCGGGAGCAGACCTAAGATAGAGTCGTAGACGCGGGTTGCGTGATTACTTGCCATTTTGGTTAAAGCCGGAAATTAATACAAAAGAGCAGTTGTCGGCCCGTGCCAGCGCAATCTGTCTGGCCCGGTCCGAGCATCCGCTCGACCTTCTTCCATCCTATCCGCCAATTTAATGAAAGCCAGCAACGCCATCTGGAAAGAGCGATTCAAAGGCAAGCTGCCCGAGCCCATGGGCAGCGAAATCGACCAGTACGAGACTGAGATCGAGCTGCGCAAGCAGGGCAAGTTCGACGAGAAATTGTTCGCCGAGACCCGGCTCCGCCGGGGTTCCTACGGCCAGCGCTACGACAACGGCCAGCGCTATGACGGCACGGAAAGCCGCAAGCTCCCCTTTGCGGACAAGCCGACCAAGGGTCCCGGCACCGTGTGGGACGCCCCCGGCATGCTCCGGATCAAGCTGCCCTTCGGCGGCCTGAACCCGGCCCAGATGGAGGTCATGGCGGAGCTGGCGGAGGAGTACTCCGACGGCATCGCCCACGTCACCACCCGGCAGGATTTTCAGCTGCATTTCATCCATGTGGAGAACGGGCCGTCGATCATGCGCCGGCTGGCGGCGGTCGGCATCACGACCCGCGAGGCCTGCGGCAACGCCGTGCGCAACGTCACGGCCTGCCCGATCGCGGGCGTCTGCCGCGACGAGGCCTTCGATGTCACGCCCTACGCCAATGCGCTCGTCTGGTTCCTGATGGGCCATCCCGACACGATGGAGTTCGGCCGCAAGTTCAAGCCGGCGTTCAGCGGCTGCGCCCAGCATGCCTGCGGCCTCACCCAGATGCACGACATTGGCTATGTCGCGGCGGTGCGCGAGGTGGACGGCAAGATGCAGCGCGGCTTCAAGATCGTCGTCGGCGGCGGCCTCGGGCCGGTGCCGCGGCAGGCGCGCCTGCTGGTCGAGTTCGCGCCGGTCGAGGAGATGCTGCCCCTGACGCAGGCGGTCTGCCGCGTCTTCGGCAAGAACGGCGAGAAGGCCGACCGCGGCCGCGCCCGGATCAAGTTCCTCGTCGACAAGTGGGGCATCGATAAATTCCGCGAGGAGGTCTTCGCCACCCGCAAGGAGCTCCGCGAGGATCCCCGCTGGCTCGACACCCTCAAGCACGTGGACCGGGAGGTCGAGAGCGCCCTCCGTCCGCCGGGCGAGATGCCCGTCCTGAAGGACGAGAAGCTGCAGAAGTGGGTGAAGAGCAACGTCCGGGACCAGCGCCAGCAGGGCTATGTCACGGCCACGGTCACCCTTCCGCTTGGCGACCTCACGGCCGACCAGCTGCGCAAGCTGGCCGATATCGTCCGGAAATACACCCGCGGCACCGTCCGCTCGACGGTGGAGCAGAACTTCCTCATCCGCTGGGTCAGCAAGGCCGATGTGCCCGCGCTCCATGCCGACCTGGTGGCGGCCGACCTGGGCGCGCCCGGCGCCGAAAGCATCGTCGACGTGGTGACCTGCCCCGGCACCGACACGTGCAAGCTCGGCATCTCCTCCTCCCGCGGGCTGGGCGGCGAGCTGCGCAACCGGCTCGTGGCCAAGGGCTACGAGCTCGACCAAGCCGTCAAGGACCTGCACGTCAAGGTCAGCGGCTGCTTCAATTCCTGCGGCTGCCACCACGTCGCCGACATCGGCTTCTACGGTGTCAGCCGGACGATCAACGGCTACAAGGTGCCGCATTTCCAGGTCGTCCTGGGCGGGCAATGGGAAAACAACGCCGGCTCCTACGGGCTGCCGATCATCGCGGTTCCCTCGAAGCGCGCGCCCGAGGTCGTGGACCGGATCACCGATTACTATGTGAAGAACCGGCAGAAGGACGAGAGGTTCTACGGCTTCATCAAGCGGGTGGGCAAGGGCCCGGTCCGCGCGCTGCTGGATCCGCTCAACGAGAACATGCCGACGCACGACGCCGAGCCCGGCTTCTACACCGATTGGGGCGATCCCCGCCAGTACAGCATCGGCGACATCGGCATCGGCGAGTGCGCCGGCGAGATCGTCACGCGCTACCAGTTCGAGACGGCGGCGGCGGAGCGCCTGGTCTTCGAGGCCGGCCTCGAGCTCGACCGCGGCGAGGCCCAGCTCGCGGGCGAGATCGCCTACGCGGCCTTCCTCCGGGCCGCCAAGGCCCTCGTGCAGGTCCAGTACGACGACGTCTCCAACGATCCCGACGAAATCATCGCGGAATTCACGGAGCGATTCGTCACCACGAAGCTCTTCCTCGATCCCTTCGTCGGGGCCAAGTTCGCGAACTTCCTCTTCGCGGCCCATGCGGCCCGCGGCGAGAAATTCACCGCGGACACCGCCCACCACCGGATCGCCGAGGCCCAGCTCTTCATCGAGGCGGTGCACAACTGCTACAACAAGCTGCGCTCGACCCCGGCCCCGGCCGTGGCCGGACACTGACCCCATCCTTCCATGGCCATGGAACTCCAACATCTCGTCGTCAAAATTCCGGTCGCCGGACCGCTGGGGATCGACCCGGCCAAGGTCGTCGACATTTTTCACAAGTGGGTCGCCACCCAGGCCGTGACCGGCGTCACCCTGGTCGACGTGGCCGAGCTGCTCCACGTGCCCGAGGGGCCCGGAGTCGTGGCTGTCGGGGTCGAGGCGGATTTCGCCCTGGACCACACGGGCGGAATCTGGGGCGTAGTCTCGCGCCGGAAGGACCTGCGGCCCGGGACCAATGCCGAGCGGGTGGAGCAGGCCTTCGCGGCCGCCGCCCTGGCGGCGGTTTGGCTGGAAGCGGCGTTCCCCGGCGCCCTGAAATTCAGCCGCACCGACTTCGAACTGATCGTGAACGATCGCGGCATCGCCCCGAACACCAAGGATACGTACGCCCAGGCGATCCCCGAGATCGAGGAGGCGCTCCGTTCCCTGCTGGGCCACGGCAGCTTCACGCTGGCGCGCCATGATCGCGAGCCGCGCCAGCGGTTCGGCGTGACGGTGAAATCGGCGAAGGCGTTCGAGCTGGCGGGGCCGGTGGCGGCGAACTGAAAAAAAAGAAGGCGGGCCGCCTACCCCTAAGCGGCCCGCCTATTGCTTTCTTACTTACCCCAAATCTCCACCGCTAAGCGGAGGAGAAAGGATTTGCTTGATACATACTTTGACGCTGCGACATGCAGAATGTTTCATTTTCGATCGGAATTGATGCTATCGTTTGTGGACAAGCTAGTTAACCCGCGTTGTTGATCGAATCTGCGCCCCCGGGGCGCTTTTTGGGGCGCGGCTCGGTCCACAGGCGCAGGAGAAGCTCGGCCAGGTTCCGCATGCTGGTGCGGGCGGGGCCCTCCCGCAGGGCCGCCTCGCGAAACGGCGAGGCCGTGGCGCTGCGCTCCCGGTAATACTGCCATAGCTCCCGTTCCAGCCGAGCCGCGATGGCCTCGACACTGTCCGGAGCGGAGGCGATTGTTCGCACCTTCTCGCGCCAAAACCGGCCTTCGTCGGGCTGACTCTGGAGGTAATCGAATATCCGCTGTTCCGCCGGGTTAAGACTCACGTTGGTGGCAAGTTATATAGGTCGGTGCCAGGGGCTAACTTGATCGTAATTATATCGAACTTACTGCGGCGACCGAGGTCACATCTCCTCTCGTGACCCGTGCGCCTGCGAGGCTGCTTTCGGGGTTATGTCATTGCATTCCATCATCAAACATCAATACCCTGCGGGCTGATTAACCCCCCTCCAGCATATGTGGCAAAAAACCAAAGAACAAATCCCCACGATAATTCTCATCGCGCTCCTCGTCGGAGGGGCTGCCTATTGGTCCATTAGGCAAATGAACATCCAGCAGGAGGCCGCCCTGGCCCCCCTGCGGGAGCAGAACGAGGCCCTGAAGGCCGCCAGCGACGAAAACCACCGGGAAGTCGTCGCCGCCAACCAACTCCTGAAGGACGCCATCTCGAAGCGCGAGGCCGATCTTTTCCGGACGGACGAGGAAGTGGCCAAGCTCAACTCGGACCGCATGAACGCCCTGGCCGAGGCCATCGCGAAGAAGGTCCAGCCCTATAATCCGTTGCCGAAGTCGCCCGAAGAGGCCGCCCGGATGCAGAACGAGCAGGTGGACAAGGTCTCGGCCCGCATGACGCAGCGGATCCAACCGATCCTGACCGAGATGGCCAACGACCAGCACCTGACCCGCGATTCCATCAACCAGTACAGCCAGCGCATCTCCGAGCAGGTCGGCACCGTCCTGACGGCCGAACTGGCCAAGAACCAGCAGCTGAACAACAACCTGCGCGAGACGCAGGAGGTGGCCCAGGAATCCCTGGCGCTGTCCCACGAGATCACGGCGCTCTACCTGAGCTCCTTCAAGGACCAGGGCCTGATCACCCGCCTGCTCTCCCTGCCGGCCAACGTCGTCAAGGACGCCGCCAGCCTGAGCATCGTCAACAGCAGCGAGCGCAAGCAGAAGGAGCAGGAGCTGGTCAACCGGATGAACAGCATCAACGAGCGGCTCGTCGCCATCGAGGCCTCGGCTCCCAAGAAATAACGGATTCGAACCCAAAGGGCCCAAAAAAAGCTACGCCTCAACCGCGTAGCTTTTTGTTTTTTTCCATTTTCCGCCCACTTTAACGCAATATGTCCTCACTCCGCCTTCGGTATCCCTGGCTTGCCGTTGGTGCATTGCTCGCATTTGGCCTCGCAGGCTGCGGCAGGCGGGAGACGAGGGTTGAAAGCGGCGACCGGACCCAGACCTTGCACTACGGGAATCTCGGGGAACCCAACGACCTTGATCCGGCCCTCGTGGTGGACAATGACACCTTCAATATCGTCCTGGCGCTCATGGAGGGGCTGACCCAGTACGATCCCCGGACAGGGTTGCCCATTCCCGGAGTCGCCGAGCGCTGGGAAGTCTCCGCGGACAATCTCACGTGGACATTTCACCTCCGGCCCGAGGCCCGCTGGTCAAACGGAGACCCGGTGACGGCGCGAGACTTTGTTTACGCAGAGCGTCGGATGCTGTCCCCGAATCTGGGCTCCGACTACGCCTCGCTGCTTTTTGGCCTGAAGAACGCGAAGGCCTATTTCTCGTCCAAGATCACGGATTTTTCCCTGGTCGGCACGCGGGCGGCCGATGACCACACGCTGGTTTTGCAGCTGGCGCAGCCGCTGCCCTATCTGCCCGAGCTCCTCTGCCATGCTTCGTGGTATCCCGTCCACCAGGGTACCATCGAGAAATTTGGCCGGATGGACGAGCGCGGCAGCCACTGGACTCGCCCCGGAAACTACGTCGGCAACGGGCCATTTATGCTGGCGGAGTGGATTCCCCATCAGATCGTCCGGGTGACAAAATCGCCCACCTATTGGAATCACGATCGGGTGCGCCTGCACGAGATCGACTTCTATCCCATAGAGGATCTGGCCACGGAAGAGGCGATGTTTCGCTCGGGGGGATTGCACGTCACCGCCAGCGTTCCCCAGGACAAGATTCCGGTCTATAAGCGGGATCCAGCGCGAAGAAAGTCACTGCAGTTGAACACGCAGCTCGGGACCTACTATTATTTCTTCAATGTGAGCAAACCGCCGCTCAACGATGTACGGGTGCGGAGGGCGCTGGCCTACTCGATCGACCGCCAGGAAATTGTCGACCGGGTGGCGCTCGGGGACGAGCCACCCGCCGATCACCTGACCCCTCCGGACACCGCCGGATTCACCGCGACCGCCAAGGTCCCCCACAATCCCGCGCTGGCGCGGCAACTTTTGGCTGAGGCGGGCTATCCGATGGGGAGGGGTTTTCCGCACCTGGAACTCCTTTATAACACCAATGAAGGCCATCGCAAGATCGCCGAGGCCATCCAGCAGATGTGGCACCATGAACTCGGGATCGACGTGGGAATCTACAACCAGGAGAGCAAGGTTTGGAGCGATACGCTGCGCCAGAAGGACTATCAAATGGCGCGTTATGCCTGGGTCGGCGACTATCTCGATCCGAGTACGTTTCTTGATACGTTGCTGGGCGACAACGGCAACAACTACGCCGGCTGGAAGAATGCCGAGTACGACCGGGTGGTGAACGAGGGGGACCATGAGCCCGATCAAACCAAGCGCTGGGCGCTCTATCAGCGGGCCGAGCAAATCATCGCCGACGAATGCCCAATTGCGCCGATCTACTTCTACACCCGCGCCAACCTCCGCCTCCCCGACGTCAAGGGCTGGTACGGCAACCTGCTCGACCAGCATCCCTACACCGACGTCTACCTCGAGGCTCCCGCGAAGTGAGCCGGGGACCTTGTCACGCAATACGTGACAACCGGCCCGGCCTCATTGATAGAGCCAGTACTGCCGGGTCTGCTGCTGAAACGCCGCCGCCTTCACCTGCCAATTGCGGATGTAGGCGTCGATGTCGACCCGGGCTCCGTGGGCGACCAA
>CAZKAH010000043.1:0-24019 GCA_964550715.1 uncultured Opitutaceae bacterium
ATGATCCGAAGGCGGCCCGGTTCGTCGAGGCCTTCCTCGACTACTGGCTCGACCTCCGGCGGATCGACGAGACCTCGCCTTCCACGACCCTCTACAGCGACTATTACATCGACGACTCCCTCGAGGAGGCGGGGGTGGCCGAGACGCGCCTGTTCTTCGCCGACCTGCTGGCGAACGACCGGCCCGCGCGCAACGTGGTCGATTCCGACTATACCTTCCTCAACGACCGGCTCGCCCGGCACTACGGGATTCCGGGGGTGACGGGCGTCGCCATGCGCCGGGTCGCACTCCCGCCCGGCAGCCCGCGCGGCGGGCTGATCACCCAGGCGAGCGTCCTCAAGCTCACCGCCAACGGCACCTCGACCTCCCCCGTCCTGCGCGGCAAGTGGGTCCGCGAGCGGATCATGGGACTCGACGTGCCCCCGCCCCCGCCGGTCGTGCCGGCGGTGGAGGTCGACATCCGCGGCGCGGTGACCATCCGCCAGCAGCTCGCCCAGCACCGGGCGGACCCCACCTGCGCGGCCTGCCACGCCAAGATCGATCCGCCGGGCTTCGCCCTGGAAAGCTTCGACGTCATGGGCGGCTGGCGCGACCGCTACCGGGCCACGGTGGAGGACGGCGGCGACGTCGAGACCGGCTTCGGCAAGAACGGCTGGCCCCTCGCCTTCCGCTACGCGCTGCCGGTCGACGCCAGCGGGCAGCTGCCCGACGGGCGGACCTTCCAGGATATCCGGGAGTTCAAGCAGCTCCTCCTCGCCGACGAGACCCAGATCGCGCGGAACGTGGCCCGGCAGCTCACCGTCTATGCGACGGGCGCGCCGATCCGCTTCGCCGACCGGCCGGCGATCGAGCGGATCCTCGAGGGTGCCCGCGCGGACCACTATGGAGTCCGGCGGATTGTCCACCAGATCGTCCAGAGCGACCTCTTTCTCCAAAAATGAAACTCCCGACCCCCTCCCGCCGGGCCCCCGCGACGGGCGACCACGGCCCCTTCATCGGCACGCGCGAGCCCATCTCCCGCCGGCGGTTCCTCCAGGGCGCGGGCATCGCGCTCGCGCTGCCGTTCCTCGATTCCATGCTCCCGAGCTTCGCCCGGGCGGCCGCGGGCTCCTCGCCGCTCGCCCCCGGCGCGGTGCCGCGCCGGATGTTCGCCGTCTGCAACAACCTCGGCGTGCTCTCGCAGCAGTTCTTCCCGACCGGCGCGGGGCGCGACTACGCCGCGTCCGACTATCTCCAGCACCTGCAGGCCTACCGCAACGACTTCACCGTCTTCAGCGGGGTGTCGCATCCCTCGGTCGACAGCGGCCATCCGGCGGACGTCTGCTTCCTCACGGCCGCTCCCCACCCCGGCAGCGGCTCGTTCCACAACACGATCTCCCTCGACCAGGTCATCGCCGAGCGCATCGGGATCATGACCCGCTTTCCCTCGCTGACCCTCTCGGTCAACACCCGGATGCGCAGCCTCTCGTGCACCGGCACCGGCGTCGCGATCCCGCCCGAGGACAAGGCGGCGGAGGTCTTCAAGCAGCTCTTCCTCCAGGGCACGCAGGCGGAGGTCGACGAGCAGGTGCGCAAGCTGGACACGGGCCGCAGCATCCTCGACACCGTCGCCGCGCAGGCCCAGAGCCTGCAGCGGAGCCTCGGGGCCAACGACCGCGAACGGCTCGACCAGTATTTCACGAGCGTCCGGGACCTCGAGCACCGGCTGCAGGTCTCCAAGGGCTGGGAGACCCGCCCCAAGCCGGTGGTGCACGCCCCGGTGCCCGTGGATCCCGCCAATCCCTCGGCCTACATGGCCAAGGTCAAGGTGATGTACGACCTGGCGCAGCTGGCGTTCCAGACCGACTCGACCCGCTCGATCACCCTGATGCTCGACAGCGCCTCCACCCCCGCGGTCGACGGGATCACCGAGGTCGCGATCACGGAGGGCTACCACAACCTGTCCCACCACGGAAAGTCGCCGGAAAAACTCGCCCAGCTGCGCGCCCTGGATCACGCGCACATGGAGCTCCTGGCCAGGCTCTATGGCGATCTGAAGGGAGCCCGCGAGGGCGGCGAAACGCTGCTCGACCGCACGATGGTGCTCTATGGATCCAACCTGGGCGACGCCAACGCCCATGTGTGCACGAACATGCCGATCATCTTCGCCGGCGGCGGCTTCCGCCACGGCCAGCACCTTGCCTTCGACCGGGAGCGCAACTATCCCCTGCCCAACCTCTTCGTCTCGATGCTCCAGCGGATGGGCATCGAGGAGAGCCGGTTCGCCTCGTCGACCGGCACCATGCGGGGGCTGGAGGCGGTTTGAGCATGCGGCCGGCGCCCCTTTTCCGGTCGATCCTGGCCGCGTTGGCCCTCGGCGTCGTCCCGCCCCTGGCCCGGGCGGACGGGGCCGCGCCGGCGGCGGCCGAGACCCCGCAGCAAAAGGCCTCGCTCCAGGCGCTCGACCGCGCCCTGGCCCGGTTCGAGGCGCTGCTCGCGCAGGATGATGACCCCCCTCACCAGGCCGCCACGCGGGCGGTGCTCGACGGCTTGAAGAAACGGCGCGACGCGCTGCCGGGCGCCTTCGACCAGGCCAAATGCGACGACCTGCGGACCGAGCTGGAGCTCGAGATTCACCGGCTCGGCGCCTGGCTGGCGCCGCATCCCGCCGCGCCTTAGCGCGGCCGGTTCAGGGCCTCGTCCGCTGCCGCCGCCGCCGGATGGCGGCGAAAATCGCCTCGCCGGTCGCCGGCGAGGCCAGCGGCACCTCGCCGCCGGGGGTCCCGAAGGCGGCCACGGCGTCGCGGATCGCCTCGCGGACGGAGAATGCCAGCATGAGCGGCGGCTCGCCGACCGCCTTGCTGCCGTGGATCACGCTCGCGTGCTCGGCATCGGGCAGCAGTTCGACGTGAAACTCGACCGGCGCGTCGCTGAAGGCCGGGATCTGGTAGGTGCTGGCGCTGTGCGTCAGGAGGCGGCCGTCCTTGCTCCAGAGCAGCTCCTCGCGCGTCAGCCAGCCCATCCCCTGCACAAAGCCGCCCTCAATCTGTCCGCGGTCCACCCCCGGATTCAGCGAGCGGCCGACATCCTGGAGAATGTCGACCCGCCGCACCCGGTGCATGCCGGAATAGCCGTCGACCTCGACCTCGGCCACCGCCGCGCCGTTGGCAAAATAGTGGAACGGCCGCCCTGCGGCCACGGCCCAGTCCCAGTGGATGCCGGGCGTGCGGTAGTAGCCGGTCGCCGAGAGGCTGATGCGGTCGAGATAGGCGCGGCCGCAGACCTTGCCGAACGGCACCCGGTGCTGCGTGCCCCGCTCGACGGCATGGCCCTCCTCGAAGACCACCTGCTCCGGCGGAATCTTGAGCAGCTCCGCCGCCACCGGCCGCAACCGCTCGCGCAGCGTCACGCACGCCGCCGCCACGGCGGCGCCGTTGAGATCGGCGCCGGAGGAGGCCGCGGTCGCGGAGGTGTTCGGGACCTTGTCGGTGCTGGTGGTCATCAGGCGGATGGCGGCGGCCGGCAGGCCGAGCTCGCGCATCGCCACCCCGAGCACCTTCGTGTGCAGCCCCTGCCCCATCTCGGTCCCGCCGTGGTTCACCTGCACGGTGCCGTCGTGGTAGATCAGGACGAGGGCGCCGCCCTGGTTGTACGGGATGTGGGTGAAGGAGATCCCGAACTTGACCGGCGTGACCGCCAGCCCGCGCTTGACCCCGGGGTGCCCCTCATTCCAGGCGGCGATCTCCCGCCGCCGCGCGGCGAATCCGGCCTGCGCCAGGACCCCGTGCCAGCATTCCTGCAGGCGGTTGTCGGCGATCTCCTCGAGGTAGTGCGTGGTGTTGGTCTCGCCCTTCCCGTGGTACAGGTTGCGCTCCCGCACCGTCTCCGGCGGCAGTCCCAGCCGGCGCGCGACGCGGTCGAGAATCTCCTCCATCACCAGCATCCCCTGCGGGCCGCCGAATCCGCGGAAGGCGGTGTGCGAGGTGACATGGGTCTTCGCCACCCGGCCGGTGAAATGCACCGCCGGCAGGTAGTAGCCGTTGTCGAGGTGGAAGAGGGCGCGGTCGAGGATCGCCTGGGATAGGTCGAGCGACCAGCCGCCGTCCGACACGAGCTCGACCTGCGCCGCCAGGATCCGGCCGTCGCGGTCGTGCCCGACCGAGAACTTGGACCAGAAGGGATGGCGCTTGCCCGTCAGCTCCATGTCCACGTCGCGGTCGAGCTGGATCCGCACGGGCCGGCCGGTCTTCACCGCCGCGAGCGCCACCAGCGCGGCGAAGGCGTTGCCCTGCGTTTCCTTGCCGCCGAAGCCCCCGCCCATGCGCGGCGACTGCGTGACCACCTTGTTCCGGGTGATCCCGAGGACCTCGCTGACCATGGCCTGGATTTCCGAAGGATGCTGGGTGGAGGAGCAGACGAGGATGCAGCCGTTCTCGACCGGCTCGGCCCACGCGGCGTGGGTCTCCAGGTAGAAATGCTCCTGCCCCCCGAACTCGAACTCCCCCTCGCAGCGCAGGGGAGCGCCCGCCAGGGCCGCCGCGCAGTCGCCCCGCCGCAGCGTGTGCGGGTCGGTATGGTAGCTGGCCTGGGCTCGGGCGGCCGCGAGGCCGACGACTGCGGGCAGCGGCTCGTACTCGACCTCGACCAGGGCCGCCGCGGCGCGGCAGGCGGCCAGCGAATCGCCGACCACCAGCGCGACCATTTGCCCGCGAAAGTAGACCTCGTCGGTCGCCAGGATCGGCTCGTCGTGCCGCACCGGGCCGGAGTTGTTCTGGCCCGGAATGTCCTCGGCCAGCAAGACCGCGGCCACACCCGGGGCCCGGCGCGCCTTCGCGGCGTCCCGGCGCCTGATGCGCGCCCGGGCGTGCGGGGCCATGACCGGCCAGGCGTCGAGCATCGGCCGGCGGTGGGCCAGGTCGTCGGCGTACATGGCGCCGCCGGTCACATGGCCGGCGCCGCTCTCGTGGGGCAGCGATCTCGACTCGTCCTCGACCTCCCAGGCGGCGCCGCGCTTGAATTCCAGCGGACCGTCCTGGGCTTCGCTCTGCTCGCAGGCCACAAATTTATCCCAGAGGCTGACCACGAGCTCGCGGCGGTATTCGGCGCCGCCCCGGGCGTCGTCGATCGGCTGGAATTCGCCGCGCAGCAAGTCCCCCACGGCGGCCGCGGCGTCGGCCAGGCCCCGGCCTTCCAGCGCGGCCTCGGCGCGGCGGGCGCGCTGGGACGAGGCGGCCACGCCGCCGTAGGCGATCCGGGCCCGGCGCACGACGCCCGCCGCGTCGCAATCGACGCAGAAGGCCGCCGCCACGATGCTGATGTCGAGCTCGCGCCGCTTGGACACCTTGAGAAAGTCCGCCCGCCGGGTCAGGCCCGGCGGTGTCCCGCGGGGAACCACGACCTCGCGGATGACCTCGTCCGGGCCGAGGACCGTCTTCCGGTAGCCCGTGAAAAAATCGGCGACTGGCACCGTTCGCTCCGCCCCCGGCGAGACGAGGACGAGGGAGGCGTCCAGGGTCATCAGCACCGGGGCGCTGTCCCCGATCGGCGAGGCGGTGGCGAGATTGCCCCCCAGGGTGGCCCGGCTCCGGATCTGCCGCGAGGCGAAGACCCTCAGCATCTTGGCCAGCGCGGGATACTCCCCGTCCAGCGCCTCCTCGATGGCGGTCAGGCTGGCCGCCGCCCCGAGGCGCCAGGCGGCGGGCGTGGCGGTGATCCGGGTCAGCTCCGGGACCCCTTCGGTGGAAATCAGCAGCGGGCAGGCCTGGAACTTCTTGTTGAGCTCGACCCCGATCTCCGTCGCGCCGCCCACCAGGCGCGCCCCGGGATGGTCGCGGCGGAGGGCGAAGAGCGCGGCCAGCGAGACCGGGCGGAAAAACCGCTCCGCCCCCGCCGCGTAGTCGAGCTCGGCGGGCGGAGCCACCGGCGCCTGCAGCCGCGCGAGAAAGGGATCGTCCCCCGCCGCCCCGGCGTCGCGGTGCGCGAGGGCCGCCACCGCGGCGTCGCGGATCGGGCGGTAGCCGGTGCAGCGGCAGAGATTGCCGCAGAGCTGGTCGCTGATCTGGGCGGCCTCCCGGCAGCCCGGGCGGTAGTAGGCCTCGAAGAGCGAGACGACGAAGCCCGGCGTGCAGTAGCCGCACTGCGAGCCGTAGTGGTCCACCATCCGCGCCTGCACCGGGTGCAGCGCGCCGCCCGCGCCGGCCAGCCCGTCGACCGTCACGACCTCGCGGCCGGCGAACATCGGCACCAGGGCGATGCAGCTGTTGATCGCCCGGTAGGTGGCCCGGCCCGCGGCGTCGCGCTCCACCAGCGCCACGGTGCACGCGCCGCAGTCGCCCTCGTCGCAGCCGCGCTTGCTGCCGGTCAGGCCCCGCCCCCGCAGGAACTCGAGCAGGGTCGTGTTCGGCGAGACGCCCTCGACGCGGACCGCCCGGCCGTTGAGGAGAAAGTCGAAGGCCGCGCTCATGAGGTGGCCAGCGCCGCGAGCGTGCGGGCGAGCACCTCGGTCCCGGTGGCGATGTGCCCGGCCTCGGCGAATTCCTCGGGGCGATGGCTCCAGCCGTTGCGGCACGGGATGAAGATCATCGTGGTCGGGCAGATCCGGGCCATGAAGAGCGAATCGTGATAGGCCCGGCTGACCATGCGCCGGCAGCGGACCCCGAGCTCCGCGCAGGCCCGCTCGGCGATCGCGATCGTCGCCGGGTCGCCCGCCGCGGGGGGATCGGCGTTGATCTCGCTGAATTCGCAGGTCACCCCGCGGCGCCGGCCGGATTCCTCGGCCGCCGCGCGAATGAAGGCGAAGGCGCGGTCCCGCGAGTCGAGCCGCGTGTCCCGCAGGTCGATCTCGATCTGGGCGAAATACGGCACGCTGTTGATCGCCCCCGGCTCGATCCGCCACACGCCGGTCGTGCCCACCGTGTCCGGGCTGCCGCTTTCCTTCGCGCCCCGCTCCACCGCCAGCGCGATCTCGGCCGCCGCCAGCGAGGCGTCGTGGCGGACCGGCATCAGGACGGCGCCGGCGTGGCCGCCCTCCCCGCGCAGGCTGATCCGGTAGCTGCTGGGGCCGGCGATGGCCTCGACGAGCCCGATCGGGATGCCGGCCTGCTCGAGGAGCGGGCCCTGCTCGATGTGCAGCTCGACAAAGGCCTGGTAGCAGCCCGGCGGGAGTTTCACCGCCTCCAGCGCGCCGGTGCAGCCGGCCGCGGTGCGCAGCTCCTCCAGGGAACGCCCCTCCCGGTCGCGCAGGGCGCGCGCCTTCTCCAGCGAGAGCGCCCCGGCCATCAGCCGGCTGCCGAGGCAGCCGAGGCCGAAGCGCGTCGGCTCCTCCGCAGTGAACATCACGACCTCGAGCGAGCGCCGCGGCTGGAAGCCGGCGCGGCGCAACGCCGCGAGCGCCTCGATCCCGCCGAGGACGCCGACCACGCCGTCAAAGCGCCCGGCGTTGGGGATCGCATCGGTGTGCGAACCGGTGCCGACCGCGGGTAGCGCCGGCTCGCGGCCGGGCCAGCGCGCGAAAATGTTGCCGACCGCATCCTCGCGCACCGTCAGACCGGCCGCGCGCGCGGCGCGGCGCACGTACTCCCGCCCGCGCCGGTCGGCCTCCGAAAAGAGCACGCGGGTGACGACCGGCGGGGCCACCTCCGAAATCAGCGCCAGTTCCTCGATGGCCCGGGCGAGGGCGGCGTGGTCCACGGCCACCACGGGAGTTGCCGGGCCGGACTTCATAGCGCCGCGCGATTGACGTCCTTGTAATAGAGGTACCGCGCCGGCGCCTTGCCCATCGCCACGAACCACTGGGCGCAATACGGCGCCATCCAGATCGCGTCGCCCGCCTGGACAGGGGACCAGGTGTCCTCCAGCCGGTAGATGCCCTGGCCCGACAGCATGAGCAGGCCGTGCTCCATCACATGGACCTCGACGAAAGGCAGGTGCCCGCCGGGCCGGTAGGCAAAGAGGTTCACCGCCAGGTCGTAGGCGGGCTCGTCGGGCAGCAGCACCTGGAGGTTGGCCGCCGGGTCCCCGAGAAACGGGGTGCCCTTGACGCGGGCGGCGTCGCCGATGAGGGCCCGGGGCCCGGGGGAGCCGGCCAGCGGGGCGTATTTCTTCTGGAACAGCGTCACCTGGGTGCCCGCCTGGGGCGCCGTCAGGCTCCAGGCCTGCCGCGCCGGGGCGAAGAAAAAGCCGCCTTCGCCGCAGCGCTGCCTCTTCCCCCCGACGAGCACCGTGGCGCCGCCGCTGAGAAAATAGCCGAAGGTCTCGACCTCGCCGGCCGGGGTGACCGCGCTGCCGCCGCGCTGGAAGGTCACGAGCAGCTGGGCGAACTTCGCCCCCATCGCCTCGTTGATGAGGATGACGGCGGTCGCGCCCGTGATGCCGGGCACCGTGCTCGCCACGTGGTTGCCCGGGGTGATGAGGGCATGCCGGGCCGCCACGCGGGCGCGGGTGTGGCCGAAAAGGTCAGAGGGGGCTTTGGTCATTTTTGTGGCTGTAAAAACTGCCCGGACGGCGGCCCGGACGCAATCCGTCCCTGAGCATAAATCGTGCGACCCCGCCGGACCGTGCGCACGACCCGGACGGAGCAGGGCCGGCCGTGGTAGGGACCCTGCCGATGGCGGTAGAACAGCTCCTCATTGCTGAGGACGTGGACGGCGGCGAGGTCCAGGAGGGCAAAGTCCGCGTCGGCACCCTCGGCCAGGCGGCCCTTCCGCGGGGCCAGTCCGAAGCGGTCGGCCACATTGGCCGCGAGCAGCGCGGCGAGGCGCGGGAGGGCCTCCTCGGCGGGCCGGCGGGCCAGGGCCTCGGAAATGAGCGCCGGGAAGCCGTGCTGGCAGCCGGAAATGCCGCCCCAGATCTCAAAGAAGTCCTTCGAGGTCTTCAGGGCCGGCGGCGCGGGCGAGTGGTCGGATCCGATCGTGTCCACGGCGCCATTCTCGGCGGCCTCCCACAGCTTCAGCCGCCGGGCCTCCGAACGGAAGGGCGGGAAGCACTTGGCCGGCGCGCCCAGGCGCACGACATCCTCCTCGTTCAGGAGGAGGTAGTGCGGGCAGGTCTCCGCCGTGACATCGACGCCCCGGCGGCGGGCCTCCGCCACCACCGTGATGCCCTCCGGGCTGCTGACATGCACGATGTGCAGGCGACAGCCGGTCTCCCCGGCGAGATCGGTGGCGGTCCGGATGGCCTCCAGCTCCACCTCGACGGGCCGGCTGGCCAGGAAGGAGCGGACATCGGTCCCGCCCCGGGCGCGCTCGGCTTCCGTCAGCTTTCGCGCGAGGGCGTCATCCTCGGCATGGACCGCCACGAGCAGGCCGAGGGCGGCCGCGCGCTTCATGCCCGCGCGCAGCGTCGCCGGGTCGGTGATCCCCTGGAATTCCTCCACCCCGCTCCCGCACATGAATGCCTTCAGCCCGATGGCGCCGGCGTCACGGAGCTCCTCCAGCCGGTCGAGGTTGCCGGGCACGAGGCCGCCCCACAGCGCAAAATCGAGCACGGACTTCTCCTCGGCCAGCTCGCGCTTCCGCGCCAGGCTCGCGGCGTCGATCACCGGCGGCAGGGAATTGAGCGGCATGTCGAAGAAGGCCGTGCCGCCGCCGGCCGCGAGCGCGGCCGAGCCGCTGGCCAGGCCTTCCCAGTCCGTCCGGCCCGGTTCGTTGAAATGCACGTGCGCATCCAGGATCCCGGGGAAGACGCAGAGCCCGCCCGCCTCGATGGTCTCCGCCGCGTCCGGGGCGGTCCCCGGCGCCAGGGTCACGATCCGTCCTTCCGCCACGCCCACGTCGGCCAAATGCAGGCCCTCCGGCGTCGCCACACTCCCCCCGCGAATCAACAGATCAAGCTTGCTGCTCATGTTGACAGGCTGGCGCGCCGCCGCCCGAGGGCAAGCGGTGTCAGGGGAGGCGCCCGGCCGGAATCCGAACTATGTGACGGCCACCGTCGCCAGCCGCTCCAGGAAGTCGACGATGACGCGCAGGGCCACCTCGAGGTCGGCCGGCGCCACATATTCGTCGGAGTGATGGCTCAGGCCGCCGCGGCAACGCACGAAGAGCATCGCGATCGCGGCCATGGCGGACATCACGACGCCATCGTGGCCCGCGCCGCTCGTGAGCTCGATGCAGCGGCCGTGCTGCTGCGCGCGCACGCTGCGCGCCAGGAGCGCCGTCAGCTCCCGCGAGCACGCCACCGCGTCGTCGTCCTGGGTCTGCCGCCAGTCCAGCGTCAGGCCGCGCTCGCGCGCGATCCGCCGGGCGCGGCTGAAAAGCTGCTGCAGGGCCTTTCGGCGCGTCGCGTCCCGGGCATGGCGCACGTCGAGCGTGAGCACGGCCTCGGCCGGGATGACGTTGCTGGCGCCGGGCGACACGAGCAGCGTTCCGACCGTGGCGACCAGGGTCGGGTCGCGCCGGGCACAGGCCTCGGCGGCGAGCACGAACTCGGCGGCACCGGCCAGGGCGTCCCGGCGGAGGCTCATCGGCGTCGTGCCGGCGTGGCCCGCGCGGCCGCGGAAGGTGAGGCGCACCCGGGTCTGCCCGGCGATGCCGGAGACGACCCCGACCGCCAGCTTCCGGGACTCGAGGACCGGGCCCTGCTCGATGTGGACCTCGACATAACCCAGGAGATCCCGCCCCCGGTGCGCCGCCTTGGGCAGCTGGAACCGCCCGGAGGCTCCCCGCAGCACCTCGCCGACGGAAAGCCCGCGGGCATCGCGCTGCCCGAGGTCGGCGGCGCGCAGCCGGCCGGCGTAGCCCTTGCTCCCGAGATACGCGCTGGCAAAGCGCACACCCTCCTCTTCCGCAAAGCCCAGGACCTCCACGGCAAAGGGCAGCTGGACGCCCCGCCGGCGCAGCTCGCCCAGGGCGACGATCGGCAGGAGCACC
Organism: uncultured Opitutaceae bacterium; assembly: GCA_964550715.1. GTDB lineage: Bacteria > Verrucomicrobiota > Verrucomicrobiia > Opitutales > Opitutaceae > Palsa-1447. Next base: position 10,845 of record CAZKAH010000043.1, read on the forward strand.
CCGAGGGCGCCGTCAAACCGGCCCGCGTCGAGGACGGTGTCGAGGTGTGAGCCCAGCAGGAGGGTCTTGGCCCCCGGCCGGCTGCCCTCGCCCCGGCCAATGAGATTGCCGACCGCATCCACCTTCACCTTGAGCCCGGCGTCCCTCATCCACTGGCCGACCAGGGTGTTGGCCCGCCGCATGGCCGCCGAGTGGAAGGTGCGCGCCAGGCGCCCCGGCTGGTCGGTTACCCGGCCCAGGTCGTTCAATCGGCGCACCAGCCGGCCGGTGGCCGCCTCGATTTTCCCCCGCTTCATGGCGCCGTCAGCTGCCCCGGTAGGTGCTGTAGGCCCAGGGCGAGACGAGCAGGGGGACGTGGCAGGAAGCCCCCTCGGCCAGGATGAAGCGGACCGGCACGCGGTCGAGAAAGGGACATTCCACCCCGCGCCCGGCGAAGTACTCCCGGACGTGAAATACGAGCTCATACCCGCCGGCTGCGACCTCGGCGCCCGCCAGCAGCGGGGCGTCGGTGCGGCCGTCCGCGTTGGTCGCGACGGTCTTGAGCAGCCGCGGCGCGCCCTCCTGCCGCCACAATTCGATCTTCAGGCCGGCGGCTGGGGCGCCGCGGGTGAGATCGAGGACGTGGGTGCTGAGTTTGCCAGGCATGGGAGACGGGTACCGGAGAATCGCGGCTGGGACGGCGGGGGAAAAGCCCTTTTCGCTAAGTAGTATGCAGTATGTCCGCCAGCCGCAGCCAGGCGATCTTTTCAATTTCACCCAGGGCGGCGTCCTCCTCCGCCAGGGGCTCCTGGGGCAGCCGGCGCCGCATCGCCGCCAGGATCGCCTCCTTGGCGTTGAGCCGCGCGCAGATGACGAAGGGAAAGCCGAAGCGCGCCCGATAGGCCGCGTTGAGGGCCCGGAACTCGGCCAGCTCGGCCTCCGCCAGGCGGTCGAGGCCGGCGCCGGACTGCTCGCGCTGCGAGGCCGCGGTGAGATGGTCCAGGCGCACGGCCAGGTCGGGGTGCGCCCGGATCAGCGCCAGGCGCCGTTCGCGGGGGGCGCGCCGCATCGTGGCGCAAAGCTCGGCGTGGAGGTGCGCCGCGTCGCGAAAGGGGCGGCGGGGCCAGGTCTCCTCCGCGACCCAGGGGGAGTGCTCGAAGAGGCCGCCGAGCATGGCGACGAATGCCGGCGCACCCGCGGCGTTCAGCTCGGCGAGGGTCTGCCTGGCCGAGGCCATTTACGGGAGCTCTTCGTAGGCCGGCAGCGTGAGGAACTCCTCCATCTGCGGGGCCTTGGCCATGCCCATGAAGAGCTCGACCGCGCGCGGGAAATGGCCGCCGGCATAGCGGTCGGCGCCGACCTCCCCCTTGATCTTCTCCAATTCCTGGGCGAGCAGCTGCTCGTAGAGCTCCGCGGTCACCTGGCGGCCGTCCGCCAGGGTGGCGCCGTAGCGGAGCCACTGCCAGAGCTGGGCCCGCGAGATCTCGGCTGTCGCCGCGTCCTCCATGAGATTGTAGAGGGGAACGCAGCCCAGGCCGCCCAGCCAGGCCTCGAGGTACTGCACGCCGACGCTCAGGTTGGCGCGCACGCCCGCCTCGGTGATCGTCCCGGGCGGCGGAGCCAGCAGATCCGCCGCGGTCACCTTCACGTCGTCGCGGCGCCGCGCGATCTGGTTCGGCCCGGGCATGAGCCGGTCGAAGGCCTGCAGCGCGACCGGGACGAGGGCCGGATGGGCCACCCAGGTGCCGTCGTGGCCGTCGGTGGCCTCCCGCTCCTTGTCCGCCAGGACCTTGGCCATCGCCTGCGCATTCGCGGCGGGATCGTTCTTGATCGGGATCTGGGCGGCCATGCCGCCCATGGCGTGCGCGCCGTGGCTGTGGCAGATCCGGATGACATTGAGACTGTAGGCGCGCATGAACGGGGCGGTCATCCCGACCTGCGACCGGTCGGGGAAGATCGCATTCGGCCGCCCGTGCAGCCGCTTGATGCAGTTGAAGATGTAGTCCCAGCGGCCGCAGTTGAGCCCGCTGGAATGCTCGCGCAGCTCGTAGAGGATCTCCTCGGCCTCGAAGGCGCCGAGGATCGTCTCGATCAGGACGGTCGCGCGCACGCTGCCGCGCGGCAGACCGAGGGCGTCCTGCGCGTGGATGAAGACGTCGTTCCACAGCCGCGCCTCCAGGTAGCTCTCCATCTTCGGGAGGTAGAAATAGGGGCCGGACCCCCGCGCCAGCAGCTCCTGGGCGTTGTGGAAGAAGTAGAGGCCCCAGTCGAAGAGCGAGCCGGAGACCCGCTGGCCGTCGAGCCGGACGTGCTTCTCGGTCAGGTGCCACCCCCGCGGGCGCACGACCAGCGTCGCCGTCTTCTCGTTCAGGGCGTAGCTCTTGCCGTTCGGGGCCGCATAGGCGATTGTCCGGCGGACCGCATCCCGAAGGTTGAGCTGCCCCTCGACCTGGTTCTGCCAGGTGGGCGCGGTCGCGTCCTCAAAGTCGGCCATGAAGACCTTGGCGCCGGAGTTCAGCGCGTTGATCACCATCTTCCGGTCGACCGGGCCGGTGATCTCGGTCCGCCGGTCATTCAGGTCGGGCTTGGGCGGTGGCACCTGCCAGTCGCCGCCGCGGATCGCGGCGGTTTCCGCCAGGAAGTCCGGCAGCCGGCCGGCGTCATATTCCCTCTGGCGGGCGGCGCGGCGGGCGAGCAGCTCCCGGCGCCGCCCCTCGAACTGCCGGAACAGCCCGGCGAGGAAGGCGCAGGCGGCAGGCGTCAGGATCTCGGCGGCGGACGTGTCGATCGGGGCGCAGATTTCGAGGCCGGAAATGAGGGTGGATTTCATGGGTGTCCGGGGGGAATGCCGGCTGAAAATTGACGGCTGGCCCCACCCTGTCACCTACATATTGGTTGCGACCGGCCCCCGGATGCGGCTTCTTTCTCCCTTTCCCGGTGAAACTCGTCTCCCAAAACTACGGCAAGCAGCGGGTGCGGGTGCTCAAGGTCACCCGGACGGCGCCGCGGCACGAGGTGAAGGAGCTGGAGGTTGGGGTGCGGCTCGAGGGCGATTTCGAGTCGTCGTACACGGCCGGCGACAACAGCAAGGTTGTCGCCACCGACACGATGAAGAACACCGTGCAGGCGCTGGCCCACCAGCACCTCGGTGCCCAGACGGAGCCCTTCGCCCTCCTCGTGGCGCGCCATTTCCTGGACAGCCACCCTCAGGTCGGCCGGGTGACCATCGACACGAGCGAGCGGCGCTGGTCGCGGATGGCGCCGGGCGGGAAGCCCCACGACCATGCCTTCCTCGGCGAGGAGGGCCGCCCCTCCGTGCAGGTGGTGGCCGTGCGCGGCGCCGCGGCCCAGGTCGAATCGGGCATCTCGGACCTGCTGATCATGAAGTCGACCGGTTCCGGGTTCGAGGGCTATCCCCGCGACGCCTACACCACCCTCCCCGAGACCAAGGACCGGATCCTGGCCACGGCCCTGCGGACGACCTGGCGCTGGTCCGGCGCGGCGGCGGCCGGCTTCGACTGGAATGCGGCGAACGCCGCCATCCTCGCCGCCATGCTGCGGGTCTTTGCCGCCAATTACAGCCCGTCGGTCCAGACCACCCTCTATGAGATGGCGGGCGCGGCCTTCGCCGCCTGCCCGCAGATCAACCGGGCGAGCCTGTTCCTGCCCAACAAGCACTATCTCCCCCTCAACCTGAAGCCCTTCGGCCTGGAAAATCCCAACGTCTCGTTCCTGCCGACCGACGAGCCCCACGGCCAGATCGAGGCCGTGGTCGACCGCGCCTAGGTCCATGAGCGGCGCGCCGGAGCAGTTCATGCGCGAAGCCATCGCGCTCGCCGAGGAGGGCATGCGCGGCGGGCGCGGCGGCCCGTTTGGGTGCGTCGTCGTGCGCCGCGGGCAGGTGGTCGGCCGCGGGCAGAACGGCGTGACCTCGCAGAACGATCCCACCGCCCATGCCGAGGTGACGGCGATCCGCCAGGCCTGCCGCGACCTGGGTACCTTCCAGCTGACCGACTGCGAACTGTATACGAGCTGCGAACCCTGCCCCATGTGCCTCGCGGCCATCTACTGGGCGCGCATTCCCAAGATCTACTACGCCAATACCCGACGGGACGCGGCCGCCATTGGCTTCGACGACGATTTCATCTACCAGCAGATTCCCCTCCCCCCGGAGAAGCGCACGATCGCCATGACGCCCCTCCTTCGGGACCAGGCGCACAAGGCCTTTCAGGAATGGGCGCAGAAGACGGACAAGATCGAGTACTAGGGCGCACGCCGCCTGGGGAAATCCCCCTACATCAAATAAGCTGGAGCCGGAGTCCTCCCGGGGATTAAGACTCTTCCGCCATGCGCGCCGTATCCCTGATACGCTGGTGCCGCCCCGGCTTTATTGCCGTCGCCGTCTGTGGCTTGGCCGTCGCCGCCCACGCGCAAAATGTGGGACCCAATATCGACCAGGAGATGAAGGCCTCCCTGCGCAGGGCCTACGTCTATCAGGCCGCGGCCGACGCCTCCGCTGCCGTGAAAGTGGAGCCGGGCGTGATTCTCCTTCCCCGGATGGTGGTCCGGAATCGCTTCGAAGCCGAAGGGCTCGATGCCGCCATCGCCCGCCAGAATGCGATCGACGATCGGTTTACCTTATATAAAGGCGGAGTGATCGCCGGTCCGGTTGGTGTTTGGTTCCAGGACGACGACAAGGATCCAACCATTCCCGGCCGCCCCATCAGGGGTCTCAACCTAATCAAGATCTCCTGGTGATGCGCCCGCGCGGGGCGCCCTATTTCCCGAAAACCGGCTGAAACGCCCAGCGCCTGCCGGAAAAGAGGCCGCGGTCGCCCAGCTTCAAGTCGGGGATCACGAGCAGCGCCATGAAGGAGAGCGTCATGAAGGGCGCCGGCAGCCGGCTGCCAAGCCTCTTGGCCAGGGCATCCACCCGGGCGTAGCCGGCCGCGACGGTGTGACCGTCGTCGTTGGACATCAGGCCCGCGATCGGCAGCGGCAGGATGCGCTCCTCCCCTCGCCCGACAGCGGCGACGCCGCCCCGGTGCGCAATGACCAGGTTGACCGCGACAGCCAGCGAAGCGTCGTCGGCCCCGACGGCCACGATATTGTGCGAATCGTGCGCAACCGAGGAAGCGAGGGCGCCGGCCTTCAGGCCAAATCCCCGGATGAAGCCGAGGGCGATGGGGGCCCGGGCCGCATAGCGGTTGACGACGGCGATCTTCAGGAGGTCGCGGGCCGGATCGGCCACGGCCGCGCCGTCCACGACCCGCGGCGCCATCCGCTTCCAGCCGGTGACCAGCTGGCCGGCCGCCGCGGTGATGACATTGAGCCGGCCCGGCCGGGCCGGCACGCGAAAGTCCGCCACCCGCCGTGGCCGCGCCCGGAAGGCGTTGACGATCCTCGCCCGGCGCCGCGGCAACAGGCTGAGCCCGTTCTTCGCCACCAGCCGGCCGCGCAGGTAGGTGCGCCGCACCCGCAGGTTCCTCCAGCCGGTGAACGCGATGAAATCCGCCGGATCGCCGGGCCGGAGCAGCCCGATGTCCAGGCCGTAGTGGCGCACCGGGTGGACGCTCGCCACCGCGAGCGCATCGAAACGGTCCGCTCCCGCCGCCAGGGCGAGCCGCACGTGGTGGTCGAGATGGTGGCGGACGAGCTCGTCCGGATGCAGGTCGTCGCAGCAGAACATGCAGCGGCCGGGGAACGAGCGCAGCAGCGGGGCCAGCGCGGCAAAGTTGCGCGCGGCGGAGCCCTCGCGGATCAGGATCTTCATCCCCGCCGCGATCTTGTCGCGGGCCTCGGCGAGGGTGAAGCACTCGTGGTCGGTCGTGATGCCGGCCGCGGCGTAGGCCGCGGCGGCCGCCCCGCGCAGGCCGGGGGCGTGGCCGTCCACCGGCTTGCCCCGGCGGCGCGCCGCGGCGATCTTCGCCATGAGGTCGGGGTCCCGGCGCAGGACGCCGGGAAAATTCATCACCTCGCTGAGGTAGCCGACCTGCGGCTCGGCCAGGAGGCCCGCCACGGCCCGCGGCCCCAGGGCCGCTCCGGCCGTTTCGAACGGGGTGGCCGGCACGCAGGGCGGCGCCCCGAAGCAGATCTTGAGCGGCGTCCGCCGCGCCTCGGCGAGCATGTAGCGCACGCCCCCGGTGCCGAGCACGTTGGCGATCTCATGCGGATCCGAAACGGTGGCGACCGTCCCATGCACCACGGCCAGCCGCGCGAACTCCGCCGGCGGCAGCATCGAACTCTCGATATGGACATGCGCGTCGACAAACCCCGGCGCCAGGTAGCGGGCATACCGCTTCCCCGGCTCCGGCACGATCCGCCGGATCACCCCCCCCGACCACTCCACCCTCCCGGGAAAGATTCTCCGGCCGATCACATCGACGATATTGCCGGAGATGCTCTTCACCCCGGGAAACCTGGGCCGGGGCCCCGGCGGTGGCAATGCCGCAGGTCCGTTCCAGCCCTGTCACGCATTGCGTGACACTTTCCCCCGGGCCGACGGTGGACCGGAGCCGGACTGTCACGTATTGCGTGACGACCTTCCCAGCGGGCCCGGGGGCGAAAAACCCCGGTGGCGGCCGTTCGCCCGCCCTTGCCAAATTGGCGGCGGGCCCCATAGTTCCCGTTCCCATCATGCACTTCGACAACCTGCAGCCGAGCCTGTCCGCCCCCGTTCCCCGCCTCGACGATGACGACGAGGATGAAGACGAGCTGGAGGAGAATCCCGCCAAGCAGCGGTCCTCCTCCGTGGGGTTGATCATCCAGCGGAAGTTCCTCGAGCAGCGGAAACTCTTCCTGTGGGGGCCGGTCACGGACGAGTCGGCCAAGGACCTATGCGAGCGGATGCTCTACCTGGAGGCTTCCGGCCCCGGGAAGGAGATCACGTTCTATCTCAACACCCCGGGCGGCTCGATCACGGCGGGCATGGCGGTCTTCGACACCATGCGGCTGATCTCCTCGCCCATCACGGTCGTCGTGACCGGCATGGCGGCGTCGATGGGCTCGATCCTCCTCTGCGGCGTGCCGAAGGGCCGGCGGCTCCTGTATCCCCACGCCCGCGTGCTGATCCACCAGCCGCTGATCTCCGGCCGCTTCATCGGGCCGGCGACCGACATCAACATCCAGGCGCAGGAGATGGAGAAGATCCGCGGCGAGCTGAACCAGATTCTCGCCACGGCGTCGGGCCAGCCCATCACGAAGATCGCGAGCGACAGCGACCGCGACTTCTACCTGAACGCCAAGGAGGCCATCGCCTACGGGCTGGCCGACCGGATCGTGGAGAAGCTCTGACCTGCCGCCGGGCCCGGCATGCTTACGCGGTATCTCCTGGTAGCCTTGGGCGGCGCGCTCGGCAGCGTGCTGCGATTCTTCCTTTCCCAGTTCTGCAACGTGCAGATCGGCGGAACGTTTCCCTGGGGGATCATGATCGTCAACATCACCGGCTCGTTCGTCATCGGCTTCATCTTCACCCTCACCGCGCCCGACGGACGGTGGTTTGCCAGCACGCCGACCCGGGATTTTCTGATGGTCGGAATCTGCGGCGGCTACACCACCTTCTCCTCGTTCAGCCTGAACACGCTCAACCTGGCGCGGGACGGGGAATGGCTGCAGGCCGGCGGCAATATCTTCGGCTCCGTCTTCCTCTGCCTCATCGCCGTCTGGCTCGGGCATCTGCTCGCCGCCGCGGTCAACCAACCCCGGTAACCGCCATGCCACTTCCCGAAGAGTCCCTCCTCCTGCGCATTCTCCTTGGCGAGTCCGATCGCCATGACAAGAAGCCCCTCTATGAGGCGATCGTCCTGAAAGCCCGCGCCGCCGGCCTGGCTGGCGCGACGGTGACCCGCGGATCGATGGGTTTCGGCGCCAGCAGCCACCTGCACACGGCCAAGATCCTGCGCCTGTCCGACGACCTGCCGGTGATCATCGAGATCGTCGACACCGAGGAGAAGATCAACGGCTTCCTCCCCCAGTTGCAGGAGATCATGGGCGGCGGCCTCGTGACCCTCGAAAAGGTCCGCGTGATCCACTACCGGCACGGCGGGCCGACCGCCTAGCAGGCCGCCGCCTGCGCCGGGCTGATCGCCGCTCCCTCCCGTGACCTGGATCGCCTGGGCCCTCCTCTCGGCCTTCTTCGCCGGCGCCACCGCCGTCCTGGCCAAGGTCGGCGTCGAGGGGGTCAACTCCAGCCTGGCGACCGCCATCCGGACGACCGTGGTGCTCGTCTTCACCTGGGCGATCGCGCTGGCCGTCGTGCCGCGGGGCGCGCTCGCGACCCTCTCCCGCCACACCTGGCTCTTCCTCACGCTGTCCGGCCTCGCGACCGGGCTGTCCTGGCTCTGCTACTTTCGCGCGATCCAGCTCGGGCCGGTCTCGCGGGTTGCGCCGATCGACAAGCTCAGCGTCGTCTTCGCGATCCTGCTCGCCGCGCTCGTCCTGCGGGAGCGCCTAAGCTGGCAGCACGCGGCCGGCGGGACGCTCATCGTCGCCGGCGCGCTCATCCTCGCCTGGAAGCCGGCCTGAGTCAGAACCTGATCTCCGCGCTGCCGAAGATCCCCGTGCCGGGCTGGGGGTAGCCGTTGACCGGCTCATACCGCCGGTCGAGGGCGTTCTCGACCCGCACCTTCAGCCCGAATGCCGGGGTGACCTGGCAGGACGCGTAGATGCGGACCACGGAATAGCCCGGGTCGTCCACCGTGGCGAAGGTCCGGACGTCCACGTCCGGCCGGTGGCCGACGTAGGCCCCGCCGGCGCCCACGAGCCAGCCGCGGCCCAGGTCGGAATGGACGTCGGCGCTGAGGCTGTTGCGCGCGCGGCGCAGGAGGGGGATGTTCTCCGAGAGGTTGCGGGCCTCGAGGTAGGTGTAGGCGACCTTCGCCCGGGCGACGTTGAAGAGCAGCGTCGAGAGCGAGAGCTCGAGGCCGCGGGAACGGGCGCGCTCGACGTTGGCCGTCGTCCCGGGGAACACGTTGAAGTTGTCGATGATCAGGTTGCCATAGTCGTTCTCGAACCAGGTCGCGCTCAGCACCTCCTGGCGGCCCGTCACGTAGTAGTCGAGCCCGGCGTCCCAGCCATGCGAGCGCTCGGGCCGCACCGCAGGGTTGCCGACGAAGAACGCGCTCCGGCCGTAGAGGTCGAGGAAGCTCGGCGCATCGAAGCCGCTGCCGTAGCTCCCGCGCAGCTTGAGCGAGCTGTCGGCCAGCCAGGCGAGCGTGGCGCGCCCGGTCGTGGCCCCGCCGAAGGTGTTGTAGTCGTCGTGCCGCAGGCCGCCGGTCAGGTGCAGGTCGGCGGTCGGCGTCCACTCGTCCTCTCCGAACACGCTGAAGAGGGTTTGGTGCTTGTTGACCGCGCCGAAGCCCGTGTTGACCGTGCTGCCCGTGTCGGCCGTGATCCCGCCGGTCAGGATATTGTGCTCGGTCAGCCGGCCGGTGACCTGCCAGTCGAGGACGCCGCGGAGGTTCTTGACCACCGTCACGGCGTCCGGCCGGCCGGGCGTCGGCACCACGGCGACGAAGCGGCGGTCCTGGCCGCCGAGGATGAGGTGGCTCAGGAGGTTCTCGGTCAGCCGCGCGTCGGCGAAGACGGTGCCGAGCCAGTTCTGCTCCAGCTCATAGTTGAAGAGATTGCTGGTGAACTCGTCGCCCGGGTCCTCGTAGCGCTCCGCAAGCCCGCGCAGGGTGGCCCCGACGCGGAGGACGTCCGAGGGCTGGTCGTCGACCCGCAGCGCGACATTCACGTCCTTGAACCGGTTGTTTGCGCGGGCGTTGTCGGTCTGCCCGGCCGACGCCGCGAGGTTGTAGCCCCAGGTCTTCAGGCCCGCCTGGGCCGTGACCAGGCCGTCGATCGTGCCGAACGAGCCCGCCTCGACCCGGGCGGTCTCCGTGGCCGGACCCGTGCCCGGGGCCCCGTGCAGCGAGACCACGCCGCCGACCGCCTCGCTCCCGTAGAGGGTGCTCTGCGGCCCGCGGGCGATCTCGATCGCGTCGGTCGGGAAGATCCGCGCGCCGCCCAGGAAGTTATTGTAGTCGGTGTTGGCGTCGTTCAGCCGGATGCCGTCGACCAGGAAGAGCGTCTGGTTGGAATTGGCCCCCCGCAGGAAGAGCGAGGTCGCGGCGCCCGCCTGCCCAGTGGCGAAGGCCGGGGCTCCCGGCACGCCCGCCAGGGCGTCCGCGAAGGTTGCGAGCTGCTGGCGCGCCAGGTCGCCGCCGGAAACGACATCCACGGCGGTGCCGGTGACGGCGGCGGACTCCGGCTGGCGCGTCGCGGTCGTCACGACCGGAGCCAGCTGGATGGGCACGTTCTGGGCGGCGGCGGCGGCCACGCCCAGGGCGCAGGCTGCGGCCAGCAGGAACCAGCGGGCGGGCCCGGCGGCAGGGAGGGAGGATTTCATGGGAACAGGCTTCATTGATGCGATGAAGTGGACACCGCCGGCGCGCGCAATTCACGCCGGCGTCGAGGATTTCCGGGAGCAGATGTTCGGACTCCGCAGGTCTCGGGCGCCCGTGCGCCCTGCCTCGCCCCTGGCCTTCACCCCCGGCGGACCGGGGATTGGCGTTGTTCCCGGCCGACAGTGCGTCGGACGGGATGAGGGTCTGTGATGCGTTACCGCAGCGCAACTGTGGCCGGCTTGCACGGCCTTCCCTGTTGCCCGGAGATGGGAAAAGAACAAGGGGACTCAACCGGCCCGCCCGAGCATGGCAAGTAAATATATCAATGTATTTCAATATGACGATATGAACGGTTGCCAAGGACCGGAAACGGCATTGGCTTGGGCCCTTCCCCCTCCCACTGTCCCCCTCGTCCCGACCATGAGCAGCCTCCCTCCCGAATCACCCTCCTTTGGGGCTCTCCGCGCGCTTTTCCAGGAGCGCATCGCGGTGCTGGACGGGGCCATGGGCACGATGATCCAGACGCGGGAGCTCACGGAGGCCGATTTTCGCGGCACCCGGTTCCCGGCGCCGAAGCAGGACCTCCTGGGCAACAATGACCTGCTCTCGATCGTGCGCCCGGAGATCATCGAGCAGATCCACGCCGAGTATTTTGCCGCGGGCGCGGACATCGTCGAGACGAACACCTTCAACTCGAACGCGATCTCGCAGGCGGACTATCACCTCGAGTCCCTCGTGACCGAGCTCAACACCGCGGCGGTCGCCGCGGCCCGCCGGGCGGCCCGCGCGGCCGAGGCCGCCACCCCCGGGCGCCGCTGCTTCGTCGCCGGCGCCATCGGCCCCCTCAACCGGACCCTCTCGATGTCCCCCGACGTCAACCGGCCGGATTTCAGGGCCGTGACCTGGGACCAGGTCGTGGCCGCCTATACCGAGCAGGCCCGCGCCCTCATCGCAGCCGGGGTCGACGCGCTGCTGATCGAGACGATCTTCGACACCCTGAACTCCAAGGCCGCGCTCTTCGCCCTGGCCGCCCTCTTCGACGAGGTCGGCTTCCGGCTGCCGGTCATGATCTCGGTGACGATCACCGACGCCTCCGGCCGCACGCTCTCGGGCCAGACCATCGACGCCTTTTACGCCAGCATCGCGCACGCCCGGCCCTTCTCGGTCGGGATCAACTGCGCCCTCGGCGGCCGGGCGATGCGCCCCTACGTCGAGGCGCTCGCGGGCCTCGCCGCCTGCTACACCACCTGCTATCCCAATGCCGGCCTGCCCAATGCCTTCGGCGGCTACGACGAGACGCCGGCGGACATGGCGGCGGTCCTCGGCGAATTTGCCGCCGCCGGCTGGGTCAACCTGGTCGGGGGCTGCTGCGGCTCCACGCCCGCCCACATCGCGGCCATCGCCCGGGCCGTCCGCGGCGTGGCGCCCCGGCGGGTGCCGGAATTTCCGCCCGCCCTGCGGCTGAGCGGGCTCGAGCCCCTCGTCATCGCCGGCTAATGACGCGGGCCGCCTCCCAGTTCCTGCTCGTCGGCGAGCGCACCAACATCACCGGCTCGCCGAAGTTCGCCAAGGCGCTGAAGGCCGGCGACTGGGACGCGTGCGTGGCCATCGCGCGCCAGCAGGTCGAGAACGGCGCCAACCTCATCGACGTAAACGTCGATGAGGCCCTGATCGACGGCGAGGCCACGATGGCCAAGTTCCTGAACCTGATCGCGGCCGAGCCCGAGATCACCCGGGTGCCGGTGATGGTCGACTCCTCCAAGTGGAGCGTGCTCGAGACCGGGCTGCGCTGCCTCCAGGGCAAGGGCATCGTCAATTCGATCTCCCTCAAGGATGGCGAGGCCGAGTTCCTCCGCCGCGCCCGGCTCGTCCGCCGCTACGGCGCCGCCGCGGTGGTCATGGCCTTCGACGAGGAGGGCCAGGCCGCCGACCGCGATGCCAAGGTCCGGATCTGCACCCGCGCCTACCGGCTGCTGACGGAGCAGGCCGACTTTCCCCCCGAGGACATCATCTTCGACCCGAACATCCTCACCGTCGCGACCGGCATCGAGGAGCACAACAACTACGCCGTCGATTTCTTCGAGGCCACGGCCATCATCAAGCGGACGCTGCCGCACGCCAAGGTCTCCGGGGGCGTGAGCAACGTCTCCTTCTCCTTCCGCGGCAACAACCCGGTCCGCGAGGCGATCCATGCCGCCTTCCTGTACCATGCGATCCAGGCCGGGATGGACATGGGCATCGTCAACGCCGGCATGCTCGGCGTCTACGAGGAGATTCCGCCGGACCTGCGCGAACGCATCGAGGACGTCCTCCTCAACCGCCGCCCCGACGCGACCGAGCGGCTCGTGGCCCTGGCCGACGAGATGAAGGCCGGCGCGACCCCCGCGGTCCCCGGCGCCCGGCCGGCCGCGGCGGACGACGCCTGGCGCGGCCTGAGCGTGGAGGAGCGCCTGAGCCACGCCCTGGTCAAGGGCATCGACACCTTCGTCGAACAGGACACCGAGGAGGCCCGGGCCAACTCGGCCAAGTACCCGCGCCCGCTCAACATCATCGAGGGCCCCCTGATGGACGGCATGCGCGTCGTCGGCGATCTCTTCGGCGCGGGCAAGATGTTTCTCCCCCAGGTGGTGAAGTCCGCCCGGGTGATGAAGAAGTCGGTCGCCTACCTCACGCCCTTCATGGAGGAGGAGAAGAAGAAGATCGCCGCCGCCGGCGGGGAGACCAAGGCCAACGGGCGCTTCGTCATCGCGACCGTCAAGGGCGACGTCCACGACATCGGCAAGAACATCGTCGGCGTCGTCCTCGCCT
>CAZKAH010000044.1:0-7492 GCA_964550715.1 uncultured Opitutaceae bacterium
CTTCCTTCCTCAATACGATCCAGTTCTGGTAGCTGAACTGCGGAGGGGGCAGGAAGTCCACCACCTCCATGTACCGGCCCCAGAAATCGATGATCACGTCCTTCCGGTAGAAGGTCTGGCTAACGCTCGGATCCCCATAGAGCAGGTAATCGTGCGTCATGTGGGGCTCCCGCAGCATCGACGCCGGATGCCCGTCGGCGACCCACTTTTCGTGGCGATTCTTGTGATAGAACTCCCAGGCCGCCTCGCACTGCACCGACTGCATGACCAACCCTCCCGGCTTGAGGACCCGCTTGAACTCCATCAGCCAGGTATCCCAAAGGTATTTGGTGTGGGTGAACACGGATATCCCGAAGATCACGTCAATCGAGTTGTCGGCGAACGGCAGGTGCGGAAAGGCCGAACCGGACAGGACCGTGAGCTCCTTCGGGAAATACCGGCGGGTCCACTCGATCAGCTTGGCCTGGATGTCGATTCCGATCGGCTTCCAGCCGTGGGCGCGATGCTCCGCCAGAAAATGCCGGAGCACGCGTCCCGAGGAGCATCCGAAATCGAGGATGGTCAGGTTGTCGTACCCCTGGTGGTGCTTCTTGACCATGTCGCAGACCTGCTGGTGATCGGATTTGCCCCAGCGAAGATAGAGCGCGTCGTCGTCCGGTGCGTATCCCGGCCGGTAGTCGGGCGGCGGCAGCGGAAGCTCCTCCCCGGCGACGTAGCGGGGAGTACCGAGGTCGGGGGGGTAGGTCTCCCGCTCGTAGTCCATGGGGCAATGAAAGTAATAGTTCGAAAACGTCCCGTCGGCGGTCAGGCGATCGAGCTGGGCGTGCTGGTTCCGGAGTTCGGCGCCCTGCGCGCCAAGCACCTCGTGCACTTGCTTGATCAGGCCCAGCGTCTTGAGGCTGTCGTTTTTGAGCCGGGCCAGTTGAGCGTCGTTGGGAATGGCCGTCGGAGAGGCCGGCTTCGGTTCCGGTGTGTAGATTTCAGCATTCATGGATTAAGATGGAAGGGTCGGCCTAAACGCAGGCCAGCTCGCCCTTGACGGCGGCGGCATAGGTGCTCAACCGGTCGCCATAGGCGGAATTTCCCTTGGAGCGGGCCGATTTCGCGGCGCTTTGGAGCGTCTCCAGCACCTTCGGGCTGAGGTCCGACCGGTAGCGGGCGACGGCCTCGGCCGGCGACTTGAAGGTGAGCAGCCGTGCCGCGACCTCCATCGAGCGCATTTTCTCCAACTCCTGGCCGACATGGACGGCCAGGCCCTCGAGGGCGTCCCCGAGCTCGGGAGAGATCGCCCGCGTCGGCCCCGCCAAGAGCGCGCAAAGATCCACCAGGCGCCGGTCGAAGCGGCTCGCGCGCGACAGGGGCCGGCCGAGCTGGGAGTCCACGAGGACTGAAACGAGCACCGAGCCGGCATCGTCGCCGCCCGGGGCTGCGGGGCTCTTCCCCTCCCCCAAGGCCCGAAAATATTGCGCCACCGGATCGATCGCCCGCGCCAATTCCTCCTGGCCGGTGCTCCGGCAGGCCTCGGCCGTATCCTGGATCGCCGCCAGCAATCGAACGATGGCAGCACCGGAGGCGGCCTGGGACCCGGGCGGCGTCCCGCCGCGGTCCGATCCCGACGCCAGCTCGGGGGGAAGCGACGGGCGGAACCAGGCGGAGCGCCCGCGGGCGGCGGACCGGCCCGCCAGGGCCGGCGCCGTCCAGATGTCGAAATGCTGCTCGTAGCGGTTGTCGTTCACGACCGACCAGGCGAGGGAGTCGCCGCCGGCCAGGGCGCGCTGCGCCACCTCGGCTGCGGCGGTGGCCAGGCGCTCGGTTTCCTCCCACTGGCGCTGGGGGGCTCGCGGCGAAAGCTCGGGCAGCCAGTCCAGCTCCCGGTAGGCACGGAGGGTCCGCTCCAGCGCGGCCGCCGCGGGGGCAAATTGGGGTGGAGGCCGGTTCCGGCCCACGAATCGCGCCAGCGCGGAGGCAAAATCCAGATCCGAGCTGAGATGGCGGCAGTAGGACTTGCGGTAGCCGAGGGCCCGCTGGAAAAGCGCCATGGCCTGCTCGGGCCCGCGACGGGCCATCGCATATTCCACCCCCGCCTCGCTTCGGTGCAGATACCAGGCGCGCAGATCCTCGACCTCCGCCCGGGGGCTCTGGGTCGCCCGTTCCTCGGGATAGTTGAGGAAGACGCCCAGCGTCATGGGCACGGCCTTGGTTCGGATGAAGGGAAGCACCCGATTCTTGAACTCGGTGTCGCCGGCGGCCCCGAAGGACTCATCGTAATAGCCGAAGCGATCGTGGATCGTCCGGCGGTACATCGCCCCGACCCAGCTTAGGTAGCAGGTTTCGAGATAGGCCAGGTCCTGGGCATACGGCGTCCGCTGGTAAAGCATGACATCGCGCTGGGGCGTGCCCTGGGCGTTGACCTCGGTGATGACCGAGCTCCCCAGCACCCAATCCAGTCCGGGATCGGCATCGAGTTCGGCGGCCAGGCTGGCAAAGCACTGCGGGCGCACCATCTCGTCGACCCCTAGAAAGACGAGATAGGGTGCGCGGGAGAGGAGGATCCCCCGGTTCCAGGCCTTCTGGATCGTTTCCCTGGCCTCGGTCCGCGCGTAGACGGCCTGAAGGCCGAGCGACGGCGCCAGCCGCTCGAAAACCTGGCGCTCGTCCGTGGGCGAATGACTGTCGACGAAAATCACCTCCGCCAGGCCCTCCCTGACCCAGGGCTGCCGGGCCAGCATCTGCAGGAAGGCCTCGAGCTTGTTCGCGGCGCGGTAAAGGGAGACGATGACGCTCACTCGCGGCGTGCGCCCGTCTCGCTGATCCTGCAGCCACTCGAAGGATCCGGCCGCCGGAGCCTGCCGGTGATCGTCATAGGCCGCCTGGAGGAGGGCGCGTCCGCGCTCGAGCCGCTGCTCCTCCGGCCCGTAGAGCGCCACCACCGCCTCCGCCTCCCGGGGAAAGCCGTTCTCAACCAGGTCGGAAACCACCACGGGCAGGATGCCCGTGCGATCGCCGCCCATCATGCGCAGGACCCGGATGTCATAGGTGGCCGCGACGAAATTGTTGCCCCGGGTGCGTTCCAGGCGCGCCAGCTCGGTCCAGAGGCGCGCCCGGTCAACGCGGCTCCGGCGGGAGATGGTCGCGCATAGTTCCACCTTCTTGTCGATGTCCAGCGGCGTGTTCTCGGGGATGTAAAAGAGGGTCCGATAGAGCGTCCAGAGGTCGGTTTCACGGGACAAGTCCCCGGCCTTGCCGCCCTCGGCCAGGGATCGCAGCGTGTCCCAGACCCGGGCTCCGACCGTGGTGAGCGGCTGGAAAGCCGGCGTGCGGTGCCGCTCATAGAATCGGGCCACCCGGTCGTAGAGGTCCCGGGCGCGCCGCCGCAGGACGGTCTCCGGGGCATCGCCGCTTTCATAAATCTGCCGGAGCGTCGGGCCGGAAGGCTCGGGCGCCGCCTTCCCCATCGCCGCGACGAGCCGGTCGCGCTGCCGGTCGTAGTCGCCGAGCAGCTCCTGCACGGCGGGGCCCGCGAGATAGAGACGCTCCACGTCGAGCGTGGTGAAGGGAACCCCGGGGTAGGTTTCCCTCAGGAAGCGGCAGACGCCGGCCTGGTCGGAGACCGCGAGAGGACAGCCGGCGTAGATTGATTCGAGGGCGGTGAGATTGAAGGTGTCCATCCGCGACGGCAGGACCGTGATGCTGCGCTCGGCGAACACGTCGGCGAGCTGGGCCGTGGTCATGCAGGCATGCTGCTCCAGCGCGAGGCCGCGGATTTCAGCCATCCGGCGCAGGTGTTCCGCCGAGCTCACCCCGTCCTGGTCCGTCACGCTCGGGCCGATGACCCGCGCCACCCGGTAGGAATCCGCCGGCAGCCAGGTGAGGAGTTCCAGGAACAGGTCCGGCCCCTTGAAACCCTCGGTCCGACCGATAAAGTTGAGGGAGACGCCTCCCGGCCGGCGGTCCCAGGACGCAGGCCGGGGCGGCGCGAGAAACCGGAGGGGATGCAGATAGTGGCCGGCTTTCCCCGCGATCGACTGCCAGTGGTCCAGATAGTCGCGGCTGAGCCCGTAGCGGATATCGGCCACCCGGTATTGCCACTGTTCCCGCTGGTCGGCGCTGAGGTCGATGTTCTCCGCCCGGCCCCAATTCACCCGCTGGGTCTCCGAGAGGTTGCCGTGCAGGGCCACCGCGATCTTGCACGAAGCCTGCCCATGTCGGGCCAAGGCTGGCGCCAGGAAATATCCGCAAATCCGGTAGTCGGGGATGTCCACGACGTCGATCCGCAGATGCGCGACCGAGGCGGCGACGTTCGAGCTCTCGATAAAGTCGGAATAGGCCCACAGCGGCAGGCTGATGTCGGAGAATTCCCCGGTGAGGTCGCGGGCCGCATAGATTTCCCGGAACGGCACCAGGTGGGCGTTGGCGGGGCGTGCCGAGTTCGCCGGTTCGCTGCGTCCCAGATAGTGGAAATCGATGTCGGGATTGCTCGCAATCAGCCGCTTGTAGACCGTCTGGCCGCCGCCGACCGACTTGTACAAATCGTATTCGAGCAAGAGAACGTCCATGGTGGCGCCTTTCCTTAGCTGCCGACCGCCGCCAATTCGACCGGCGCCGGCGGCGGAGCCTGGCGGAACCGGTTCGGACTCCAAGCCCGGTACTCGCGGGCCAGCTTCGCGGTGAAAATCTCGGCCACGCGCGTCTCGGTGAAGCCCTTCATCACCTTCTCGTTCTGCGCCGGGATGTGACGGACGGACTCCGGATCGTTTTGCGCCTGGACCAAAGCGGTCATCAGGCCGCCAAAGGACCCGTCGAAGGCGAGGTAATTCACGTTCTTGACCAGCCCTATGTCCCGGTAGATGTCGTCGTCGATGCCAAACGGGATGACGCCACAGGCCATGGACTCGAAGAATCCCAGCGCCGGCGCATGGTAGAGCTCGTCGCTGACATAGCTGAACCGATAGCGGTTGTACGTCGCCACGATGTCCTCGCTATAGTAGGTGATCTTTTTTTCCGGATCGATCTGGAGGATCTCCCCGATCGGCCGGTTGACCAGCTCCTCCCACCGGGAGGGCTCGGAGAAGCTGGAGCGTATGGCCTCCTTCATCGAAGCCTCATAGTAGCCGGTCTTGACGTCGATGTAGTCGGAAATCGCGCCGGCGTTTTCCGTCAGGAAGACCCGCAGGGGATAGAAATTATCGCAGGAGTACTCGAAGAAGAACTCCATCAGGGCGGGCGACAGCTTGTGATGGGAAATTCCGCCCGCCGCGACGCACTTGTTCGCCCGCTCGTCAAAGGAGAGCATGGACCGGAAGCGGTCCTGCACCGCGAACGGGATCAGGGCCACGCTCTTGATGTAGGGGAAATAGCGCTGGAAGAACTTGTACTTCGCCAGGTTGCTCTCGTAGCAGAGCATCTGGACCTTGAAGAGCTTCAGGTTTACCGCCAGGTGGGACAGCCCGAAGATATAGTGCGTGAGGTGGACCACCTTGAAGACGTCCTCCCGGGAAAAGACCTGAAAGAGGTCGCTTTGCGCGTCCGTGATCGGCTGGTCCAGAAAATAGGTGGAGAAGGTGAAGAGGATGTCGCCGCCCCGAATCTGGGAGGGCTGATTGATGAAGTTCTCGGGCGGAATCTGGAAGTCGTTCAGTTCATTCCAGCGCCGGGCCTCGGCGAGGGTGATTTCCTTCCTCCGCCCGGGGTCGCCGATGTGCCGAAGGACGTCTCCGTGGTAGTGGACGCTGGAGGTGTGCCAGGCATCGCAGTAGACATAGACGTTCCCGCGATATTGGCGGATGATTCTCTGGAACCACCGGTATTTGCTGCTGCCCATCTGGCCGAACACCTTGCTGGCGATGGTCGGCGCGACGTGCCAGTGGACGTAGGGGCACCACAGGATGATCCGCCGCTGGCCAAGGGGGTCGGCGCTCATCGATCGGCGGGGCTAGGCGGGACGCGGGAAGGGAGAAAGGCGGACATAAACAGGCTGGGAACCCCTGGGATAGCAGCGCCCGGGCCGTCGCGGGCCCGTGGAATACAACAATCTAATTGCCAGGTGATTATAGATAAAGATTCAGCCCGCCAATCCCGCTGGGGACGGCGAATCGCCGTTCCGACCCCGCCATGGAAAAAATTGCCGTCGGTGAAAGCGTCACCTCAGGCGGGGACTCCCGCGCATTCCTGCGGGCTTTTCTCGCCGACCGGAGCACCGGGAGGGGGAAAGGCGGCGCCGAGCAGCTGGTCCCAAAAGGCCCCGGCGCAATTTTCCCGGCGAAACCGCGGGGCGGCGGCCTCCGCCTGCTGGCGAAGCGCCGGCAGGCGCTGGACAGCGCTTCCGACCGCGTCAGCCATCGCCGGCGCCGTCCACTGGCCCGCAGTCACTACTCCGAGCCCGAATTCGCGGCCCTGCCGGGCCGGGACGGTGGCCGGCGAGACCACCACGACCTTCCCGAGGGAGGCCGATTCGGTAAAGACGCCGGACGAGCCATGGCCGTAGAAATCGGGCGAGTAAGGCAGCAGCACGACGTCGGCGTCGGCCAGCATCCCGAGGTAGTCGTCCGGGGTCATGGCCCCCTTGATCAGCCGCAGGTCATCGCCGGCGAGCCGGTCCAGCTGGTCGAGGATGGAGCCCAGCTGGAGGTTCCGCGCCGCCTCGGCGCTCTGCACCTGGACCACGAAGCGCGGTCGCGGATTCAGCTTCGCGCAGCGCTCGATGATCTCGGGAAGGAAATGAAACCCGCGCAGGGTGCTCGTGCTGCCCTGGTACACGACCACGGGCCGCCCGTCCGCCCGCGACGGCGGCACCCGTCCCGGCAGCTGGGAGACGTCCATCGGGTTGGGCAGCTCGAGGACAGGCTGCCCGGTGATCTTTTGATACGCCTCCGCTAGCTCGCGCGTGTCTGCGCAAAGGAAGCTGCGGGGCTGGACCTTGGCCAGGATCCGCGCGCCGTAGCGGTAGTACAGCGGGATCAGGCAGGCGTTGGGCCGCGCCTGCATGTAGGTCATGCGGTGGTTGAGGAAGCGCAGCATGACCGCCACCGCGGGCCGGCGTTCGGCCGGAAGGCGGTTCAGCCACTGGGCCACCGCATAAAGCTGGTTCTGCAGCAGATTGGGAAAATAGACCAGGTCGTCCGGGCCGAAGCCGCTGTCGGGGATCCCCCGCAGATCGGCCAGGAAGAGGGAATTGATCCCGTGAAAGTTC
Source organism: uncultured Opitutaceae bacterium (assembly GCA_964550715.1). Classification (GTDB taxonomy): domain Bacteria; phylum Verrucomicrobiota; class Verrucomicrobiia; order Opitutales; family Opitutaceae; genus Palsa-1447. Next base: position 7,190 of record CAZKAH010000044.1, read on the forward strand.
TCGATCGCCCAGATCTCGGGATCGTTCTGGGCCTCCTGGAAGATGTCGTGGGAGAAGGCCGGGACCGGCTTCAGGCCCTCGCAGGTGAGCTGGCAGCCGCGCCGGGCGTAAAGCGTCACCGGGATCTTCCTGCGCTGCAGCTCCCGGATGAGCTGGGCATCGTGGTTCAGGTAGTGGCCTCCCAGGTCCAGGAGCTGGGGGTCGCAGATGTGGACGTGGCGCATGCTAGCGCTGGGAAAAGATGATCTGGGCGCCCGGGGCGTTGACCCCCACCTGCACCGCCGGACGGCCGCCGAGGGCCTG
>CAZKAH010000044.1:7592-12168 GCA_964550715.1 uncultured Opitutaceae bacterium
CAGGATCTGCGTCCGCTGGTCGGATCGGACCTTCCGCTGCTCGACGACGGCCGCGTCGCGCTGGATCCCCGTGTAGACGAGGATCAGGTGCTCCTCCAGGGCCCGGACCCGGTCTGCGGGCAGGGACAGCTGCCGGACATGGTAGCTCCCGTCGCGCTCGAAATTGATGAGGGCCAGGCCGCCGTGGGCGGCGATGATCTGGTCCTGCCAGCCGCCGGCCTCGGCGAGGATCACCCGCTCGATTGCGATGGCCTCGTCGGCCAGGTCCCGCGCCGAGCGGAAGCGGCCGCAGTGCGCGTGCAGGGCCTGCAGCATCGCCACGACAAAGCTCGAGGAGGAGCCAAGGCCGGTGCGGGCGGGCAGGTCCGCCATCACGTGCATCTCCAGGCCGGCCTCAAGTCCCAGTTTCTTCAGGGTCGCGCGGATGGCGGGATGCTGGATCTCATCGACCTGGTTCACCGCCTCGCTGCGCCGGTAGGCGAGACGGATGCGGTGGTCGAAATATTCCTGCAGGAACGGCTGCGCCGTCACGTAGGCGTAGCGGTTGATCGCGGTCGCGAGCACGGCGCCCCCATGCTGGTGGAAATGATCGGGAAAATCGCTGCCGCCGCCGAGGAAGCTCACCCGCACCGGCGCGCGGGAGATCACCATCGTGTCCCGGCCCTGTACGGCGGGGGGAGCAGAGGGGGGAGTCGACGGGGTCGCGCTGCGGGCCGGGAGGCCGCGCTGCCTGCGCCCAGGCAAAAGGGTCGAACTCGACATAGGCTACTGGCTTCGACACGAGCGGAGCCCGGCTTTACCTAAAAACCTAAAAATGATTAAATTCCCCAAGTCGGGTGCCGATAACAGGAGGGCAATCGGTTCGTTCTGTTCGCATCCCCTATGAATATTCTGATCACTGGCGGGGCCGGCTATATCGGCTCCGTCCTGGCCCCGCATTTGTTGAATGCGGGACACCATGTCACGGTACTCGACAATTTCCTCTTCGGCCAGGCGACACTGCTCGACTGCTGCCGCCACGAGGGATTCCGGGTCGTGCGCGGCGACTGCCGCGACGAGGCGCTCGTGCGCCCGCTGCTGGCCCAGGCCGATGTGATCATCCCGCTGGCCGCGCTGGTGGGAGCGCCGATGTGCGCGGCCGACACGGTCGGCGCCCGCACGATCAACCAGGAGGCGGTCGAGATGCTCTGCCGCCTGGCCTCGCCCGCCCAGCGGATCCTCATGCCGGTGACCAACAGCGGCTATGGCATCGCCGACAAGGGCAAGGTCTGCACGGAGGACAGCCCCCTGCGCCCCATCTCGCTCTACGGCACGACCAAGGTGGCGGCGGAAAAGGCCGTGCTCGGCCGGCCCAACAGCCTCACCTTCCGGCTCGCCACGGTCTTCGGCCTTTCGCCGCGGATGCGCGTCGACCTGCTGGTCAACGATTTCGTCCACCGCGCGGTGACCGACCGCGCGGTCGTGATCTTTGAGGGGCATTTCAAGCGCAACTACATCCACATCCAGGACGTCGCCCGCGTGTTCGCCTTCGCCCTGGAGAACTTCGACCGGATGAAGGGGAAGGCCTACAATGTCGGGCTGGAGGAGGCGAATCTCTCCAAGCTCGAGCTCTGCGCCGCCATCAAGCAGCTTCTTCCCAAGTTCACCTTCCTCGAGGCGCCGGTGGGCGAGGACCCGGACAAACGCGACTACATCGTCTCCAACCAGCGTCTGCTCGCGACCGGATTCACGACGGAATGGCCCCTCGAGCGCGGCATCAGGGAGCTCATCAAGGGCTACACGATCCTGCGCAACGGCCGCTACAGCAATGTGTGAGGCGGCAGCCGATCGGCGCCTGCCCCCGGTGGTGATCCTCGCCGGCGGCTTCGGCACCCGCATCCAGGCGCAGCTGCCGGGCGTGCCCAAGCCGATGGCGCCGGTGGCCGGACGACCGTTCATCGAGTGGGTCGTCCGCTTCTTTGCCCGGCACGGCGCGGCCGAATTCATCCTCTCCACCGGCTACCGCGCGGAACAGATCGACGCGCATTTTGCGACGCAGCCCGTGCCCGGCGTGCGGGTGCGCTGCTGCCCCGAGACCACGCCGCTCGGCACCGCCGGCGGCTTCCTCAACGGCGTGGCGGCCAGCCCCGCGGCCCGGTCCTGGATCGTGGCCAACGGGGACTCGCTCGTTTTCGCCGATCCCCACCTCCTCGTGGCGGCCCTGGGCGCCGGCGCCCAGGGGGCCGTGCTCGGCCTGGCGGTCGACGACGCCGCCCGCTATGGCACGCTCGAGGCCGACGCGGCCGGGCGCCTCATCGCCTTCCGCGAGAAGCGGCCCGGGTCCGGCGTGGTCAACTCCGGGATGTATGCCTTCACCCGCGACGCCCTGGCCCAGCTGCCGCCGCGGCGGCCCCTCAGCTTCGAACTCGACGTCTTCCCGCTCCTCGCGGTGCGCGGACTCGCCGTCGTCCAGCGCACGGTCGCGGCGTTTCTCGACATCGGCACGCCGGCCAGTCTTGTTGAGGCGGAAGGCTTCATCCTCCAGCATTGTTCGGAATTTCTCCCATGATCTGCCGCGTCTGCGATTCGACCGACCTGAACCCCGCCGTCGACCTCGGCGTCCAGCCGTGGGCCAACCACTTTCTCGCCCCCGCCGACGTGGGCCGCGAGCCGACCTATCCCCTGCGCGTCGTCCTCTGCACAAAGTGCGGCACCGCCCAGCTCGACTACACGGTGCCGAAAGAGACGATGTTCGCCGACCACACCTACCTCTCGGGCATGACCAAGACCCTGAGCGACCACTTCCGGGGGGTGGCGGAGAAGGCGGACCGGCGATTCTTCTCCAACCGGCCCGGCAAGGCGATGCTCGACATCGGCTCCAACGACGGGACCCAGCTGCGGCACTACAAGGAGCTGGGGTACGACATCCTGGGCGTCGAGCCGGCCAAGCTCCCCTCGGAGCTGGCAAACGCCGCCGGCCTGCCCACGCTCCGGGCGTTCTTCAACGCGGAGGTGGCTCGCTCCCTTGGCCGGAAGTTCCAAGTCATCAACGCCTCGGGCGTGTTCTTTCACCTGGAGGAATTGCATTCCGTGACCGACGGGATCCGCGAGAGCCTGGCTCCCGACGGCGTGTTCTTGATCCAATTCCTCTACATGAAGCGCATCGTCGAGAACGACGCCTTCGACCAGATCTACCACGAGCACCTCCTCTACTACAACGTGCGCACCCTCGATCGCCTGCTGCGGCGGCACGGGCTCGCGCTCTTCGACGCGGAGCTCTCGCCCATTCACGGCGGCTCGATCATCGCCTACGCGACCCATGCGGACCGGGCCAAGCCCTCGGCGGCGCTGGAAGCCTTCGGCCGGGCGGAGGATGAGGCGGGGGCCAACGCCCTCCCCTGGTACCAGGCCTTCACGGAGCGGATCGCCCTGCGCAAAAAGGAAAACCTCGCCTATCTCCGCGCCGCCCAGGCGAAGGGGAAGAAGGTCTTCGGGCTCGGCGCCCCGGTGAAGGGCAACACGCTCCTCAACTACTACGGTATCGGCCCCGAGCTCATTTCCTGCCTGGTGGAGAAGAACCAGCACCGCCGGGGCCTGGTCGCCCCCGGCAGCCACATTCCCCTGGTGATCGAGGATGAGCTCAAGGACCCGCCGGACATCTACTACGTCCTGGCCTGGAACTTCAAAAAGGAGATCCTCGCCCGCCACCAGGACCTGATCGCGCGCGGGGTCGAATTCTATTTTCCCGTGAACCCGAAGGAGGGCTGAGCCCGTGCGCGTCTTCGTCACCGGCGGCGGCGGATTCCTCGGGCGGCACCTGACCGCCGCCCTGCGCGCGGCGGGGCACACGGTGGACGCGCCCTCCTCGAAGGAATGCGATCTCCTGCGGCGCGGGAGCCTCGCAGCGTGGGGTGCCCCGCCGTACGACCGGATCTTCCATCTCGCCGCCTGGACCCAGGCGGGCGATTTCTGCCTGCGCCACCCGGGCGAGCAGTGGGTGCGCAACCAGCTCCTGAACACGCATGCGCTCGAGTGGTGGGCGGAGCACCAGCCCAAGGCCAAGCTCATCTCGATCGGGACGAGCTGCGCCTACGCGCCCGACCGGCCCCTGCGCGAGGAGCACTACCTCGAGGGCGAGCCGATCGAGAGCCTCTACACCTATGCGATGACCAAGCGCATGCTCTTCGTCGGCCAGGCCTCGCTGGCGAAGCAGTACGGGCTCCGGCACCTCACCGTCGTGCCTTCCACGCTCTATGGCCCGGGCTATCATGCCGACGGGCGGCAGCTGCACTTCATCTTCGACCTGATCCGGAAGATCCTCCTGGGCCAGCGCGATGGCGCCCCGGTCGTCCTCTGGGGCGACGGCCACCAGCGCCGGGAGCTGGTCCACGTCGATGACTTCGTGCGGACCCTGCTGCGGCTCGCCGACGGGGTCGACAACGAGGTCGTCAACATCGGCTCGGGCGTGGAGCACACGATCCGCGAATTCGCGGCGCTCATCTGCGCGGAGACCGGCTACGACCCGGCCCGGATCGAGTACGACACCAGCCGCTATGTCGGCGCGCGCTCGAAATGCCTGGAAATCGGCAAGCTGCGC
>CAZKAH010000044.1:12268-23409 GCA_964550715.1 uncultured Opitutaceae bacterium
GGTCGCAGGCATCCAGCTCCGCTTGCTCGCCGGCCGCCAGGGCGCGCGGCAGAACCACCGGGGCATCCCAGGGATCGAAGGCCACGAGCCGGCGCTCCTCCAGCGTCGGGCGGACAAAGCTGGCCGCCCGCTCATTCAGCATCGCCGCCATGAAGGAGAAGCTGCTGTTGGAGACCGCGACCTCGTCCGCCTGGGTCAGGACGTAGAAATCCAGGATGAAGGCCAGCCGGGGCGAAAGGCCGGGCAGCAGTCCGGCGTGAAAGAGCCGCTGCCCGGAGAATTGGGGCGCCAGGTGCGCCGGCGACTCCGAGCAGAGATAGACGACCGGATCGCGCGGCTCCGGCCGGTCCCGCAGCCAGTCGCCATACCATCGGGCCGGGGCCCGGAAGAATTGCGCGTGGCCGTAGTCCCCGCGCCGGAGATGCAGCGCCACGAGCGGACGGCCGCCGGCGCGGAGCCGCGTCACGACCTCCTCGCAGAGGGCCCGCATCATGGGCTCGAGGACGAACAGCTGGCGGATGAAGTCGCGGTAGGGCCGGTAGTGATGGCTGTCGTACTGGAAAAACCCCCGGAACTCCACGAGGTCGCCCAGGGGATCGTCGCGGTGCAGGTAAAGCTCCGGATCGGCCGCGGCCTCCCCGTCGATCACGACCGGCGCCACCGCATCCACCAGCGGGTCGCGGAAACCGAAGAGCTGCTGGCCGGCCCAGGGAAAGGTCTGGATGGCCGCGTCGCGCCGCCGGGCGCAGAGCTGCAGGAAGGCGTACTGGAACAGCTGGTTGGCGAACCGGCCGTTGTAGCCGAGCGTCGGCATCGTGAAAACCGGGTGGGCCATGGGAATCAGGCCCCGCAGGTTTCCGCGGGCGTGCGCAGGCGGCACATCGCCTCGAGCGCGGCGCCGAAGCGCTCGCCCTGGCCGGCATGGTCCAGCAGGGGCGAGCCCCGCAATTCGTCCCGGAGGCCGGTGCGGGCCGCCGCCAGCCCGGCCGGGTCGCGGGCCAGCGCCGCCGCGATCCGCCCGTATTCCTTCCAGTCCCGCGCGATCCATTCGGTCCGGCCCACGGCGGTCAGGAGGCTGACCCCCACCCGGCTCGCATGGCGGTCGCCGGCCAGCGTCACGACCGGCACGCCCATCCAGAGCGCCTCGCAGGTCGTGGTCGTGCCGTGGTAGGGAAACGTATCGAAGGCGATGTCCACCCGCGCGTAGGTCGCCAGGTGCCCGGCCAGCGAGCCCGCGTGGTCGAGCAGCTCGGCCCGCGCCGGATCAATGCCGGCCGCGGCCAGGCGGCGGCGAGCCGCCTCCTGGAGCGCGGGCGCCCCGAGTCCAAAGCTCTTGAGCAGCAGGCGTGAACCCGGCACCGCCGCCAGCACCCGCCCCCACGCGGCCAGGGTCTCATCCGTGACCTTGGCGAAATTATTGAAGCACCCGAACGTCACCGGCTGGCCGCCGGCCGAAGGCGGTGGCGCCCGGAGCGGCGCCTCCGCGGGAGGGGCGTAGCACCAGGCCGTGGGGGAAAACCGCAGGAGTTCCTCGGTGCACAGCTCCTCGGAGCCCTCCGGGTCGGTGATCCCATCCACCAGCCGGAAATCCATCGACCGGAGGCCGGTCGTGTCGGGGTAGCCGAGGTAGGTGGCCTGCACGGGGGCGGGGCGCCGGGCAAACAGCGCCAGCCGGTTGAGCTCCGTGTGGCCTGCGAGGTCGACCAGGAGGTCGAGGCGGTCGGAGCGCAGCTGGATTTCCAGGGCGCCGTCCGGCTGGCCGGCGACGTGCCGCCAATGCGCCGCTTGCTGCCGCAGCCGGTCGCTCGTCGCATCGACCACCGGATGATCGTGGTAAAGGAAAACCTCGAACCGGTCCCCGTCGAGCTGCGCCAGCAGCGGCTCGAAGAAATGCGCGACCGAGTGGGTCCGCAGGTTCGGAGACAGGAATCCGACCCGCAGGCGCCGTTCGGAAGCGGGCGGCAGGGGGTCGCCCGGCGGCTTCGTCGCCGCCTCGGCCATCTCGCCGAATTCCTCATGCTCCCGCCGCAGTTCCAGGCGGGACACCCCGTCGAGGTAGTGCAGCGCCATGAGGCGGGCGCTGCGCGCCTGGTGATTTCCCGGCTCGCCGGCCAGCGCCCGGCCGTAGGCCTCCACGGCCTCGGGAATCCGGTAGCAGCGCTCGAGCGCCAAACCCCGGCCCGCCCACGCGTGATGCAACTGCGGATCGAGCGCGAGCGAGCGGTCGAGGCAGGCGATCGCATCGGTCAGGCGCCCGAGGTAGATCAGCGATATCCCGAGATTGCACCAGGCGCGCGCGAACCCGGGCTCCTGCTCGGTCGCGCGGCGGAAGTGCGGCTCGGCCGCCGCCTGGCCGTGGCTGCCGGCGAGCAGCGCCCCCAGCTGGTCGGAAGCCTCGGCATAGGCGGGCCGCATCTCAAGGGCGCGCCCGAAGGCGGCAACGGCGTCGTCGATCCGCCCCAGTTGCCCCAAGGTGCGGCCCAGATGAAACCACGCCTCGGGCAGCGCGGGATCGAGTCCCAGCGCCGCCCGCAGCTCCGCCTCGGCCTCGGGCGCCCGGCCCAGCGCCACGAGGGCGACGCCGAGGCGCAGCGCGCAGACTGCCGAGCGCGGATCGAGCCTCCGCGCCTGGGCGAGTGCCTTTGCGGCGGCGTCCAGGCGCCCCTGCTGGAGCGCCAGGGTTCCCGCCAGGTGGGCGGCGTCAAAATTCCTGGGCGCGGCGGCGCGGATCCGGGCATAGCCGGCCGCCGCCGCCTCGAGTTGGCCGGCCTGGTGCAGGGCGAGGGCCTCCTGCAGCGCCTGGGCCACGCGGGACGGATTCATGCGGGGACGGAAAGTTCCTCCCGGGCGCGGGTCTCGGCCTTCGCGCACCAGCCGCGCCAGCAGCCGCGCACCGCCGCGGCAAAGCGCTGCGCCTGCCGGGCGTGGTCCAGCAGGGGCGAACCCAGCATCTCCTCCCGGAGGCCGGTGCGAAGGGCGCGCCGGGCCGCGCCGTCGCGAGCCAGCGCCACGGCAATCCGGACGTAATCCGGGCGGGAGCTGGCGATCCATTCGCGATGGCCGACCGCCGTCAGCAGGCTGGCCCCTACCCGCGCGATGTGGCGGTCGCCCGCCAGCGTCACCACGGGCACGCCCATCCAGAGCGCCTCGCAGGTCGTCGTCGTGCCGTTATAGGGGAAGGGATCCAGCGCGACATCGATCCGGGAGTAGCACGCGAGATGAGAGGGAATATCCGGCGCCAACGTGAGAAGCTCGGTCCGGTCCATCGGCAGGCCCGCCGCGGCAAATTGCGCCCGGTGCCGCTCCGGCTCCATCCCGGAGCTCTTGAGGACGAGCCGCGCCTCGGGCATCGCTGCCAGGAGCTCCCCCCATAGCTGCAGCGTGGACCCGCTGACCTTTGACAGCGCATTGAAGGAGCCGAACGTGACAGCCTCGCCCCTTAGGCCCGGGGACAGCGCGGGGGCGGGAGCGTCCACCGGCGGCCCGTAGGCCCACGCCGCGGGGGCAAAGCGCAGGAGCGTCTCCGTGTGCAGGTGGTCGGTTTCCCCGATCGGATCGGCGATCGCGTCGGTCAGGCGGAAATCCATCGAGCGCAGGCCGGTCGAGCCGGGGTAGCCGAGGTAGGTCATCTGAACGGGCGCCAGCCGGCGGGCGTAGAGCTCGAGCCGGTTGAAGCCGGTGTGCCCGGCGAGGTCGACCAGGACGTCCGGCGCGTCCGCCCGGATCGCCTCCTCGACGGCGGCGTCGCCCCACCCCGAGAAATTCCGCCAGAGCGCCGCCTTCGTGCGCAGACGCTCGCTCGTCGCATCGACGCAGTAATGGTCGTGATAGAGGATGACCTCGAACTGCGTGCGGTCGAGGTGCTCCAGGATCGGCTCGATGAAATAGGCCACCGAGTGGCCGCGCAGGTCGGGGGACAGGAACGCGAGCCGCAGCCGGCGGCCGGGTTCCGGGCTCTGGGCCAGGGGCGGCAGCTCCGCGGGGCGCACGGCCTCCTCGACCGCCCGGCCATAGGCGGCGTGCTCGGCGAAGACGGCCTCGCGCGAGCGGTCGTCGCGGTAGTTCAGGAGGAAAAGCCGGAAGCTGCGGGCCTGGTGGTGGTCGGGGCGCAGCGCCAGGTGCGCGTCGAAATCGGCCAGCGCCTCCTCGCCGCGATGCAGCGCGAGCAGGGCCTGGGCCCGCGCAAAGCGGACCTTCCTGCTCCCCGGATCCAGCGCCAGGGCCCGGTCGAGGCAGGCCACGGCCTCGCCGCTGCGGCCGGAGGCGTGGAGCACCGAACCCAGCCCGCACCAGGCGTCGGCGTAGTCCGGCTTGATCCGGATCGCGCGCTGGAAGCTCGTCAGCGCCAGCTCCGTGCGCGCGCTCACGGCGTACACGCCCCCGAGATTGGCCCAGGCCTCCGCGTCGTTCGGCGCCAGGGTCAGCGAGGCGCCCAGCGCCTTCTCCGCCTCGCGCTGGCGTCCCAGCGCGCTCAGGGCGAGCCCGAGGCACATGAGGGTCGGCGCCGAGCGCGGCATCGCCTTCCGGGCCGCCTCAAGGAGCACGAGGGCCTCGGCGGACCGCCCCTGCTGGTGCCGCAGGACGCCCAGGAGATGATTGATCTGGAAATCCTTCTGGGCCGATGCCCGGATCTGCTCGTAGATGCCGGCAGCCTCGTCGTAGCGCTCCGCGAGATGGTGGCCGACGGCGGCCTGGAGCCGGGCCTGTTGTTCTGGAGCCAGCATCGTCGGGGGCCGGCTCAGCCGTCGATCGCCCCCGCGGCGGCGATGGCCTCCGCCACGACGGAGCCCACGGTCTCCTCGCGGTTGAAATGCTCGTAGACCCGGTGGCGCGCGTCCAACGGCGCGGCCAGCGCCCGCTCGCAGGCCTCGGCCAGCGCCTTGAGGTCGCCGTGCGGGTAGCGCCAGATCAGCCCGGCCTGGTGCAGCTCCTCCAGCCGCCCGCCGGCCTTCGAGTCCTCGCTGACGGGCGCCATGCCCAGGCAGCCCGACCAGAAGGGACGGTCGGTGTGGGTGCGTCCCATGGCCTCCCCCGTGAACTTCCGCCCCTCCGGGCAGAAGCCGACCTTGTAGCGGCCGAGCTCGAGCCGCTGGGCCACCGGGAGCGAGTGGTCGCAGGTTGCGATGAAGCGGTCCTTGAAGCGGGCGCGCAGGAAGTCGATCTGCCGCTGGCGATGCGGCGTCAGCCCGAGCTTGGAACCGAGGAAGATGATCTTCTCCTCCGGCTCCTCCCAGAACGGTGCGGCGAAGGGAACGAGGTTGGCCACCCAGCTGCGGTGCAAGGTCCGGCAGTCGCGGGCCAGCGCCGCCTGCCCGGCCGGCGCGAGCGGCGCCTCGTCGTGGATCAGGACGGAAAGGCGGGGGGCGATCGCGGCGAAGCACGGCATCGTGCGACTGGCCTCGTCGAACGCGTAATAGAGGATCCGGATCCCATGATGGGCGTAGGCGGCCAGCAGCCGCTCCGCGGACGCGCCGAGCATCTGGGGGTGCTGGCCGGTGATCACGAACCAGCGCTCCTCGTGGGGGCCGACCGGCATGACCAGGGCGTCGAGGAGCCCGGTCAGACCGAGCGCCTGGACCGGCAGGAATTCGAGGGCCTCGTGACGCATCGAGCCGAGCGCCCGGACGTTCTCGCCGTGCCAGTCGCAGTCGAGCCGCGCCATCCGCAGCAGGCCCGCATCCTCTGGGTTGCTTACGCGCTGGCGAAGATCGAGTTGCGGAAGGGTGCGCAGCCATGCCTCCCCGTCCCCCAGGCGATCGGCCCAGGGGCAGAAATGAATCACGCGGACGCGGCGGACGGGCGCCACGGGGGCGCCGGTTCGCGGGGGGGCCGCTTCGAGGGTAAGGAGGCTCATGTCGACGAAAAGATCGGTCGACCGCACACGACTGCGCTTCCCTAAACGGCACGGCCCCCCGGGCACTTAAGCGTCCGTTTTCGAGTAACTTGCCCTCAATTTAGGCCCCCACGGGACGATGAAGGATCGCGACGGTCAGGGCCAGCCGCAGTTCCGCGCCTTGGCACGGTTGTCGCGCATCTTTTTCACGCATGTCGACCACGTTACCGCTAGCGGCGCCGGCTATCGGCGCGCCCTACGGCGAGGATGAAATCCGGCGCCGGCTGGACGCATGCCCCAAGCTGGCGTCGCTCCAGAGCGTCCGGAGCGCCCTGCGGTCGCTGGTCAATGCCGAGGAAACCATGACCTCCCAGATCGCGGAGGTGATCCGCCGCGACCCCTCGCTCTCCGCCCGGCTCCTGCGGATGGTGAACTCGGTCTACTTCGGGCTCTCGGCCCGCATCAACAACATCGAGGAGGCGGTCTTCTTCCTGGGGGTCCGCCGCATCCGCGAGCTGTCGATGGCGACGCCGGTCATCGAGGAGCTCGACGGGCTGCGCTCGCCCCGCGTCCCCGGACACCTCTGGAAGGACCTGTGGTCGCACAGCGTCGGGACCGCGCTCCTCTGCCGCGAGCTCCTGGCCGCCGCGCCGATCACGGTCGACGACGACACGGACTACCTCGCGGGGCTGCTCCACCATGTCGGCAAGATCGTGATGGCCAATGCCTTTCCCGACGAGCTGATGACCGCCTCCGGCATCGAGGCCCGGACGCCCGAGGATGTCTGCGCCATCGAGCGCGAGCTGATCGGCTGGGACCACGCCCAGATCGGCGCCTACTACCTGGAGCGGCACCAGATCGCCGAGGAGATCGTCTTTGCGGTGCGCTATCACCACGACCCGGCCCGCGCCCCGTCCCACCACCACTTCGCCGCGGCGGTGCAGGTGGCGGACTACCTGGCCCGCCACGCCGGCGTCGGCGGGAGCTTCGAAAAGGTCAACGCGGTCGAGGCCGACGCCTGGAAGGCGCTGCCGGGCTGGAACATCCTCTTTGGCGAGGACGCGTCCGCGGGCGTCAACCTTCCCCCTTTCCTGAAGCGCCTCCCCACGGTCCTGAAGGGGCTGACCTAACCTTTCCTGTCCCGTCATGCACCCCGGAACCGCCCTCGAAACCGCGCCCGCGACCGCCCCATCCGGCGAGCCGCCGCAGGAAGCGCTGCTGGGGCCGTGGACCGCCTCGACGACGCCCGTCTATTGCCGCGACCTTCACGGGCGGCTGGTCGCGGCCAACCCGGCCTTCCTGCGGAAGTTCGGCCGCACCGCCGCCGAGATCCCGGGCCTGCCGATCACCGAGCTGATCAACGCCGACGACATGGCCGTCTTCCGCTCGGCCGCCGCCGAGCTGAGCCGCCCGCCCCATCAGGCGGCGCGCGTGCATCGCTGGCTGACCCCGCAGGGCTGGCGCTGGCTCGCCTGGGAGGAGGCCACGATCCCCGGGCCCGGCGGGATTCCGCTCGCGGTGCGCGCCGTGGGCCACGACATCACCCGCCAGCGGCTGGCCGAGGAGCTCTATCTGAAGCTTTCCCGCGCCGTCGAGCAGTCGCCCGTCGGCATGGTCATCACCGACGCGGACGGGCGGGTGCAGTACGTGAACCCCAAGTTCACCCAGGTTTCCGGCCATACCCTTGAGGAGATCGTCGAGGACAAGCTGCCGGTCCTGCGCGAGGGCCACGCCTCCGACGAGAGCTACCAGGAAATGCTGACGGAGGTGCGCTCCGGCCGTGAATGGCGCGGCGAGCTGTCCCGCAAGCGCCCCGACGGCGTCCTCATCTGGGAGGCCGTGCACGTGTCCAGCCTGCGCAACGCCGGCGGGGAGATCACCAACCTCGTCTGCCTCGCCGAGGACATCACCGAGCGGAAGCGGCTGGAAGAGCAGCTCCGGCAGGCCCAGAAGATGGAGAGCCTCGGCACCCTCGCCGGCGGCGTGGCCCACGACTTCAACAACCTCCTCGCCGTCATCAGCGGCTATGCCGACCTGAGCCAGTTCCATGCGGGTGACAACCTGTCCCTCCAGAACAACCTCCGGGAGATCAAGCGGGCGACCCAGCGCGCCACGGGGCTCGTGCGGCAGATCCTGACCTTCAGCCGCAAGGCCGAGGCGGATTTCGTTCCGCTCGACCTGAGCCAGCTGGCCAAGGAGCTGACCAGCCTCCTCTCCGAGACCTTTCCCCGGTCGGTCGTCTTCCAGCTGGAGCTGCCCGAGGCCCTGCCGTCGCTCCTCGGCGACCAGAACCAGCTGCAGCAGGTCGTGCTCAATCTCTGCGTCAATGCGCGCGACGCCATGCCCACGGGCGGGACGATCACGGTCTCCACCTCCGTCGTCTCCGGCCGGATGCTTGCCAGCCTGGGGGCGGGCGAGGACAAGACCTACGTCTGCCTGCAGGTGGGCGACACGGGGACCGGCATGACCCCGGAGGTCCGGGCCCGTATCTTCGAGCCTTTCTTCACCACCAAGCCCGCCCTGCAGGGCACCGGCCTCGGCCTGGCCGTCGTCTATGGGATCGTGGCGAGCCACCACGGCCTGCTCGACGTCGACAGCACCCCCGGGGCCGGGAGCACCTTCAAGGTCTACCTGCCGCTGTCCGGGCTGGCGGCCGTCGCCCCCGTCGTCCCCCAGGCCGGGCACTTCCCCGGGGGCACCGAGTCGCTCCTGGTCGTCGACGACGAGGGACCGCTCCGGAACCTCCTCAAGATCGCCTTCGTCCGCAAGGGTTACCGGGTGGCCAGCGCCAGCGACGGCCTGGAGGCCATCGACCTCATCCGGGACTCCGCCTGCAGCATCGACGCCATCCTCCTCGATTTCAACATGCCCCGGGCCACCGGCCTGGAGGTCGTCCGGACCCTCGCCTCCTGCCGCCCGAACCTGAAGGTGCTGGTGATGAGCGGGCACCTGACGCCCGAGACCAAGGCCGCGTTCGAGCTCCTGGGCCACAAGGACTTTGTCAACAAGCCCTATACCCTGGACGAGCTGGCCCGGCGCCTCCGGCAGCTCCTGGACGCCAAATAGTTGGCCGAGTCGGGGATTGCGGCTCAAGTACGCCGCCGGGCAGTCGATTGTAGGGGTGGGCAGTCAGAACGATCCACCGCAATGGACCGACGCAATCGTCATGAATCAACGCGTATCACCGCCGGGAACGGCGAAGGGACGCAGAGCGTGGCTTTATCTCTCACTTCTGTTGCCGGCGCTGGCCAGCAAGGTGAGCACCCAGGCCACCTCCCTGCCCCTGCCGCTCGACGGGCCCACCCCGCTCGTGCCGGAAGAGTCCGATCGTCCTTACCTGGCTTTCGTCGGACCGCCGCCGTTGCGCTTCGAGGACCTGCTCCCGCCGCCGGACCTTTCCACCCATCCGGCCGCCGGCGCTCCGCCGAAGGTGGCCGAACGGGAGGAAGCCGCCGCGCATGCGGCAGCGAAGGCGGCCTCGGTCGCCTCCACTCCGGTCCGCCCGATCCTCGCCAAGGCTGCTCCCGCCGCCGCCCCCCGGGGCCCGACGGTGCCGCCCATCCTGCCCGACGACGTGCCTGCCCAGGTGCGACCCGAGGACTTCCTGCCCTATTTCCAATTTCCGGGTGCCGGTAGCGCCGATTCGGCCTCCACCGCTCCCCGCAGCATTCCTCCCAGCAGCGCCACCTATACGCAGCAATGAGTCTTCCCCGGCCGGTTCCCAGTCCCCTGCGACGCCTGTGCTGCGCCGCGGGCGCCGCGCTGGCCGCCTGCTGCGCCCACGCGCAGCCTCCCACCCTGGTGCCGTCACCGGCCTCCTCGCCCGCCAATCCCGAGGCCGCCGGGCTGATCCATCTCGGCACCAACTTCGCCGGCCATGGCGACTACGCCAGCGCCGAGATCGCCTACCGGCAGATCCTCGAGCGCGCGGAATTCCCGGTGTCCGACCAGAAGACCGCCCTCCTCGGCCTCGCGCACATGTACCGCAAGGCGGGCGCGCTGACCAAGGCGGTCGCGATCTATGAGAAGTTCCTGAAGGAGTTTCCCGACGACCCCCGCGTGCCCGACGCCTACCTGGACCTCGGCCGCACGCTCCGGGACATGGGGGCCTACAACCTGGCCCTCACCGACTTTTACAGCGTGATCAACAGCACGCTCAAGCTGCCCGCCCAGGGCTTCGACCACTACACCCTCCTGGCCAAGACGGCGCAGTTCGAGATCGCGCAGACCTACTATGAGTCCGGCGACTTCGCCGAGGCCGGCAAGTTCTTCACCCGGGTCCGGCTGCTCGACCTCGCCGCCTCCGACCGCGCCCGCGCCCACTTCATGGCCGGATGCGCCCAGCAGCGCGCGGGCGACCTGGACAACGCCGTGGGCACGCTGCGGACCTACCTAGAGCAGTGGCCCGACGACGAGAACGTGCCGGAGGCCCGCTACGTGCTCGCCACCGCGCTCGACGAGCTCAAGCGGCCGCAGGAGGCCCTGTCCGCGACCTTGGCCCTCCTGAACACCGAGCACACCCGCGTGGCAAGCGACCCCCGCCGCTGGATCTACTGGCAGCGCCGGACCGGCAACCAGCTGGCCAACCGCTTCTTTCAGAATGGCGACGCCATCAACGCCCTCGCGATCTATGACTGCCTGGCCAGCCTCTCGCCCGATCCGGGCTGGCGGCTGCCGGTGCTCTATCAGACGGCCCTTTGCTATGAGCGGCTCTTCCAGACGGACCGGGCCCGCGCGGCCTACCAGGCGATCATGGATGCGGCGAAGCCCAAGGCCGGGGCCCCCGCCCCCACCGCCGAGATCACGGAACTGGGCGGCATGGCGCAATGGCGCCAGGCGCACCTGGAGTGGCGCGAGGGCATCAACCATCGGTTGACGGAGGTCCTCGCCCCGAGCACGATGGGCGCGTCCTCCAAAACCGCCGCCCCGCCCCTGCCCGCCTCATGACTTCGCTGGAAGCACTGCAACAGCACCAAAGACTCTGCGACGAACTCTATAACCTGGCCCTCGAGGAGAACCGCTTCCTGCAGCAGCATCAGCGCGCCCCCGGACCCGATCTCCTGGCCCGGAAGCGCAGTCTCCTCGCCAGCCTGGATGAGGCCTTGACCGCCCTGCGGTCCGCCCCGCCCGGCGACACCCGGGCCCCGGAATTTCGCACCGCACTCGACCAGACCCGCTCCCGGATCCTGCAGACGCTCCACGTCGACCGCGAAAACGAGCAGCTCCTGACCCGCCACAGCCTGAGCCGGGGCACCGGCGTCTCCTCGGCCCCGTCCGTCCCGGCCGGGATGCTGCAGAAGATCTACGA
>CAZKAH010000045.1:0-23361 GCA_964550715.1 uncultured Opitutaceae bacterium
TCTTCAGGAGGAGGTGCAGGTCGCGCACGAAATACCGGCCCTTCTTGCCCTCGCCCGCGGTGCGGACGATGACGCCCATGCCCTCGGGGATGGTGAGCTCGTTGATCAGGGTCTTCAGCCGGCGGCGCTCGTGCGGGTCCTCGATCTTGCGGGAGATGCCGCAGCCGTCGCTGTAGGGGGTGAGGATGAGGTAGCGGCCGGGGATCGACAGGTTCGTCGTCGTGCGGGGGCCCTTGGTGCCGATCGGGCCCTTGGTCACCTGGATGACGATGTCGGTGCCGGGCGGGTAGAGGCCGGGGATGTCCTTGACCGTGAGCTCGCCCTTGGGCTGCGCGTCCCGCTTGCGGTTCACGCGCACCACCTCGACCGAGGAGTCGGCGGCGGCGGGGAGCATGTCCCAGTAGTGGAGGAAGGCGTTCTTGGTGTAGCCGATGTCGACGAAGGCGGCCTTGAGGCCCGGGTCCAGGTTCTTGATCCGGCCCTTGTAGATGCCGCCGACCATCCGGTTGTCGGATTCGCGCTCGATCTCGAACTTCTCGAGGCGGCCGTCGACGAGCAGCGCGACGCGCTTCTCCAGCGGCTCGGAATTGATGATGAGCTCCCGGTAGGAGCCCTTTTCCTTCCGGAAGACCGCGAGGACCTTCTGGAGGAGGGGACGATTCTTGGCGCGCTCCTGCGCGCCGGTCTTCAGTTCGTCGGCGTCGACGGCGGCGACTTCGCGGGCGGACGGAGGATGGGCCATCTCCTCGTCATATTGCTGGTCGGCGCGGGGGGACGCGCCGGGGGCGGGGGGGGATTGATCGCTCATGGTGGGTGCTGTCCTGGGATACGGGGCACCTTCGCGCGCGGGTTGCGGCGCAGGAAATTCCGGCAAAGCGGTCATTATCGCGGGTCGGACGCAGGGTCATGCGAAGTCCTTCCGGAAGCGATAGACGCTTTGGACCAGTCCTTGCAGCAAGCAGCAACTGAGCACAAAGGAGCCACCGTGGCTGATGAAGGGAAGCGGTATGCCCGTAATGGGCACGAGCCCGATGGTCATGGCGATGTTCACAAACACATGCACGGTGAACAGCACGGTGACGCCAATGGCGAGCAGCGTGCCGAGCCGGTCTCGGGAGAGACCGGCAATGCGTATGCCGTTGAACAAGACCACTCCAAACAGGCTGAGAACCATAATGCTTCCCAGAAAACCTTTCTCCTCGGCGATGACCGAGAAAATGAAATCGGTGGGCGCGACGGAGCGGGGCAGATACCCCAGCTGCGCCTGCGTGCCATTGAGCCATCCCTTGCCCAGGAGGCCCCCGGAACCGACGGAAATCTTCGACTGGACCTGGTTCCAGCCCGTGTTCATCGGATCGGCCCGCTTCGGGTCGACGAAGGGCAGGATCCGGTTGCGCTGGTAGTCGTGCAGCGGCACCCAACTGTGAGGCTCGTAGAGCCGCTGTTTGTAGTCCTGGAATGCAAAGCCATGCGCATCCATGAAATGCTCATAACGCACGATATCCCAAGTGATTATCGTAGCGATCAGGAGGAAGGCCCCCAGGGCTCCCGCGAAAAAACGCGTGGATAGCCTCGAAACGTAAAGCATGGAGAACACCATCGGGGGGAGGACGATAACCGACTTGAGGTCGGGCTGACTGAACATCAACAGCATGGGCACACCCACAGCAAGGGCCAATTTCCCCAGGACTCCGAGCGACTGGCTGATCGTCCCTATCTTGCTCCGGATCAAGATGCTGGCGGTGATGAGGAGGATGCCGATCATGGCCAGCTCGGAGGGCTGGAAGGAGAGGGGGCCAATGTAGATCCAGCGGCGGGATCCGCCGATCCGGCTGCCGACCCCCGGAATGAGGACCAGCACCAACGGCACCACGCACGCCGCATAGAACCAATGCGCGATGGCCAGCCAGAACCGGTAGTCGACCAGGGACGTGGCCACGTAGACGCCGGCTCCCAGGACGAGGTAGACGCACTGGTGGATCCAGTCCCGGCCGTGGATCGAAAGCTGGGCAGAATAGATGAAGGCCACCCCGAAGAGGCCCAGCAGGATCAGCGTCAGCGGCGTCCAGGGATCCCACCTTCCCCGGGT
Organism: uncultured Opitutaceae bacterium; assembly: GCA_964550715.1. Lineage (GTDB taxonomy): Bacteria > Verrucomicrobiota > Verrucomicrobiia > Opitutales > Opitutaceae > Palsa-1447. Next base: position 2,090 of record CAZKAH010000045.1, read on the forward strand.
GGTCGTCCGGAAGAGGGTGAGATTGTCGAGCGGCGAGGAGAGGTTCACGGAGCGGCCCCACCGTAACGGACGGTGGCGGGGAGCACAAGAGCGGGCGCGCGCGGTTTTCCGACCGCCGGCAGCCCGGGGCCGGACCGTAAAGGGCTTGAGCTTTCATCCTGCCGGGTCACCCTCGGCGCACCCTGCCATTGCTTCCCGTTCGCACTGCCGAATTCGCCGTTTTGATCGCCGAGAGCGACACCTTTGACTGGTCGCTGGCCGTGGCGTTGCTCGCGGGGATGGCGACGGGGTTCTTCATCGTCTGGATGCTGACCCGGCAGACCCGGCGCATCGCCCACGAGCAGGCCACCGAGCTGATCGAGGTCGCGCGCCGCGAGGCGGCGGTCGGGGCCGAGGAACTGAAGCAGAAGGCCGAGGGGGAGATCCAGGAGCGCCGGGCCGACCTGAACCGGGAATTCGACCGCCGCGAGATCGAGGCGGACGTGCGCCTGCGCGAGATCCGCGCCCACGAGGAATCGCTGGCCCTCCTCGACTACCAGCTCGAGCAGCGCCAGGAGCGGCTCAACCGGGAGAACGCCGCGGTCACGCAGGCCCGCGACGCCATCCGGGCCCTCTCCAAGAACGTCCGCAAGCGGCTGGAGGGCGTCTCGCAGATGGACGCCGAGGAGATCAAGCGGCAGCTGCGCGAGGAGGTGCTCCTCGAGGCCCAGGACGAGCTCCGCGCGCTCAAGCGGGAGACGGTGGAGAAATCCGAGCAGGACCTCCACAACAACGCGCGCCGCATCCTGATCGCGGCGATGCAGCGGATCGCCAGCAAGCCGAACAGCGACCTCACCGCCACCCTCGTCCACCTGCCGACCGAGGACATGAAGGGCCGGATCATCGGCCGGGAGGGCCGCAACATCAAGGCCTTCGAGGCCGCGACCGGCGTCACGCTCCTGATCGACGAGTCGCCGCAGCTCGTCCTCCTCTCCTCCTTCGATCCGGTGCGCCGCGAGATCGCCCGGGTCGCGCTCGAGGCGCTGGTCCAGGACGGCCGCATCCACCCGGCGAGCATCGAGGAGGCGGTCAAGCGCGCCCAGGACGAGATCGACCTCGTGACGACGCAGGCGGGCGAGGACGCGGTGTCCAAGCTCAACATCAACGGCCTGCACGGCGAGATCATCAAGCTCCTGGGCAAGCTGCGCTACCGCTTCTCCTACAACCAGAATGTGCTCGACCACTCGGTGGAGACGGCCTTTCTCGCCTCGCTCCTCGCGAGCGAGGTCGGCCTCGACCCCAACGTCGCCAAGCGCGCCGGCCTCCTCCACGACCTGGGCAAGGCCGTCTCGGGCGACGCCGAGGGCAGCCACGCCTCGATCGGCGCCGATTTCATCAAGCGCCACGGCGAGACGCCAATCGTGGTGAACGCGGTGGCCGCGCACCACGAGGAGGTGAAGGCCGAGACGATCTACGCGGGCCTGGTCATCCTGGCCGACACGATTTCCGCCACCCGCCCCGGCGCCCGGGCGGAGTCGATGACGAGCTACATCCAGCGCCTGGACCGGCTGGAGAAGCTCGCCCTCACGATCGAGGGCGTGCAGCAGGCCTTCGCCATCCAGGCCGGCCGGGAGATCCGCGTCGTGGTCTCGCCGCAGCAGGTGACCGACGACCGGGCGCGGGAGATCGCCAAGGAACTCCGGGGCCGGATCGAGACGGAGCTGCAGTATCCCAGCACGATCAAGATCACCGTGATCCGGGAGAGCCGCTTCACCGAGACCGCGACCTGAGCTTCCGCCATGGCCAAACCCACGCTGCTCGAGACTTTCCCCAATCCCGCGCCCGGGCGCGACTACGTGATCGAGCACACGCATCACGAGTTCACCTCGGTCTGCCCGATCACGGGCCACCCGGACTTCGCCGAGATCACGGTCCGCTACGTGGCGGGCCGGAAGTGCGTCGAGCTCAAGTCGCTCAAGCTCTACTTCCACGCCTTCCGCAACGAGGGGATCTTCTTCGAGGCGGTGACCAACCGGATTTGCGACGACCTGGGCCGGGCGCTGGCGCCGCGCCAGCTGACCGTCATCTCGAACTGGAAGGGCCGCGGCGGCATCACCTCCGTCGTGACGGCCGACTGGTCGGCGCGGAAGCGGCGCTGATCAGGCGTTGAGCGCGGCGATGAGCTGCGGGTGCAGCTCCGGCCCGGCGGCGACAATCGACTTCGCCTGCACGGGGTCCTTCCCCTGCCAGTCGGTGATGACGCCGCCCGCGCCCCGGATCACGGGGATGAGCGCCTGGATGTCCCAAGGATTCATGATCGGGTCGGTCATCGCATCAACCCAGCCCGTGGCGAGCAGGAGGTAGCCGTAGCAGTCGCCCCAGGTTCGGACGAGCTTCGCCCGGCCGGCGACCGCGGCAAAGGCGGCCCCCTTCTGGTATTTGGCGGGATTGAGTGGGTCGCTGGTCAGGAGCACGGCGTCCTCGATCCGACCGCAGGTCCGCAGGCGGACCGGGCGACCGTTGCTGGTGGTCGCCTTCCCGTCGCCGATCACGAGCTGCCTCAGGACCGGCTGGTGGATGGCGCCGAGCACGGGCTGCCCCCGGTGCATGAGGGCGATCAGTGTTCCAAAGAGCGGGCAAGCGGCGGCAAACGCCTTCGTCCCATCGATCGGGTCCAGCACCCAGACGAACTCAGCCTGAGGGTTTTCCTCCCCGAACTCCTCGCCGATGACTCCGTGCCCGGGGAATTTCTTCGCGATCATGGCCCGCATCAGTTTCTCTCCGATTCGGTCGGCCTGGGTGACGGGGCTCAGGTCCTCCTTGATCTCCACCGCGAGCCCCGGCTGGGCGAAGAACGGCCGGATGAATTCGCCGCTCTTGGCGGCGAGCTCGACCATGAACGCGCGATAGGGCTCCAGATCCACGCCGGAGAGTGAAAGCGAACGACGGGGAAAGTTAAAGCGCGCAAAAATGGTTCGTCGTCCCGGGCTCCGCGCCTCAATACCGGGATTGCATGCGTTGGACCGAGCAGCCGATCTTCTTCGTCGATTTCGAGGGCAGCCTGGGTTCCGGCGTCCTGGAATATGGCGTCGCGACGCTGCTCGACGGACAGATCGTGGAGGCGAAGACCCGGCTTTGCGGCGCGACCGGGCGAATCCGCGCAGAAGACACCGCGATTCACGGCCTGCGCGCGGAAACGCTGCGGGCGCACGCGCCACTCAGCGCCGACTGGGATTACTTCGCCGGGCTGCGCGAGCGCGGCCCGCTCGCCGCCCACTTTGCCGGCGCCGAGAACAGCCTCCTGAAATCCGTCTGGCCCTATCCCCGTCGTTCGCCGGATTTTGCGCGGGTGGGGGAGCAGGCGATCGACTGGGGCCCCTGGATCGATTCGGCGCGGATCTACGCCCAGCTGCGGCCCCAGGCCGGTTCCGCCGGGCTGGAGGCCATGGTCCAGGGGGCGGGGCTGCAGGCCGAGCTCGAGGCGCTGGCGGTCGCCCACTGCCCGCCCGGACGGCGCGGCTACCATGCCGCGCTGTACGACGCCCTGGCGGGCGCGCTCCTCCTCGCCGCGCTGGCCCGCGATCCCCGCTGGGCCGACTTCACGGTGATGCAGGCGCTGGCCCTCAGCACGCTGGACCCGGAAAAACGGGACGGACTGGTCCAGCGCGACCTCTGGTAGTCAGGTCCGCTCGAAGTTGGCCGCGTTGAATTCGACCAGGACGAAGCAGGCGGCAACGGCGAGCAGCATCACCCCGAGGACAAGGACGCCGATCAGGCGGGCCGGGAGGCTTTCCGCGCTGGCGAGGCCGAGTCCCAGGCTCCCCAGCAGGGTGAGGAACATGCCCACGTACATTCGCCAGGACCGCCCGCCTCGGCTGCCCCGGCGCAGGATATCCCGGCGGGGGGTGGGACGGACCTCCGCGACGGCGAGCCGCGCGCATCCGCTGCCGCACGCGGCGCTCATCAGCAAGGTGAGCACCGCCAGGCCCGGATGGCCGGTGACGGCGAGTCCGACGCAGCAGAGGCCGGCAAGGGCCAGGGCCGGCGCCATCGCCGCGGCGACCTTGGCCCCGCGGATGCTGGTCTCGGGCACCGGGCTCATCCGGATCAGGTCCCAGCATTCCTCGCCCCAGGCCGACACCACGGCCAGGCTGAGGGCGAGCTGGGAGCTCAGGGCCAGGCCCAGCGGGGCGAGCGTGCGCCACTGCATGTCCCGCCAGAAGGGCAGGAGGGCGGGCGCGATGTAGAGGAGGGAGGGAAGGATCTGGGCGAGGAGCAGGGGATCGCGCACGATCAGGCGGAGGTCCTTGCGGAAAGCCGCGCGCAGCAGGCCGCTCGTCCAGCGATGCCGGCCCGCCGGCCGGGTCCGCGGACCCTGGGATTCGTCGGCGCCCTGGACTCCCGTCACCAGCAGCCGGGCGAGTTGCCGGCCCGTCAGGACGGAAAAGCCCGCGGCCACGGCGGCCAGGATCGCCAGGGCGGAAACTTCCCCCCGCCCGGCGCGGGCGCTCAGCGAAAAGCCGAGGGCGGAGCAGATTCTGCCCGCCTTCGCCCAGAAGGCGGCCCGCTCCCCCATGGGCACGCCGTTCTGGAGCTGCATCACGACGAAGACGCTGGCTCCGAGCAGGGCGGCGATTACCTGGGCGATGGTGCGGGCCCGCCGGACGCCCAGCCAGCGGACCAGGACAAGCGTGATCCAGAAGCCCACGGAGCCGGCCAGGAGGGCGAGCAGCGCCCAGACCACGAAAGCCGCCAGGTACCGGGGCGAAAGGCCGATCACCGCCCCGTCGATGATCGGCATGAGGAAAAGTCCGACCGAGAGGAAGGAGGTGGTCGCGATGGCCGCGAGCCGCGCCCAAAGGATCGCCTGCGGCGACACGGGCGAGGACAGGAGAAAGTCGAAGTCCGCCCGCTCGAAGACGATGGCCACCACCTGGTTGGCGGCCGCGCCCAGCATGGCGAAGGAGAAGAAGCCCCAGACGAGCGATTCGTAGGCCAGGGGCGGGGCCTGGTGCAGGAAGTAGAACAGCGGGAGGGTGACCAGGTGGGCGCCGAGGAAAAGCGCGATGACGATCCCGTTGCTCCCCAGCCAGCGCAGCTTGCCGCCGCTCAGCCCGCGCCAGAACAGGCGCAGGTCGTTGCGCAGGATGAGCCAGACCTGCCCGCCCAGCGTGGTCACGGGACGGGAGGCTCCTGGCCGGAGGAGCGGGTGACGCGCAGGAAGATGTCCTCGAGGGTGCCGCCGGTCTCGCCCGCCCGCTGGCGCAGCTCCTCCAGCGTGCCCTCCGCCACGAGCCGGCCGGCCGAGATGATCCCGATCCGTTCGGCCATCCGCTCGGCCACCTCCAGGATGTGGGTGGTCAGGACCACGGTGCCCCCCTGCCGGACGAAGTCCGTCAGCAGGTCCTTGACCTGCCGGGCGGCCGCGGCGTCGAGGCCGGTCAGCGGCTCGTCGAGCAGCATGAGGCTGGGCCGATGGATCAGGGCGCTCGCCAGCGCCATCTTCTGCTTCATGCCGCGGGAAAAGCTCTCGATGTAGTCCGAGCGCTTGTCCCACAGGCCCAGGGTCTGCAGCAATTCCTCGGCCCGCGGCTGGGCCTCCCGGGCCGGCAGCTGCCACAGGGCCGCGACGAATTCCAGGTGCTCCAGCGGCCGGAGCTTGCCATAAAGCACGGGATCGTCGGGCACGTAGGCCAGCGGCCGCTTGGCCTCCGTGGGATTGTCCGCCAGGTCCACGCCGTTGATCAGGATCCCCCCGCCATCCGGGCGCAGGAGCCCGGCGATCATCCGCAGCGCGGTCGTCTTGCCGGCGCCATTGGGCCCGAGGAAGGCGTAGAACTGCCCGCGCGGCACCCGCAGCTCCAGCCCGTCGACGGCCGTGACGGAGGCGAAACGCTTGCGCAGCCCCCAGCACTCAAGCGCCAGCCGGGAGGGTTCGCCGGTCGGCGGCGGAAGCGCGGGATCCATGCGGGGTCGAACGCTGGCCTCCGGCGGCATTCCTGGCAAGGCTGGCTGCGGCGGTTTGTCACGTAATACGTGACAGTTCCCTGCAGCCGGGGCGGAGGAACTTTGGCCTTTCGGCCCACCTGGAAACCTCCTTAGGCTGCATCCCGATGCACCCCAACCGCGTTGGCATGGCCCTGGCGTTCCTCCTGTTGGCTGGCGGCTGCGCCAAGCAGCCCGCGCCTGCGCCCCCGCCCCCGCCGCCCAGCGTCCCGATCGTGGCAGCGAACGAGCGCAGCAGCTATTTCGACGCGGTGAACCGCCACCTGGAGCTGGGCGGGACGCTGTATGGTTATGCGGACGTCGCCGGCGACTCCCTCAAGCTGGCGGACGAACTGCACCGGCTGGTCGGCCAGGTCGCGGCGGTGAATCCCGCGGCGGCGACCTTCGCCCAGGCGGACTATCGCGCCCTCTTCGTCGCGCTCGGCTTCGATGACGTAAAGGCGATGGGCTTCAGCTCCGTGCGCGGCGCCGAGGGCGCCTTCCGCAACCGGATATTCCTCTACACGCCCGAGGGCCGGCACGGGCTCCTCGCGGTCATGGGCGGGCCGCCGGCGGCCTTCAGCCGCACGCACCTCGCGCCGCCCGACGCGGACTACTACTGCGAGAACGAAGTCGACCTCCCGGCGGTCTACGCGACGGTGAAGGACATCGCCGCCCGGCTCGGCCATCCCGGCGCGGCGAACGACCTCGACGGCCAGGTCAAGGCGGCCGGCCTCAAGCTGGGCCTGTCGCTCCTCGACATCATCGGCGCCTGGCGTGGCCGGGTCACTGTGGTCCTCCGGGCGGACCCGGCGGACGCCTATGTGCTGGCGGCACCGGTGCGGTTCGTCCTCCCCAAGTATTCCGGGCTCGTCTGCGTCGACGGCATCGGCGCGGTGATCGAGAAGGACCTGGCCAAGTCGCCGGCCTTCACCGCGACGACCGAGGGCACCCGGCATTTCTTCACCCCGAAGCAGGCCAGCGGGCTGCAGGGGCTGCATCCCGTGCTGGCCGTGGATGGCTCCGCCCTCTACGCGGCCACCTCCCCGGAATTTCTCCGCGAGGCGCTCGACCGCCAGGCCGGCCTGGAGCAGAACCCCGATTTCCAGCGGATGCTGGCGGACCTCGGGCCGACGGGGAACGGGCTCAGCTACGTCACCCCCCGGTTCTTCACGCAACTCCGCGAGCTCGTCCCGCTCAACCAGCAGTCGCTGCCGCCGATCAAGAACGCGCTGGGCGGGGTTCTCCAGCTGCCCATGCCCGAGCACCCGCAGATGGCGGTACGGGAGAACCTGGCCGACGGCATCCTCGTCCGCGCCTCGTACAACCGGTCCCTGAAGCGCGAGCTCAGTGTGCTGGCGATCTACAATCCGGTGACGCTCGGGCTGGCCGCGGCCCTGGTGATTCCCGCGATCCAGCGGGCGCAGGCCGGCCCGCCGCCCCGGCTCCCGCCGGCGACGGTCGACCGCCTGATTTCCGCCAACCTCCGCACCCTCGCGACCCTGGCTAACCGCTATTACCGGCAGAACAACGTGCGCACGGTGAGCTTCGACGACCTGGTCGGGCCGGGCAAGGCCCTGCCGCGGATCACCGTGTGGGCGGGAGAAAACTACCGCGCGATCATCTTCGAGCGGGGCAAGCCCATCTCCGTGCGCACCCGGGACGGGCGAGTCTACACTTATCCGCCCGCCCCGCCGGCCTCGCCCTCCCCTCCGCCTCCGCCGCGATCGCCCCAGCCGGCGGAGTAGGCCGCGAGCGTCTAGCCCGCGGCGGCCCAGCGGGCCAGCAGCTCCGGCAGCTTCACGTCGGCGAGGGAGGCGACGCGCAGGTCCGCCGGGGAAAAGTCGTGGTGCGCGGTCGCGGGCCCAGGCGCGGCGACCGCCCGCAGGCCCGCGCGCGTGGCGGCGAGGACGCCCGTCCGGGAGTCCTCGAACGCGATGGCCTCGTGGCCGCGCAGGCCGAAGCGATTGAGGACGAGCTTGTACAGGTCGGGCTCGGGCTTGGGGGAGGGGACATCCTCGCGGCAGGCGAAAAACTCGAACCGGTCATGGAGGCCGAGCCGCTTGAGCTGGCCCTCGACGTGCGGATGGCGGGAGTTGGAGGCGACCCCCAGCCGCAGGCCCGCGGCGCGCCCGGCGTCCAGCAGTGCCACGGCCCCCGGCAGGACCGGCAGCCGGTCGTTGAACTCGCGGTTGCGCCGCTGCCGCTCAGCCTCGAGGGCGGCGCGGTCGGCCCGCTTCTCGAAGGCGTGCCAGGGATCGAAGGCGTAGTCGGCATGCCCCACGCTCTCCTGGAAGAGGGCGCGGTCGAAGGGCAGCCCGTGGTCGGCGTGCACGCCGGCGTAGGCGTCGATCAGCGCCGACTCCGTGTCGAGGATCAGGCCGTCGAAGTCGAAGACCAGGGCCCGGATCATGCCGGCGCCGCGGGCGCGGCAGACGCCTCGCCAGCGCCTTCCTCCGCGGTCTCGACGATCCGGGCGATGCCCAGGAGCTTGTCGCCGGGCTCGAGGGTGACGAGCCGCACGCCCTTGGCCCCGCGACCGGTCTCCCGGATCTCCTTGACCCGGGTGCGGATGCTCTGGCCCTTGGCGGTGAGCAGCATGACCTCGTCGTCCTCGTGCAGGCTGAGGGCGCCGGCGACGTTGACCGAGCCGTCCTCCGGCAGGTCGATGGCGATGACGCCCGTGCCGCCGCGGCTGATCAGGCGGTAGTCCTCGAAGGGCGTGCGCTTGCCGACGCCGTCCTCGCGCGCGATGAGCAGCCGGGCGGCGGCGTCGCAGACCTCGATGGCCTTGACGTAGTCGCCCGCGAGCTTGAAGCGCATGCCGGTGACGCCGACGGTGTCGCGGCCCTGGTCGCGGAGGTCGGCCTCGTTGAAGCGGACGGCCTGGCCCCGGTGGGAGATGAGGACGATCTCGTTCTCGCCGTTGGTGAAGACGCAGCCGACGAGGGTGTCGCCCTCCTCGAGCTTGATGCCGCGCAGGCCGCCCTCGCGGGTGGCGTTGGTGTAGTCGGCGAGGCTGGTCTTCTTGGTCACGCCGTTCTTGGTGGCCATGACGAGGTGGCCCTGGTCGGAGAAGTCCTTCACGCAGATCATGGCGGCGATCTTCTCGCCCGGGGTGAGGCGGAGGAAGCCGGAGACGGACTTGCCCTTGGAGGTGCGGGCGCCCTCGGGGATGTCGTAGACCTTCTTCACGAGGCACTGGCCGGTGCTGGTGAAGTAGAGGATGAAGTCGTGGGTCGAGGCGGTGAAGAGGTTCTCGGCGAAGTCCTCCTCGTAGGTCTCGGCGCCGATGACGCCCTTGCCGCCGCGCTTCTGGGAGCGGTAGTCGGCGACGGGGGTGCGCTTGATGAAGCCGAGGTGGGAGACGGTGATGACGCAGCCGACGTTGGGCACGACGTCCTCCATGCGGAGGTCGCCGGCGTCGTCGATGATCTCGGTGCGGCGGGGTGAGGCGTACTTTTCGCGCAGCTCGAGCAGCTCCTTCTTGATCAGGGCGAGGAGCCTGGCCTCGGAGCCGAGGATGCCGCGGAGCTCCTCGATGAGCTTCATGAGCTCAAGGTATTCGGCCTCGATCTTGCCGCGCTCGAGGCCGGTGAGCTGGTAGAGGCGGAGCTCGAGGATGGCGTCGGTCTGGCGCTCGGACAGCGGGTACTTCGCCATCAGCTTCACCTTGGCCTCGTCGCGGTTGGCGGAGGCGCGGATGATCTTCACGAAGTCGTCGAGGTTATCGAGGGCGATGATGTAGCCCTCGAGGATGTGGGCGCGGTCCTCCGCCTCGCGCAGGCGGAACTGGGTCCGGCGCGTGATGACGTCGCGGCGGTGCTCGAGGTAGCAGTCGAGCAGCTCCTTGATGTTCATCTGCTTCGGCCGCTTGCGGTCGAGGGCGAGCAGGGTGACGCCGAAGGAGGATTCGAGGGCGGTCTTCTGGAAGAGCTGGTTGATGACGACCTTGGCCTGCTCGCCCCGCTTGATCTCGATGACGATGCGGGTGTTCTCGTCCGACTCGTCGCGGAGGTCGCGGATGCCGTCGAGGAGCTTCTCCCCGACGAGTTCGGCGATGCGCGTGACCAGGGTCGCGCGGTTCACGTTGTAGGGGATCTCCGTGATGACGATCTGCTCCATCCCCCCCTTGAGCTCCTCGGTGTGGGCCTTGCCGCGCGTGCGGACGATGCCCTTGCCGGTCTTCAGGTAGCTGAGGATGCCCTCGCGGCCGGAAATGACGCCGCCGGTCGGAAAGTCCGGCCCCTGGACGATGCCGCAGATCTCGTCGACGGTGATCGACGGCCGGTCGATGATGGCGCAGGCCGCGTCGATGATCTCGCCCAGGTTGTGGGGCGGGATGTTCGTCGCCATGCCGACCGCGATGCCGGTCGAGCCGTTCATCAGGAGGTTGGGCAGGGCGGAGGGGAGGACGGTCGGCTCCACCGTCGATTCCTTGTAGTTGGGCGCGAAGTCGACCGTCTCCTCCTCGATGTCCTTCAGGAGGTCGGCCGCGGTCTCGGCCAGGCGGCACTCGGTGTAGCGGTAGGCCGCGGGCGGGTCGCCGTCGACCGAGCCGAAGTTGCCCTGCGGGTCGATCAGGGGGTAGCGCATGACCCAGGTCTGGGCCAGGCGGACGAGCGTGTCGTAGACCGAGGCGTCGCCGTGGGGATGGTAGTTCTTGAGCACCTCGCCGACCACGCCGGCGCACTTGTCGTACGGGCGGTTGTGCAGCAGGCCCTCCCGCAGCATGGCGTAGAGGATCCGGCGCTGGACCGGCTTCAGCCCGTCGCGCGCGTCCGGGAGGGCCCGGGAGACGATGACCGACATCGAGTAATCGATGTAGGCCGTCTGCATGATGTCGGTGATGTTCGCCGACGAGAGCGTTTCGGAAGCGGTGTACATGGGGTCAGACGTCGAGGTAGCGGACGTTCAGGGCGTTGTCCTCGATGAACTGGCGGCGGGGCGGGACATCGTCCCCCATCAGCAGGGTGAAGAGCGCGTCGGCCTTGGCCGCGTCGTTGACCGAAACCTTGAGCAGCCGGCGCTTCTCGGGGTCCATCGTGGTCTCGAAGAGCTGCTTCGGGTTCATTTCGCCCAGGCCCTTGTACCGCTGGATGGTGAGGCCCTTGCGGCCGTTGGCCCGGATCTGCGCGACGATGTCGAGGGGGGCCGAGAGCTCGGTCTGCGCCTCGCTCTTCTGGCCCGGGTTCTCGGTGATGACATAGCGCGGCTTCTCCGTCGCGCTGAAGCGGCTGACGTCCAGCTCGGTCCTGGCGATGAGCTTGATCAGCTTGGTCATCTCGGTGCCCTCGAAGATCTCGTGGAGGGTGATGCGCCGGGAGGGGCCGGCCGGCTTCCCGCCGTTCCCGTTCGCGCCCAGCTCGACCTTCTCCGTCAGGTTCAGGTCGGCGTCGAGCCCCTGGGCCTGCATGAACTTGACCCGGGCCGCCTCGTCCCGGAGGAACTGGTGCGATTCCTTGTTGCCCTCGCGGATGCGCGCGACGTAGCGCGGCAGCTCGTGGGTCGCCGGATCGCGCTGGTCGAGGTATTCCGCCAGGCCCGCGCCGTAGCGGGTCACGCCGCCGCCGAGCTTTTCCAGCGCGGCCAGCGCCTCGACGATCCGGTCGATCTGCGCCGGGGCGAAGACGTGGCCGTCGGAGGTGCGCTTGAGCACGATGTCCTCCGAGCCGAGCTCGAGCAGGATGCGGTTCAGCTGCTCGTCGTTGTCGATGTACTGCTCGCGCTTCTTGCGCTTGATCCGGTAGAGCGGCGGCTGCGCGATGTAGACGTAGCCCCGGTCGAGGAGCCCCCGCATCTGGCGGTAGAGGAACGTGAGGAGGAGCGTGCGGATGTGGGAGCCGTCGACGTCGGCGTCCGTCATGATGATGATCTTGTGGTAGCGGACCTTGGCGGCGTTGAAGCCGCCGACGGACTCGTCGCCCTCACCGATGCCGGTGCCGCAGGCGGTGATGAGGGTGCGGATTTCCTCGTTGGAGAGGACCTTGTCGAGGCGGGCCTTCTCGGTGTTGATGAGCTTGCCGCGGAGGGGGAGGATGGCCTGGAAGCGGCGGTCGCGGCCCTGCTTGGCGGAGCCGCCGGCGGAGTCGCCCTCGACGATGTAGAGCTCCGTCAGCGCGGGATCGCGCTCGGAGCAGTCGGCCAGCTTGCCGGGCAGGCCGCCGCCGGAGAGGGCGCCCTTGCGGATCGTCTCCCGGGCCTTGCGGGCGGCCTCGCGGGCGCGGGCGGAGAGGAGCGTCTTGTCGATGATCCGCTTGGCGATGCCGGTGTTGGCCTCGAGGAAGAAGCGGAGCTTCTCCCCGACGATCTTCTGCACGATGCCGTCGACCTCGGAGTTCGAGAGCTTGGTCTTGGTCTGGCCCTCGAAGCGGGGCTCGGGCACCTTGACGGAAATCACCGCCACCAGGCCCTCGCGCACGTCGTCGCCCGTGATCGACGGGTCCTTCTCCTTGAGCAGGTTGTTCGCCTTGGCGAAATTGTTGATCACCCGGGTCAGGGCGGTGCGGAAGCCGGAGAGATGCGTGCCGCCCTCGAGGTTGTAGATCGAGTTGGCGTAGGCGAAGACCTGGTCGTTGTAGGAGTCGTTGTACTGCAGCGACACGTCGACGGTCGTGTGGGGCTTCGCGGGATCCGCCTCGTCGCCCACGGAATCGCTGAAGGTGATCGGCTTGTCGTGGAGGACGCTCTTGTTCTGGTTGAGGAAGCGGACGAACTCGGTGATGCCGTCCTTGAAGAAAAAGACGTCGCCCTTCTGCGCCCGCTCGTCCTCGAGCTCGATGCGGATCCCGGGATTGAGGAAGGCGAGCTCGCGCAGGCGCTTGGCCAGGATCTCGTACTGGAATTCCCGCGTGGTGAGGAAGATCTCGGGGTCGGGCTTGAAGGTGATCTTGGTGCCGGTCTTCTTCGTCTCGCCGACGACGGCCATCTTCTGGGTCGTCTTGCCCTGCGCGAAGCGCATCTGGTAGACCTTGCCGTTGCGCCGGACCTCGGCCTCGAACCATTCCGACACCGCGTTGACGCACTTGGCGCCCACGCCGTGCAGGCCGCCCGAGACCTGGTATGCTCCCTTGCCGAACTTGCCGCCGGCGTGGAGATTGGTCAGGACGAGCTCGAGCGCGGGAATCTTGTAGACCGGGTGGGGATCGACCGGGATGCCGCGGCCGTCGTCCTCGACCGAGCAGGAGCCGTCGAGGTGGATCGTGACCTTGATCGTCCGGGCATAGCCGGCCAGGGCCTCGTCGACCGAGTTGTCGACCACCTCAAAAACGCAGTGATGGAGACCCCGCTCATTGGTGTCGCCGATATACATGTCGGGGCGCTTGCGCACGCCCTCGAGACCCTCGAGCTTCTGGATTTTGGAGGCGTCGTAGGCGTCCGCGCCGGCCTGTAATTTTGAGCTGTGGGAAGGGTCGGTAGGGTCGGCCATGAAGGGTTTTTGGACAGAAAAAACGGAAGAAAATCATGTTCCGAAACGGTCCGGACACGCGAGGGTTTTTTTGGCAAAAAATGGGGTTAAAAATGCCCTTTTTTTGGCTTTTACGGGGTTCCGAGCCGGGACCCGCCGGGGGATAGCGGGGGTGACGCCCGGCGGAGGTTTCATTTGACCGGTTTGGCCGCTCCCGCAAAGTAGCAGGTCCATGCTCGGCGCCGCGATTGAAACGCTTCTCATCCTTCAGGACCGCGACACGCGTCGGGTTGGATTGGAGGGCCAACTCAAGGCGGTGCCTCTGGATATCTCCTTGGTGGAGCGCGACATCAGCGATGAAAAGGGCGCCATCGAGACGGCCAAGACCGGCCTGAGGGAGCTGGAGAGCAAGAAGAAGCTCCTGGAGACGGAAATCGGCTCGGCCGAGCAGACGCTCGCCAAATACCGGACGCAGCAGCTCTCCCTGAAGAAAAACGACGAGTACCAGGCCATGGGCCATGAAATCGAGACGGTGCAGGGCCAGATCAGCGAGATGGAGGGCCGCGAATTGGAGATCATGTTTTCGATCGACATGGCCCGGAAAAAGTTTGCCGACGCGGAGGCCGTCCTGAAGCAGAATATTTCGGGCCACGAGGCCCGGATCAGGACGCTGCGGGAGCGCGGCGAAAACCTCGCGGTGGAGCTCAAGGCGGTCCAGGCGGAGGTCGCGACGGCGCGCGCGCCGGTCGACGCCAACTGGCTGCGGAGCTACGATCGCATGGCGGTCCGGGGCCTGCCCGCCGTCGTGCCGATTCGCGGCAGCAAGTGCGGGGGCTGCCACCTGAAAGTTTCGAGCGAGGTCGAATCGGCCGCGCGCGGGAAAGCCGACCCGTCGCAGCCCATCACCTGCGACCAGTGCGGCCGGATCGTTTATTGGGAGGGGTAGAGTCCTCGGTCACGGGAAGGGGCTCTCGCAGCGGCCTTTTGGCCTCATCGCCGTCTCCGGGCCGCCGCCGGGGGCGGGCGGTTTGACGGCGAGTCCGGGCCTTGGCCAAAACAAGCCGCGGAGAGAGCCCCTTCCCGTGAACCAGGACTCTACCCGAAGGCTTGCCTTTCCCCCCTCCCAAATCATCCTCCGCCTTCCTTAGCTTTGGGGCCTGGCTGTCGCTCCAGGTTCTTTGATCCCAAGGCGCGGTTAACTGCCGCGCCCGTTGTAACTTGGAGAGGAAAGTCCGGACACCATAGGGCAGGATGCTGCGCGAGCCACCAGGCAAGCGCAGGCGCCGCGGTTCAAGCCGCGGTGACGGACAGTGTCACAGAGAATATACCGCCCGGCGGGGCAACCCGCCAGGTAAGGGTGAAAAGGTGGGGTAAGAGCCCACCGCGTCCTCCGCGAGGGGGGCGGCAGGAAAAACCCCTTCTGGTGCAAGACAAAATAGGAGACTGGGCGGCCCGTCCGATAGTCTCGGGTATGTCGCACCCGGCTTCGGTCGCGCGCTTCGGCGCGCGGTCTACGCCGTGGCGAGCCGGCTTCGGCCGGCTCGAGAGAAATGACGGCTGAACCCGGCTAACCCCGGGAGAACAGAATCCGGCTTACCGGCCCCAAAGCTAAGCACTTTTTTTCGTTTGAATCCCGCCAGCATCGCCTCGCGCCCCTGGGTCCGTGCGGCCGGCATCGCCCTGCTGGCGGCGATGGTGTCGCTGCTGAGGTTCACCCCGGCGTTCGTCCTCTGGCGGGGGCTGGGCATCCCGGCGGCCGCTTCGGACCCCGCGTTGAACCGCGCGGCGGACATGCTGCGACAGCTGCAGCATCCGTTTGCCGCCGGCGCGGGCGCCAACAACCGGGTGATCGAGTGGCGCCTGCTGTTTCCCGTCATCGGTCACGCCCTGGCGCTGCCGCCCTGGCTTTACCTGGCCCTGCCGCACCTGGGCTGCCTCCTCGTCCTGATCTTTCTCTCGCGCCTGTTGCTCCGGCGCGGGTTGGGGGAGGGAGAGGCCTTCGCGGCGACCACGCTGGCCGCGACCTGCTCCTGGTTCTTCGTCTCGACGGCGTGGCTCGGCTACTTTGACTCCTGGTACGTGCTGGCCCTGCTGCTCGCGGTCTTCGCTTCGCGCCGGGCGATGGTGATGGCGGTCCTGGCCGCACCCTGGATCGACGAGCGGTTCGTCCTCGCGCTGCCGCTGGCGCTGGTGCTCCGCGACGCCGATCTTGCCGCCTTGGCCGGGCCGCGCGCGAGCTCCCGCCGGTGGCGGGAAGCGGGAGCGGGAGCGGCGGCGCTGCTGCCGTGGGTTGTCGTCCGGTTGGGGGCGTACTGGAGTCATCGCGATGCAGTCACCGACGCCTATGTGCTAAATATGGCGCCGGGAGCGAACGCGCCGTTTTACGCCGCCGGCCTCTGGCAGGGTTTGCGCTGGGCGTGGGCTCCGGTCCTCGTCTGGCTGGGGCTGGAATGGCGCCGCGGCCGGGGCACGGGCGCCCTGCTCGGCGTCGCGCTGGGGCTGACTCTCACGATCAATCTGCTGGCGGCCAACGATCTCAGCCGCTCGGCGTCGACGGCGATTCCGGCCCTGATTCTGGGCATCCTCTTGCTGCACCTTCGCCGCGCGGACCGCCTGCGTCCGCTGCTTTACGGCGCCTGCGCCCTTAACCTCGTCTTTCCGGCGAAGCACGTGGTCTCCAGCTGGACGGAGGCGATCAGCCCGCTGCCGGTCGAGCTTGACCATGCGCGCCATCCGCCGCCGGCGCTCGACCCGGACTATTATACGCACGCCGGCGCCGCGCTCAACGACCGGGGCGACCCGCGCGGCGCGCTCGAGCTTCTCGACGCGGCTCTCCGCCTGGCCCCGGACCAGGCCGAGGCGCGGGCGGACCGGGCGGTGGCGCTGTTCAAGCTCGGCCGGCTGCCCGAGGCCCGGGCGGAAGCGGACCGCGCCGTGGCGCTGCGTCCGGCGTTTTTCGAGGCGCTCTACAACCGGGCGATCATCCGCGCCGCCGAGGCCGACCTCGCCGGCGCCCGCGGTGACCTGGAGGCGGCGCTGCGGCTCGCGCCGGCGAATTGGTCCGGGCGGGCGCAGGCGGACCGCCTCCGGGCGACTTGGGCCGCGGGCGGAAATTAGCCGCAGGGGTTTACCGGTTGTTCACCGATTCGACGCCGGTTCGTCACATAGGGCGGGCAGGATGGGCGGGTGAACCTTACCCACCGCCGTTCCGGCTATTTTGGCTCCCTTCAGCTCGCCGCGATCACCTCGATCGCGGCTTTGACTCCCGGCCTTCGCGCCGCCGAGGCGCCTCCCGCCCCGGTGGTGCCGGCCGTCGCCGGCGGCACGGTCCGCCTCGACGAGGTCGAGGTCTTCACCGCCCAGACCTCGGCCCTGACCCAGGCTCCGGTGGACAGCAAGCTGGACGCCACCCAGCCGAGTTCGGTGATCAGCGCGCAGACCATCAACAACCAGATCGCGCCGACGGCCGACTACGCGACCATCGCCAATATCGCCCCCAGCATCGTCAACATCGAGACCCAGGGCCCCGGCTTGAGCGAGGCCAAGCAGACCTCGATGCGCGGGTTTGCGGACGGCCAATACAACGTCACCTATGACGGCATCCCCTTTGGCGACGCCAATGGCGAGTCGCACCATACGACGAGCTATTTTCCCGCGAAGGTCCTGGGCGGCGAGGACATCGAGCGCGGACCCGGCACGGCGGCCGACATCGGCCAGAACACGTTCGGCGGCACCATCGGGTTGCTCTCGAAGGATCCGCGGCCGGACGCGGCGACGGTCCTGACGCTTTCCGACGGCACGTGGAATTCGTTCCTGGGGAACATCGAGGTCAACACGGGCAACCTCGATAGGCTCAACGGCGGCGCGATCGTCGGCACCTACCAGTACATGAGCTCCGATGGCTACCGGACCTTTTCCTACCTGCAGCGCAACACCTACTACCTGAAGTATCTGCAGCCGATCGGGAAGAACGGCACGCTGACGGTCGTCGGCAACTACAATAACATCAAGTTCAACAATCCCGGCACCGCCACCCAGGCGCAGATCAACCAGTTTGGCCGGAATTACGGGCTGGATGCCAATCCCTTTGACCCGAACAACAATTTCTACCCCTACAACTACCAGCAGAAGCAGGCGGATTTTGAATACATCGGTTATAAGGTGGATTTGGGGAGCGATTTCTCGCTCGAGGACAAGATCTACACCGACGCCTATAACAACGACAGCCATGAGAAGCCGGTCGACCCGGTGGTGGGCGGCACCACCAAGTTCCCCGGCACGGTGGCGCTGCAGACCACGGACGGGGTCCACCCGTACGTCAACAACTCGTCCAACACCCTCCCCGGCACGACCAACGCCAGCAACGACGACCCGGGCGGCCAGATCAAGGTCAACGCCTACCGGAACTTCGGCAACTACTTTGCCCTGGTCCATGGCGAGGGCACGGAACTCAAGGAGCAGGTCGGCATTTGGGCGGAGCAGGTGCGCGCCAACCGGTACGACTATGCCCTCGACTACAGCCCGGCCTACCTGGCTGCCAATCCGCAGAACGCCTATTTCTTCGGCGCATTTGATCCTTCCACGGGAGTGAAGGCCAATACGTTCAAACCGGGCTACCAGTGGTACATGCACGTCTACAACAAGACGTTCCAGCCTTATGTCGACCTCACCTGGAAGCCGGTCCCGAACCTCACCATCGAGGCCGGAGTCAAGGACTCGAACTTCACGATCGATCTCGAGGCCCCCCTCAACCAGGGAACCGAGGCCCCGGATTTCTCGAACAACACCTACACCAACATCGAGCCGCATTTCGCCGCCAACTACAGCCTCACGGCAAACTGGTCGGCCTATGTGCAGCTTGCCAAGGGCATCGCGTATCCGATCGTGACCGACGAGGAGAACGTGCCGAACGACCCGAAGGACCTGGCGGCCGGCGCTTCCCCCTACAATCCCGGCAACCTGAAGGAGGAGCAGACGATCAACTACCAGCTGGGCACCGTCTACAAGCGCGACCGCTTCAACGGCGACGCCGACGTGTACCTGATCGACATCAGCAACCTGGTGTCGTCCGTGACCGACCCGAACGACTCCACCTCCAACATCTACTTCAAGTCCAAGGGCGCCTGGGTCAGCGGGCTGGAGATGGAGGGAACCTACTATCTCGGCGAAGGCCTGAGCGCCTACGCCAACGGCTCGCTGAATCGGGCGGTCTTCAAGGTGAATTCCGGCGCGAAGTCCTTCAACGTCGCCTCGCTCGGCACGTTTGGCGGCGGCTACGTGCCCAACTCCACCGCCTCGGTCGGCCTGGTCTACAACCACTCGGGCTGGTTCGCCTCGGTGGCCGACAAGTATGTCGGCCCGGGTGTGGTGTATTCGAGCAGCCTGGTGAATCCCGACCTCGGCCTCTATGCCCAGACGGCGTCCGGCCAGCCCGGCGGCGCCATCGTCCCGGTCTCGGTGGCCGAGCAGGGCGGCTTCGCCATGATGGACCTTGCCGGCGGCTACGCCCTGAAGATGCCCAAGGGCAGCTTTCTCCATTCGATCAAATTCAAGCTGCAGCTCGACAATGCGCTCGATCGCAAGGTGCAGGTCCTGAGTTCGATCGGGGCCACGCCCGCGGCCAACGCCTACAACGTGCTGCCCACGACCAGCTACTTCCTGACGATCTCCGGCGAATTCTGAGCGTGCGCCGCCCCGGATTCCGCGCGAGCCTGCCCCCATGATCCGTTCCACCCTGGTCCGCTCCCTCGGGACGGCCGTCCTGCTGATCCTGGCCTCCGCCGGGGTCCGGGCGGCCGGCCCCTACCTCCACGGCGTCGATGCGCTCATCCTGCTGCCTCCGCCCACGTCCCTGCATTCACCGGAGGATGTGGCCGATCGGGACAGCGCCTTCCAGGTGTACAGCGCCCGGACGCCGGCCGACGTGGCCCGCGCCAAGGCCGAGCACAAGGTGACCCCCTACGCCTACGCCGCCGCGATCGGGCCGTTCCTCCAGCCCGGCAAGTTCCCCAAGCTCGACGCCATGTTCAAGGACCTTGACCTCGAGGCGAAGAAGGTGTCCGACGCGGGCAAGAACCACTGGAAGCGCCTCCGTCCCTACGTGCAGGATCCGGCCCGGTTTTCCGAGCCGGGCGATCCGGAGGACAGCTTCGCCTATCCGAGCGGCCATTCGACCCGCGGCACGGCCTTCGCGCTGATCCTGGCCGAGATCTTCCCGGAGCAGCGCGACGCCATCCTGGAGAAGGGCCGCCTCGTCGGCTGGACCCGGGTCGAGGTGGGGGTCCACACGCCCGAGGATATCTTCGCCGGCCGCGTCCTCGGCCAGGCGATCGCGCAGGCCCTCCTCCGCGATCCGGCGTTCCAGCAGGACCTGGCCGCGGTGAAGGCCGAGGTCGCGGCCGGCCGCTGATCCCGGGGGAATTTCCATGCGCCGGGGCTGGATGATCGCGGTGGTCGCACTGGCGATCAAGGTCCCGGCCGCCCCGGCTCCCGCCATTCCCTCGCGGCATGTTGTCGTCGTGGTCTTTGACGGGATGCGCCCCGATCTCGTCTCGGCCGAGACCACGCCGCATCTCTGGCAGCTCGCCGGCGATGGCGTTTTTTTCGCCCATCATCATCCCGTCTTCCTGAGTTCCACGGAGGTCAACGGCACCGCCATGGCCACCGGGGCCTATCCCGCGCGCAGCTTCGTGATCGCGAACGTCGATTTCCGGCCGCGGATCGACGGCCAGGCGCCCATCGGCATCGAGGTGCCGGCCACCATTCGGCGGGGCGACGAGGTCAGTGGCGGCCATTACCTCGGCGCTCCCACGGTCGCCGAGATCCTCCATGACCACGGCTGGGCCACCGCCATCGCCGGCTCCAAGCCGGTGGCGCTGCTCCACGACCGCAGCCGCCGACCGAATGAGCCGGGGATATCTCCGGTCGTCTATGAGGGGTCGGCGCTTCCCCCCTCGGTCGAACCCGTGCTCGACGCGGCCTTGGGCGCTTTCCCGCCCATCCCCGACGACCAGGACAAGGTGGCGCGCGACGCCTGGACGACCCGGGCGCTGGTCGGGACTCTGTGGAAGGGCGGCGTGCCGCCCTTTTCCCTCCTCTGGCTGGCGGAGCCGGATTTCTCGCAGCACGCCACGGGCCCGGGCTCGGCCCAGTCCATGGCGGCGATCCGCGGCAGCGACGACGACCTGGGCCTCGTGCTCTCGGAACTGGACCGGCGCGGCCTGCGCGGCAGCACGGACGTGGTCGTGGTCTCGGATCACGGGTTCTCGACCATCAGCACCAAGATCGACATCGCGGTGGAGCTCTCGCTCGCGGGCTTCCGGGCGACCCGGGAGGCGCTGGGCGGCCTGCGCCCCGGGGAGATCATGGTGGCCAGCAACGGCGGCAGCTCCCTCCTTTACGTCGGCGGCCATGATCCCGAGGTGATCCGGCGCGCGGCCGCCTTCCTGCAGATCCAGGATTGGACGGGCGTGGTCTTTTCCCGCGAGGGGCTGGAAGGCACCTTTCCCCTCGCCGAGGCGCACATCGATTCGCCGGAGGCGCCCGACCTCGTGGTTTCGCTCCGCTGGTCCCGCGGCAGGAATGCGGCCGGCCTGCCCGGCCTGCAGGCCACCGACCTTGCCCCGTCCTCAACCAAGGTGGGCAACCACGCCAGCCTGAGCCCCTACGACATGCACAACACCCTGGTGGCCGCGGGCCCCGACTTCCGGCCCGGAGTCGTCGATACGCTGCCCTCCGCCAACACCGACCTCGCCCCGACGATCCTCTGGATCCTGGGCCTGCAGGAGGAGGCGGCGCACATGGATGGCCGGGTGCTCGGCGAAGCCCTGGCCGGCGACGCGCCGCCGCTCCGGTCCTACGACATCCGGCGCCTGCACGCCCGGCGCGCGACCGTGGGCGG
>CAZKAH010000046.1:0-23321 GCA_964550715.1 uncultured Opitutaceae bacterium
AGGCCGCCCGGATGATGCAGCCGCCGCGCCAGATCTGGGCGATCTCGCCGAAGTTCAGCTTCCACTTGTACTCCTTCTGCGCCTCGCGCATGAGCTGGAAGCCCTGGGCGTAGGAGCAGATCTTGGAGCAGTAGAGGGCGTCGGCGATCGCCTCGAGCAGCGCCTTCTTCGAGCCGCGGTATTTTTTCGACGGCCCCTTCAGGATCTTGGAGGCGGCGACCCGCTCTTCCTTGACCGCTGAAATGCAGCGGGCGAAGACCGCCTCGGCCACGGTCGGGGCCGGCACGCCCATGTCGAGCGCGTTGGTCGAGGTCCACTTGCCCGTGCCCTTTTGGCCCGCGGTGTCGAGGACGATGTCCACGAAGGGCTTCTTCGTAACCGGGTCCTTCTGCTTGAGGATGTCCGCGGTAATCTCGATCAGGAAGCTGTCGAGGCTGCCGCGGTTCCACTCCGAAAAGATATCGCTCATCTCCGCGGGCTTGAGGCCGAGCAGGCCCTTCAGCAGGGCATAGGCTTCGCAGATCATCTGCATGTCGCCGTACTCGATGCCGTTGTGGACCATCTTCACGTAGTGGCCCGCACCATTCTCACCGATGTAGGTCGTGCAGGGCACTCCTCCCACGATCGGGTGGCCGGGGGTCGCGCCCGTGAGGGGCTTTCCCGTCTTGGCGTCGACCTTGGCCGACACGGCTTCCCAGACGGGTTTCAGCTCCAGCCAGGCCTCAAAGGCGCCGCCGGGCATCATGGAGGGGCCGAAGCGCGCGCCTTCCTCACCGCCGGAGACGCCGCTGCCGACAAACCGCAGGCCCTTCCCGGCCAGCGCCTTTTCACGGCGGATCGTGTCGGTCCAGAGAGCGTTGCCGCCGTCGACCACGATGTCGCCCTGCTCGAGCAGCGGCACCAGGCCGTCGATGACCGCGTCGGTGGCTTTCCCCGCCTGCACGAGGATGATCATCTTGCGGGGCTTGGAGAGGGATTGGACGAACTCCTCCATCGTCTTGGTGCCCACCACGCCGCCAGGGGTATGGGGATTGTCGGCGACAAACTTGTCCGTCTTTTCGGTCGTGCGGTTGAAGACCGAGATCTTGAAGCCGTGATCGGCGATATTGAGGGCCAGGTTCTGGCCCATGACGGCGAGGCCGATGAGGCCGATGTCGGAAAGAGATTTTGCCATAGGAAGGGTGAAATTATCCGGTTTGGGGGTTAAGACAAAGCTGTTTTTCGGCTACCGGGCCTTTCGTTCGGCGGGATTCACCCAATCGACGGTCCCGTCGGCATAATGCTCCCGCTTCCAGATGGGAACGCGCAACTTGGTCTGATCGATTATGTAACGGCAGGCCTCGAAGGCTGTGTCGCGATGCTCCGCCGCGACTCCCACCCACACCGCCAGGTCGCCAATGGCCAGCGCACCCGAACGATGGGCGCACACCGCCTTTAAAATGGAGAATTTCGCCCGCGCCTCCTCCAGGATGCGCCCTCCCTCCTTTTCAGCCAGGGCTGCGTGGGTCTCGTACTCAAGGGTGGACACGGCGCGGCCGTCATTGCGGTTGCGCACCCACCCCTCGAAGGTTGCGCATGCGCCGGCCGCCGGGTCGCGGAGTTCGCGGGCCAGCGCTGCGGGATCGATGTGCTCGGGCGAGATCCTGAACATGGGCCTTCCTTTCCTTTCTTTCGCCGCTGGCTAGCCTCCGGCAACCGGAGGCAGGAAGACGAGGACGTCTCCCTCGCTCAGCGGCGCCGTCCAGGGCGCGAATTCATCGTTCACCGCCGCCCGCAGCTGCTCCGAGGGAAGGGTGAAACCATGCCGGGCGCGCAGTTCCTCATAGAGGTCCCCCGCAGTGGCCGCCTCCGTGACCAGGCTTTCCTGCGCCAGTCCGCGCTGCTCGCGCAGGAGGGCGAAATACTGCACGCGGACCCGCTTGCTCATGGCGCGCGGTAATCGGTCTTGCCGCCGGTCTTCTCGAGCAGCCGCACGTCCTTGATCACGATCCCGGGCACCACCGACTTGCCCATGTCATAGAGGGCGAGGGCCGCGATCGTCGCGCCGGTCAGCGCCTCCATCTCCACGCCCGTCCGCGCATGGGTCTGCACCCGGCAGTGGATCACCGCCTCCGCCGCGTCGCCGGCCGCCGCGCGGGTCTCGATCTCGATCCGGCAATCATCGAGCGCCAGGGGATGGCAGAGGGGAACCAGGTCGCTCGTCCGCTTGGCCCCCATGGTGCCCGCCAGGATCGCCGTCTGGAAGATCGGCCCCTTCTTCGTCGCAATCTCCCCGTCGCGGAGCAGCGCCGCCAGCGCCGCCGGAAGCTCGACGACCGCCACCGCGTGCGCGGCGCGCCGGGTCACCGGCTTCCCGCCCACGTCGACCATCTGGGGGCGGCCCTGGGCGTCGAGATGGGAGAACATCGGCCCAATCTCGCCCCAAAAGCGCCGGCGTTCAACGGGAATTCTCGAGGGTGAAGACCAGCCGGGACGGCGCCGGTTCGAGGGCGGCCGACAGGGACCAGCCCATGGCCAGAGCGTAAGTCCGGGCCAGCGGCAAGCCCAGGCCGAGGTGTTGCTGCCCGCTGCGCGCCGCCTCCTTCCTCCAGAAACGGTCAAAAAGCAGGGGCAGGTCGGCCACTTCAAAGGCGTCCACGGTATTCGCCAGCCGCAGGCGCGCGCCATTCCCGGCCGCCGCCTCCACGGAGACCCGGATATCGCCGCCCGCCGGCGTGTAGTCCACCGCGTTGTCGAACAGGTTGTTGAGGATCGACCGCAGGATGAAGGGATCGACGGCGGCCGAGACCGGCGGCAACTCGAGGCCGAGCTGCAGCGAGCGGGCGGAGGCGCGGGCCGCGAACGGTGCCCAGGCTTCCCGCACGGCCTCGTCCAGCCTGGATTTCACCAGCCGCGCCTGCACCTGCCCCTGCTCCCCGCGCGCCAGCGCGAGAAGCTGCGTCACCAGCATCTCCATGTGGCGCGCACTGGCGAGCACGTCGCGGTCCGTGGAGGGCTCGCGGGCGTCCGGCCACTTCAGCGCGCATTCCGCCAGGCTGCGCAGCTCGGCGATGGGCGTCCTCAGCTCATGGGCCAGGTCGGCGCTGAAGCGGCGTTCCCGCTCGAACGAGGCTTCCAGCCGGGCCAGCAATTCGTTCAGGCGGCCGGCGATCGGCCGGAGTTCCGCGGGCAGCCCGGCGACATCCACCCGCAGGGCCAGCGAGTCGGCACCGATGCCCGAGACCTGCCGTGCCAGGTCGTCCAGCGGCCGCAGCCCGCGGCGGAGCACGCGCGGCACGCCCCACAGGATCGCGGCCAGCAGCAGGATCCCGCCGGCCGCGGCGATGGCCTGGAGCTCGGTCAACGCCTCGTCCAGGCCCTCCCGCGTGCCGGCCACGGCCAGCAACGCCCGCCCGCCGTCCCCCGCCGGGCCCGTGCGCTCCCCCTCGATCCGGGGCTGAAAATAAACCGCCAGCGCCCGACCGCCGCGCCCCCTCGGCAGCTCAAGGTCCCAGATCACCCCCCGGTTCGACGAAGACGCCGGCGGATGAAGATCGGCGCCTTCCAGCGAATCCGAGCGCAGCACGGGCGCCCCGCCAGCGTCCCAGATCTCGAAGAAATCGCGGGGCCGCGCCAGGCTGAAGTCCCGTCCCAGGCGGTCCGCCGCCTCCAGGCGCAGGTGGCCGCCCTCCCGCACCGCTAGCGTCGTGAGGGTCAGGGCGCGGGCGCGGAGCGTGGCGTCGAATTGCTCGATCAGCTCGGTCCGCGCGGCAAGAAAGAACGCCACCCAGCCCCCGCCGAGGAGGACCAGGGCCACCAGCAGCAGCTCGCGCGTCAGCCGGCGGCGGATCGATTTCATGAAGGGGCCAGCGCGGGCGCCTCTTCCAGGACGTAGCCGAGACCCCGCCTCGTGTGGATGAGAGGGGAGGGACCCAGCTTCTTGCGCAGGCCGCAAACCGCCGAATCCACGACGTTGCTCATGGGGTCGACCTGGCCGTCATAAATGTGCTCCTCGATCTCCGAGCGGGAGACGACCTCGCCCTGCCGCCGCGCCAGGTATTCCAGGAGGAGGTATTCGCGGGCGGTGAGCTCGACCGCGCGCCCACCGCGCTGGACCCGCCGCGCCTGCGGATCGACCTCCAGGTCGGCAATTTTCAGCCGCGGCTGCTTCGTGCCGTAGGCCCGGCGGCAGAGGGCCTGCACGCGCGCCAGCAATTCATCGAGGGCGAACGGCTTCACCAGGTAGTCGTCCGCTCCCGCCTGGAGCCCCTGAACCCGGTCGGCAATCGTGTCGCGGGCGGTGAGCAGGAGAACATGGACCTGTTTCCGCTGCCGCCGCAGCTCCGCCAGGACCGACAGGCCGTCGCGCCCCGGGAGCATGACATCGAGGACGATGACGTCGTAGGGATGCGATTCGGCCAGCCAAAGTCCCTCGGTTCCGTCGCCGGCGACGTCCACCACGTAGCCCGACTTGCGCAGGGCTGCGCCCAGCGTCCGCTGGAGGCGCGATGAATCCTCGACGACCAGGACACGCATGGCGGATCGGAGGCTCAGACCCAGGCGAGGCCGAGATCACAGACGGCGGCTTTCATTGATGAATGGGTTCGGGCAGTGAGGGTTACAGCCTGGGAACGTTACGGCAAAGGGGATTATGGGACGATGATGAAGGGCTTTTGGGCCACGGGGTAATGTCATCGTAATCATCGCGGGATTACGATCCCGACGTGACACCGGACCGCCGCCCCGCAGAATCCGAACGCATGCGGACCCCCCTGCACCTGGGCCGGCTCTGGCTGGCTTCGACCCTGGGCCTGGCCGGCTGCTCCCACTACGCGCACTACGAATCCAAGCCAATCGCGCCGGCGGACTCGGCCGCCGTGCTCGACGCCCGGTCCCTGGCCAGCCCCGAGCTGCGACAGTTCCTGGCGGAAAATATCGGCCACGACCTTCCCGCCTGGCCACCGGCCACCTGGGACTTCGAGACGCTTTCCTGGGTCGCCTTCCGCTACAACCCCGCGCTGGGCGTCGCCCGCGCCCAATGGGACGCCGCGCGGGCCGGGGTGGCGGTCGCCGGCGCCCGGCCCAATCCCACGGTCAGCCTGGTGCCCGGCTACAATACGAATCCGCCCACGGGCACTTCCCCGTGGTTGCCGGCGATCAGCTTCGACATCCCGATCACGACTGCCGGCAAGCGCGACCGCCAGGTCGACCTGGCGGAGTTCACGGCCGAGGCCGCCCGGCAGGCGGTGTTTGCGGCCGCGTGGCAGGTGCGCAGCGACCTGCGCCACGCCCTGATCGACCTCGAGGCTGCAAGCCGCCGCGCGGCGGCGTTCGGCAGCCAGACCGACCTCCAGCGGCATATCCTTTCCCTCCTGGAGCAGCGCCGCGCCCAGGGCGCCGCCGATGCCGGAGAATCCTCGGCGGCCCGGCTGGCCCTCGCCCGGGCCGAGGGGGCCCAGGCGGATGCCGCCCAGCAAACCGTTCAGGCGCGACAGCGGGTGGCCGCGGCGCTGGGCGTTCCCGCTGCCGCGCTGGCAGGCGCCACGCTTGGCATCCCGGAACGGGCCCCGCTGTCCCCGGGCGATCTGGCCCTCGCGCGCCGGCAATCCCTGCAGAGCCGGGCCGACGTGCTGGCGGCCCTCGCCCGCTATGAGGCCAGCCAGCGCGCCCTGGCCCTCGAGGTGGCCCGGCAGTATCCCGACGTTCACCTCGGCCCCGGCTACCAATACGACCAGGGCCTGGACAAGTGGACCCTCGGTCTCACCTTCGAGGTGCCCCTCTTCAATCACAACCAGGGTCCCGTGGCTCAGGCCGAGGCCAATCGCGCCGAGGCCGCCGCAGAATTCACCGCCGTCCAGGCCCGGGCCATTTCCGACATCGACGGCGCCGCCGCCGCGCTCGCGGCGGCCGACGCCCAGGCGGAAAACCTCCGCCGACTCCAGGCCGAGATCTCCAGTGAGGACGCGCGCGTGCAGGCCCGCCTGGCGGCGGGTGGCGCCGACCGGCTGGAGTCCGACACCTCCCGTCTCGATCTCGCCGCCGGCGAGTCCGCCCTCGTCGACGCCCAGGCGCAGGCCGCCCTGGCCGCCGGGCAGCTCGAGGATGCGCTGCAGGTGCCCCTGGCCCGTCTTTCCTCGCTGGCTCCCTCTCCCGACGGCGCCCCCGTCCCCCCTTCGCCATGAAAAAATCGATTCCTCTTTTCCTGCTCGGGCTCGCCGCCGGCGGCCTGATCGCCTGGCTGGCCCTCCGGCACGGCGGCGCTTCATCCCCCGAAGCCGCGGCACCCGCGGCGGAGAAAGACGAGAAGGCGGAAAAGCCCGCGGCCGGCAACGACATCGCCGTGGCATCCCCAAAGTCCATTGCCCTCCCCCCTGAAGTCAGCGGCTACGGCCGGGTGCTCGATCCCGCGCCGCTCGTCGCCCTGGCCGCGGATGCCGCGGCCGCCCAGGCCGCCGCCGAGGCCTCGTCGAGCGAGCTGGCCAGGGTCACGGGACTTCACGACCACGGCGACAATGCCTCGCTGCAGGTGGTGGAAGCCGCGCAGGCCGCCGCCCGGCGGGATGGCGCCCAGCTGATGACCGCTCACGCCCGGCTCATCGCCGGCTGGGGCCGGGAGGCCGCGGGCCACGCCGGCTTCGCGGCCCTGGCGCGGGAACTGACGGAGGGCAGCGCCGCGCTCATCCGCGTCGATCTCGCACCCGAGGACGCGCTGGCCTCCCCGCCGTCGACCGCGCGGGTCAGCCCCCTCCTGGGCCGGCCCGCCTGGCGCGAGGTCGCCGTCCTTGGCGCCGCGCCGGTCTCCGAAGCCCAGATTCAGGGATCCAGCTATCTCGCCCTCTGGCGGGGCCAGCCGCTGGCGATTGGCACCGCCCTGCAGGCGGCCATGGCTGCGCCGGGCCAACCCCAGGCGGTCCTGCTGGTTTCCCGCGACGCCCTGGTGCGCTATGCGGGAGGCACCTTCGTCTATGTGCAGAAGGAAAAGGGCGGATATGAAAAGCGGCTGGTGGAAGTCGCACGCACGCTCCCCGAGGGCGTCGCCCTCGCCTCCGGCGTCGGAGCGCAGGATCGGATCGTGGTGACGGGCGCCCAGCAATTGCTCGCCACCGAGATACTGGGCTCGACCGCCGGGGCCAGCGGGGGCGGCGACTGAGTCATGCTCAACGCGATCGTCCATTTTTCGCTGCGGTTCCGCGGAATTGTCGTGGCCCTGGCGGCCGTGCTGCTGGCGTACGGCTTTTACGTCGCGGAACACGCCAAGCTCGACGTCTTCCCCGACTTCGTCCCGCCCGAGGTCACCGTGCAGGCCGAGGCCCAGGGCCTCACGGCCGAGCAGGTGGAGACCCTGGTCACGCGTCCGATCGAGAACGCCATCAACGGCCTGGGAAACCTGGAGTCCATGCGGTCCGAGTCGATCCAGGGCCTGTCCATCATCACCGTCGTATTCCAGGACGGGACCAGGATCCTCCCCGCCCGCCAGCTGCTGGCGGAAAAGCTCGGCGAGATCGCCGGCGCCCTGCCGACGGGAGTCAAGTCGCCGACGATGTCGGCCCTCACCTCGGCGACCATGGACCTGCTCAAGATCGGCCTGGTCAGCGACCGGCTTTCCCCGATGGAGCTGCGCACCTTCGCCGACTGGACGCTCAAGCCCCGGCTGCTGGCGGTGACGGGCGTCGCGCAATGCAACGTGTTCGGGGGCGAAGTCCTGCAATGGCAGATCCAGGTCCATCCCGACCAGCTCGCGGCCCGCGGCCTCACGCTGGAGGATGTCCTGACCGCCGCGCGGGCGGCGAGCGGCGTCCGCGGAGCCGGTTTTATCGAGACCAGGAACGAGCGGGTGATGCTCCAGACGGAGGCCCCGGAAGTCACCGCGGCGGCCCTCGGCAATCTCGTGGTGGCCGCGGGCGCGGGCGGCCCGCCCGTGCGGCTCCGCGACATCGCCACCGTCGCCCCGGGCGCGGAGCCCAAATTCGGCGACGCGCTGGTCCAGGGGCGTCCGGGCGTGCTCATGACCATGCTGAGTTCCTACGGGGCCAATACCATGGAGGCCACTCACGGCCTCGAGGCCGCGATGGACGACCTGAAACCGGTCTTCGTCCGCGAGGGGATCACCCTCTATCCGGCGCTGCAGCGGCCGGCCACGTTCATCGAGGCCTCGCTCGACAACATCCGCCACTCGCTCCTGCTCGGCGCGGTCCTGGTTGCGGCCGTCCTCTTCCTTTTCCTCGGGAACATCCGGTCCGCGCTGGTCTCGCTCACCGCCATTCCTCTTTCGCTCTTTGCCGCGATCGTGGTGCTCGATCGCCTGGGCGTGACCCTGAACACGATCACGCTCGGCGGCCTCGCCATCGCCATCGGCGAGGTGGTCGACGACGCCATCATCGACGTCGAGAATATCCTGCGCCGGCTGCGGGAAAACCGCACCCTGGCGCGCCCGCGCGCCATCCCCGCCGTCGTGCTCGACGCCTCCCTGGAAGTCCGCAGCGCCGTGGTCTTTGCCACCTTCAGCGTCGCCCTCGTCTTTCTTCCGGTCCTGACCCTGAGCGGGCTGCAGGGCGCCTTTTTTGCCCCCCTGGCCGAGGCCTACATCCTCGCGATCATGGCCTCCCTGGCCATGGCCCTGACCGTCACGCCAGCCCTCGCCCTGCTGCTCTTCGCCCGCAGCGCAGCGGAGGCCCGCCCGCCGCGCCTGCAGGTCGCCCTGCGCGCCCGTTACGAGCGGCTGCTCGGCTGGGTCGCGCGGCACACCGTGGGCGTCGTGGCTGCGGTGGCGCTGCTCTGCGCCGGCGCTTTCGCCCTCGTGCCCCTGCTCGGAGGCGACTTCCTGCCCGAGTTTCGCGAGGGCCATTTCGTCACTGGATTCCAGACCGCGCCCGGCGCCTCCCTGGCGGAAACCATGCGGCTCGGCCGGATCGCCTCCGCCGAGCTGCTGAAGAATCCCAGCATCGACACGGTCGAGCAGCAGATCGGCCGGGCCGAGCGCGGCGAGGACACGCAGCCGCCGAATTGGAGCGAACTGCACGTCGAGCTCAAGCCCCACCTGCCGGGCAAGGTCCAGGCCGAGGTCGAGGCCGACATCAACCGGGTCCTTTCCGGCATCTCGGGCATCCAGTTCGAGGTCACCACCTTCCTCGGCGACCGCATTGGCGAGACGATCGGAGGCGAAGTCTCCCCGGTCGTGGTCAGCGTCTTCGGTGACGATCTCGATCTGCTCGATACCAAGGCCAGGGAGATCCAGGACGTCCTGAACGCGGTGCCCGGGGCGGCGTCCGTGCAGCTCAAGGCTCCGCCGGGCGCGCCGCGGATCGGCATCCGGCTTCGCTCCGACCGGCTGACCGCGCTGGGCTTCCGTCCGCTGGAGGTGCTGGACGCGGTCGAGACCGCCTATGAGGGCGAGGTGGTGGGGCAGGCCTACAAGGGCAGCCAAGTTTCGGACATCGCCGTCATCCTCGACGGAGCCAGCCGCCGCGATCCCGAGGCCGTCGGCGACCTCTTCCTGACCAGCCTGACCGGCAACCGGGTGCGCCTGCGCGAAATCGCCGACATCTATCTCGCGAGCGGCCGGTCCTCCATCCTGCACGAAGGCGCGCGGCGCCGGCAGACGATCACCTGCGCGCCGACCGGCCGCGACGTCCAGTCCTTCGTGACCGAAGCCCGCGCCGCCATCGCGCAAAAGGTCGCGATGCCGACGGGAATGTACGTCGAGTTCGCGGGAGCGGCCGAGCAGGAGACCGCCGCCACCCACGAGCTGCTGCTCCATTCCGCCCTCGCCCTCACCGGCATCCTTATTCTCCTCTCCGTCGTGCTGGGGCACTGGCGCAACCTGGCGCTGGTCCTCGTCAACATCCCCCTGGCCCTGGCCGGCGGGGTGGTCGCCATCTACCTCGCCGGGGTATTCGGCTCCACCACGCTATCGATGGGCGCCCTCGTCGGCTTCGTGACGCTCTTCGGCATCACCACCCGCAATTCCATCATGCTCGTCTCGCACTACCATCACCTGGTGCACCAGGAAGGGCAGGAGTGGAATCTTGCGACCACGATCCGCGGCGCCTCGGAGCGGCTCGTGCCCATCCTGATGACGGCGTCGGTCACGATGATGGGGCTTTTGCCGCTCGCGATCGGCACCGGCGAAGCGGGCCGGGAAATCGAAGGTCCGATGGCCATCGTCATCGTCGGCGGTCTCGTCACCTCGACCACGCTGAACCTGCTCGTGCTCCCCACCCTGGCGCTGCGCTGGGCCCGGTGGAAGGAACGCCTCGAGCCGCGGGACGGGACGCCCGCCTCCTGAGGCTCAGGCCCAGGGCCAATAGGGCGCCACCCAGCCGGCAGGAAACTCCTCCGGCTCCGGGTCCAGCTCGACAAAGCCGTCGGTCCCGACCAGGCCGGAAAAGTCACCGGAGGTGTTGCCGGGCACCGGCGCGGCCTGCCGCCTCCCATCCGGTCCGTCGCCCAGCGCCACCGGGAGAAATCGGGTCATCCGGGGCCGGAAGGTGAAGGCGGCGGCGAGCGCGATTCGCCGGGGCGGGGGCAGCACCAGCCCGGCCGCGGTTGCGAGCGCCGGCAGGACGTAGCGATGCAGGCAGGTGTAGGCGGAGACGGGATTGCCCGGCAGCGCGAACACGGGTTGCTCCCGGCCACCCATGCCGAACCAGAACGGCTTGCCGGGCCGCTGGTTCACCCCGTGGAAGACCCGGCGCACGCCCTGGCGCTCAAGCTCGGCCGGGATGAGGTCGAACTTTCCCCGCGACACCCCGCCGGTGAGCAGCACCACCTCGTATTCCGCCAGGACCCGATGGAGGAGGGGTCCCATCTCCGCGGCATCGTCGCGGAGATGGAAGCGCTCCACCCGGGAATAGCCCGATTGGACCAGGGCGGCGCGCAGCGCATAGTCATTGCTCCGCCGGATCTGGTGGGGGGCGACGGCCGCCGCCACCTCCACGAGTTCGTCGCCCGTGGCGACGATCGCTATCCCCGGCCGGCAGCTGACGGAGAGCACCGCGCATCCGCAGGCCGCCGCAACGGCGATCTCCCGGCCGGTCAGCCGGGTCCCGGGCGAAACAAGGGTCTCGCCGGCGCGGTGGTCGCTGGCCCGCCGGTGCACCGCGTGCCCGGGCGCGACGGCCAGGGCCGGCGCCACGGTCATCCGCGGGCCCTCCCGCAAAGTTTCCTCGTAGGGCACGACGGCATCCGCCCCCGCCGGCAGCGGGGCACCCGTCATGATCTCGATGCAGGCATCGGCCGCCGGGCCGAGCCGGCCCGGCGGCTGTCCCGCCGCCTGCACGCCCTGGATCCGGAATTGCCGGCCCCCCGCCGAGACGGAGGCGGAACGCAGCGCAAAGCCGTCCAGGGTGGCCCGGTCGAAGGGCGGCAGGTCTCGATCCGCGCGCACGGCGGCGCGGAGCACGCGTCCGTGGGCCTCGGCGATCGGACAATCCTCCTGCGCCGCCCGCGGCAGGGCCGCGAGGATCAGCTGTTCGGCTTCGGCGGGAGTGAGCATGGGAGAAACCTGAAAGTGGAGATCGAAAGGCGGAATCCATGATTTCAGAGTGGGGCTTGGTGTCACGTATTACGTGACACCAAGCCTGAGGTTTTCGCTTTAGAAATCGGCCTTCCGGCATACCTTCACCCTTCCTCATGTCCGTCCACGACACGTTCCACCGGCCGCTGCGCGACCTGCGCATCTCGGTGACCGATCGCTGCAACTTCCGGTGCCCCTATTGCATGCCCCGGGAGGTATTCGGGCCCGGCTATCCGTTTCTCCGCGACCCGCAGCTCATGACGCTGGCCGAGCTGGCCCGGATCGCCCGGGCCTTCACCGCGCTCGGCGTCGAGAAGATCCGCCTGACCGGGGGCGAGCCGCTGCTTCGTCCGGACGTGCCCGACCTGGTCCGCGTCCTGAAGCGCGACCTCGGCGTGCCGGACGTGGGGCTGACCACCAACGGCTGGCTCCTCGAGAGGGCCGCGCCGGAGCTGCGGGCCGCCGGGCTGGACCGGGTCAACGTCTCGGTCGATTCCCTCGACGAGG
This sequence comes from uncultured Opitutaceae bacterium, assembly GCA_964550715.1. Classification (GTDB taxonomy): domain Bacteria; phylum Verrucomicrobiota; class Verrucomicrobiia; order Opitutales; family Opitutaceae; genus Palsa-1447. Next base: position 12,002 of record CAZKAH010000046.1, read on the forward strand.
CCACGGCCGGCCGTCTCAACGGCCAGGGGTTCAGCACCGCCCGCGTCCTGCGCGGCATCGACGCGGCGGCCGCCCTGGGCCTGCCGGTGAAGATCAACTGCGTGGTGCAGCGCGGGGTCAACGACGGGGAACTCCTGGCCCTCGCGGAGTATTTCCGGGAGCGGGGACACCCGCTGCGATTCATCGAGTTCATGGACGTGGGCAACACCAACCACTGGTCGGCCGGGTCGGTGGTGCCGGCGCGGGAGATCGTCGACCGGATCGGGGCGGCCTGGCCCCTGGAGCCGATCGGACCGGCCTACCGCGGCGAAGTGGCGGCGCGCTATCGTTACCGCGACGGGCGGGGCGAGATCGGGCTCATCAGCTCGGTCACCGAGCCCTTCTGCCGCGACTGCCACCGCGCCCGGCTCTCGGCCGATGGCCGGCTCTTCACCTGCCTCTTTGCCTCCCTGGGCTGGGATGTCCTCGGCTGCCTCCGGGCCGGGGCCGGCCCGGAGGAATTGCAGGCCTTCGTCGCGCGCATCTGGCGAGGCCGGGTCGACCGCTACAGCGACGAGCGCGCCGAGACCCTCGCCGCGGGTGAAACCCGCGCGAAGGTGGAGATGAGCTACATCGGGGGCTGACGCCTCAATCGAGGCTGATCGTCCCAATCTCCTCCACCCGCGACACGACGAGCCGGCGCTGGCCCCGCTGCGCCCGCGCGCTCAGCCGGTGGGAAGCCACCCGCAGCAGGCGCCGAAGTTCCCGCTCGTCACCCGGCCGATACATGAAATCGTCGACCCCGGCCTCGGCGGCCCACGCCTCGTGGGTCCCGTCGACGGTCGGGCTCTCGACCAGGATGAAATGAATTCCGGCCGTCGGCGGGTTCTCCCGCAGCCGCCGGCAGAGGTCCATCCAGTCGAACTTCGGCAGCCGGCCGTCAGCAATCACCACGCGCAGCTCCGCGGCCTCGAGGCGGGCGAAGGCTGCGCCGCCGTCTTCTTCCGCGAGCGTCTCGTGCCCGAGGCGGGCCAGGGCCCGTTCGAGCGGCCGGACTCCGACCCGGCCAAGCCCAAAGAGAAGGATTCGCATGGCCCGAGGATGGGCGGCGCCCGGGCCCCGCCGCAAAGGGCGAGACTACGAATCGCGGGTCGGTGTTATTACTTACCAGGCGTCAGCCCTTCAGCGCCCCGGCCGCGATGCCCTTCACGATCTGGCGCTGGAGCAGGAGATAGACCGCGAGGATCGGCAGCGTCACGAGCACCAGCCCGGCGAAGAGCATGCCGTAGGCGCTGTGGTACTCGGCCTCGATCGAGAGGTTGGCCAGCCCGAGCGGCAGCGTCCGCGCGCCGCCCGCGCCGGCGTCGCCGCTCGCCAGCATGAACGCGTAGAAATATTCCTTCCAGATGCCGATGAACTGGAAGATCGCGACGGTCACCAGCCCGGGCCGGGCCAGCGGCAGCAGCACGCGACGGAAGGCCGAGAACTCGTCGCAGCCGTCGATCACCGCGGCCTCGTAGAGCGCCCGCGGGAGCGAGCGGAAAAACCCCGCCAGGATGAAGATGGCGAACGGGAGCCCGTTGGCCGTGTAGGCGAGGATCAGCCCGGTGCGCGAGTTGAGGAGCCCGAGCGAGCGCAGCTCGAAGAACAGCGGCACCACCGCGAGCTGGGAGGGGACCATCAGCCCGGCGAGGAAGACCCAGAAGGCGACGCGGCCGGCAGGATGATGGAAGCGGACCAGGGCGTACGCCGCCATCGCGCCCAGGGCCACGATCAGCGCGACCGAGACGCCGGTCACGATCACCGAGTTCAGGAAATAGTCGCCGAAACGCGCGTCCTGCCAGGCCCGCGCGTAGTTCTCGGGGTGCAGCTGGTCGAGCGCCGGCGGCACGAAGGGGTGCCGGAAGACCTCGGCGTCGGTCTTGAGTGACGAGTAGGCCAGCCAGACCATGGGAAACACGACCCAGGCCGCGTAGCCGAGCAGGGCGGCGAAGGTGAGGCCCCGCGAAAGGCGGAATTTCGGGCGGGCCGCCATGGTCAGAGCTCGACGGCCTCCCGCCGCAGGGTCCGCCAGACGGCCGCGGTGCCGGCGAAGACCAGGAGGAAGAGGACGACGGCGAGCGCGGCGGCCCGGCCAATCTCGAAGTTCTTGAACATGGTGGTGACAAGCAGCGTGCCCAGCGTGTGCGACTCCGTGGTCGGGGACTGGGAGGTGAGGAGCCAGATCATCTCGAAGGCGTTCAGGCCCGCGATGACGAGGAAGACCGCCGAGATCACGATCGCCTCGCGAATCAGGGGCAGCGTGATCATGAAGAACTGCCGCCAGGCGGGGGCGCCATCGAGCTCGGCCGCCTCGTACAGCTGCGGGTCGATGCCCTCCATCGCGGCGAGGTAGAGGATCAGGTTGAAGCCGCACGCCATCCAGATGTAGATCGGGATCAGCGCCACATAGAGATGGGACGGCGCCAGCCAGGGAAAGCCGTCGAAATCGCCCAGCCAGCCCACGTGCAGGATCCGGCCCAGCCCCGCCAGCCCGGCGTTGACCAGTCCGCCGTGCGGCTCGAAGGCGCCGAGCCAGAGCAGCGTCGCGGCGATGCCCCCGAGGAGGTTCGGGAAGAGGAATACGGCGCGGAAGACCCCCGCGCCCCAGACCCCGCGGTGGATGAGCGTCGCGCACAGGAGCGCGAGGGGGACCACGATCGCCGCGGGCACGACCATCAGGTAGAGGTTGTTCTGCAGCGCCGCCCAGAAGACGTCGCTCTCGAAGAGCAGCCACTGGAAATTGAGGAATCCTACCCAGGAGCGCGCGCCGATGCCGTCCCAGTGGCTGAAGGACCACGCGAAGGCGGTCAGCGCCGGGATCACCGCCAGGCCCGCGTAAAGCAGGAGGGCCGGGCCCACGAAGCCCAGGGCCACCGGCAGTCGCAGCCGGCCGAAATAGTCCGCCCGGCCCGCCGCGCGCTGGTCCTCCCGGCGCGACGTGCGCGTGGCCCAGCGTCGCCAGCCCAGGCCCCCGCCCAGCAGGGCCAGGAGGGAGAGGAGGAAGGTGCCGGCCACGGGGTGGCGATAGTCCACGCGGTTCGGATCGGTCGCGCTGACCCGGTCCTGCTCCGCCGCCGCCTCCATCCTTTCGCCGTACTGGCGCGGCGTGATGCGGGAGGTCATGAGCGGCATGCTCTCGTCCACCAGGGCCTGCCGCACGGCGGGGGGCTGCATCATCTGGTTCGGCATGGCGAAGGCCGTCCGGGCCCGGTCGATCATCGCCTGCGTGTCGCGGAGCGACGCGTCATAGACCGCGCGCGGCACCCCGCGGATCGCCACCGGCCCCTCCATCGCCCGGACAAAGGCCCCGGCCCGGACGCGCGAGGTCATATAGCGCAGGAAATCCAGCGTCAGCCGCGTGCGCTCCGCGTCGCCGGTCGCAAAGACGAAGAAGCTGTCGCCACCGGTCTGGATCGCCGTCGGATCGCCCACGCCATCGGGAAACACCGGGAAATTCATGGCCCCGAGGTCGAAGTCCGGCGGGATCTTGCCCCGCATGTCGTTGATGAACCATGAACCGGAAACAGTCATCGCGGCGCGGCCCTGCAGCAGGTCGAGTTCGGCGGCGGGCGCGGTCTCCCCCTCCCAGCCGCGGGCGACGTCCTCGCGCATGATGCGCTGCAGCAATTCCGCGCTGCGCTGGTAGCGCGGGTCCAGCCGGGCCCCCGGGGCGAGCTCATTGAAGGCGCGCCAGCCGGCCGGGCCCGCGAGATTGTAGTACGCCGCGCGCAGGAACGCGTCGGGATAGAGCCAGCGGGTCCCCGGCAGGCTGAGCGGCGCGATGCCCGCCGCCCGCATCCGGTCGCAGAGGGCGAAGAACTGGTCCCAGGTCCGCGGCTCGGTCCAGCCGTGCGCCTGGAAGAGGCCGCGGTTGTAGAAGATCGTCCAGCAGGAATAGCTGAGCGGCAGGCCATAGACCTTCCCCTCCACCCGCCAGGAATCCAGCGCGCCCGGCATGAACGTCTCGCTCCACCTCGCGTCGCTCTCCCAGTTCGGGCCGGCCAGCGCCGCGTCCAGGGCCAGCACCTTGCCCGCATGGATCAGGGTGGGCCAGTTCACGTAGGCAACGGACGCGGCGTCGGGATAGTGCCCGTCGATGATGCGCATGCGCAGCTTGTCCTCGATGCGCGGATCGCCGTAGAGCAGGATCCTGAGTCCCGGATGCAGGGCCTCGAACTGCCGCGCCGTCTGCTGATAGAAGGCCAGCCCGTAGCCCCCGTCAAAAACCGGGATGTCGAGCTCGACCGCGCGGAGGAGGGGAGCGGCGGCGAGGCAGAGGAGGGCGCGGGCCAGCAGGCGGGTGGTGCTCATGCATCGCGCCGACCCGGGCCGGGAAGACCAAAATGCCGGGTGGGGCGAACCCGGTAAACCGGGCAGCTCCGTGGGAAATGTCAACGCCGGCAGGCCGGCGTCCGCCCTACGGGCGCTGGCGGGGAGGCGCCGCGACCTGGTCGAGCGTGCCAAACATCGCGGCGGTTTCCGCCGCATCGAGCTCGCCGTCGGTGTTCAAGTCGAAGCGCTGGACGAGCGCCTGGTACACGCGCGGGGCGTTCTGCCGCAGGAATTGCACGGCGGCGGCCTGCTCCTCGGGATCCAGGTGACCCGTCTGGGCCGCGTCAAACCTCTCGAGCAAGCGGGTGTAGACCTGGCGGGCCGCGGCGGCGCGGGCCCCGGGCAGCTGGCGCAGCGCCTCATGGGCGTCCGCCAGCTCCGTTTCGTCCAATTTGCCATCCCCATTGGTATCGAAGCGCTTGAGCAGCGCCGCTTCCGCCAGGGTGAGGTTGGCCGCGGGTCTTGCCTCCTGCGCGCGCAGGCCGGCAACGAGGAATAGCGTTGCCGGGAGGAGGGAGCTGAACAACTTGGAGTGCTGCAAGGACATGAGAAACCGGACCAGACCGAGACGGCGTGGCAAAAGCCAAGACGCCCGCAGGTCCATGCGGTTACGCTGACCATGTATCAAGTCACCTTCTCCGAGCAGGCCATGCGGGAGCTGAACCGCCTGAACCAGCTGGAACAGCTGGGAGTGGTCGAGCCGATCAGCAACCTGCGGTCGGAGGACCTGGCCCATCCGCGCGAACCGCTCGGGCGGTTCAACCGCGGGGGCAAGACCTTCTACCGGCTGCGCGCACACGATCACCGCTTCTATTTCGAGGTCCAGGGGGAGGTCCTGCACGTGACCTACATCCTGCACCGGAATTCGCTCGAGGATTTTCTCCTCCGCAACAAGCTGCCGGTCTCCGAGCAGCAGCTCGTTGAACAACACTCGAAATTCTGGAAGTATTTGGAAAGCATAACGAAATGACCTTTCCCGAGGATGGGGACGAAGCGGATATCGCGCACCGCGCCGATCCCTACAACGTCACCCAGGCGAGCCGTATCTACTTCCTGCCCAATCTGATGACGGCCGGAAACCTGTTTTGCGGGTTCATGGCCGTCGTCAATTGCATCCATGCCCGCCTGGCCGACTCCGGCCTCAGCGGGGAATACCTGGGGGCGACTGCGCCCGAGCACTACCGCTACGCCGTCTATTTCATCTTCGGGGCGTTCGCCTTCGATTCGCTCGACGGCCGGCTCGCGCGGCTTGGCGGGCGGGAGTCCCTGTTCGGCGCGGAATTCGACTCCCTCGCCGATGTCGTCTCGTTCGGGTTCGCGCCGGCCCTGCTGATGTATTTCCTGATCCTCTCCCCTTCCCAGGGCTTCCTCTGGTTCCGCGAGATCGGACCCTTCGTCGGCTTCATCTACCTGCTTTGCGCCGCGATGCGCCTGGCCCGCTTCAATGTCATCACCAACCCGTTGCTGCGCCGGGGAAAGAAGGAGCTGAGCGGGGATTTCGTCGGACTGCCGGTCCCGGCCGCCGCCACCACCGTGGCCGCCCTCGTCCTCTTCCTGCTCAAGCTGGACGAGGCCGACCGCTCGCTCAACCGCTTCGCCCTCGGCCTGCCCTTCCTCATGCTGCTCATCGCCTTGCTGATGATGAGCACGGTGCGCTATCCGAGCGGCAAGAAGGTCGACCTGCAGACGAAGACCCGGCTGCGCAACTTCGTCCTCGTCCTGGCCACCATCGGCCTGATCGTCTTCTTCAAGGAGGTGGCCCTGCTCTGCGCCTGCCTGGGCTATATCTTTTTCGGGCTCATCCGGCATTGGCGCCGGCCGCCGCCGGCGCGAACCGGCAACTTGTGAACAAGCTGCGCAGGCCCTGCCGGCAAGTCGGAACGCCGGAAAAAGTCGGGGTTATCCCCAGGGTTTCGCTGTCGTTTCACGGCCCGAAACCGGCCCGGCTCCGAGCGGCCGGCGGCGGTTGTTGGGGTTGTTCGCACCCCATAATAATACGGCTGTAATTACTTATTGAACATGCAGTCTATTGCACTTTGTTAACTTCCGCCCAGGTCCCGTCCCCGCCCTCATGAAATTCAAAATCAATCGCGATCATTTTGCCAATGGTCTGGCCCAGGTGCTCAACGTCGTCGGCTCCAAGGCCACCATGCCGATCCTGAGCAATGTGCTGATCGAGGCCGAGAAGGACCGCCTGTCGCTGACCACCACCAACCTGGACCTCGGCATCCGCTGCCGCATCAAGGCCGAGGTCAAGGAGACCGGCTCGGTCACGCTGCCGGTGAAGCGGCTGGCCAGCATCGTTCGCGAGCTGCCCAACGTGGACGTGACCGTGGACGCCTCGCCCAACCACCAGGTGAAGCTGTCCTCGGGCGGTTCGACCTTCCGGATCATGGGAATCGGCCGCGACGAGTTCCCGCCCCTGCCGGAGTTCGGCGACGAGAAGGCCTACACGCTGGAGCAGACCGAGCTCAGCGGGATGCTCCGCAGCGTCGCCTACGCCCAGTCGACCGACGAGACCCGCTACATCCTCAACGGCGTCTACTTCAACTTCCGCGACGGGAAGCTCTCGCTGGTGGCCACCGACGGCCGCCGGCTGGCGGTGATTGCCAAGGAGATGGAGGTCCCGGCCGCCAGCGCGGGCGCGATCATCCTCCCGGCCAAGACCGTGGGCGAACTCGCCCGCCTCCTCGACAAGGGCGAGAAGGTGAAGATCAACTTCAACGACCGCCGCTGCGCCTTCCAGATCGCGACCGACAAGGACACGAGCGGGCTGGTCGACAGCGTCTACCTCTACTCCAAGGTGGTCGAGGGCAACTACCCCAACTACCAGCAGGTCATCCCCAAGGAGACCCACCAGCGGATCAAGCTGGAGCGCGAGCTCTTCCTCCAGTGCGTCCACCGCGCCGCGCTGGTCTGTTCCGAGAAGTCCAACTCGGTGAAGATCAAGCTCACGAGCAACCTGCTCGAGATCACCGCGCAGAGCCCGGACTTCGGCGAGGCGCACGAGTCGATGGCCATCGGCTACAGCGGGCCCGACCTCCAGGTCGCCTTCAACCCCGCCTTCCTCCTCGATCCCCTGCGCGCCCTGGCCAAGGACGAGGTGTTTTTCGAGGTAAAGGACGAGGTGAGCCCCGGGGTGTTCAAGACGCTGGAGAGCTTCATTTGCGTAATCATGCCGGTGCGATTGAGTTGAGCGGTGCAGCCGCCGTATCTCATCCTCGCTGCCATCCTGCTGTCGCTCCTGCTGCTGCAGGTCAACCAGCGCGCCGCCTCGCCGGTCATCGCGATCGTCGACCGCTGGCTGCGCTGGCTCGTCTTCTCCTTCGGCGCGGCGCAGATTTGCCGTGATTTCGAGCTGATCGACCGGCCTTACTGGGTGCTGGCGGCGGTCTTTTTCATCGTGTGGTTCCTCGGCGGCATGCTCTACAACTGGCTGGCCATCTCGGCCCTGAGCGTCAGCCCGCTGCCGCTGTTCCCGCGCTATGTGCCGAACCAGAGCGGGGGGGAATGGCCGGTGCAGCCGCGCCTGCTCAAGATCCGGGAATGGCTGCGGGCCCAGGGCTTCAGCCAGGCGCAGGCCCTGAAGGTGGAGGTCGGCGGCGGCCTGTACCTGCGGGTCTCGGTCTACCAGGACGCCGCCGCGCTGGTCCGCGTGGAGCTGACCTTCCAGCCGCAGTCCAACGGGGCGATCGTCGTGTGCACCTCGCTCACCTCGCTCGCCGAGGACGGGCGCCGCTACATCACGGACAACCTCTACATCCCCTTTGCCGGGTTCTTTCCGGAAAACTGGCTCGTCGAGCGCAAGCCCTGGTGCCGGTCCCTGCCGCGGCTCCTCGCCCGGCATCGCCGCCGGCTGGCGGCCGCCGGCGTGCATCCCGTCCCGTTCCTGGTCGACCCGCTGGCGGACCTCAACGCCACGCAGCACGAGCTCGACCTCATCAACACGGAGCTGGGCTTCCTCCATCCGCACAACCAGCGCGACGACTTCGGAAAGATAACCCAGGAGGGCCGGTATCGCGTCTGGAAGGAGATCTGGATGCTCAACTACCTCGGGCGCAGCTCGCGCTACCGGTAGGGCCGTTCGGGTGGGGCAGTAACCGCCGGGAAAGTGCCGCCGGCCGGCTCCCGTTGCGTAATCCGCGGTCTTCGGTCAGGTTCCGGCCGTCATGCCTTACGACATCGTCATAGCGGGTGGGGGATTTGCGGGCGCCTATGCCGCGCGCGAGCTGGCCCGTGCCCTTGGGCGCGGGGAAGGAGAGAAGCGCGTGGCCCTCATCTCCGAGCGCAACGTCCTGGTCTTCCAGCCCATGCTGGCCGAGGTCGTCGGCTCCTCGCTGCAGCCGATGGACGTCGTCAATCCCCTGCGCCAGTTCTGCCGGGGCGTGAGCGTGCTCCAGGGATCCATCCTGCGCATCGATTGGGCGAAAAGGGAGCTGGTCATTGATGGCGGGCGCTTCACCCCCAACCACACGGTCGGCTTCAAGCACCTCGCGCTCACCCTCGGCAGCGTTGCGGACCTGAACGCCGTGCCCGGCATGGCGGAGTACGGCTGGCCGCTGAAGGACCTCTCCCATGCGCTCCGCCTCCGGGCCGCCATCGTCAACCGGCTGGAGGAGGCCAATCTCGCGGAGGACCAGGAGGTCCGCGCCCGGCTGCTCACCTTTGTCGTGGTGGGCGGCGGCTATACGGGCGTCGAGACCGCCGGCCAGGTGTACGACTTCATCCGCGAGGCGCACCGCTTCTATGCGAGCCTCCGCGGGGTCCGGCCCAAGGTTGTCCTGGTGCACGCGGGCCCGCACCTGCTGCCCGAGATCGGCCCCGGGCTGGGCGGCTATGCGGAACGGCTGCTGGCCGGCCGCGGCGTCGACGTGCGGCTGCGCACGCACGTCTCGGCCATGACCGCCCGGCAGGTGTTCTTCGCGGAAGGAGGGACCGTCGAGGCGCACACCATCATCACCACGGTCGGCAACGCGCCCAACCCGGTGGTGCTGGACCTCTGCCGCCAGCTGGGCCTCGAGGCCGTCAAGGGCCGCATCCCCGTCGACGAGACCCTGCGGGTGCGGGGCCAGGAGCAGCTCTGGGCCGCGGGCGACGGGGCGGCGGTGCCTTGGACCGACCGCGGCGAGCAGAAGCTGTCGCCGCCAACCGCCCAGTTTGCCCTGCGCCACGGGATCCTGCTGGGACGGAACCTGGCCGCGGCGCTGCAGGAGAAGCCGCCCCGGCCCTTCCGCTACCGCAACCGCGGCCAGCTGGCCAACATCGGCCGGCACGCAGCGGTCGCCGAGGTCTGCGGGCTGCAGTTCAAGGGCTTCATCGCCTGGTGGATGTGGCGCACGATCTACCTCGCCAAGCTGCCGGGAGCGATGCGGCGCCTGCGGGTCACGATCGACTGGACCTTCGACCTCATCTTTCCCCGGGACATCAGCGTCCTCCTCCCGCGGCCGGACGAGGTGATGCGCTCGGCGCACCTGGAGAAGGACGAGGTCCTCTTCGCGGCGGGGGATCCCTGCCGGGCCTACTTCTATGTGCGCCAGGGCAGCCTCGCGCTCGAGGGTCCCGGCCGCGGACCGACCTTCCTGGGGGCGGGCAGCGTCATCGACCAGGAGACCGGCGGCGATGGCACGTGGGCGGTCACCGCGCGGGCCACCGCGCCGACCGACGTCGTGGTTTTCCGCTCGGCCTTCTTCCGGCTGCTGCGGCAGGACCTCAGGCTCGTTCGCCGCGAGCCGGTGCCCGGGGAGAAGCCGCCGGCTGTCAGCTGACCGCCTCGCGGACGATCCCGGCGATGGGCGCGGGCAGGTCCAGGCCGAGGGCGGCCTGCTGCGCCCCGGCGCTCATCTTCCGCCAAGTCTTCCGGACGATGTCGACGAACTTCTCCCGGGGATAGTCGGCATGCTCGGCGGCAAAGGCGCCGATCTCGTTCTCGAGGAAGACGAGGCAGGCGGCGTCCTCGAGGGCCTGCGTGCCCGCATTGGTCTTCAGGCCGGACTTGGCCACCCAGGCGGCGGCCTCGTCCGCCGCGGCGGCGGGAATCCCCGCCGCGGCCAGCAGTTCCCGGGCGCGCCCGGCCTGCTGGGCGTAAAGGGATTTCCGCCATGCGAAATACCCGGCCTTGCCCTCGGGAAACGAGGCCCGCGGCACCCGCCAGCGCTCCAGGTGCTGGCAGCAGGCCGCCAGGCGCAGGAGGGGGGAGGCCCCCGGCACGAGCCGGGCGACCCAGGCTTCCATCCGCTCCGCGTAGACGGCCTCCGCCGGCCGGCCGGCGGCGTCGCGATGCGGGTCGGCGGCGTGCGCCGCCTCGATCGCCTCCCGGGCTCGGTCGTAGGCGGTCACGGCCCGGTCAATAGACCTTCTCGTCGAGGAGGGCGAAGAGCTCCGCCTCCTGGATGCGCCGCTGCTGCATCGAGTCGCGCTCGCGCAGGGTGAAGGAGCCGTCCTGCTCGATGGTCTCGAAGTCGACCGTCACGCACCAGGGCGTGCCGATCTCGTCCTGGCGGCGGTAGCGGCGGCCGATGGCGCCGCCCTCGTCGTAGAAGGCGGCGTATTTGTGCTTGAGCCGGCGGTAGAGCTCCTGGGCCCGGCCCACCAGCTCGGGCTTGTTCTTCATCAGCGGGAACACCGCCACCTTGACCGGGGCGATGCGCGGGCTGAAGCGAAGGACCGTGCGCTGCTCCACGTTGCCCTTGTCGTCCGTCACGTCCTCCACCGCATAGGCCGCGCAGATCAGGGCGAGGAAGATGCGGTCGACGCCGACGGCCGGCTCGATCACGTGCGGGGTGAACTTTCTCTTGGTCGCCTCGTCGAAATACTCCATCGGCTTGCCGCTGTGCTGCGCGTGCTGCGAAAGGTCGTAGTTGCCGCGGGCGGCGATGCCCCAGAGCTCCTGCACCCCGAAGGGATACTTGAACATGATGTCGGTCGTGCCCTTGGAGTAGAACGCGAGCTTCTCCTTCGGGTGGTCGTA
>CAZKAH010000047.1:0-23154 GCA_964550715.1 uncultured Opitutaceae bacterium
TCCCGCAGGAGCAGGTAACCGAGCCCGAGGAAGACCAGGAGCAGGATAGCCGTCAGCCAGGGGTAGGCGCGCTGCATGGGTGAAAGGAGGTTCAGGGCCCGCCCTCCGGCGGTCAGCTGCCTGCGCGCTGATGCGCGTCGGCCTCGATCAGCTTGTTCAGCCGGTCCAGCTCGGCCTTCACCTTGGCCTTGGTCGCCGGCAGATCCGCCGCCGTTTTGACCTTCTCCTCCGCAAAGAGGTAGAACTTCATCTTGGGCTCGGTGCCGCTCCCGCGGGCCGCAAAGCTGATTCCGTTCGAGAGCGTCACGATGTAGAGGTCCTGCCTGGGGATCTCCTCCCCGTCGGCGTCGAGGATCCGCTCCCGCCCGAAATCCTGGAAGGCGGTGACCTTCACGTCCCCGAAGGCCTTCGGCGGCGCCGAGCGGTAGGTCTCGATGATGCGCTTGATCTTGGCGCTGCCGGACGCCCCTTCGTAGTAGAGGTTGATCACGCCCTCGAGGAAGAACCCGCACTGCAGGAAGACCTCGTCGAGGTATTCCGGCACGGTCAGGCCGCGCGCCTTCACCCAGGCGCAGAGCTCCGCAAACATCAGGCAGGCGGCGTTTCCGTCCTTGTCCCGCACCATGTCGTTCGGCAGGTAGCCGTAGCTCTCCTCCGTGCCAAAGATGAAGAAAGTCCCCCCGTGCTGCTGGTGCAGCTTGGCCCGCTCCTCCAGCGTCGCCGCCTCGTAGTCGAAGTCCGGCCCCAGCGCCGCCTCGAGCTTCTCCTCGTAGCCGCGCATCTTCGCCGCGATCCACTTGAAGCCGGTCAGGGTGTTGATGACCTTGACCCCGTGGGCCCGCCCGATCGCGTCCTGCAGACGCGTGGTGACGAAGGTCTTGACCAGGCACGCGTGGGGCGTGCCGGTGGGCGGGATCCAGCCGAACTCCTTGTACTTGCGCAGGCGGTAGTCCGACAGGAGGGCCCCGATCTGGTTGCCGGTGACGAGTTCCATCCGGCCCGCGCGGTTGCGGACGGCGGCCCCCATGCGGTCGCAGTCGGGATCGGTGGCGAGGACGACGTCCGCCCCGGTCTCCTCCGCCTGCGCGATCGCCAGCGACAGGGCTTCGGCGTTTTCGGGGTTGGGCGACTTGACCGTGGAGAAGCGCGGATCGAAGGCCAGCTGGCTGCGGACCTCATGCACGACGCAGCCGGCGTGCAGGAGGAGCGGCATGACGTGGACCGCGCCCGTGCCGTGGATGTTGGTGAAGACGACGTGGAGCGGGGACCCGCGGAAGGCGGCCGGATCGATCGCCGCCTTGGCCGCGACCGTCAGGTAGGCGTCGTCGGCGTCCCACGCGAGCGTCGTGACGCCGGCGAGCGATTTCTCCAGGAACCCGGCGACCTCGCCGAGGGGCACCGCGTTCACCTCGGTGACGATCCCCGTGTCGTGCGGCGGGATCACCTGCGCCCCGTCGTCGAAGTAGGCCTTGAATCCGTTGTCGTGCGACGGGTTATGGCTGGCCGTGATGACCACGCCCGCCTGCGCCTTGAGCCACCGGACGCTGTAGCTGAGCTGCGGGGTCGGCCGCGGGCCGTCGAAGATGTAGGCCTTTCCTCCCAGCTTGGCCCAGGTCGAGGCCGCCAGCTCGCAGAAATGCCGCGAGAAATACCGCATGTCGTGCGCGATCACGAGCTTGGGCGCCACCTCCACCCCGTGCGCCTTCTGCCAGGTCCGGGTGTAGCGGTACAGGCCGATCACCGCGCGGACCAGCGTGAAGTCGTTCATCAGGTTGCTCCCGATCGCCGCATGCTCCGGCTGGCCCGTCGCGTCCGCCTTGCCCGTCTCGGCCGCCGCCGGGACGGCCCCGATCGTGCGCCCGCGCATTCCGCCGGTCCCGAATTCCAGGTACCGGTAGAACCGGTCGTTGAGCTCCGGCCAGGCCTCGCGGGCGACCAGCTCCTCGATCGCGGCCTGGGCCCAGGCGGGCAGCCGGGCTCCAAGGAAGGTGGCGAGATTGTCGGCGGTGGCGGGAAGCAGCCGCCCCTGCTGGCGGGCGGCCTGGATGCGGTCGAGCGGGGTCATCGGCTGGACCGACTCAAACCCAATTCCCGCCGTCATTCCAGATAAAGTCCTGCCGTCACCGCCGGTTTTTGCGCGAGCCGGGACCAGCTCTCGGCAAAGGATGCCTCGTCGTACCCAAAGAGGGGCGACACCTCGATCGGGCTTTCCGGCAGCCCGGTCTGGTCCCGCGGCACCGCCGCCCCGCTGGCGACCAGCCACCGGCCGAACTGCCGCAGCTGGTCGTCCCGGCAGGTCTGCGGCGAGTCCACCCCCTCGGCGTTCTTGACCGGCGAGAAGTCGTCGGCCCGCCGGGTCTCGATCACCAGCGGCCGCCGGGCGAAGGGCAGCGCGTCAAAGACGAACAGCTCGAATTTGACCCCGTTGGGCTTGTCCGGCCGGACGGGCCGGCCCGTCGCGTCGATCGCCGGGATCTTCTTGTCGGCCCGGTGGAAGGGCAGCGCCGAGCCGGAATCGGGCCGGGTCGCCCGCCGGACGAATTCGCGGTCGAGGATGTGAATCGCGATGCTGCCCGCCCGGTACCGGAGCTGGCCGGTCGGGGCCTTCTCCCGCTGCAGCTCCATCGGCAGGTCGGAATACTCGATCACGACGACCTTGCCGCCCTGGACGCAGAAATGGCCCAGCTTCTCCTCGGGATAGGCCTTGGGCACCATCTTGCTCGACATCTCCGAACCGCTCGCGAGGTGCCAGCCGATGAAGGCCGGGTCGATGCAGCGGACGAGCGGGTTGTCCACTTGGAAGTAGCTGATCGTGTCGATGCCCTTCCCGGCCATGAGGTCGAGGGCGCCGCTGCGCGCGAGCGCACGGAGCGAGCCGCCGTGGCCGTCGGGCGAAAGGGCGATCGCCCCCGGACCCTCGAGCAGGATCTTTCCCTGGAAATCCACCGCCGGCATCCGGCCCTGGCGGAAAAGGTGCACCTGGGCGGGATCCAGCCCGAAGTGCCCTTGCTCCGCGAAAAAGGCCTCTGTCGCCCCATGGTTCTGGTGGCTGGTCATGATGAACCAATGCAGCGGCTTCCCATAGCGCCGGCCGGCCGCCCGGACCTTCTCGGCAAACACCTGGAAGAGCGGCTTGGCCTTCACCGGGGTCACCGGGAAGGTGCCCTTGGGTCCGTCGTACCCGAGCCGGGTGCCCTGCCCGCCCGCCACGGTGAAAAGCGCGACGCGGCCCGCCTGCAATGCCGCCTCGCCGACGCTCCGGGCGCGGGCCCAGCTGTCGCCGCTGCCGCCGTGCTCGGGCAACGCCTCGTAGGGCGCCGGCTCCAGTCCGGCGAGATTGAGCGCGGCGGCACCCCCGGCCAGGAGGGTCGCATTCAGGCGCGCGATCTCCGCCAGGTCGATCTCGGCGGCCTCGGCCAGCAGCCGCTCGCGCGCGGGGGCGTCAAGCCCTTCCCAAAAGGCGAAGACCTGGCCTTGGCCGGCCCGCTTGAATTCCTCGATGAGCTTCATTCCTGGGCGCGGAAAATCTGCTCGTCCGGCTTGGCGTAGCCCAGCTTCGAGCGGATGACCCGCTCGACGTAGGCGGGATCCGTCTTCAGCCGCCGAAGGATCGTCTCCTGCTGCTCCAGCCGGTCCCGGGCCTCGATGAGCTGGCGGTTGATCTCGGCGTTCATCGCATGCAGCCGGACGTATTCCCGCCGGGTCTGGTAGAAAAACGCCGCGACCAGCACGGTCAGGCCGGCCAGGAGCACGACAAAGCAGGCGAGGAAGAGGCGGCGCGGGTTCAAGGGCGGGAAGGCACCTTACATAATGCTCATTGGGTCCACGTCCAGCGTCTGCGCGATGTCGGCCGGCCAGGCGAAACCGGCGCGCAGGCGCGTCAAGTCCCCGATGACCTTGGTCACCGACCCCGTGAAGTACCACAGCTGCCAGCGGTACTCGTCCTTGATCTTCTCGATCGCCGACGGGGTCGGGCCCCGCACCTCCAGGCGGGAGCCGAAGGCCTCGCGCACCCGCGCGGCCCACTGCTCGGAGAAGAACTTCAGCTTGTCGGGATTGGGCCCGCGGAGGAGGTGGTGCACGATGTGGCAGTAGGGCGGATAGTGGTAACTTCGCCGCTGCTCGAGTTCCATGGCCGCGAAGCCCTGGTAGTCGGCCTGCCGCGAGAACTGGATCGGCGCCGCCTGGGGGGTGAAGGTCTGCACCACGACCTCCCCCGCCGTGTCGCCCCGCCCGGCGCGGCCCGCCACCTGCACCAGGAGCTGAAAGGTCCGCTCATTGGCGCGGAAGTCCGGGACGTGCATCGACAGGTCCGCGTCGATCAGGCCCACGAGCGTGACGTTGGGAAAGTCGAGGCCCTTGGCGATCATCTGGGTGCCCACCAGGATGTCGATCTTCCCGACCCGGAAATCCCCCAGGATCCTCCGGAAGCTGTCCTTCTTCCCCATGGTGTCCGAATCGAGCCGCGCGAGCCGCGCCCGCGGCAGGACCCGGCGCACGGCCTCCTCGACCCGCTGGGTGCCCAGGCCCCGCCACCGGATGTCCGGCGCGCCGCATTGCGGGCAGCGCACCGGGGCCGGGCGCTGGTCCCCGCAGAGGTGGCAGCGCAGGGTCTCGTCGGTCCGGTGGTAGGTCAGGGCGATGCTGCAGTGGGTGCAGCTTTCCACGTGCCCGCAGGCGCGGCAGAGCATCGACGAGGAATATCCCCGCCGGTTGATGAAGAGGATCGTCTGCTCCCTCCGCTCGTGGCGCGCCTGCATCGCCTCGACCAGCCGCCGCGAGAGCGAGGTGAAGCCGCGCTGGCGGGAGATCTCGATCCGCATGTCCACGATGTCGATTTGCGGCAGGTGCCGCCCGTCCACCCGGCGCGGCAGCTCCAGGAGCCGGTACCGGCCCGCGGCGGCGTTGGCATGGCTCTCGAGTGACGGGGTGGCGGAGCCCAGGAGGCAGCGCGCACCCGCCAGCTTGGCCCGCATCACGGCGACGTCCCGGCCGTGGTAGCGCGGCGTCTCGTCCTGCTTGAAGGCGGGCTCGTGCTCCTCGTCGACGACGATGAGCCGCAGGTCCCGGACGGGAGCGAAGACGGCCGAGCGGGCGCCCACGACCACGTGGGCCTCACCCGCGGCCAGGGCCAGCCAGCCGTCGAGCCGCTCCCCCTCCCCCAGGTGGCTGTGCCAGACGATGCAGCGCCGCGCGGGCTTCATGGCCGCGAGGCGCGCGCGCAGCCGGGCCACGGTCTGCGGCGTCAGCGCCACCTCCGGGACGAGGTAGATGACCCCGCCTCCCGCCTCCAGCGTCGCCTCGATCGCCCGCAGGTAGATCTCCGTCTTGCCGGAGCCCGTCACCCCGTGCAGGAGCGTGACCCCGAACCCGCCGGCGGCGGCATCGGCCGTGACGGCGGCTACGGCCGCGGCCTGCTCCGCGTTCAGGGCCAGCCGCTGGGCGGCGACATATTCCCCCGCGTCCTCGAGATAGGCCTCCCGCACGATCCGGCGCGCTTCCTCCCGCAGGATGCCGCGCTTCAGGAGGGCCGTGGCCGCCGCCGGCCCCACCCGCAGCCGCCGGAGGACGAGCGCCCGGGCCTGCGGCTGGAACTGCTGCTCCATGAAGGCATACAGGCGTTCCTGCTGGGGCGCCCGCCGGGCAAGCTGGGCCCGCTCGTCCGGCGCGAGGCGCCGGGCGAGAGCGAGGAGCTTTTCCTGCTTGAGGGGCATCCCCCGCCGGACCGCCGCCGGGATCATGCCCTCGATCACGCTGTCGAGCGGGGCGGCGTAGTAGGTGGCCATCCAGCGCGCCAGTTCCAGCAGGTCGGGCGTCAGCGCGGGAAAGGGGTAGACCACCTGGACGACCGCCTTCAGCTTGTCCGTCGGGAAATTGCGCGGCGCCCCGATCTCGGCCACGAGGCCCAGGTGCAGCGTCCGCAGGACGGGGACCCGCACCAGCGAGCCCACGCGGACGGCCGCCGCCAGCTCCTCCGGCACGCGGTAGTGCAGGAGCTTGTCGAACCCGGCCAGGGGATGGACGCCGACGTACACGCTGCCAGCATTGACACCCCGGCGGCGGACGCGAGAACGTTGCGTGGTGAGCACACCCGCGGCCCGCGACATCTTCCGAAAATTCCTGGCCCAAAAGGGGCTGCGCGTGACCAAGCAGCGGCTGGCCATCTTCGACGCCGCCTTCGCCCGGAAGGAGCACTTCACGGCCGAGCAGCTCCTCGACCATGCCCGGGAGCTGCGCCGTTCGGTGTCGCGGGCGACGGTCTACCGGACGCTGCCGGTCATGACCGAGAGCGCGCTCCTGCGCGAGGTGGACATCGGCACCGGCGAGAAGTTCTACCGCCTGAACCAGGGGACCAACACCCAGATGGCCCAGGTCGTCTGCCTCGACTGCAACAACATCTTCGAGATCAGCGCCCCTTTCATGGAATGGTACGGCTCCACCGTCTCCTCCAAGCTCAACCTCACCCCCGTGACGCAGCGCCTCCAGGTCAGCGCCCGCTGCAACACCCTCCGCGACACGGGCTCCTGCCCGCGGCGCGGCTGAAGCGAACCATGGCGAAGACCCGGCAGCCGCCCGACCCCGCCTTCGAGATCGGCTTCTACGAGACGATCCTCCGGTTCAACCCGGCGTACACCGACGTGATCGAGATGCTCGGCGGCCTCTACACCAAGAACAAGCGCGTCGCCGACGGGCTGAAGATGGACCGCCGGCTCGTCCGGCTCCAGCCCGACAACGCGACGGCGCACTACAACCTCGCCTGCAGCCTCGCCCTCTGCCGCCGCCGGCCCGCCGCCCTCGCCTCCCTGCAGCGGGCGGTCGAGCTCGGCTACCGTGATTTCAAATGGATGTCCCAGGATCCCGACCTCGAGGTCCTCAAGCCGCACCCGCAGTTCGTCGCCCTCCTGCAGGCCGTGCAGCAGCTGCAGGCTGTGGAGCGGACGAAGGCCCGGTAAAGGCGCCGACCAGCTCCGCGCCCACGCCGTCGGCCAGCAGCCGTCCGCGGGCGGTCAGCCGGAAGACCGCCCGCTCGCGGCGGACGAGTCCCTCCTCCTCCAGCCGCGCCAGCCGGGCCTCGGCCTCGTCCCAGGGCGCCTCGGGCGAACGTTGCCGCCAGGCATCGAGGTCCACGCCCTCGTTAGTCCGCAGGCCGAAGATGAGGGCGTCCTCCGCCAGCAGCGCGGGAGTCAGCCGCGTGCGCTCGCCGGTCAGGCGTTCGCCCCGCGCGAGCCCCGCCGTCCATTGCGCCAGGTCGGCGACGTTCGCCCCCCGCCACCCGCCCTGCTGCGACGCCGCCGCCGGCCCGAGGCCGACCCACTCATGCATGCGCCAGGTGTTGAGGTTGTGCCGGCAAGCGCGGCCGGGCCGGGCGAAGTTGGCGATCTCGTACTGCTCGTACCCGGCGGCGGCGAGCCGGTCCCAGGTCATCTCGTAGAACCGGGCCTCGCGCTCCGGATCGAGCTTCACCTTCCCGGCGGCCAGGCGGGCCCAGAGGGCGGTGTCCTCCTCGAAGGTGAGACAGTAGGTCGAAAGGTGCTCGGGCCCCACGGCGATCGCCTCGGCGAGGTCGGAGTCCCATTCTTCCGCCGACTGCCCGGGCAGCGCGAACATGAGGTCGAGGTTCAGGTTGGCGAAGCCGGCCGCCCGCACCCGCTCGCAGGCGCGATAGACCTGCTCGCGCGTGTGCTTCCGGCCGAGGCTCTCGAGGCGCGCGGGCTGGAAACTCTGGACGCCCATCGAGATCCGCGTGACACCCGCCGCCCGTAGCACCTCCAGCCGCGCGGCCGTGACCGAGGCCGGTGCCATTTCGACGGTCCATTCGGCCGGGGCGCCTCCCGCGCGGGCCCGCACGACCTCGGCCAGCCGGGCGAGATCCCGCGGCGCCAGGAGCCCCGGCGTGCCGCCGCCCCAGAAGGCCGTGGTCACCGGGCCCGGCCAGGCGACGAGCCCGGCCTCGGCTTCGACACCGGCGAGGAAACTTCCGATCGCCGCCGCGGTCGGTTCTATCTGGTAAAACGCGCAGAAGTCGCACGTCGACGCGCAGAACGGCACGTGCACATAGAGTCCCAGCGGCTGCGCGGGCGCCGCACCTTTGGCTTGCTCTGAGGCCGTCCTGATCATTACTAAGCAACACTATCTGCCATTCCCCAATGCAACTTCATCGCACCCTTCCCGCGAGTAGAATCCTTTCCGTGCTCGGCACGGCCCTGGCCCTGGCGCTCCTCGCCGGCTGCGCCACGGTCAAGCTGACCAATCTCACGCCGACCAGCCTGCCGGAAAACCCCTCGCAGATCTACACCTTCACGGTGCGGATCAAGGCCAACACCAACACGGTGGACGCCGCCAGCATTGCCCCGCACATCGTCATCGACGGCCAGAATTTTCCGATGAAACCGAGCCCGCTCGGCCAGGGCATCTACGAGTTCGAGTACCAGCTGCCGCCCGGCCGCGACGAGATGGCCTACTACTACCTCGTGGACTACACCACCGAGGGCAACGGCACCACGACGCCCGGCCAGGCCTACACCGGCGTCAATCGCGCGACCGTGATGCACCGCTACGTCCTCTCGCTCGAGAGCAACCGCGGGCCGGTCGGCGCGCGCGTCGCCGTCCTCGGCCGCGGCTTCACCCCGCAGGACACCGTCTCCTTCGACGGCGCCCCCACGAGGACGGTCTACGAATCCCCCTCCTCCCTCAGCTTTTTCGTCCCGTCTGCGGCCCCCGGCCGCAACTACCAGGTCACCCTCGCGAGCGCTGCCGGCACCTCCCCGATCGGCACCTTCCGCATCGATCCCACGGGCGTCGTGGTCACGCCCTCCGAACTCCACCTCGCCCCGGGCCAGCAGCAAAATGTCACCTTCGTCCTCGTCAACCCGGCCCCGTCTGGCGGCATTCTTCTCGACGTCGCCACCGACATTCCCGAGAGCGTCATCATGCCCGAGGTCGTCGTGCCGCAGGGCCAGACCAGCGTGACGATCTCGGTCCAGGGCGGGAAGCCCGGCACTGGCAGCCTGGTCCTCAAGGGCTATGGCAACGGCGGCCAGGTTACCGTGCCCGTGACGGTCGCCGCTCCGGTCCCGATGCCCTGAGGTCCCGGCACCCCCGGGGTGCCGAACTGCAGGGTCGCCAGCACCGGCCGATGGTCGCTGGCGGCCATGCCCCCCGGACCGTCGTAGATGTGCGCCCGGCCCCCGCGCACCGCGGGCCGCAGCGCCGGGGAGACGAGAATCGCGTCAAGCCGGGCATAGGATTCGTCCCGGCGGTAGAATTCCGTCCAGCACTCGCCGCGGCTGTCGGCCGCCTCCAGCGGCGTGGCGACCGTCTTAAGTCGCCGCAGGGCCGCGCTGCGCGCGCCGTCGTTGCAGTCGCCGAGGATGATGAACCGGCCCGCCGCCGATTCCGGAAACTCCCCGCGGACGCAGGCCCGCACCGCGGCCGCCTCCGCCGCCCGGCGATCCGCCGCCTGCGGGTCGTCGGGCCGCTCCGTCAGCCGGCTCTTGAGGTGCACGACGAAGATCGTCACCGCGCCCGCGGGCGTCGCCACCACGGCCTCGAGGAGGCCGCGCTTCACGCGCTCCCGGCCCCCGCGGTAGGCGAAGGCGAGGTCGGGATGGCGCCGCACGGCGAGGAACGGGAGGCGCGAGAGCAGCGCGAGGTGCCGGTCCGCATCCGCCGCCTCCATCCAGGCGGCGTGGCCGTAGTCGAGCCCCTCGGCCCGGAGATCGCACCGCAGCTCCTCCAGCGCGGTCGCCGAGCCCATCTCCTGCAGCGCCAGGACGTCGGCGCCGAGCGCCCGGATCACCGCCCGCAGGGCGGCCTTTTCCGCCTCCGGTTTCGGGTAGTCGCGCCGGAATCCCGCCTCCGTCATCCGGTCGGCCGGGCCGTAGTTCTCCACGTTGTAGGTGGCCAGGGTCAGGGAGGCGGCCCGGGCGGCCGCCAGCAGGACGCGCAGGGCCGCCGCGAGGCGGAGGAGACGCATGGCAGCATGGTAACAACCCGGTGAAAGATGGATTGAAACCCCGCCCCGGGCGCACATGTTGGCGGGGTGGAAGCGAAGAAAGACCTCCCCTCGTTCGAGACCGCGCTCGAGCGCCTGGAAACGATCGTCGAATCGATGG
Source organism: uncultured Opitutaceae bacterium (assembly GCA_964550715.1). Classification (GTDB taxonomy): domain Bacteria; phylum Verrucomicrobiota; class Verrucomicrobiia; order Opitutales; family Opitutaceae; genus Palsa-1447. Next base: position 10,116 of record CAZKAH010000047.1, read on the forward strand.
AATCGGGCGAGGTGCCGCTGGCCGAACTGTTGGCCAAGTTTGAGGAGGGCAACAAGTTGCTCAAGGTCTGCGAGGGACGCCTGAAGGAGGCGGAGCTGAAGATCGAGCAGCTGAAAAAGCAGAAGGACGGCGCCTCCTTCACCGCCTTTGAAACCGAGCGGGACGCCTGATGAGCGAAGCCTCCCCCCGCCTGCTCGACGCGATTCGCAGCCCGGCCGATCTCAAGGCCCTCGCCCCCGCGCAGCTTCCGCAGCTCGCCGAGGAACTCCGCGAGGAGATCATCCAGGTCACCGCCAAGAACGGCGGCCACGTCGGCCCCAACCTGGGCGTGATCGAGCTGACGATCGCCCTCCACCGCGTCTTCGACTGCCCGACCGACCAGTTCCTTTTCGACGTCGCCCACCAGGGCTACACCCACAAGCTCCTGACCGGCCGCGGCGGCGAATTCTTCCGGAAGCTGCGCCAGACCGGCGGCACCAGCGGATTCCTCTACCGGCCCGAGAGCCCGTGCGATCCCTTTGGGGCGGGCCATGCGGGCACGGCGCTGAGCGCCGCCCTCGGGATGGCGGCGGCGCGCGACCTGAAGGGCACCTCCGAGCACGTGGTCGCCGTCTGCGGCGACGCGGCCTTCACCTGCGGCGTGACGCTCGAGGCCCTGAACAACGTCGTCTCGGGCACCAAACGCCTCATCGTCATCCTGAACGACAACGAGTGGTCCATCGCGAAGAACGTCGGGGCCATGGCGCGGTACCTCAACCGGCTGAGCACAAGCCCGACCTACAACAAGGTCCACCACGACCTGGAGAAATTCTTCACCGGCCTGCCTCACGGGCACGACATGCACCGGCTCTGGGTGAAGTGGAAGATCGAGACGAAGGATTTTCTCCTCAGCTCGAGCCTCTTCGAGAAGCTGGGCCTGCGCTACCTCGGCCCGATCGACGGCCACAATCTCGACGAGCTGGTCAAGAACCTCGAGTTCGCCAGGCAGTGCGACAGCCCGATCCTGCTCCACGTCCTGACCAAGAAGGGCAAGGGGCTGGAGGCCGCCCTCAATTCACCCGAGAAGTTCCACGGCCTGGGCGCCTTCGATCCCACCACCGGGGAAAGCCGCAAGGCGGCGCCGGGGACGCCGGCCGCCTACCAGGACGTCTTCGGCAAGAGCCTGGTGCGCTTTGCCCGCGCCGACGCCCGCATTGTCGGCATCACCGCCGCGATGCCGAGCGGCACCGGCCTTTCCCAGCTCGCCGCCGAGCTGCCGCGGCAGTTCTTCGACGTGGGCATCGCCGAGGAGCATGCCGTCCTCTTTGCCGCCGGCATGGCGGCGCGCGGCCTGCGCCCGGTCTGCGCGATCTACTCGACCTTCCTCCAGCGGGCCTACGACCAGCTGATCCACGACGTCGCGCTGCAGGGCCTGCCGGTCACCTTCTGCCTCGACCGGGCCGGCCTTTCGCCCAACGACGGGCCGACGCACCACGGCCTCTTCGACCTCGCCTACCTCCGCTGCATCCCCGGCGTGACCGTGATGCAGCCGAAGGACGAGGACGAGCTCGTGGACATGCTCCACACGGGCCTCACGCTCAACGCCCCCGCCTTCATCCGCTACCCCCGCGGCGCCGGCCTCGGGGTGAAGATCAAGGAGCAGCCGGTCGCGCTGCCGATCGGCCACGCCGAGGTCGTTCGCGAGGGCTCCAATATCATGATCTGGGCCCTGGGCCCGATGGTGCAGGACGCCCTGCGGCTCGCCGCCCGCCTCGGGGCGGAGGAACACATCTCCGTCGGCGTCGTCAATGCGCGCTTCGTCAAGCCCCTCGACCGGACCCTCCTCCTCAGCCATGCCGCCGTCGTGCCGCTCCTCGTCACGATGGAGGACCACGTGGTGAGCGGCGGCTTCGGCAGCTGCGTCCTCGAGGCGCTGCAGGAGGCGGACTGCCCGGCGGCCGTCGAGCGGATCGGCTGGCCCGACAAGTTCGTCGAGCACGGCAGCAATCCCGAGACCCTCCGCGCGGCCTATGGCCTGTCCCCCGAAGAGATCCACCGCCGGGTGCTCAGCCGCTGGCGGAACCTCAGCGCCGAGCGCGTCGAGGCCGGGGTCTAAGGGGGCAGGAAATCGCTCGACGGGACCGACGGGAGATAGGGGCACTCGGCCTGCAGCGGCGTGTTTTCCGAGGAGTCCCCGACGTAAACCGTGAATTCGCCGTGGTCGATGCGCCACTGGCGCGCCCCGGCGTCGAAATAGGCGAAGTCGCGCGCGGTGAGGGGAAAGCTCACATGCTCCGTCTGTCCCGGCTCGAGCCGCACCTTCAGGAAATGCCTCAGCTCCCTGACGGGCCGGGGCACCCGGGCGGAGGGGTCTCCGAGGTAAAGCTGCGCCACCTCGGCGCCGGCGCGCGGCCCGGTATTGGTCACGTCGAACGAGACCGAGGCGGGGACCCCGCCGGGTCCGGCGCCGACGGCGAGGTGAGAGAAGGCGAACGTCGTGTACGACAGCCCGAAGCCAAAGGGGAAAAGCGGCTCCTTTCCCCGGCTCGTGTAGTAACGGTACCCCAGGAAGACACCCTCGGCATACTTCACATGCGAGACCGCCCCGTCCGGGTGCGGCGGCGGATAGTAGGTGTCGTGGACCGGGTTCTCCTCCCAGGACCGGTCGAAGGTCACGGGGAGCTTACCCTCCGGCGAGCGCGCGCCAAAGAGGATTTCCGCGAACGCCTGGCCCCCCTCCTGCCCCGGATACCAGAGCTGGACGACGGCCGGAACCCGGGATAGCCAGCGCCGCATGTCGACGCCGCCGCCGGAAGTAAGCGCGACCACCGTGCGGGGGTTCGCCGCCGCCACGGCCTCGATGAGGCTGTCCTGGCCCCAAGGGAGCGTGAAGGTGCGGTCATATCCCTCCCGCTCCGTCGTGATGTCGAAACCCGCGCAAACGAGCGCCACGTCGGCCTGCGAGGCGATCCCGCGGGTCTCCGGCGAGATCAGATCCGCCACCGCCCGGATGCCGAAGCCGGCCCGCAGATGGTCGGAGTACGGCTGGTAGTCGAGGCGCACGGCAACGGTCTTGCCCGCCGTCAGCCCGACCTCCGCAAAGGCGGGCGCCTGTCCCTCGCGAAAGGGCTGCTGGACGATCCGCACCCCGTCGACGGTGAGCGAATACTGGTCCTCTCCGCCGGCCCCGACCAGGAAGAGATAGGGGCCCGTCCTGGCCGGCGTGTAGGCCGCCGACCAGCGCACGCTCCGCGGATGGCGGGCCTTCGGGGTCCACATCTCCGCCTTCCAGTCGATCGCGTGCTCGATCCGCGAGGTGTTGGCCGGGCCGGTGAAGTCCGGCGTGTCGAAGACCTCCATCTTCAGGCCCGGCGCCGCGCCGTCCCGGTCGAACACGGTCTCGCTGAAGAGCTGCCTCGGGGTGGGCAGGCCGCTCGTGTAGAGCACCCGCACCCGCGAGCCGGCGTAGTCGCTGACCCCCGTCAGGATGCTCGTGGCGCGATAGGGGGTGGTCTCCGAGCTGCCGCCGCCGCCCGTGACGGCCGGCCAGGCGTCAGGGCCGATGACGGCAATCGTGCGTACTTTCGCGGCATCGAGAGGCAACAGGCCGCCCTGGTTCCGGAGGAGGACCATGCTCCCGCGCGCCTCATCGAGCGCGACCTGCCGCCCTTCCTGGCTGTAGAGGGAACGCCCCGGGTCCGCCTGGGGCCGGTCGAGGAAACCGAACCGGATGGCCGTGCGGAACAGCCGACGCAACTTGTCGTCGATCGTCGCAACCGTGACGGTTCCCGCCTTGATCGCCGGCAGCAGTGCCGCCCCGTTCAGGAACGTGGGCTTGGGCATCTCGAGATCCGTCCCCGCGTTGGCGGCCTCCACCGTTGAGTAGACTGCGTCCCAGTCGGACATCAGGATCCCGTCAAAGGCCCAGTCGCCTTTCAGGATCCGCAGGTTGAGGAGGGGGCTCTGGGTGGCGTGGACGCCGTCGACCAGGTTGTAGGAGTTCATCACCGCCCCGACGTGGGCCTCCCTGACCGCCGCCTCGAAGGCCGGGAGGTAGATCTCGCGCAGCGTGCGCTCGTCGACGTCGGAGCTCAGGTTGCGGCGGTCGAATTCCGAGTTGTTCAGGGCGAAATGCTTCACGGTGGCCGCGACGCCCCGGCTCTGCACCCCGTTGATCACGTTCACGGCCATCCGCGCCGCCAGGAAGGGATCCTCGCCGAAATACTCGAAATTGCGGCCGTTCAGCGGCGACCGGGCGATGTTCACCCCGGGACCCAGGAGAAAATTCACCCCGCGGGCCCGGGCGTCGTCGCCCAGCGCCTCGCCCCGGCGGACGGCCAGCCCCGGGTCCCAGGTGGCGGCGAGCGCAATCCCGGCGGCGTAGGCCGTCGTCGGCCCCCAGCTGCGGACCCCGACCGGGCCGTCGCTCATCTTCAACTGCGGAAACCCGGCAGGGGCGGCGGCCCGGGTGTACATGCTGTCGATCCCGCCTAGGAGGTCGATCTTCCGCTCCAGCGTCAGCGCCGCGAGCATCCCGTCGACGCGCCGCTCGATGGCCGGGCTGTCCGGCACAGGCGGCTGGGCCCGGACGCCCTCCGCGAGGAGCGCTCCGACCGCCGCCAGACAATGGGCCAGGAGCCTCCAACGCGGGGATTCTTGGGGCATGGCTGACAAATTTGTCGGGCTTTGGGGCGAATCCAAGGCGATATGCGCGACCTCCGTTTCTCGATAAGCATATCTTTTGTAGCCAATCCATTTTTGTTGTTGACGCCTTGCTTTGCATTCCAAGCGTGCCAGCCATCCACCCAAAACCAACCGCCGCGCGGGTCCGAATTCGCCCAGCGGTTCCTCCAAAATGCCAGCCCGCGAATCCTACCACCCCGCCGAGTCGATCGGTGACACGATCGAGGCGCTCTACGTCGAACAGGGCCCCGACCGTCCCGCGATGTACTGGCTGACCCTGCTCTTCCTCGGCGGGGCCCTCGCCGCTCTGCCCCTGGTCAAGGTCGACCTCTCCGTGCGGGCGCGGGGCATCGTGCGACTGCCGGCCGAGGGACCCGAGCTGGCGGGAGACGGGACGGCCGGAGCCCCGCTCGTCATCGAGGCCTTTCTGCGCGAGCGCGATGCCAAGTTTCTCCGGCCCGGGCAGCGGGCCATGCTCCAATACGACGCCTTCCCCTACAATGCATGGGGCACCGCCGATGGATCCGTGGACGAGATCTCCCCCCAGTCGGTGCGCTTTGACCAGCAGGCCCTCTTCAAGGTCCTGGTCCAATCCTCCGTCCGCGTGCTCCGCATGCCGGATGGTCGGACCGGCCGGATCGCCGACGGGATGAGCGTCGGCGTGCGCCTGGTGGTGAACCGCAAGAGTCTCCTGCAGCTGATCTATCAGAAATCGGAGGACCTCTTCGGCACCTGAGTCCATGGCTACGATCAAGCAATCCACCCGCTCGGACTGTGCCGCGGCCTGCCTGGTCTTCGTGGCCCGCCACCATGGGCTGAATATCTCCACCGCCATGGCCCGGCGCATGGCCGGCACGACACGCTCGGGCACGACCGCGCTCGGCCTCGTGCAGGCGGCGGAAAAGCTCGGCCTGACGGCCAAGGGCATCCGCGGCGGGCCCACGAGCCTCGCCTCCTGCCCCCTGCCGGCCATTGCCCACGTGAAGATGCTGTCGGGCCGCCACCACTACCTCGTCATCCTGGCCCGGCGGCCCGGGCGGCTGCGCGTCCTCGACCCGGCCGACGGGACCAAGGCCTGGCACACCCAGGAGGCATTCGAGCTCATCTGGGGCGGCGTTCTCATCCTGCTGGCCCCGGGCCGCGCCTTCGCGCCGGGCTCTCGCACCACCGCGCCCCTGACCCGCCTCGTCGGGATGCTGGCGGGGCATGGGGCCGCGCTGGTGCAGATCGTGCTCGGGGCCGTCCTCCTCAGCGCCCTGGGCCTGACCATGTCCTTCTACGTCCAGCGCCTGATCGACGATGTGATTCCGGACGCCAACCGGTCGCTCCTCGGCCTCCTGGGGATCGCCATGCTCGTCCTCATCCTCTCGCGGCTCCTCGTCGGCTGGTTCCAGTTCCGCTTCTCGGCCAAGCTCTCGCAGCGGATCGACAGCTCGCTCATCCTGAGCTACCACCGCCATCTTCTCAGCCTGCCGCAGTCGTTCTTCGACACGATGCGGATCGGCGAGATGACCTCGCGGATCAGCGATGCCGTGCAGATCCGCTCTTTCCTGAGCTCGGTCATGGTGAGCGCCATCCTGAACCCGGTCATCCTCCTTTCCTGCTTCGGCGGCATGTTCTTCTTCTCGGGCAAGCTGGCCCTGCTGACGCTCACGCAAATCCCGCTGCAGCTGACGGTGTACCTCCTGCTCAACCGGCTGAACCGGAAATATCAGCGCCAGATCAAGGAGCGCGCCGCGGACCTCAATTCCCATGTCACCGAGATCCTGCACACGGTCTCCACCGTGAAGCGGTTCGGCCTGGAACCGGTGGCCGCGGCCGGCACGGAGAAGCACTTTGTGCGCCTGCTGCGGACGATCTGGACGGCCGGCCTCGAGGGTTTCGGCTGTTCGGCGGTCTCGAGCCTCGGCAGCCAGGTCTATTCCCTGGGCATGCTCTGGTTCGGGACCACCCTGGTCCTGCGGGCCGAGCTCACTCCCGGCGAGCTGATGTCGTGCTACACCCTCGCAATGTACGTCAGCTCCTCGCTGGGCGGCCTCGTGGGCCTCAGCTCTGACCTGCAGCAGGCGCTCATCTCGACCGACCGGCTGTTCGAGATCATGGACGAAGCGGCGGAGCCGGAGGGCGGCAGCGTGGCCCTGACGCCGGAGCTGCTCGGCCCCATTACCTTCGACCGGGTCACCCTGCGGCACGCCGGGCGGCTGCCCGTGCTGCGCGACGTCTCGCTTGTCCTGCCGGTGGGCAAGATCACGGCGGTGACGGGAGAGTCCGGATCCGGCAAGTCGACGATGCTCGCCGTGCTGCAGCGGCTCTACCTTCCCGAAACGGGGCTCATCCAGGTCGGGGAAATCGACTTTGAGCACATCAGCACCGCCAGCCTCCGCGCGCAGCTCTCGGTCCTGCCGCAGCGGATCGAGCTCTCCTCCGGCTCGATCCTGTCGAACATCGCGGTCGGGGAAGCCTCCCCCGATCTCGTCCGGGTCGCAGCGGTGTGCCGGAAGCTGGGAATCCTCGAATTCATCAATTCGCTGCCGCAGAAGTTTCACAGCGCCCTGAACGAGGGCGGTCTTTCGCTGTCGGGTGGCCAGCGTCAGCGCATCGCCCTCGCGCGCACCTTCTATCGCAAGGCGCCGCTCATCCTCCTCGACGAGCCGACGATCGCGCTCGACCGCCGCGCGACCCGCTGCGTCATGGAAATGATGAGGGAGGCGCGCGCCCGGGGCGCGACCGTCATCGCCGTGACCCACAGCCGCGCGATCATCGACCTTGCCGATTCGGTCCTGGTCTTCAAGGACGGCCGGGTCGCGCCCCCTGGGGCCAGGGCGCCCTCGGCCCCGGCTCGGATCCACCCACCCTCCGCGGGCGGACCCTGGAGGCGCTGGCCCCCGCCGTCCGACCCGACTCCTGCCCTGTCCCGCACTGAAACTGTCGCACCGGCCTCTGGTCGGGACGACGCAACACCGCAAATCCCATGACTGAAGATATCGTCCTAGATGACAGCGAACTGGCCGCCATCAACGGCGCCGTCGGAGCCACCACCGTGATGGACATCATTGCGAGCGCGATCGACGCCGCCACGCCCGTCAGCCTGATTCCCCCGCCCTGCTATTCGGCCTGGACCGTCGGTCCTAATGCCGGCGGGACCTATGGATTCTACTGACCGTGCCATGACCGCTGCCGCGTCCGCCGCAGGACCTGCTTCCATTCCGCGCGGTTCTTGGCGCCTCGATGGCGCCTGGGCCATGGCGATCGTCGTGGCGGCGGCGGCTATCGCCTGGCAGCAGCGATCGCTGGCGCGGTTGGCGCGGGTTCGTCCCGCCGGTTCACCGGCGGGCGCGAATCTCGCCGTCGCCCAGCAGCGGGTCGGCGAGCTGGAGCGCCAGCTCGCGCAGGGCCCGTCGCCCTCGACGAGCCATCCCGCCGCTGCGATCATGGCGTCGGCCGCGGTGCGGCAGCTGCAGCTGAGGGTCGAGTCGGCCCGCTCGCGGGAGAGCATCCGGGCCGCCTACGGGCCCCTGATCCACGCGCTGGCGCTGGACCCGGCCACGGCGGATCGCCTGGAGGGGTTGCTGCTCCGGCAGCGCCTTGCCGCCCGCGACGCGCTCTCGGCCGCCCAGGCCCAGGGCGTGCGTTCGATCGCGGGGTTCACGGCCGCGGTGCAGGAGGCCGTCAGCCACGAGGACGAGGAAATCGGCGCCCTCCTCGCGCCGACGGGATTCGCGCAGTTCGAGGCCTACCGCGGGACGCTGCCCGAGCAGCAGACCGTCGCCAGGCTGGCCGCGCGCCTCGCGTCCTCCGCGACCCCGCTCAGCGACGACCAGCAGGCGCAGCTGGTCCAATTGATCGATCGGATGGAGCCACCGTCCTACCACCAGAACCAGACGTTCCTCTCCCTCATCGGCATGGAGGACGCCCCGCTGACTCCCGCCATGGTGGGCGCGGCCCCCGCGATCCTTTCCCCGCCACAGGCTGCGGCTCTGCAGGCGGTGGAGACTGCCTGGATGGCCAAGGCCCAGCTGCAGCAGGCACTGCGCGCCCGGACTCCGACGGGCTCCCCCGCAACTTCACCATGAGCGTCCGCGCCCTTCTCCGGATGGTTGGCGGCCTTATCCTGGCGGCCGAGATTGGGCTGCTCGCCTGGCAATGGCGCCAAAGGGAGGTCATCGGCCGCGCCGCGGCGGCCGCGCAGGCCGAGAACCGCGCCCGGGTTGTCCTGGGACGCCGGGTCGCCGACCTCGAGGCTTCCCTCCGCCAGGCCGCGGCGCGAGTGCCCAAACCGGCCGCGGTCCCAAGCCGGCCCACCCCCGGGTCGTTCGCGGACCGTTTTGGGAGGGCGCTCAAGGATCCCCTCTTCCTGAAAAAGCTCTCGCAGGTGCAGGACCAGGTGATCGCCGACCACTATGGGCCCCTCTTCGAACGGTTGCAGCTGGCCCCGGCCCAGCGGGACCGGTTCATCGCTCTCCTGGCGGAGAAACAGCTCGCGAAGACCGACGCCGAGGCCGAGGCCAATCCGATGATCGGCACCGGCCTGATGGTACCGGCGATCGCCGCCGCCCAGCAGGAGGTCAACGGCCAGATCCAGCAGGAACTGGGACCGGCGGCCTATCAGTCCTACTACGATTTTGAGATGACGGACGGCCTCCGCACGACCGTCCGGCGACTGCAGGACTCCCTGCGCTATTCGACCGCCCCGCTCTCGGACGCCCAGGCCGAATCGCTGGTGGCGACGCTCGACCGCATCACGCCCGCGGCGGATCGCGGCGGCATCGCCAAGTTCACGGGTTCCAGCGTCGAAGTCGCCACCGGCCTCGCCAGCCAGCAATTCAGCGCCCCGCTGCCGGCCGGCGCGCCGGAGGCCGCCCAGGCGGTGCTGTCTGAGCCGCAGCTGGCGCAGCTTCGTCAGCTGATGCGCCAGCAGGACGACGAGCTGCAACTGCGCTCCCGGACTCTCGCCGCCCTCCATGCCGCCCAGTCGGCCCCCTAAACCCCGTTTCCCCTCCCATGGTCCAGGAAGCCGCTCCTCCCATTGATCCGCATGTTTTCCTCGCCGGCCGCCCGCCGATCGCGGAATTCATCAACTTCGTCAAGAAGTCGACCGAAGGCGCCCGCCGGCCCGGGGTGGAAGCGATCGATTCGAGCCTGGCGCGGGAGTGGCGCCAGGCCAACGACGCGCTGCGCGAGCTCGAGGCCTCCGAGGCGGGCTGGGCCGACTCGCCGCGGATCGATCCGCTGCCGCCGGAGCTGCAGCCCTATGCCGATCGGCTGCTGGCGGATCCCGCCTTCCGCCAGACCCACGGCTACGTGCCGACGGAGATCGCCCTGGTGGAGCTCGACCGGCTGGTTGTCTTTCAGAAGCACATCAACCTGTCACAGGTCGAGATCATCAAGCGCGAGCTGGGGCCCGCGCCCGGGCCGGAGGAGATCGCCCGGATCGCCCTGGGTTTGTCGCGGTATTCGCCGCCCGTCCGGCTGCTCCAGAGCCACGACGTCTTCACCTTCACCTGCGACTCGCGCGATTTTCGCTTTCTTGAGCCGGTCCTGCTGCAACCGGAGGACCTGCCCGCGACCTTTCGTGGCGTCCCCGCCCGCTGCGTCGCCCTGGCGGTGGGATTCAGCCCCAACTGCCTCGGAGCCATCCAGGCCGAACAGCGCCTCATCCTGTTCAACGGCAGCCACCGGGCCTATGCCCTGCGCGAATTGGGCATCACCCACGTGCCCTGTGTGATCCAGAAGACCAGCCGGCCCGAGGAGATCGAGCTCGTCGGCCACAAGGAGATCAGCCAGCGCTCGGAGCTTTACCTCAAGAATCCGCGCCCGCCGCTCCTCAAGGACTATTTTGACGGGCGGCTCCGGCGAATTGTTCCGGTGACCCGCGCCCGGCGGCTGATCCGAATTCAGCTCCGCATCGATCAAAGCGATGTCCCTCACGTCTGAATTGCCCCGCCCCTTCATGGCCTGGAGCCCGGAGACTGCCGACATCGGGAAGCGGGCCGGCGCCTGGCGCCGCCGCTATTTTCTGGGGAAGTTCGGGGAGGATGCCGCCCTTTTCCTGCTGCGCCGCCGGCTCGGCGCGCGAATGGACGGCCGCGCCCACGCTCTTCTCGCCGCCATCCACCGCCGCGTGCTGCGGGCCCTGGACCGGCTGCCGCACGTCCCCGCCGCCGCCCCCGTTCGGCGGCTGGGCGTCGCCCGGTCAGAGACTTTTGTCGCGCCGCACGATCCCGTATGGGCGACGCTCTACGAGATCGAGGCGAGCCTCATCCGGAAGGCGCTGGGTGAACGGTGGGTGGAGCTTCACCATATCGGCAGCACGGCGGTTCCCGGATTGACGGCCAAGCCGATCATCGACCTTGCGCTTGGCCTGCCCCCGGAAACCTTTGCGCAGGAGCTTGGCGAGGCGGTCCGCCTGCTGGCGAAAATCGGCTATCGCTATCTCGGCGACCGCCGGGGACTGGGCGGCCACTACATGGAGAAAGGGGCGTTTCCCATGCGAACGCATGCCCTCCAGCTGCATCCGGCCGGGGGACGGGAGCTGGCCCGGCTGCTCCGCTTTCGCGACCAGCTCCGTGCCGACTCTGCGCTGGCCGGGCGCTATGACGCGATCAAGCGGGCCCTGGCGCCGGTGTCGGGAGGCGACCGACGCGTCTACGTCTGGTCCAAAGCCCATTGGGTCAACGACCTCCTCCTTGAGCGGGCCGGTCCGCAGGCGTGGGGAGACTGGCTCCTCGCCCAGGACCCGCCGAGCCTCTACCGGATGCACGTGCGGCACCGGGCGCGGTCGTCGTCCGTCCGCGCACCATGAGCGGCGTCAACCTGGCAGGAGCGGTCACGCTCTGGGCGCACCGCACGCCCGCGGTGCGGGCCGCCATTCTCCTGGGCTCGCGGGCGCGGCCGGCTGCCGATCCGGAGGTCCGGCCCGACGCCTCGTCCGACTGGGACTTCCAGCTGGTCGTGGCGCGGCCTGCGCTCTTTCGCAGCCCGCGCTGGACGGACGATCTCGGCTGCGGCCGGCCCCAGGCCTGCGTCGTTCGCAAGGCGCTCTGGGCGGGCGGCCTCAAGGTCAGCGTGGCGTGGACGGAAGCCGAGGCGGATTTCATGATCCTGCCGGCCCGGCCGCTCCGGCTCCTCCACTGGCTGAGCGCCGCCGGCTGCCATCGCCACGAAGGGTGGACACGCCGGTCGCTCCAGCGGCTGATCCACCACGTGCGACCCTCCTGGCGCTTTCTTAAGGACGCGGGCTGGGTCGAGCCCCTCTACCGCCGATCGGCGGCCGAACTGCCGGAGCTGCGCCTGGAAGAGGCCGCCGTCCGCCAGTTGGTCGCCGAGTTCTGGTGCAGCCATCGCTGGGTTCTCCGCCAGCTTGCGCGCGGGGAACTCGTGGCGGCGCAGCGGGCGCTCCACCTCGAGCTTTCGGAGATCACCCTGAGCCTGCGGCATGAACTGAGCCTCCGGCGCGGGATTCCCTCCTTTCCCTTCGGCCGCCGCCTTGAGCGGTTCTGCCCGCCGGAGGACCAGGACGCCGTGACCGTGAGTGCGGAATGCAGCCGGCCGGCGCTGCAGGCCGCCGCAGCGAAATCCGCCGCGGCCTGCCGTGCGCTGGCCGAGGCGCTGCTGCCTCCGGCGCCCACCTTCCTTTCGCGTCATTCCGGCGCGGAGAAACCAACAAAACAGCACAATGAACAACCAGCCAATAGTGTTATGTGACGAGGACCTGGCGGAAATCCATGGAAGCGGCTTGACTACCATGATCATTGCCGGCGCCGTGGCCTGGGCCGTCGGCAAGGCCCTGAGCGGGGCCGTGGCCGGGGCCGAGGCCGCCGCGGGCGACCTCAACCAGGCCCTGGACTCGGTGAACGACGCCCTCGGAGATCCCGGCGCCTACAATCCGTACTCAAATCCGATCAACTGCGAGTACGCCGGGTACTACTGAAGACCACCAAATCCAATGGATAACCAACCGATAGTGCTCTGCGAAGAGGACCTGATCGCGATTCACGGCGAAGGCCCGATGACCATGGTCGTCGACGCCGTCGTCGACTGGGTCGTGAGCAAGGCGCTCGACAATGCGATGGCCGGACTGAGCGCGCTGAACAGCGCCCTCGGGCCGCCCGGCACCTACAACCCGTACGCGAACCCCATCAACTGCGAGTACGGCGGGTACTACTGAAAGGCTCATCCCGGGCGCGCTCTCCCCGCTGGCGGGGAGGGCGTCGCCCGTTCACTCCTCGTGCTGGAGCGCCGCCACGACGGAGAAGTCCTCCAGGGTCGTGATGTCGCCCTTCACGGCCCCGCCGGCGGCGACCTCCTTGAGGATCCGGCGCATGATCTTGCCGCTGCGGGTCTTGGGAAGGCCGGCGGCGAAGCGCACGTCGTCGGG
>CAZKAH010000048.1:0-22818 GCA_964550715.1 uncultured Opitutaceae bacterium
GGGGGATCAACATGGCGGTCGTCTACAAGGGCATCGATTCGATCCGGCTCCTCCTCAGCATCAAGGCGCCGCTGCTGATCGCCATGGGCCTGCTTTTCCTGGCGTGGGCCTACCGCCACGCCGGCGGCTTCGGCCCGATGCTCTCCAAGCCCTCCGCCTTCGCTCCCGGCCAGCCCAAGCACGGCCAGTTCCTCCCCTTCTTCATCCTGAACCTCACGGGCATGATCGGCTTCTGGGCCACGCTTTCCCTCAATATCCCCGACTTCTCCCGCTACGCGCATACCCAGCGCGACCAGGTCCTGGGCCAGGCGCTGGGCCTGCCGCTGACCATGGCGCTCTACGCCTTCATCGGCGTGGCGGTGACCTCCGCCACGACCATCATCTTTGGCCATGCCATCTGGGACCCGGTTGAGGTCGTCTCGCGCTTCCAGAATCCGGTCGCGCTGGTGATCGCGATGCTCGCGATCTGCATCGCCACCCTGGCCACCAACATCGCCGCCAACGTCGTCAGCCCCGCCAACGACTTCGCCCACCTCGCCCCGCAGCACATCACCTTCCGCATCGGCGGCCTGATCACCGGCCTCGTCGGCATCGCCATGATGCCCTGGAAGCTGATGGCCGACCCCTCCGGCTACATCTTCACCTGGCTCGTCGGCTACAGCGCCCTCCTCGGCCCCATCGGCGGCATCCTCATCGCCGACTACTTCGTCCAGCGCCGCTGCGCCCTCAACCTGCACGCCCTCTACCGCTCGGACGGCGAATACCGCTTCAAGGGTGGAATCAGCTGGGTCGCCCTATTTGCGCTAGTCGTCGCCGTGTTGCCCAGCATTCCCGGTTTCCTCGCCCAGGTGAACGCAATCCCCAGCACCAGCTTCTCCCCCGCCATCCTCGGCATCTACAACTACGCCTGGTTCGCCGGCTTCGGCATAGCCTTCGCAGTCTACCTCCTCCTCCGCCGGCTGGCTCCCAGAGCCTAAGCTTCGCGTCGCCGAGGCCGCGATGAGATTTTTGAGATGGGGGTCTCGTGGACGTTTGCGGAGCTCATCGGTCGCCTCTGTTGCCTCGGCTGCCCTGCGGGCACCCGCCGAGGCAATCCCTTCGGGACTCGGCCTCCGGCCTCACCATCTCCGCGCTTACGCGCTGCGTGGGCCGACCTCCGTGTTCGGGAGGCCGGTTCGGCGACCGGATTGGGTTTGCGGAGCTCCGGCCACGAGACCCCCATCTCAAAAATCTCACCGCGGCCGAACTTGAGTCTCCGAATTGCGCTGGCCCCACCCCCCCACCCGTCGTACCCTCCCCCCATGAAATCGATCCCCCTCCCCCCCTGCGATTACCAGCCCAAGCCCTACGCCGGCCCGTCGGCCGATGAGGTCCTGGCCCTGCGCAAGCAGTACCTGAATCCAGGCCTCTTTCTCTACTACAAGAAGCCGATCATGTTCGTGGAAGGGAAGATGCAATACATCTGGGACGATACCGGCCGCCGGTACCTGGACGGCCTCGGCGGCATCGTGACGATCAGCGTCGGCCACTGCCACCCCCACGTCGTGCAGGCCGCCAACCGCCAGAACGAGATCCTGCAGCATTCGACCACGATCTACCTGCATCCCAACATCTCGCAGTACGCCGAGAAGCTGGCCTCGAAGATGCCCGGCGACCTCAAGGTCTGCTATTTTGTGAACTCCGGATCGGAGGCCAACGACCTCGCGCTTATGATGGCCCGCGCCTACACCGGCAATTACGACGTCGTGGCCCTGCGCAACGCCTACCACGGCGGCAACGCCGGCACCATGGGCCTCACCGCGCACAGCACCTGGAAGTTCAACGTCCCGCACAGCTTCGGCGTGCACCATGCCGTCGCGCCCGACCCCTACCGGGGCCAGTACGGCCGCGACTATCCCGACGCCGGCAAGGCCTATGCCGCGGACGTGAAGCAGGTGATCGACTACACGACCTCCGGCCGCGTGGCCGCGTTCATCGCCGAGTCGATCCAGGGCGTCGGCGGCGTCATCGTCTTCCCCGACGGCTATCTCAAGCACACGTACGAGCACGTGCGGGCCGCCGGGGGCGTCTGCATCGCCGACGAGGTCCAGACCGGCTTCGGCCGGACCGGCACGCACTTCTGGGGCTTTGAGACGCAGGGCGTCATCCCCGACATCGTCACCATGGCCAAGGGCATCGGCAACGGCTGCCCGCTGGCGGCGGTCGTGACCACGCCCAAGATCGCGGCCGTGATCGCGCAGCGGATCCACTTCAACACCTTCGGCGGCAATCCCGTGGTCTGCGCCATGGGCAAGGCCGTCCTCGAGGTGATCGAGCGGGAGAAGCTCCAGGAGAACTCGCTCAAGCTCGGCGCCCATATCCTCGCCGGCCTCGAGCAGCTGAAGGCCAAGCACAAGATCATCGGCGACGTCCGCGGCAAGGGCCTGATGCTCGGCATCGAGCTCGTCAAGGACCGCGCCACCAAGGAGCCGGCGAAGGCCGAGTGCGCGCAGGTCCACGAGGCCGCGCGCGAGATGGGCCTCCTCCTCGGCAAGGGGGGGCTCCAGGGGCACACGATCCGCTTCGCCCCGCCGATGTGCATCACCAAGGCGGACGCCGACTTCCTCCTCGCGGTCCTCGACGAGGCGTTCGCCACGATCTAGCCGGCGCCAGCCGCGGCGCAGCTCGCCTCCGGGCGAGCGAAGCCGGGCCTACTTTCCGTCGGTTCGCGGCGCCGCGATGGCGCCGAGCAGATCCGGCTGGCCCGGCACCCGTTCCAGCGCCGGGTACCGCTCCCCGCCGTGGTAGGCCACGTTGTAGGTCGCGAAGGTGTCGCGATTCTCGGCAAGCAGCGCCAGCGGCGCGCCCGCCGGGCCCGCCGCGCCCTCCTTCAGGGCGGCGTGCAGGACGTCCGCCGAGTACTTGCGGCCGTTGACCGCGATGAGCTTCATCCCGGGGGATAGTCCCGCCTGGGCCGCGGGGAATCCCGGCACCACATCGACCAGCGCGCCGTCCTCGCCGATGATGACCCCGAGGGAATAGGCGGCGTTGGTGCTCTTGTGCGCGGCCTCCCGCGCCTTGAGCATGCTGGTGGCCGTGTCCTGGTAGACGAGCTTCCAGCCGGCCGCCGCAATGCCCCCGAGCGGCGCGCGGGGCGAGAGGGACTGCAGGCGCTGCCGGAAGAAGCCCTTCCAGTCTTGGGGCGCGACCGCGTTCAGCGCCGCCACCACGTCGTCCGCGATGTAGGGTACGACGCGGGGCGGGCCGCTCGGCGGCCCGTAGAAACGGCGGCAGAAGTCATCGAGCGAGCGGGCGCCCCCGCTGAGCCGGCGGATCGTGACATCCGCCTCCAGCCAGAGCAGGACCCCCTCGTCGTAGAAATCCACGCTGCGCCGGAGGGCGTCGTAGTCGGACCGGGAATAGTAGAGCAGCGGCGCCTCGTCGGCCGTGTCCTGCAGGGGCCGCCAGGTCCGGCCGGGCCGGTTGTCCAGGGAGGCGGCGACCCCGGCCAGCTCCTCCTTGAATTCCGCCGCCGTGCGCAGGCCGGAGCGCGCGGTCAGGACCTCGCCGTAATATTCCGTCAGCCCCTCGTAGACCCACAGGAGGTCGTCGTGCATCGGCGTCGAATAGTTGCCGGTGGCCAGGCCCGCCGGGCGGCGGTACTTGCCGTTCCAGGAGTGGACGTATTCGTGCGGCAGGAGATCGGCGTCATAGCGGCGCAGGTCGTCGTCGATCAGGGTGCGCTCGGCGTTGCGGTCGTCGCTGCTCTCGTGGTGCTCAAGGCCGAAATGCGCGACGTTGTCGCTCAGCGTGAAGAGGAAGTCGTAGTGGTCGTAGTGCGTGGCGCCGAAGAGCGCCGTCGCCTCCGTCACCAGCCGGCGGTAGGCCAGGGTCGTCTCGGCGGAGAGGCCGAGGGCGGCTTCGCTTTCGGCGGAAAGGTTGAGGAAGACCGGCGGCTGCCGGTCGGGGGTCAGCGCAATCCGCCGGAAATGGGCGCCCGCCTGCACCGGCGAATCGACCAGGCGCGTCAGCGAGACCGGGGCAAACCGGATCGTGGCGCCGTCCGTCCCGGCCTCGCGCAGCGCGGTCGCGTACTTCCAGCCCGCGGGGAGCCGCAGGCTCGGGGCGAGGATGAAATCATCCGGCTTCACCCCCAGGGGATAGAGGACGACCTGGTTCCAGCTGACCACGGCGAGCTGGGACGAGGAGGAGGAACCCGCCGAGAACCCCTCGGGGTCGGGCGGGAGGATGAAGTCGAAGGCGAGGTCGAGGCGGCTGACGCCCGCGGGGACCTCCAGGCGCAGGGCGAACATCTCCTCCAAGTCCCGCCGCCAGGGCAGCGCCGCCCCCTGGGCGGAGATCCGGAGCGCGGCCAGGTCGATCACCGGCCCGGTCGGGCCGTGCTCGCCGGGGATCCACTTGGGATAGAAGAGCGTGAGGGGACCGGGCGACACCGGGATCGTCTCCCGCGCATGCAGGAGGTTCCGCGGCGCCTCGGTCGCGTCGACCCAGAGCGTTCCGGGCTGGGCGCGGGTCGAGGCGCCCGCCAGGAGCAGGGCGCCGAACAGGCTGCGGCGGAGCAACGGGGGCATAAGGGTCTAGGGGCGCCGGAGCTTCGCGAGCCGCTCGCCGGCCGCGTGCAGCGTCTCCGGGCGCTTGGCGAAATTGAGCCGCACATAGCGGTTCTCCGGCTCGGCGAAGAAGCTCGAGCCGGGCACGGGGGCGACCCCGATCTCCCGCGTCATCCAGTGGGAGAACTCCACGTCGCTCGCGTACTTGAAGGGGGAGATGTCCACCATGACGAAGTATGCGCCCGCCGGCCGGGTGTACTCGAGCCCGGTGCGGTCGAGGTAGCCGAGGAGGATGTCGCGGCGGGCGCCGTATTCGCGCGCGAGCTCCGCATAATAGGAGACGGGCAGCTTGAGCCCGGCCACGACGGCATGTTGCAGCGGCGCGGCCGCGCCGACGGTGAGGAAATCATGGACCTTCCGCGCCTGCGCGATGATCTCCGGCGCGCCGTGGAGGTAGCCCAGCCGCCAGCCCGTGATGGCGAAGGTCTTGGAGAGCGCGCTGCACATGAGGGTCCGCGCCGCCATGCCGGGCAGCGCGGAGAAGTACGTGTGCCGGTGCGGCGGGAAGACGATGTGCTCGTAGACCTCGTCGGTGATGATGAAGACGTCGAACTCCTCCGCCAGGGCCGCGATCTGGCGCAGCTCCTCCGCGGTGAACACCTTGCCGCAGGGATTCGACGGGTTGCAGAGGATGAAGGCCTTGATCCCCGAGGCGAAGGCCCGGCGCAGCTCCGCCAGGTCGAAGCCGTAGCCGGGCGGATGCAGCGGCACGTACACCAGCTGCGCGCCGCTCAGGATGGCATCGGCCGAGTAGTTCTCATAAAAGGGCGAAAAGAGCCCCACCTTTTCGCCCGGGTCGCAGACCGTCATGACCGCGGCCATCATCGCCTCGGTCGCCCCGCAGGTGACGACCAGGTCGGTCTCGGGATTGACGGCCAGCCCCGTGAACCGGCCGATCTTCTCCGCCAGCGCCTCGCGGAGGGGCGGCGCGCCCCAGGTGATGGCGTACTGGTGGTGCCCCGCGTCCATTTCCGCCTTGGCCGCATCCAGGAGCTCCCGCGGCGGGTCGTGGTCGGGAAAGCCCTGCGAAAGATTGATCGCGCCGTGCCGCTGGGCGACGCGGGTCATCTCCCGGATGATCGACTCGGTCAGGGCGGCGGTGCGGCGGGAGGTCGCGGGCATGGGCGGGGCCGGTCAGGGCATCTTCAGTTCCATGCCGGGCTTCAGGGCGCTGGCACTGGAGAGATGGTTGGCTTCCTCGATCGCCCGCACGTGGGCCGCGGTGGCCCTCCCGTACACTTTCGCGGCGATCTTGAAGAGCGTGTCGTGGGCCTGGACGGTATAGCTGCGCGCGCGCGGGGCACCGGCCGGCGCGGCGGGCGGCGGGCGCGGGCGCGCCACGGCGGCGGCGGGGGCCGGCGGCGGCGGGGGCGCCTCGGCCGGCGGAGCCACGGGCGAGGCCTCCTCCGGCGCCGGCACCGGCGCCGAGGCCACGGGCACCGGCACGGGCGCGCCGGCGGCGTCGCCGACCGGATGAAAGCCCAGGGAGGGCGAGACGTCGCCCCGCATGCTGGCCAGCCGCGCCCGCAGGTCGTCGTTCTCCCGCTGGAGGCGGTTGACCTCCTCGAGCAGGTCCGAATGGCCGGCCGCGCCGTCGATGGCCGACGTCACCAGCGGCAGCGTCTTGGCGAAGTCGCGCTCCGCCGCGCTGATCAGGTCCCGGACGTTGGCCACCTGCTTCGAGTTCGGCTCCACCTCGATGTACTTCTTGAAATGGTAGATCGCGGCGATCGGATCATAGCCCCGGAAGATGAGCCCGGCCTCCAGGTGCGACTCGGGCGCCTGGTCGCCGCGCTTGGCGATCACCCGGAGAAAGTCGGCCAGGGCCTGCTGGTTCTGGCCCTCGCGCTTCTTCTGCTGCCCGTCCCGGTAGAGCGGCTCGTCCAGCTCGGGCGTGAGCGCGCCGTTGTCGCCGCCGCAGCCGGCGCCGGCCAGCAACGCGACCAACGCGAGGAGCATCCAGGCCCGCGGACGGAACGCACTCATCCCGCAATTAGGCGCCCCGGCGCCGGGAATGGGATTGAAGGGTTGCGCACGACGCGTAAATTCCGCCCTGGATACGTCCACTTCAACCCTAAATGGCCCTCGCCGCTAAATCCGCCCTCGCCCGCGCCCGCGCCTGCATCCGCCTCGAACAGGACGCGCTCGGTGCGACCGCCCGGGGGCTCGGCCCGGAATTCGTGGCCACGGCCCGCGCCGTGGAGGCGGCCAGCGCGGCCGGCCGGAAGCTGGTCTTCAGCGGCGTGGGCAAGTCGGCCCACATCGCCCAGAAGATCGCGGCGACCTTCAACAGCACGGGGGTCTCCTCCTGCTTCCTCGACCCCACCCAGGCGCTGCACGGCGACCTCGGCCTCTGCGATGAGGGCGACCTGGCCATCCTCCTCAGCAACAGCGGCCAGTCCGAGGAGCTCCTCCGCCTCCTGCCCATGCTGCGGCGCTTCGGGCTGAAGATCGTCGCCTTCACCGGGCAGGCCGACTCCGAGCTCGCGCGCAACGCGGACCGACTCCTCGTTTACCGCGTTCCCCGGGAGGCCTGCCCCCTCAAGCTCGCCCCGACGGCCAGCACGACCGCGGCCCTCGCGCTCGGCGACGCCCTCGCCATGGTCCTCCTCGAGGCCCGCGGCCTGACCCGGGACGACTTCGCCCGCTACCATCCCGCCGGCAACCTCGGCCGCGTCCTGCTCCTGCGGGTCAGGGATATCATGCGCACCGGCGCCCGCTTCCCGGTGGCCGCGCACACGATCACGACCCAGGAGGCGATCCTCGCCATGACCAAGGCCCGGAGCGGCAGCATCGCCCTCGTCCATCCCCGCACCCGGCGGCTGACGGGCATCCTGACCGACGGCGACTTCCGGCGCAGCGCCCTGACCGGCGCCGGGTTTCTCGGCCAGCCCGCCTCCCGCTTCATGACCCGGACGCCGAAGACGATCCCGGACGGCGCGCTGGCGGCGGAAGCCCTGCGCCTGTTCGACTCCCACAAGATCGACGACCTCATCGTGGTGAACGCCCGCGGGCTGCCCGTCGGCCTGGTCGACGGGCAGGACCTGCCGAAGTTCAAGCTGGTGTGAAGCCGCCCACCCGCATCGGCATCATCGGCATGGGCGGGTTTGCCGGCTGGCACCACCTGACGGTGGCCCGGCTGGAGGAACGGGGCCTGGCCAAGCTCGTCTGCACCTGCGACCCCCAGGCGGCGGTCTTCGCCGAGGCGCAGCAGGACTGGCGGCTGGCGGCGCGCGGGGTCGGCATCTTCGGCGATTATCGCGCGATGCTCGACGCCTGCCAGGGGCAGCTCGACCTCGTCGTCGTGCCGACGCCGATCCAGCTCCATGCGCAGATGCACGAGGCCGTGACCGCCCGCGGCCTGCCGGCCTACCTCGAGAAGCCCCCCACCCTCGACCATCTCGAGCTCGAGCGGATGATCGCGGCGGACCGCCGGGCGCGGAAGTCCTCCCTCGTCGGGTTCAATTTCATCGTGGAAAAGCCCCGCCTGGCCCTGAAGGAGCGCCTCCTCGCGGGCGAGTTCGGCGCGGTGCGCGGGGCGACGCTGAGCGCCCTCTGGCCGCGGCCCACGAGCTACTTCCGGCGCAACAACTGGGCCGGGCGCCTCTTCGTCGACGGCGGCATCGTCCTGGACTCCTGCTTCGGCAACGCCATGGCCCACTTCGTCCACAACATGCTGTTCTGGACCGGCGCCCCGGGGCTCTTCAGCTGGGCGCAGGTGGCCGCCGTCCGCGCGGAGCTCTACCGCGCCCATGCCATCGAGGGGGCCGACACCTTCTTCGTCGAGACCGACACCGCCGCCGGCATCACCATGCGCTTCGCCGTGACGCACGCCTGCGCCGGCCCCAGCCCGCACCGCGAGACCGTTCTCTGCGACCGCGCGGCCCTCGACTATGTGGTGGGCGATCACGCGGAGGTGCGCTGGACCGACGGCCGCGTCGAGCGGATCCCGCTCGGGCCCTTCGACGGGCTGTCGGAAAACCACCTCGAATACTACCGGTACCTGAACGGCGAGCTGCCCCGGCCGGCCACGACCCTCGTGGACTCCCGCCCCTTCGTCGAACTGAACGACCTGGCCTACGTCTCCAGCGGCCGGATCGCGCCCATTCCCCCGGCGCTCGTGACCGGCACCCGCAATGACCAGGACCAGAAGGACTACCTCGAGGTCGCCGGGCTCCCGGCGACCGTGGAGCAGTTCCTGACCCGCGGGCTCTGGCCCGGGGCCAATGGCTGGGAGCGCGCCGGCGGCGAGGTCGCCACTCCCGCCGACCTGCCGCGGCTGGCCGAGGTCCTGCGGTCCCTGACCGCGCAGAATCAGTTGTCACCGCGCCCCGCCTAGCCTAGGTTGCGCCCTTCTTTTCCATGCCCGCCACGCCTCCCCCCTTCACCTACCAGGATCCCCTCCCGCTCGGCCCCGACCGGACGGCCTACCGGTTCCTCTCGAAGGAGGGCGTCAGCACGGCGCAGTTTGAGGGGCGGGAGATCCTCAAGGTCGAGCCCGAGGCGCTGGCCTTCCTCTCCCAGCAGGCGTTCCACGACTGCTCGTTCCTGCTCCGGACGGAGCACCTGCAGAAGCTCTCGGCGATCCTCGACGACCCCGAGGCCTCGGACAACGACCGCTACGTGGCGCTGACCCTGCTCAAGAACGCCGAGATCGCCGCCGAGGGCATCCTCCCGATGTGCCAGGACACCGGCACCTGCGCGATCTTCGGCAAGAAGGGCCAACAGGTCTGGACTGGCGCGAATGACGCCGAGGCGCTGAGCCGCGGAGTCTACGAATGTTTCACGAAGGAAAACCTGCGATACTCGCAGGTGGCGCCGCTCGACATGTGGCGCGAGGCCAACACCGGAACCAACCTGCCCGCGCAGATCGACCTCGTGGCCACCGAGGGCGGGGCCTACGAGTTCCTCTTCGTCGCCAAGGGCGGCGGCTCCGCCAACAAGCTCTTCCTTTTCCAGGAGACGAAGGCGGTGCTGAATCCGAAGAGCTTCGCGAAGTTCATCGGGGACAAGTTCGCCTACCTCGGCACCGCGGCCTGCCCGCCCTACCACCTCGCGGTGGTCGTCGGCGGCACGAGCGCGGAGAATTGCATGAAGGTCCTCAAGCTCGCGACCACCCGCTACCTCGACGGGCTGCCCACGACCGGCAACGAGCACGGGCGGGCTTTCCGCGACCTCGAGTGGGAGGACAAGGTCCTGCAGATCACCCGCGCGTGCGGAATCGGCGCCCAGTTCGGGGGCAAGTACTTCGCCCTCGACGTGCGGGTCATCCGCCTGCCCCGCCATGGCGCCAGCTGCCCGATCGGCGTCGGCGTGTCCTGCAGCGCGGACCGCAACATCAAGGGCAGGATCACCCGCGACGGGATCTTCCTCGAGCAGCTTGAGGCCAAGCCCGGCCGCTTCATCCCCCCGGCGGCCCGCGCGCTCAAGGACGACAAGATCGTCCCGATCGACCTGCGCCGCCCGATGCGGGAGATCCTCGCCGAGCTGTCGAAGCACCCGGTGACGACGCGGGTCTCGCTGACCGGGACGCTGATCGTGGCCCGGGACGCGGCGCACGCGAAGCTCAAGGAGCGGGTCGACGCCGGCCAGGGGCTGCCGCAGTATTTCAAGGACCATCCCGTCTACTACGCCGGGCCGGCCAAGACGCCCAAGGGCTACGCCTCGGGCTCGTTCGGACCCACGACGGCGGGCCGGATGGACAGCTACGTCGACCTCTTCCAGTCGCTCGGCGGCTCGATGATCATGCTGGCCAAGGGCAACCGCGGCAAGGTCGTGGCCGACGCCTGCCGGAAGCATGGCGGCTTCTACCTCGGCTCGATCGGCGGCCCCGCGGCGATCCTCGCCAAGGAGAACATCCGCAAGGTCGAGGTCCTCGAGTATCCCGAGCTCGGGATGGAGGCCATCTGGAAGATCGAGGTGGAGAACTTCCCCGCGTTCATCCTGGTCGACGACAAGGGCAACGACTTCTTCGTCAACACCTGCGGGCTCTGCGCCCCGTCCTGACCGCCGGCCGGCCCGCTCAGAAGCGGAACGACAGCTTGATCGAGTCGCGCTCGGTCGCCAGGTCGTAGCGTCCGTCGCTGGAATACAGCCGGTCGTCCGAGAGGGTGCTGAGGACGCGCTCGCTGGGCGGCGCGACCACGTAGCCCGAGGTGGCCATCGCCGGGTAAACCTCCGCCAGCAGGCGGGACCGGTGCTCGGCCGGAGCCTGCATCTGCGAAAGGGGCTCGGCCACGATCGCGCGGGTCGGGACGACCCGCGTGCCGAATTCGCGCGAACTCGTGAGCAGCGTCCGGGCTCCCGGGGAGACCGCCAGGCCGTTCGCGGCCAGGTCGCTGCCGAGGGAATGCGCCAGGGCCTCGAAACGCTCGGTCGCCCCGCTCTGGGGCATGTCGTCGAGCAGCGGGATCACCGGGAGGGGCTGGCCCGTCGCCACCGCCAGGCGGGCCGAGGGCCGCGACGCGCGCGACGCGCCCGTCACTGCGGCCGTCTCCGGGCGCGCGGCCGCGACCACGCGCTCGGAAACCGCGGCGGGCGCCGTCGCCGGCTGGGCGGGCGCGGTCGCCACGATCGCCGCCTGCGTCCCGGAAGCGGGAGCAAAGTCCGGGCGGACGCGCGAGGCCTCGTACACGTTCAGGCTCACCAGGCCGAGGGCGAGCGCGGAAGCGCCGGCGGCCAGCGTGAAGCGCCGGCGCACCAAAAACGCAAAAAGGGCCGGGCGGGCGCACCACCAGGGGCGCTTCTCGATGATCGCGGCCAGCTGCTTTTCCCGGAGTTCGCGCTCGAACTCCGACCAGAATTCCGGCGGCGGCGTCTCCGCCCGCTTCAGCTTCAGGAGATCCTCGAGGGTCACGGCAGGGGTCCGGTTTTTCATCATTGGCGCAGGTACGGCTGCAACTCAGCCTGCAGCAGGCGCTTGGCGTAGTGCAGCCGCGAGCGAACGGTGCCCACCGAGCTTCCGGTGATTTCCGCTATCTCCTCATGGCTCAAGCCGTCGATTTCAAATAGAGTGACCACAGTCCGATGCTTGATAGACAGTTTCTGCATCGCTTCGTTCAATTTCTCCTGGAGCTCCCGGACATAAGTTTCCCGTTCCGCCCCAGCCTTTTCGGTCAGCGCGGCCACGATCTCCCGGGCCACCGGCTCGTCCTCGTTGATGCGCTCAAGGCTGAAGAACGAGCGCAGCCGGTTCTTGCGCAGATGGCTCAGCGTCGAATTGACCGCGATCCGGTAAAGCCAGGTGAAGAACGACGATTGTCCCTGGAAGCGCTGGATCGACTGAAAGGCCTTGATGAAGGTGTCCTGCGCCAGGTCGGCCGCATCCTCGCGATTCGCCGTGAGATTGTAGATGATCGCATGGACGCGCGAGCGGTACTTGAGGATCAGGCGGTCAAAGGCCGCAAAATCACCGGCTTGCACCTGGCGCACGACCTCCCAGTCGCCGTCGGCCTCCTGGCGCCGTTCCGGGGAGGCGACCAGCGTTTTGCCCAGGACTTTCACCAGATCAGGCACAGGTGAATAGACAACGCCGCCGCGTCCAAGTGCAAATCCAAAGTGGCCCGCCGGCGCCGGAACGTGTTAGCGCCGCTCCCGCAACGAGTTCACCTGGACCCGCAGGATGCCTCCCAGGCTGAGCAGGTGGGCCGCCGGGGCGGCCTCCTCCCATCCCTGCAGGGCGGCGGCCGCCTTCGCCAGCTCCTCGTCAATCGCCGCAGCGACCGCCTCGAATATGCCCAAGCGCTCCATCTGGCTCAGCCGCAGGGCAAGCTGGGGCGGCTGCCGGCCGGAGATCTCCTCGAGCAGCGCCGCCTGCTCCGGCGCCGGGAGCGCCTCCAGGAGCCCAAAGAGCGGAAGCGTCAGCTTCCCGCTGGTCAGGTCGGTCCCCAGGGTCTTGCCGATCCGCTTTTCCTCGCCGAAGAAATCCGCCAGGTCGTCGTAGATCTGGTAGGCGATGCCCAGGTGGCGGCCGAACCGCCCGGCCGCGTCCACGTAGGCCGGCTCCAGCCCCGAGATGCGCGCGCCGAGATGGCAGGACACCCGGAAAAGCTCCGCCGTCTTGAGCTCGATGATCCGCCGATAGTCGGCCGGCGTGACATCGGTCGAGCCCCGCCGGAGGGTCTGCACGATCTCGCCGGCGCAGACCCGCCGCGCGGCGTCGGAGACGGCAATGCTGACCTCGGCGCCGGGAAACTGCGTGGCGAGGTTGAGGGCGTGCGCGAACAGGGCGTCGCCCAGCAGCACCGCGGCCGTGGGGCCGTAGGCCCGGGCGGCGGTCCGCCGGTTGCGCCGCACCTCCGCCCCGTCCATGATGTCGTCGTGGACGAGGGTCGCCAGGTGGACCAGCTCGACCACTGCCGCCGCGCGGACGGCCTCGGGCGTCACGACGTCCGGACCCCGCCAGCCGCTGAAAAAGACGAGGGCGGGGCGGATTCGCTTGCCCGAGGTGTCGATGCAGTAGTCCGCCATCGCGCGGATTTCGGGCTCGAAGGCGGTCAGCTGGCCGCGAAGGAACAGGTCCAGCTCGGCCAGGTGCGGCGCCACGAGGCCGAAGACCCCGGCAAAGGCGTGCGTTCCGTCCGCCGGGCGGGCGGGAAGGGTCGGGCTGGCGGCGGTGCTCATGGCAGACCCCTAGCTCATACCCAAAAAACGCATGATGGCCAGCCGTTCATCGGGGCGATCGTAGAGATGGGTAGTGTCCCAATTCGCCGGGATGGGTTCTCTCCGCGTCTTTTCCTGGCCAAGGCCCAATCTCGCCGTAAATCCGCCCGCCCCGAGCGGCGGGCCAGATACGGCGATGAGGCCCAGGAGGCCGCTGCGAGAACCCATCCCGGCGAATTGGGACACTACCCGGCCGTGGAGTCATTGCAGGCGGTCGGCCACGGCGCGGGGCACGCGGATCACGGTGCCGTGGCGGATGCCCTCGGGCAGGTGGAGCTGGCCGCTGAGGTCCTCCCAATGGACGAGGTCCCGAGAACGCACCACCCCGAATTTCCTGTCCCGGT
This sequence comes from uncultured Opitutaceae bacterium, assembly GCA_964550715.1. Classification (GTDB taxonomy): domain Bacteria; phylum Verrucomicrobiota; class Verrucomicrobiia; order Opitutales; family Opitutaceae; genus Palsa-1447. The sequence goes on from CAZKAH010000048.1 coordinate 13,616, forward strand.
ACTTGTCGAAGTAGACATACCAGGCGCCATCGATCCGAATCGAGGTCGGCCCCTCCGCCCAGTACGCGCCCGTGATCGGGGCCGTGGGCGCGGCAAAGGGCCCTTCCGGCGTCGCCGCCCGGACGAGGAGGATATTCTTGGCGGGCACGGGCCGCTCGGTCTCGTTCTTCACGAACAGCAGCCAGCCCCGGTCCGCAGGAGCCATGGTCGCATCGATCACGTCGAAACCCGGGTCGTAGAGCAGGCGCGTCGGGGTGAAGGAGTCGAAGTCCCGGGTGGTGGTCGCGTAGACGCGGTGGTTGAGCTCGTGGTGGTCGGAGCCCATGTGGCCGCTGTGTTCGGTCCCGGGAAACCGCCCGGGGATGCTCGTGGCCCAAAAGATCAGGTAGTCCTCATGGACCGGGTCGTGGATGACCTCCGGCGCCCAGCAATTCTCCGCCGTCGGCTCATGGGCCATCACCGGGAGGGCCTTTTGCTCCGACCAGTGGACCAGGTCCGTGGAATGGGCGTACCCGATCGTGTGGCCGGCCCAGCTCGTCGTCCAAACGAGCCGGAAAACGCCGTCGGGCCCCCGGAGGACGCAGGGATCGCGCATCAGCTTGTTTTCCCCGACGCTGGGGGTCAGGAAAGACTTTCCGCCCCCCACGGCCGACCAATTCAGGCCGTCTTCGCTGCGCGCCCAATGCAGGCCATCGCCATTTCCCATGAAGTAACTGAAGAGGTAAACATCGCCCGCCAGACCCTCCCCGAAGAGCGGGGAGGCACGGCCCAAAAATAGGGCAAAAACGGCCGCAAGAGCCCAAAGCCGGGGGGCGAATTTGAGGTAAATTTTGGGCAAAAATAGGCCGTTTTTGCCTATTTTTTGGTATTTTTTCGCGATTTTCATTAATTATCAATTTATGAGACTTTATCTCAAATAGATGAGTTGCACTCTCCGTGAAATACTTTTGAACAGCTAACCCTCGACGCCTACTAACCCTCCGAACCGCGCTACCCCACTTCACCCCCCCACCCCTTGGACCTAAAACAAATCAAACAGATCATCGATTTGATGAAGCGCTCGGAATTGTCCGAGTTCGCGGTTGAGGAGGAAGGATTCAAGCTGAAGATTCGACGGGGCCATAACGGCCACCCCGTGGTGTCGGGAAGCCATGCGGGTTCCCTGCCCCTGGCGGCCGAGCCCGCGCCCGCCCCCGCCGCGCCGGCCGGGTCATCCGCGGCGGCGAGCCCGTCCGCGCCCGAGGAGGAGGCCGGGGTCGTTTTCATCAAGTCTCCGATGGTGGGAACGTTCTATCGCGCCGCATCCCCCGAGAGCAAACCCTTCGTCGAGGACGGCTCCAAGGTGGTTGAGAACACCGTCGTCTGCATCATCGAGGCCATGAAGATCATGAACGAAATCCAGGCCGAGGCCAAGGGGACGATCCTCGAGATCCTGGTGGAGAGCGGTCAGCCCGTGGAATACGGCCAGCGCCTTTTCAAGATCAAGCAGGGCTGAGGGGGGCCCTCTTCCTCCCCCATGATTCAGAAAATCCTCATCGCCAACCGCGGTGAAATCGCCCTCCGGATAGTCCGCGCCTGCCGCGAGCTCGGGATCAAGACCCTCGCCGTCTATTCGGAGGCGGACGTCCAGTCCCTCCACGTGCAGCTGGCCGACGAGGCGATCTGCATCGGCGGCCCGAAGAGTGCCGACAGCTACCTGCGGGCGGATCGGATCATCAGCGCGGCGGAGATCGCCGATGTGGACGCGATCCATCCCGGCTACGGCTTCCTCTCGGAAAACGCGAAGTTCGCCGAGCAGTGCGAGTCCTGCAACGTGAAGTTCATCGGACCCAAGTCAAAGTCGATCAAGATGATGGGCGACAAGGCCATCGCAAAGGACACGGTGCGGAAGGCCGGCGTGCCCATCGTGCCGGGGAGCGACGGCCCCATCGATTCCGAGGCCGAGGCGGTCAAGACCGCGCGCAAGATCGGGTACCCGGTCATCATCAAGGCGGTGGCCGGCGGCGGCGGCCGCGGGATGCGGATCGCCCACAATGACGTCTCCTTCGCCAAGGAATTCCACGTGGCCCGCGGGGAGGCCGAGAAGGCCTTTGGCAACGGCAAGGTCTACATCGAGAAGTACATCGAGCGCCCCCGCCACATCGAGTTCCAGATCCTGGCCGACAGCCACGGCCACATCCTGCACCTCGGCGAGCGCGATTGCTCGGTCCAGCGGCGCCACCAGAAGCTGATCGAGGAGTCCCCCTCCCCCTTCCTGAGCGCCGACCTCCGCAAGAAGATGGGCAAGGCGGCGATCCGCGCCGCCACCGCGGCGGAGTACGAGAATGCGGGCACGATCGAGTTCCTGGTCGATGCCAAGGGGCACTTCTACTTCATCGAGATGAACACCCGGATCCAGGTGGAGCATCCCGTGACGGAGGAGGTCACCGGGATCGACCTGATCAAGCAGCAGATCCGCATCGCCAACGGCGAAAAGCTCGATTTCGACCAGGGCGACGTGAAGTTCGAGAAGCACGCGATCGAGTGCCGGATCAACGCCGAGGACCCGTCCCGCGGCTTCGCCCCCTCCCCGGGGACGATCGGCCTCTACTATTCCCCCGGCGGCCACGGCGTCCGCGTGGACAGCCACGCCTATAGCGGCTACACCATCCCGCCGTATTATGACTCGATGATCGGGAAGCTCATCTGCTTCGGCTCGACCCGGAAGGTCGCCCTGGAGCGGGCCTATCGGGCCCTGAGCGAATACCTGATCCGCGGCATCAAGACCACGATCCCCCTTCACCGGGCGATCATGGCCGACCCCATCTTCATCGAGGGCAAGGCGACGACGAGCTACATGGAGGAATTCCTGAGCCGGACGCCGCCCGACCTGTTTTCCTGAGCGGTTTAGCGGGCTACACTCCCGCCTTCCCCCGCCGCCCGCGATTCGCCAAGCTCGGGACCCTGGCAACCCCCATGGCGTACACGATCGGCATCGACTACGGCACCAATTCCGTCCGCGCCCTGGTGGTGCGGGCGGCCGACGGGGCGGAGGTCGGCACCTGCGTCGCCCCCTATCCCAGCGGCCGGCAGGGCATCCTGCTCGATCCCCGCGATCATCACCTGGCCCGCCAGCACCCCGGCGACTACCTGCGCGGCCTCGAGCAGAGCGTGCGCGGCGCGCTGGCGGCCGCGCGGAAATCGCGCGGATTCTCGGCGGACCAGGTCGTCGGGCTCGGGGTGGATTCCACGGGCTCCAGCCCCCTGCCCGTCGACCGCCACAACCGCGCCCTCGCCCTCGATCCAAAATGGCGCCGCGCCCTCGCCGCGCAGTGCTGGCTCTGGAAGGACCACACGGGCTGGCGCGAGGCGGCGCAGATCACCGCGATCGCGGCGCGCCACCGTCCGCAATACCTCGCCAAGTGCGGCCAGACCTACTCCTCCGAATGGTGGTGGTCGAAGATCTGGCACTGCCTCGCCGTCGCCCCCGCCGTCTTCCGGGCCGCCTACTCGTGGGTCGAGCTCGCCGACTGGATCCCCTCGGTCCTGGCGGGCGTGACCGCCCCGGAGCAGGTGGTCCGCGGCGTCTGCGCGGCCGGCCACAAGGCCATGTACGGCGAGGAATGGGGGGGGCTCCCCGACAAGGAATTCCTGGCGATGCTCGACCCGCGCCTCGCCGACCTGCGCGACCGGCTCTACACCCGGGCGTACGATGCCGGCACGGCGGCGGGAACCCTCAGCCCCGAATGGGCCAGGCGCCTCGGGCTGCGACCCGGGATCGCGATCGCGATCGGCGAATTCGACGTCCACTACGGCGCGATCGCCTGCGGCGTGACCGAGGGGACCCTGGTCAAGGTGATCGGGACCTCCACCTGCGACTGCGCGGTCGTCTCGGCCCGGCGCCAGGTCCCGGACATCCCGGGCATCTGCGGCATCGTCCCCGGGTCGATCCTTCCCGGGTTCCTGGGCGTCGAGGCGGGCCAGTCCGCGGTCGGCGACATCTTCCGCTGGTGGGTGGACGAGATCTGCGGCGGGGGCGACGCCCTGCACGCCGCCCTGACCCGCGAGGCCGCGAAGCTGCGGCCGGGGGCGAGCGGGCTCCTCGCCCTCGACTGGCACAACGGCAACCGGACGATCCTCGTCGATCCCATGCTGACCGGGCTCCTCGTCGGCTGCACCCTGCACACCAGCCGGGCGGAGGTCTACCGGGCACTCATCGAGGCCACCGCCTTTGGCGCCCGCGCGATCATCGAGCGCCTGCGGGAATACGGGGTGCCGGTCACCCGCGTGGTCTGCGCGGGCGGCATCGCCGAGAAGAACCCGCTCCTCATGCAGATCTACGCCGACGTGACCGGCTGCACCATGCTGGTCGCCGGGTCCGGCCAGGCCTGCGCCCTCGGGGCCGCCATCTCCGCCGCGGTGCGGGCGGGCGAGCACGCGGACTTCGCCGCGGCGCAGAAGGCCATGACCCGGCTGAAGAAGGTCCGGTATGCCCCGAAGGCGGCCAACCGGAGGATCTACGACCGCCTTTACGCCGAATACCGCCGGCTCCACGACGGCTTCGGCGGCCGCACGACCGCCGCCGACTACTCTCGCACGATGAAGGACCTTCTGCTTATTAAATCCGCATGAGCGCCTCCTCCCCCGCTCCGGAAATCTGGTTCGTCACCGGCGCGCAGGCCCTCTACGGCCCCGGCCCCCTCAAGACGGTCGCGGCCAATTCGGCGGCCCTGGTCGCGGGCCTCCGCGCGTCCAAGCGGCTGCCGCTGCCCGTCGTCTTCAAGCAGGTGCTCACGACGCCGGACGAGATCCACGCGCTCTGCCTCGAGGCCAACCGCTCGCGCGCCTGCGCCGGCCTGATCCTGTGGATGCACACCTTCTCGCCCGCGAAGATGTGGATCCGGGGGCTGGCCGGCCTGCAGCAGCCCTTCGCCCACCTGCACACCCAGTTCAACCGCGACCTGCCCTGGGCCACGATCGACATGGACTTCATGAACCTGAACCAGGCCGCCCATGGCGACCGGGAGGCGGGTTTCCTCCATGCGCGGCTCCGGCTGCGCCGGAAGATCGTGGTCGGCCACTGGTCGGACCCGGAAACCCAGGACCGGCTGGCGGCCTGGATGCGGGTCGCGCGGGCCTGGCACGACTGGCAGGGCGCCCGCTTCGTCCGGATCGGCGACAACATGCGCGAGGTCGCGGTGACCGAGGGCGACAAGGTGGCGGCCGAGATCCGGTTCGGCTTTTCCGTCAATGGCTACGGCGTCGGCGACCTCGCCGCCAAGGTCGCCGCCGTCAGGCCGGCCGCGGTCGCCGACCTCTGCGCGGAATACGAGAAGCGCTACGTGGTCGCCAAGCCCCTGCGCCGCGGCGGCGCCCGGCACGAATCGCTCCAGGAGGGCGCCCGCATCGAGCTCGGGCTCCGCGCCTTCTTGAAGGAAAGGAACGCCAAGGGCTTCACCACCACCTTCGAGGATCTGCACGGCCTCCGGCAGCTGCCCGGCCTCGCGGTCCAGCGCCTGATGACGGACGGCTACGGCTTCGCCGGCGAGGGCGACTGGAAGACCGCCGCCCTCGTCCGCGCCATGAAGGTCATGGCCTCCGATCTTCCCGGGGGCACCTCCTTCATGGAGGACTATACCTATCACCTCGACCCCGCCGGCTCCCTCGTCCTGGGGGCGCACATGCTGGAGATCTGCGAGTCGATCGCCGCCGGGAAGCCCTCGCTCGAGGTCCACCCCCTCGGGATCGGCGGGAAGGAGGACCCGGTGCGCCTGGTCTTCGACGCCCCGGCCGGCGCGGCGATCAATGCCTCGCTCGTCGACCTCGGCACCCGCTTCCGGCTCGTCGTCAACGAGGTCGACGTCATCCGGCCGCCCCGGCCCCTGCCCCGCCTGCCGGTGGCCCGCGCCGTCTGGAAATGCCGGCCCGACTTCAAGACGGCCTGCGGCGCCTGGATCCGAGCCGGCGGCGCGCACCACACCGGCTTCAGCTACGCGGTGACGACCGAGCATATGCGCGACTTCGCGGAGCTGGCGGGGATCGAGCTCATCGTGATCGACGGGAAGACCGAGCTGCCGCAGCTCGAGAAGGAATTGCGCTGGAACGAGGCCTACTACCACGGCTCGCTCGGCGTCCCGCCATGCTGACCGAGCTCAAGCGCGAGGCCTACGAGGCCAACCTCGCCCTGCCCGCGCACGGGCTGGTCGCCCTGAACTTCGGAAACGCGAGCGCCCTCGACCGGAAGCGCGGCATCTTCGCGATCAAGCCCAGCGGGGTCGACTATCCCGAGCTGCGGGCGGCGGCGATGGTCCTCGTGGACCTGGACGGCCGCGTCGTCGAGGGCCGGCTGCGCCCCTCGTCGGACACGCCGACCCACGCCGAGCTCTACCGCGGCTTCGCGAAGATCGCCGGCATCGTCCACACCCATTCGGTCTACGGCACCGCCTTCGCCCAGGCCGGCCGCCCGATCCCGGCCCTCGGCACGACCCATGCGGACTACTTTTTCGGCGAGGTGCCCGTGACCCGGCTGCTCCGGAAATCGGAGATCGAGGCGGCCTACGAGATCGAGACCGGCCGCGTCATTCGCGAAACCTTCGCCCGCCGCGACCCGGCCGAGACTCCCGGCGTCCTGGTCAACCGCCACGCCCCCTTTGCCTGGGGCCCCACCGCGGCGAAGGCGGTCGAGAACGCCGTGGCCCTCGAGCTCTGCGCGCGGATGGCCTACTACAGCCTCCAGCTCGACCCGAAGCGCTCGTCCATCGAGCAGCCGCTCCTCCACCGCCATTTCCTCCGCAAGCACGGCGACCGCGCCACGTACGGCCAGCCGAAACGCTGATTTTTGGCCGCAGCCGCTATTTCCGCTCCCGCGAGCGAAGGGACACCGAGGGACCGCGCAAATGCTGGAGGTCGCCGGGCTCGTAGAGGCCGCTGCGGCGGATGGCTTCCCTCAGCCGGTGGATGGCCTCCTCGCAGCGCGCGGTGATCGCGGCCGGCGAGCACCAGAGGGCGTTGGCCAGGTGGCGGGCATCGCGGCGGCGGACGTTCAGCCGGCCGGCGTGGACCGGGGCATGGATGCGCGCGGCAAAGTAGGGCGAGCCCTCGGGATATTCCTCCAGGCCGCACCAGAGGCGGGAAAGGCGGAAGGTGACCGGCGCTCCCGGCGCCCCGCCGGGCAGCAGCCGCCCGCCCGCATCGAGGAACTCCCCCAGGATCGCCACCGTGCGCAGCAGGTTGGCCGTCACGCCGAAGGCGGCCAGCAGCGCCGGATCGCCGGCGCTGATCGCCGCCGGGAGGACATCCTGAAACGACCGCCGGCCGCATCCCGAAATCCACGCGACTTCGCTCGCCAGCGGCCGGGCAGGCGACGGCTCGTCCTTGCCGTGCGCCGACCACCGGGCCAGCAGGGGATCGAGCAGCGCCTCGGTCAGCCAGAGATTATAGGGCCGGCCCTCCCTGACCAGCGACGGAAAGGCGCCCAACGGATCGCCCCGCGCCTCCGGCACGAAGGCGATCCAGCCGGTGGCTGATCGCTGTGCGCTCATGATTTGCCCGGGGGGACCACCGCGGGCAGGAGAGCCGCGAACAGGAGCCCCTGCAACTCGCGTTCGACCGGATGTTCGGCGACCGACGCGAGCAGCGCCGAGGCGGCCGGGCGCGGGACGATGGCCAGCAGCCCCGGTCCCTCGCCCCGGTCGGCCGGGGAGAGAAAGCGCGCGGCCGCCCGCCAGACGCGCTTCTGGTCCAGCAGCGCGCGAAACCGCGCCGCCGGCCGGAGGAGGATCGCCGCCTCCTGCCCGCCCAGCGCCAGCACGAGGAAATCGCCCTGCCCGGGCATCGAGACCATTTTCATCGGCTCAGGCGGCTTCGCCATCCCAGCGGGCGCCCTGCCCCCGCTCCTGCGTGAGGTTTTCCAGGATCTCCCGGTAGTACTCCCGGACGCGGGCGTTGACCGCCGCGGCGCCCGCCGGCTTCTGGGTGCAGAAGATATAGGACACCCGGTCGCGGACCACCTTGGCGTGCCGGCCCCGCCGGCCCTTGTTGTAAGCGATCACGTCGCCGACATCGAGGTGGCTGAAGTCCTCCGCGCCAAACCGCTCCTCCTTCTCCTCGCGGACCTGGTGGCGCACGACCAGGCTCCTGCCGCTCGCCAGGGCCCCCAGGAAGCCGCCGAGGTTGAAGTCGTGCTCGGCACTGACCTTCTCGCGCGTGACCCGCCCGCAGATCTCCGCGGCGCGGCGGCAGGTCTCGGGGTCGGTCTGCTGGAGCCAGAGCTGCACGCCGAAGGCGGAGATATAGACGTTGGCCGCCTCGCGGCCGATCACCTCCATGATCCAGGCGTAGCTCTGGGTCGCGCAGAGGTTCACGACGTTGTTCGAGCGGGAGAGGTTCATGAAGTAAGGGTCGCCCGCGGTGGCCGACCCGCTGACGACGTACTTGTGGCACTCGTCGGCGAGGTAGAGCGCGAGGCGCGTGCCGTTGAGGTCCGCGCGGCCGTTGCGCGCCAGCATCGCGCTCTGGAAGTCCACCTTGCAGGCGGTGCCGAGGAGCCGGCCCAGCTGCTCGTAGCGGTCGCCCGGGACGAGGCCGATGATCCTGCCGGTCTGGGCGATGTCCTCGAAGGAAAAGGTCGACGGCTGGCAGAACGTCTCCGCCAGGTTCGGATCCTGCAGGAAGGCGTCGAAGGCCGCGGAAATCGTCGACTTGATGACGTTGGCGGTCTTCCCGTCGGCGACCATCTTCTGCCATTCGTCGCGGAAGAACAGCCCCAGGTCCTCGAGCGGGGCGAGCTGGCGCCGGCGGAGCTCCTCGCCCTCCTCCCCGCCCAGCCCGGCCGCCTCCTCCCGGAGCCCCTGCACCTTTTCCGCCAGCCGGGCCAGGGCCGCCGCCAGCCGCTGGTCCTGCGTGGCCAGCCGCACGATGTCCCCGGCGGTGCAGGCCCCGGTCTCGACCGCGCGGTGGAGGGAGATGCAGGCGGCGATCACCTTGCGCCCCTGCTCGTAGAAATAATCGTTCTCCCCGCGCGGGCCGCCGCCCCGCGCCAGCGTCGCCAGCCGCGTCAGCCTTTCCGCCGCCTCGGCGGCGGGCAGCCGCCGGTCCACGAGGTTGTAATGGACGCCGTTGTCGACCGCGACCAGGCCGTCGATCACCAGCCACCGCGGCGGCTCGGCCCAGGCCGCCGCGCCGTCGGTCCCCAATCTCGGTTCCGCGCGGTCGCGCGCCGTCGT
>CAZKAH010000049.1:0-22564 GCA_964550715.1 uncultured Opitutaceae bacterium
GGCCTCTTCACCGCCTGGGTCGAGCAGGCGTACATTGGCGCGCAGGGGAGCCGTTTTGACCTGGGGTTCCTGCAGCGCTGTGGCCTGGCGGGACGGGCGATCGGGTTCTATGCGGGGAAACTGGCCTGGCCGGCCGGCCTGACCTTCATCTATCCGCGCTGGACGACCGCTTCCGGCTTGAGCGGGAGGTTGCTCTATCCGGCGGCGGTTCTCGCGGTCCTGGCGGCGTTTTGGCTCCTGCGCCATCGCACGCGCGGCCCCCTGGCCGCGGCCCTCTTTTTCATCGGGACGCTCTTTCCCGCGCTGGGCTTCCTGAATGTCTATCCCTTCGTGAATTCGTTTGTCGCGGATCATTTCCAGTACCTGGCGAGCTTGGGAATCTTCGCCGGGGTGGCCGGAATCCTTTGTCACGCAATGCGTGACAAGGCATCCGGACTGACCCGGCCCTGGGGGTTGCCCCTGGCGGCGGGCCTCGCCTGCCTGCTGGCGATCCTCACCTGGCGGCAAAGCCGGATGTACCGCGACGCCGAGACGCTCTATGGCGAGACGATTGCCCGCAATCCCGGCTGCTGGCTGGCGCAGAACAACCTGGGCAACCTCCGGCGCCGCGCGGGGCGCGGCGACGAGGCCATGTCCTGCTACGAGGAGGCCCTGCGGCTCAAGCCGGACTATGCCGAAGCCCGCTGCAACCGGGGCGTGATTCTCGCCGATCAGGGCCGGCTGCCGGAGGCCGTCGCCGAATACGGCCGGGCGCTGGCGCTCAATCCCGGGCTGCTCGAGGCGCACTACAATCTCGGCCGGGCGCTGGACGGGGAGGGCAGGGTGGCCGAGGCGCTCGCGCAGTATGAGCTGGCCTCCCGGCTCCGGCCCCCCCGGGCCGAGGTGGAAAACAACCTGGGCAACGACCTGGCGCGGCTGGACCGGCGCGGGGAGGCGGAGGCCCACTACCGCGCGGCATTGCGGCTGCGCCCCGATTTTCCCGAGGCCCACTATGACCTGGGAATCGTGATGCGGGCGGCCGGCCGGAACCGGGAGGCCATCGGGGAGCTGCGGGCCGCGCTGCGGCTGAGGCCCGGCTACCCGAACGCGCATCTTTACCTGGGCCGGGCCCTGGCCGACGCCGGCGGCTGGACGGAGGCGGCCGCCGAATTTCGCGAGGCCCTGCGGCTGCGGCCGGACGACCCGGAGGCGCGGGGCCGCCTGGCCGAGGCGCTCGGCCACGCACCGTAGAATTGGCTCGGCAATCGCGTCGGCATCTGGGATGCCTTACGGCTCCGCCGCAGGCGGTTGTCACCCTAAAAACTTATGTCAGTCTGGGAATACAAGGTCATCTCGAGCGGCAAGGGCGGTTTTGCGACGCCCGCGCTGCTGGAAACTTTTCTGAATCAGCTGGGCAAGGACGAATGGGAAATCATTCGCTTCCAGTCCCAGCCGGACAACGCCCTGGCCTTCACCGGCCTGGCGCGGCGCCCGACCCAGCGCGACTGGACGCTGGAGGACGCGGTGGCGGCCGCGGCGCGGACCGAGGCCGACAAGCTGCGGGCCGAATTCGCGGCCAAGTTCAAGGAGGGCGCCAGTCCCGCCGCCGAGGAAAAGCCGGAGAGCGCGGTGGAGAAGGCGGATGCCAACGATGGCTACCGCAAGATCCGCGACACCGACCGGGACCTCGATCCGGATTCGCCGGAGGAAGGCGCCGAGGCCGGCGAATGGGAGAAGCTTTCGTCCGAGGAGGAGCTCCCGACCTTCTTCGAGGCCCTGCGGCCCCATATGCGCCGCAACCAGCGCGGACCCGGCCTCTCGGTTGGCGTCGACTATCTGGCCAAGAAGTGGCAGCTGACCGAGCAGGAGGTCCTCGGCGCCCTGAAGGAGTGCGGCCTGGCCGTGCCCGAGGACGAGGATTCGGATCCGACCTACGTGGAATACGACGGCGATCTTTTCTGGGTGAATATCAACCGCCGGGGCGAACTCTGGATCAACACCAAGGAAAAGGCGCGGCCCGCCTTCCGGGTGGCGCAGGGCAAGCCGGTGACCGCCGAGGAGGCGGGAGACGCCGGGGGCCGCCGCGAGCCGCGGGCCCCGCGCGAGGAGGGAGGCCAGCCCGAGGGGCCGGCCGCGGAGGGTTCCGGACGTTCCAGCCGCCGACCGCAGCACGTCGCGCCCCTGGAGCCCGGGCAGCCGCTTCCGACCGGCCCGGAATTGCTCGAGAAGCTCGGGCCCCTCATGCGGCGCAGCCGCCGGGGTTCGGGGGTGTCGGGCAGCGTGAGCTTCCTGGCGCGCGCCCTGAAGTGCACCGAGGCCGACCTGACCGCCGCGTTGACGGGCCTGGGCCTGGTGATTCCCGCGAACCACGAGGACAAGCCGGCTCCGCTGGAGATTGGCGAGCATGTCTGGTGGCTGAATCACGACCAGCGCGGCGGCGTCTGGATCAACGGTGACGAGAAGGGCGCGGTCCGGGAGCCGGACGCCGCGCCGCCCGAGGCCGGTTCCTCGCCGGCGGCACCGGCGGAATTTCCTCCGGCGGAGGGCTCGACGCCTCCTCCCGCCCCCGCGACCGGTGCGCCGCTCGCGGCGGTGCGCCTGCTGCTGACCCCGACGAAGACGGGCGGCTTTTCCGGCGAGGTCGGCCGCCTGGCCGAAACGCTCGGCAAGAGCCGGGACGAACTGCTTGCGACCCTGACCGAGGCCGGCCTGAAGCTGCCGGAAAAGACCCGGGAAAAGCCGGCCTTCCTCGAGCATGGCAGCGAGATCCTCTGGCTGAACCTGAGCGCCGACGACGAACTCTGGCTCAACGCCAAGGCCTCGAAGTTCGCCGACGACGGCGGCGAAAAGCGGCCCTCGCGTTCGCGCGGGCGCCGCGGGCCGGTCGGACGCTAGCCGGCCGCCTAGGGCCGCAGCCGGGCCGTCAGCGTGAGCTGAGCCTGGGTGAATGCGTCGGCGCCGTCCGGCGCGGCGGCAAGGACCAGGCTGTCCACGCTGACACCCGGCTCCGCCTCCATCGCCCGGACGGCCTGCACGATGTCGGACCAGGCTCCGAGCGAGGGCTGGGCATAGGCGAGCGCGCAGTGGCGCAGTTCGACCTCGGGCGAATGCTCGCCTGAACTGGCCAGAACCCCCCAATGGGGACTCCAGCCCCGCAACCAGGCGTCGAAGGCCGCGGCCGGACGGAGTCTCGCGCGCGCCGCCGCCAGGTCCGCCTCAAGGGCGCCGGCGGCGGGGTCGGCGGGACGGGAGAAGGATCCGTGCCAGGTGAATTCGGCAGTCGCGGCGGGCGGTTCCTGGACCTGCCACGGGGCCTCGGGCGGGCAAAGCTCGCGGCGAAAGCGGAAAAGATCCCCGGCGGCGGTCCCGGAGTCGCCTGCACGGCCGCGGATGGCGAAACTCTCCTCCTGGCACGCGACCTCCCGCAGGAGGATCGCCGGCGGGGTGGTCCGGGCCAGCGCCGCGAGCAGCGCACCCACCCGGGCGGGCGGCCCCTGGAGGCGATGGAGCTCGCGGATCAGGCGGTCCTGTTTCGCGGCCTGGGAGGCGCGCAGGTCCTCCGCCCGCGCGCGGACCGAGGCCTCTTCCGCCAGGCGCTGGCGGTCGGCGCGGCCCTGGTATCTCCAGCCGAGGCCGGCGGCCGCGCCCAGCGCGAGGATTCCGCCCGCCGCGAGGGCAAGTTTCCGGCGGCGCCTGCAGCGGGCGCCCTGGCTCCGCGGGCCGCTCACAGGCTGGTGAGATAGTAGTAAACATCGACGAGGCCGGTGCCGGCCGCGTCCTTGGCATAGGCCACCGCTCCGAGCGTCTGGTCGGCGGCGGCCGGGAGCGCGGCGGTGTTCTGGAGGAGGCCGGCCCCGTCCACGTCGAGCGCGAGCTGGTAGGCGTCCGCCACGGGCACGGCGCGGAGGATCAGGTAGGCCACGCGCGTTCCCTGGGAAATCGCGAGTCCGCCGCCGGCGAGGCTGAAGGCGCACGAGGCGGAGCCGGCGGCGGCCCCGGTCGCGCCCGGATTGCTGGTCCCGTCGCAGATGGCGCACTCGGCCCGGCTGGCGCCGGAGTAGTCGGCGGTCGGGGCGGTCGTGTTGGTGAAGGTCCCCGAGACCGGCGACCAGGTCACGGGCACGGCGCCCGCCGCCAGCGCGAAATTCTGGGCGCCCAGGCGCAGGCTCAGGGGGCGGTCCAGGAGCCCCTCGGCGAGGAGCACGTTGTCGAGGGTGGCCGCCTTCGCCGCCGCGGGGGTGTTCAGCGCGGCCGTGCCCGACCACTGCGCGACGGGCAGGGCGGGGGCCGCGGTCGCCGCGGATTCGGTCACCGGGATCGTCCCGAGGGAGCCGGGGCGGGAGAGATAGCCGGTCAGGGCCGAACGGACGACGCCGGCCGTGCCCTCGGCGTTGCGCAGCCGGGCGCTCTGGAGGACCTTGGCCACGGCGGGGATGCCGATGGCGATGATCGCGGCGATCACCGCCAGGACGGCGAGGATCTCGACGAGGGTGAATCCTGACCGGGAATGCGGCCTGGGGAGGGGATGCATGGGGGAGGATGGTAGCAACCGCCGTTCGCGCCCGGCTCCTCGATCGCGGCGTAGACCTCCTCGATCGTCGTCAGGCCCAGGGCCGCCTTGCGGACCCCGTCCTCGAAGAGGGTCCGGCAGCCCTGCGCCCGCAGGCGGGCCAGCAGGGCGGCGGCCCCTCCGGCCTGCGCGACCAGCCGCTCATGGCCCCGCAGGGGGAAGATCTCGACGATCGCGGTGCGGCCGCGATAGCCGCGGCCGCGGCACGCCGCGCAGCCGCCCTCGCCGGCGGCGACGAAACCGAGGGGTCCGGGCGGCATCCCGGCCGGCGCGAGCAGCGGGCGGAACCGGGCGAGGAGGAGGTCGTTCTGCGGATGCGGGCGCCGGCATTCCGCGCAGGGCCGGCGCACGAGGCGCTGCGCGATCACTCCCTTGAGGGCGCTGGCCATCATCAGGGGATCGAGCCCGAGATCCCGCAGGCGGCCGATGGCGCCCAGGGCGTCGGGCGTGTGCAGGGTGCTGAAGCAGAGGTGCCCCGTCAGCGCCGCCTTCAGCGTGATCTCGGCCGTCGCGCGGTCGCGCGTCTCGCCGATCAGGAGCACGTCGGGATCGTGGCGCAGCACGTGCCGGAGGAGCCCGTCGAAGGTGCGTCCGATCCGCTCATCGACGCCGATCTGCAGGAAGAACCGCGGGTGCCGCGCCTCGACCGGGTCCTCCAGGGTGATGATCTTCAGGGCGTCGATCTCCTGCGGTGGCAGGGCGTTGAGCATCGAGTAGAGCAGGGTGGTCTTGCCGGCGCCCGTCGGGCCGGTGACGTAGACGAGACCATGGGGGAGGGCGAGGAGCTGCCCGAGGAGCGCGACTTCCGCGGGAAGAAGGCCCATCTCGGCGAACGTGCGGACCCCCGCGCGCTCGTCGATGATCCGGACCACCACCGCCTCCCCGTTGATCGCGGGCAGGCAGGAGAAGCGGAGGTGGTAGCGGCGGCCCTCCGCCGCGAGGAGGCCCTGCCCGTCCTGGGGGAGCCGCCGCTCGGCGATGTCCATGGCGCCGGCGATCTTCGCCGCCTGGATGACGGATTCGCGGAGGCCCTCCTCGAGGAAACGGAGGTGGAGGAGCCGGCCGTCGATCCGGTGCCGGATGTCCAGGCCGGGTTCGCGGGGTTCCAGGTGCAGGTCCGTCGCGCCGGCGGCCACCGCCTCCCGCAGCAGGGCCTCCAGGCGCTCGGAGGGCGAGGGCGCGGCCGCCATGGCGCTCACTCCACCGATTCAGCCGCGAGGAAGATGACGAGCTCGGTGCGGCTCCGGGTGCGGGCGGTCGTGCCGAAGGCCCGGCCCAGGAGCGGCAGGTCCGCCAGCCCCGGCACCTGGCGCGACTGCGCGGCCGTGGCGTCGTAGATCAGGCCCCCGATCATGACCGATTGGTCGCGGCGGAGCCGCGCGATGGTGGAGAGGGCCTTGATGTCCATCCTCGGGGCGGTCTGCTGGCCGTCGGGCGAGGTGTCGACGCCGACCAGCTGGGTGAGGGCGGGCAGGACGTCCACCGTCACGGTGCCGTCGCCGTTCACCTCGGGCGTCACATAGAGCACGGTGCCGATCGTGACCGGATTCTGCGCGTAGCTGGCCTGGGTGGTGGCGATCGGGGAGGTGGCGCCCGCCTGGGTGATGGTGGTGGAATTTTGAAGCGAGAAGAAGGTCTGCTCGGTCCCGACCTTCACGAACGCGGTCTGGTTGCTCAGGCTGAGGACTGAAGGGTTGGAGAGGGCGTGCACCTCCCCCTGCTGGCGGAGCGCGCTGAGGACGGCGGATATTCCGCCTTTCGCCAGGGTCCCCGTCACGGTCGCGCCCGCCAGGGTCTGGCCGCCCAAGGCGGAGAAGCCGGTGGCGGTCCCGAGCCCGCCCAGCGTGAGGCCCCCGGCCTTCAGGCCCGCGAGGGCCCAGTCGACCCCCAGCTGATGCTGGGCGTTCAGCTCGACCTCGACGACCCGCGCCGTGATCCGGACCTGCCGCGAGATCCGCCGGTTCACCGTCGCCAGGAACGCCGCGAATTCCCCCTGCCGGGCGGGCGGCGCGGTGACGACCGCCAGCCCCGCGAACTTGTTGACCGCCACGCTCTCCCCGGCCTCGGCCAGCCCGGCCAGCTCGGCCTGCAGGTCGGCCCAAAAGGTGTTTTGGTTTTGCTGCACGATGGCGAGGTTGGTCTGGTCGTTCTGGCCGCCGGCCGGCCCGGCGGCGCCCGCGGTTGGAGCCGGCCCCGCGGGATTGGGGCCCGCGCTCGATCCCGCCTGGGCGGACAGGTTCACGCTGCTGCCGCCCTGGGCGGAGCGCGTCATCTGCGGGTAGTCGATCTCGTAGAATCGGGTCACGTTCCGGCGAACGGCGATGAGCCGCCCCTCGCGCCGCCAATAGAGGCCCTGCGAGCGGGCGAGCGCGTCGATGATGTCGCGCACGGTGCCCTGGCGCACTTCCAGCGACACCTCGCCCTTCAGGCCGGGGTCGAGCACGAAGGTCACCCCGTAGGAGCGGCTGACCGAGAGGAAGGCGGCGCCGATGGGGGCCTGCGCGACCCGGAAGGACTGGACCGCCGCGTCGAGGGGATCGGGCGCCGCGGCCGGCGCCAGCCGGTAGACCGGCCAGGGCAGGTCCGGTCCCGCGTGGATCGCGGCGGGAGCCGACAGGCCGGCCGCCAGGAACAACCAGCCTCGCCCGACCTGCCCTGGGCGAAATCGAAGGGCCATGTCAGCGGTCGCGGCCGGCCAGCAGGGACTCGAGCGCCGCCGGCTGGACCGCCCACCTGAGCGCCTCGGCGCGGTCGATCACCTTCTGTCGGCAAAGATCCTCGAGGCTCTGGTCCATCGCGATCATGCCATGGGCGCTGCCGGTGGCGATCTCGTTGGCGATCAGATGATGCCGGCCGCCGGGCTCGGCGATGAGGTGGCGGATGCCATGGGTCGCGAGCAACAGCTCGAAGGCGCCGGTGAGCCGGCCGTCCCGCCGCCGCACGAGCTGCTGGGCGAGAACCGCCACCAGGCTCTTGGCCAGCTGCAGCCGCACCTCCGCCGCCCGCTGGGCCGGGAAGGCGTCGATGATTCGCGAGACGGCGTCGCCGGCGGTGCCACAGTGCAGCGTGCCGAGGACCAGGTGGCCGGTCTCCGCGGCGGTGAGCGCCGCGGCCATGGTCTCGGGGTCGCGCATCTCGCCGACGAGGATGACGTCGGGATCGCTGCGCAGCGACCCGCGCAGGGCCTCGGCAAAGGTGGTGAAATCGAGGCCCTGCTGCATCTGTCGCACCAGGCTCCGCCGGTTCCGGTGCCGGAATTCGATCGGATCCTCGAAGGTCAGGATGACGCCGTCGTTTCGGGCATTGAGGTCGTCGATGGCCGCCGCGAGGGTCGTGGACTTGCCGGATCCGGCCGGGCCAGTGACGAGGATCAGCCCGCGCGGGCTGGCGAGCGCGGCTTCGCGGAAGGCGGGCGGCACGCCCAGCTCCTCCAGCGGGCGGATCCGGCCCGGGACGTGCCGGAGGTTGCAGCAGAAGACGCCGCCGGCCGAATACGCGTGCAGGCGGAAGAACTCGCCGCCGTAGGCAAAGGCGGCGTCCGTCCCGGGGCGGACGGGGAATGAGGCGCCCAGCGCCGCCATGGCCAGGGCCTGCAGGCGCGGCTCGTCCAGCGGGCCCTGGTCGAGCTGCCGTAGATCCCCGCGGACGCGGACCCAGCAGGGCTCGCCGCCGCGGAATTGCCAGTCGGAGGCGCCTGCCGCCAGGCCGACCTCCAGCTCGCCGAAGAGGTTCGCGGGATCCGGGGGGCCGGCGAGGGTGGGGGCTTCCATGCCGGGATGATAGCAACCGCCGTCGGGCCGGGATTCGGGCCCCGCCTGGGCAGATTGCCCTTGTGCCCGGGGGGTGCTGGGCTATCGCTGGCCCGGCCCGGATGCACCCCATCCTCCTCCAATTGGGAAGTTATGGCCTGCGCAGCTACGTTTTCTGCATCGCGCTGGGCGGTGCCGTCGCGGTTATTCTCCTTTGGCGGCTGAATCGCCGGCTCGCGGCGCAAAGGCCGGATGATTTTTGGCTGCTCATCAATGTAATCTGCGCATCGGGGTTTCTCGGCGCCCGCGGGCTTTTTTTGCTGGCCTATGCGGCTCCGTCCACGGTCCGGCCCGGCTGGGGCTCGCTGCTCTTTTCCAATCGCGAGGGCCTTTCGACGTTTGGGGCGATCTTTGGGGTCATGGTCGGCGGCGGCGCCTTCTGCCGCCTGCGGCGCCTGCCGGTCCTGGCCACGCTGGACCGAGTGGCCCTGGTGTTGCCCGTCGTGCATGCGATCGCTCGCGTCGGCTGCCTGTTGAACGGGTGCTGTTTCGGCCGGCCGGTCGGCCGGCCTGCCTTCTGGGCCCTCCGGTTTGCCGATTCCCGGTCCGGCGTCCCGCCTTTCCTGCTGAATGTGCCGCTCTATCCGACCCAGCTTTGCGAGATCGCCGGCGACTTGGCGACGGCGGTGCTGCTCGGGTGGCTTTGGCGGCGGCAAAGGGCCCATCCCGGCATTCCCGGGTCCCTTTTGGCTTCATATATCATCTGCTATGGGGGGCTGAGATATTTCCTGGATCCCTATCGAGCCGATTTTCATCTCCGGCCCCCGCTCGCGCTATCCCTCGACCAAGCCCTCGGCGGCGGGTCGGCGCTCGCGGCTTTGGGCTTGCTATTGGCCGGCCTCCTCCTGCGTTCTCGTCCTGTCCTCCCTTCAACTTAAGGAATCTATGAAATCGGTTCTCGGTCGGTCGTTTCGTCGGCACCACCTATATAAGGCAGGTCCGGTCCTCGCGCTGGTGGCTTGGTTCGGCTTTTTTCCGTCCTGCGCCACGGCTCCCTCCGGCCCGCCCATGCCGACCTCGGAATGGGGTGACGCCTTCATCTTCTCCGCGGACCTTTCCGGCCAGCCCTCCCGGCCGGCGGCCTCGGTCCCGATCAACGTGGCGGTCGTCAATCCCTCCTACAAGGACGACGAGAGCACGCTCGGCCACCCCGACTACACGAAGATCGGGCGGGGATTTTCCGCTTCCCTGGGGGCGGATTTGGACAAGGTGCTGATCGCCAAGGGCCTGACGACCACCGGTCCGTTCACCTCGCTGGATGAAATCACCTACTCGCAGAAAAAGGATGCTGTGCTCACCCTGGCCCCGAAGGTTTTTGTCACGGCGGAAATTCAATATCTGGGCGGCTCGGGCGGCCCGGGACGCCCGGACCCGAGCCGCATGATGGGACTGGCCGCTCCGGGCGGCTTTGACCCCAGCCAGGGCGTACCCAACCAACGCTCCGTGGGAATGGTGATGGAGAGATCATTCGTCATGCACGTCAGCGGCTGGGTCAGCTTCGTGATGCAGGAGCCGCTGTCCGGCGAGAAAATGTGGATCAAGCGCTTGGATCTCGACTCCGTGGAGATCAGGGGCGTGGACATCTACGGTGCCGCTCCGATCATGGTGAGCAACGGCTGCGGCGGGCAGGCCCCGTCCGGCTTCCGCAACACGGGGGTGCTCCTGTTCGACGGCAAGACCGACGCGCTGGCGTCGGCCCTGAAGCAGATGTATCCCACCGTCATCAATCAGTTCCAAAAATATCTGGACGCGGACGAAATGGTGGCCTTGAAGGCCAAGGTGGAGGAAATCCGCAAGGCCAAGGTCTACTGATCCGCCGCTTCCGCCGGCTCCACCGGGATGATCCCGGGCGCCGGCCCTTCGGGATCGCCCAGGCGCTCCGGGGAAAAGAGCCCGGGGGCGATCTCCGGCGCGAAGGCGACGCCCGTGACGACGAAGCGGGTCTTGTCGTGGGTCGTTTCGTCGCGGAAATCGAGCGTGGCCGGGATCCAGTGCCCGGCGGCCTTTTTCAAGCTCACGAGCGAGGTGGTATTCCGCACCCGCTGGCTTGGCCCCAGCAATTGCACCTTGAGCGGCGCGTTGTACCGGGTGTCCAGGTAGGCGCGGACTCCCCAGATCTCCGGGTGCGCGGCGACAAAATCCGGGGGCGCCTGAAAGATGAACCCATAGGTCGGGCGGCCGAGGATGTGATTCAGGCTCAGCACCCGGGGATCGGGCCAAAGGAGGAATGGCATTTCGAGATCGAAGGGGGTGATCGTGGCTCCGGGCAGGAGCGGGGCGAAGAGGTCGCTCGCCCGAATCAGCGACCCGGCCGTCCACCGCCAGACCTGCGGGCGCGAGCCGCCCCGGATCAGCAGCCGCATCGTCTCCCCCGGGGCGCCGAGCACGATGCGGGTGGCGGCCCATCCGTCGCCGGCCCCGAGCCAAAGCCGCCCTGGGACCACGCGGGCTTCCCCGCGGCGGGGCAATTCCTCGAGCTGAAATTCCACATAGGAGGGGCTGGCACCCTCGGCGCGCGCCCCCCGCAGCCGTTGAATGATCAATTCGGCCTCCGCCTTGGTCGGAAGGGCCGGGCCGGCGAGGCTGGGAATGCCGAGGGCCGGCGGTCCGGCGCCTGACCCCGCCGGGACGATTGTCGCCGCCAGGCCGGCCGCGCCCAACCGGCGGGCCAAGGTTCGCCACCCGGCCAGCCACCGCTTCGGCCCGGGCTTCATTGTTCTACACCTCGTAGCGCTGCAGGGGCGTGGGATCGAGGACCTTCGCGCCCGGCAGCCGGGCGGTCAGCTGCCGGACGAACCAGGCCCGGGCCGGCGGGTCGCCGTGGGTCAGGACGATGCTGCGCGCCCCCGTCTGCACGGCGAACTGGGCCAGCTCCTCCCGGTCGGCGTGGCCGCTCAGCTCGAAGCGCTCGACCGTCGCCTTCACCTTGGTCCGCACATGCGCGGCCGTGAATTCGAACGTGTCCCCGTGCTTTGCGGCCAGCAGCTGCCCGCCGGGGGTGTCGGGATCGCAGTAGCCGACGAAGCCGATCCCGTTGCGCTCCTTGCCCAGGAGGCCGGAGGCGAGGGCATAGCTCGGCGTCCGCTCGACCAGCATCCCCGAGCTGACGACGTAGAGGGCGTTCTGCCCGGGGTCCTCGCCCGGCTTCACCTGCCGGGGCAGCGGCCGGACCTTCAGCTCCTTGACGATCGAGCGGCTGAACTGGATGTGCTTCGTCTTGCGGCTGATCTCGTCGAAGTAGTCCACGAGGTCCATCCCCAGCCCGGAGGCGAAGATCGGGCAGTCGACGACCCGCCGGAAGCGCCGCGCGTCGTGGATGATCGTCAGGATCTCCTGCATCCGGCCGAGGGCGAAGACGGGGATCAGGAAGGAGCCCCCCCGCTGGATCGTGCGGTTGATGCTGTCGGTGAGGCGCGCCATCTCGGCCGCGCGGGTCTTCCCGGCCGGCCGCTCGGTCGCGCCGCGCGTCGTCTCCATCACCAGGGTGTCGAATTTCCCCGAGGGAAACTTGGCGCCCGGCTGGGTGCGCTGGTCGTCGAACATGACGTCGCCGGTGAAGAAGACCGCCCGGTCGCGATGGCGGATCTCCACTCCGGCCGCGCCCGCGACATGCCCGGCGTAGTGGAACGTGATCGAGATCTCGTCCTTGCCCGCGCGGAAGCGCCGCGGGGTGCCGAAGGGCAGCCCGACGAAGCGCTTCACGCACTGGTCGATCTCCTCGTGGGTGAAGAGGGGATAGTCGGGGATGTTCTCCTGCTCCTTCTGGCGCAGCATCACGTTGGCGGAATTGTGCAGCATCCGGCCGACCAGCATGCTGCTCGAGGTGGTCATGAGGACCGGCACGCCGGGGTACCCGCGCATCGCCACCGGCAGGCTGCCGATGTGGTCGAGGTGGCAGTGGGTGATGATGATCAGGTCCAGCTTCTCGCCGCGCAGGGGCGTCCAGTCGGGCGTGGCGATGCGGCCCGTCTTCTTGGGATTGAGCCCGCAGTCCAGCAGGATGCTCAGCCCCCCGATCTTGAGGAAGAAGGAGTTGGCGCCGATGCCGCCGTCACGGTTGAGGTCGATGATTTCCATGATTATTGGAGCGCCTGCTCGCGCAGGTGCGCGATCTCGGCGAACTGCTTCGGCGAGATCAGGCGGCGGGGCACCCGGGTTTCCGCCTCGGCCAGCAGCCGGTCCCAGTCGTCGCGGGTGGGGGCGTGGGGCACCCAGGAGGTGAAACGCCCCTCCTGGCGCTCCCACTTGATGCTGCTGCCGTAGATCGCCGCCGAGATCTGGCATTTGCCGAGCGCGGGATCCCGGATCCACCAGTTGAATTCCTTGGTCATGCGGCGTGGTGGTGCGCGGCGGGGACCCGGCCGAGGGCGAATTCCGCCACGGTCCGGCCGGGATGAAACGCGCCGCGGCGGGCCTCGATGCGGCGGACGGTGAGGCGGCCGGCCGACAGGTCGGCCACCATGCCGCCGAAGGGGGGCGAAAAGGAGCCGGTGTTGATGACCGTCACGCCCGCCGCCGTGGGCCACACGCCCGGCCGGTGGGTGTGTCCGACGACGGCGAACCGGGCCCGCGGCCGGTGCTCGGCGGCCAGCTGCCCGGCCAGCCTCGGCAGGTCGCGCCAGGCGCGCAGCATGTTCAGGGCGCTGGGCGGGGGCCAGACCGTGTCGGTGAGGAAGCGGTAGGCATACTTGAGCGAATGGCGTTCCGCCTGGTGCCGCTGCCGGAGGGAGGCCGCGACCCGCCGGAACGCCGCGACGCGGTCCTCCAGCCGCTGCCCGGCGCCCGGCGGCAGGGCGGCGAGCTCCGCGCGGATCTTCCGGCGGATCGGCTCGGCGTCGCGGCCCCAGGGGACGATGCACTCGAAGAGGACGTCGCCGTGGATCACGAACACCTCCCCGTCCGCCAGCTCCAGCAGGTGCTGGTCGGAGATATCGGGATCGTGGTTTCCCGTCAGGAAGGTGACGGGCACGCCGGCCCGGGCGACGAAATCGGCCACTTCCGCCCGGCAGCGTGCGGTGTGGGCGGGATTGGGGCCGTCCCGCGTGTCCAGGGTGTCGCCGTTCAGGATCAGGCGGTCGACGCCCTCGCAGAGCGGCTGCAGCTGCGCCAGCGTGTGCGCCCGGCTCAGGCGGTCGCCATAGTGGATGTCGGAAAGGATGCGGAGGACGGCTTCGGCCACGGGAACGGGAAGGAAGGCAGATTCTTTCACGGCTTGCCAGCCTCCACCGCAACGCAAAGCTGCGGAGATGGCCCTCTTTGGTCCCCTTGCCGCCGTCCGCGCCCAACTTGCCGATTCCCGCCGCTTTGCCGCGGCGCTGGCCTGCGTCGAGGAGTGCGCCCGGCCCGGGACCGCGCTGCACGGCCGCCTGGCCGCCGTGGCGCCGGGGGCGACGGACCGGGTGGAGCTCGCGGGGGGCGCCTTTGCGCTTCTCCAGGCCTACCTGACCAAGCCGCGGACGGAGGGCCGGTGGGAGACCCACCGCGCGCATGTCGATGTCCAGACGGTGGTGGACGGCGAGGAATTTTTCGAGGTGGCCGACGTCGCGCGCCTCGCGCTGGAGGAGGACCTCACGCCCGGGAAGGACGTCCTCTTCTACCGGCCCTTCTCCGCCGGATCCGTCCTCCGGCTCTCCGGCGGGGCGACCGCGGTGTTGTTTCCCCTGGACGCCCACCTGGGCGGCCTGGTCGTGCAGGCGCCGGCCCTGGTCCGCAAGGTCGTCGTCAAGGTGCCGGTGTCTTGAACTACCGCCATCATTTCCACGCCGGCAATTTCGCCGACGTGATGAAGCACGCCCTGCTCGTCCAGCTCGTGCGGGCCCTCCAGCGCAAGCCCGGGGGCTTCCTCTACCTCGACACGCACGCCGGGGCCGGCTCCTACGACCTGGCCCGGGCCCGGCAGGGCGCCAGCCACGCCCGCCAGCCCGAGCATCCCGACGGCATCGGCCGGCTCTGGGCGCGCGACGACCTGCCCCTGGGGTTGGACGAGTACGTGGGGCTGGTCCGCCGGTTCGACCCGCGCAATGCGGACGCCGCGGCGCCGCGGGTCTATCCCGGCTCGCCCTGGTTCGTGCGCAAGCTCGCCCGCCCGCAGGACCGGATGGCGCTCTGCGAGCGCGAGGCGGGCGAGCACCTTGCCCTGACGCGGAGCTTTGCCCAGGAGGAACGGGTCTCGATCCACGGGACGGACGGGTATGTCGCCCTCCGCGGGATGCTTCCGCCGCCGGAAAAGCGGGCCCTGGCCCTGGTCGACCCTCCCTTTGAGTCGCAGGATGAGATCAAGGAGATCGTCGGCGCGCTGGGCGAGGCGCTGCGACGGTTCCCCACCGGCGTTTATGCGATCTGGTATCCCCTGACCGGGCGGGTGAAGGCGGCCGCGCTTTTCGACGGGCTGCGCGACCTGCCCCTCCTGCCCCCGACCCTCGTGGCGGACCTGATCGTCGATCCGGAATCGGCGCGGATGACCGGCTGCGGCCTCGTCGTCCTGAACCCCCCCTTTGAGTTCGACCATGAGGCCGAGTCGATCCTGCGCTACCTGGCGCGGGCGCTGGCCCAGACCCGCGGCGCCAGCGCCACGGTGCGCTGGCTGGCGACCGAACGGCGGGTCAGGAAAAAGTCCGCTCCGCCACCCGGGCGGGCTTTGCGGTCTCGGCGATGAAACTGGCCACGTCGGCGATCGGGGGCTCCACCTCCAGCGGCGGCGCCTTGAACACCGGCCGGTTCCACGTCAGCGACTGCGCCATCACGTTCCGCACGATGGCGGGAACGGGCGGCGCGTCGTGCGGACGCGAGAATGGAAGGGAGAACAGCATGGTGTGGCAAAGGGGGTGACACCCCGGCATCGGCGAGGTGCCATCTTTTTTCAGGAAAGTTGGGGAGGGCGGCGCGGCCCCGCCCTCCCCGCAATTCAGGCCACGCGGCGCAGGCGGGACGCGGCGGGGACGGCCGCGCGCTTCGGGAGCGTCACGGTGAGCACGCCGTCGTGCATCTCGGCCTGCATGGCCGGATAGTCGATGCCGGCGCCGAGGCGCAGCCGCAGCCGGTAGTCGCGCTGCGATCCCTCGAGGTGGAGCGCCGACCAGTTCACGCGCACAAAGTGGGCTTTGCGCGCAGTGATGGTCAGGTCGGCGCCCCGGGCCTCGATCTCCACGCCCGTGGCATCCACCCCGGGCACATAGACGGCGAGTTTGACGACGTCCGCGTGCTCCCGGCAATCATAGTTCGGCTGGCGGAAGTCGGCGCTGGGCGCCGGATCCGCCAGGCGATTGCGACTGCTGGTTCGGTGGGGATGGATGATCGTGTGCATGGTCGGGAAAGTGGGCGAATGATGGAAAATGGGATGAAAGATTGGGAAAAAGGAGTGCCTCCTCGGAGGTCGGGGACCGCCGGGCTTCTGGGGGCTGAACTGGTTCCGTTGAGGAGGAGTTCAGGCCGTGAAGCCCGCGCCGGTCTGTTTATTCCACTGGTTCTGCTGGGAACCGGCGACCGGACGCATCGCGCAGCCATGGCGATAGCAGGCCTTCGTGATCGAAGTGCCGGCTCGGCTGCGGGGATGTTTGATCGTCGCGATCATGGAAATCAGTATTCAAGGATGCATATTGCAGCCCGCGTGCCAAGTGCTAACTTTTTTCCATGACGCAGCTCACCGATTCGGCCACCTCCGTCGCGGAACTGAAGGCCCGGATCCTCGCCTTCGTGCGGGAGCGTGACTGGGAGCAGTTCCACGCGCCGAAGAACCTCAGCATGGCCCTGGCCGCCGAGGCGGCGGAACTGATGGAGCACTTCCTCTGGGCCACGCCCGAGCAGTCCCGGGCAATCGTCCACGACCCGGCGAAACGGGCCAAGATCGCGGAGGAACTGGCCGATGTCGTGATCTACGCCCTGGAGTTCGCCAACGCGACCGGCCTGGACCTGGCCTCGACCATCGAGGCCAAGATGGCCGCCAACGGCAAAAAGTACCCGGTCGAGAAGGCGAAGGGCCGGGCGGACAAGTACACCGACCTCTAGCGGAGAAAGAGTCAGCCCTTGCCGCCGAAGGTGACGTAGTCGTCGAGGTCGAGCAGGTCCGCGAAGCTGCGGATGTCGTCCCGCTCCTTGCCGCCGTCGCCCTTGACCAGGCCGGCGAGCCATTCATGGCCCTCGGGCGCGCCGGGACCGTGCAGGTCCAGCCAGCTCGACCAGGCGGCGATCTCGGAGGGCAGGCGCTTGGTCTTGCCGCGCACCCAGGCGATCATCTCGCTGTCCGACCGGCCCGGCTTGAGCTCGGCCAGCAGCGCCTCGTGGTCGATGCCCGTGAAATCGAAGAACTGGCGGTCCATCGGGCAGTTGTAATGGTACTCGCCGTTCTTGCCGGCCACGCTCGCGCGGGCCTTGTCCAGCAGGCGGGGCAGGTGGGAATAGCCGCCGAGGCGGACGCGCGCGCTGCGCGGGGGATGCTGGGTCAGGTCGGGATTCGAGAGTTTGACGGTGGACATGGTTTGATGGAGGGGAGGGGACACTGCTACACGGTTGCACCCGATTGGCAACGCGCCGCCGGAAATAAGCTGCCGGCGGATCGGGCGATGCGGGTCAGGCGCCCGCCGGACGGAACGCCGGCATCGCCGCGGCGTGCGTCTCGAGGCGCGGCCCGCCGATCAGGTCGACACAGTAGGGGATCGCGGGAAAGACCGCGGCCAGGTTCTCGCCGATCGCCTTCGGCCTCCCGGGCAGGTTGACCACCAGGGTGCGGCCGCGGATGCCGGCCGTCTGCCGCGAGAGGATGGCCGTCGGCACCACCCGCAGCGAGGCGGCGCGCATGAGTTCGCCGAAGCCCGGCAGCATTTTTCCGCACACCGCGGCGGTCGCCTCGGGCGTGACGTCGCGCGGAGCCGGCCCCGTGCCGCCCGTCGTGACCACGAGGCAGCAGCCCGCCTCGTCGGCCATGCGGCGGAGCTCTCCCTCGATCACCGCCTGGTCGTCCGGGACGATCCGGTAGTCGAGCTCGAAGGGGGTCGCGAGCCACTCCCGGAGCAGGGCGGCGCAGGCCTGGCCGGGCGTGTCGGCATAGACGCCCGCGCTGGCGCGGTCGGAAACGTTGAGGATGCCGATGCGGACCGGGCTCACTGGAATTTCTGCCTCACTTGTTCCGGGGTCATACCCTGCCCCCGCAGCGCGCGCAAGCTGAGCGCGTCGTGCCGCTTGGCCAGCCGCACCCCCTGTTCGTCCCGGAGGAGCGCGCAATGATGGAACTGCGGCGCGGCCAGCCCGAGCGCGCGGTAGAGGAGGATCTGCCGGAACGTGCTCCGGATGAGATCGGCGCCCCGCACGACCTCCGTCACGGCCATGGCCGCATCGTCGACCGCGCAGGCCAGCTGGTAGCTCGGCGTGTCGTCCTTGCGCCAGACCAGGAAGTCGCCGAAGTCCCGGCCCGCCACGGCGCGCTGCGGCCCGCAGCCGCTGTCGCCAAAGAGGAGTTCCTCCCCGTCGGGCACGCGGAGGCGCCAGTTGACCGAGATGGGGCCGCCGAGCGGGGGCAGCGGGGCCCCCGGCGGCGGCCGGAATTCAGCTGGATAGACGGGCTCATCGTCCGCGCCGCCCTCGTGGGGCGCGCCGGCGGCCTCGAGGACATCGCGCCGTGAGCGCACGCAGGGAAAGATGAGCCGGGCGGCGTGGAGCTTCTCCAGGGCGGCGCGGTAGACCGCCCGGCGCTGGCTTTGGCGGTAGGGGGCGTGCGGGCCGCCGACATCGGGGCCCTCGGACCAGGCCAGCCCGACCCAGCGGAGGTCCTCGATCATCGCGGCCTCGAAATCGAGCCGAAAGCGGACCGCATCGAGGTCCTCGCTCCGCAGGATGAGGGCGCCCCCGGCGGCACGGGCGCGCTCGGCGGCGATCCAGAAGGTCCGGGCGTGCCCGAGATGGAGATAACCCGTGGGGGAGGGCGCCAGGCGCCCGCGATAATTGTTCGAAGGGGTCAGGCCTCGGATATTGATGTCGGCCCACGCCGACATCAATATCCGAGGCCTGACCCCTTTTCCTGCGATTCGATGACCAAGCTTCTTTGCATCTATTGCTCCTCCAGCCGCCGGCTCGCCCCCGCCTATCACGAGGCGGCCGAGGCCGTCGGCCGCGCGATGGTCGGCCGGGGCTGGGGCCTCATCTACGGGGGCGGCAACGTCGGCCTGATGGGCACGGTGGCGCGGAGCGTGAAGGCCGCCGGCGGCGCCGTCGTGGGCGTGATCCCGGAATTCATGAAGGCCCGCGAGCTCGAATACCGCGAGGCGGACGAGCTCGTGACCGTGGCGACGATGGCGGAGCGCAAGCAGGCCATGATCGCGCGGGCGGACGGCTTCCTGGCCCTGCCGGGGGGGATCGGCACGCTGGAGGAGATTTCCGAGGTGCTCACGCTCCGCTACCTGGCCAAGAACGACAAGCCGGCGGTCTTTTTCAACCAGGACGGCTACTACGACCACCTGCTGCGATTTTTCGACCACATGACCCGGGAGGGTTTTCGGCACACCGGCGCGCACGTCCCTTACACCGTCGCGACGCAGCTGGACGGGATCTGGCCGCTGCTCGAGCAGCCGGAGCCCTTTGAGGCGGCCCCGATCTGGCGCGACGTCCCGAAGTCGGCCGGGAAGTAGGGTGTGTTTTCAAAACGGCGTCGTCTGGTGCTGGAGCCGCAGCCGGCTGAGAGCAAGGCGACCGACAGGGTGCTGGGCCTGGAGGCCCTGCCCCTGGAGGACAACGCAGCTATCGGCCGGCTCCGGCCCGGCAACGGATGAGGCCGTTTTGAAAACACACCCTGGCCGTCGCTATCGCCAGATCCCGACCACCTCGTCCCGCCGGACCCAGCCGGTTTGGCCGTTGTCGAAGGAAAGGCGCACCCAGCCGAGAAAGGTCTTGTCGATCACGGCGACGCTGCCGGCGCCGAGGGTCGTCGTCTTCTGCGTCGTGTCGGCCTCGGTTGGGATCGAGCGCAGGGTGCCCGCGTGCCAGACGATGACGGCGGCCGCGTCATGCGTGGCGCCGAAGGCCCGCCACGAGGTGGCGGCGGCTCCCGCCAGGATGATCGCCGCGCCGAGGAGGAGGAGGGCGGCCCGCTGGCCCCACCGGCCGGCGCCGACCCCGTAGCCGGCGGCGAGGAGGCCGGCGAGCGCCAGGGCGCAGAGGAAGGCGGCGACGACTCCGGCCCATTGCCAGCCCCCGGGGGACAGCAGGGCCGCCAGGTCCTGCACGGGACCGGCCGGCAGGAAGGCGGCCAGGGCGTCGGGGACAAAACCCGCCTTGTCGCAGGCGAGCGCGAATTGCCAGCGGACGGACGCATTCTCCGGCTGCTGCACGAAGGCGGCGGTCGCCTGCGCCGCCGCTTCCTCCCACCGGTTCTGCTGGGCGAGGGCGAGCGAGAGGTTGTGGCGCAGCGTCCAGTCGGTGGGATCATGGGCCACGGCCGCCCGCCAGCCCCGCTCGGCCTCGGCGAAGTCGCCGCGGCGGTAGGCCGATCCCGGATCGGCGGCGTGCGCGGCGGGGCCGGTCGCCAGCAGCACCGTCAGGCCGAACAGCCAGGGCAAGAGGTTGCTTCGCCAAAAAAGGCTGCGGCGGAGAAAGGCCGGCGCGGGTTTGGCGCGCAGCGCGGCGCCGGCCCGCGCGCTCCAATCGGCCGGCAAGGCGCCCTCCGGCCCATAGAGGGCGCGGTCGACCTCCGACCAGAGGGCAGCCCAGCTCGGGTCGGCGAAGGCCTGCGCCGGCGGCGCGGCGGCGGCGACCTCCCAGAGAACTGCGGCATCGCGCTGCCAGGCCAGCAGCTGCGCGGGGGTGGCCCGGCCCGGCAGTTGCGCCAGGAGGGCGGCGAGGCGCCGATGCGCCTCGCGCCTCGCCCGTCGCGGATCCGTGGCGCACGCCCGGCGCCACGCGTGGCCGAGCCAGGCCAGGGCGAGGAGGACAAAGGGTGCCGCGAGCAGGGGGAGGAGGAGCGCGGCGGTCCACGGCGGACCGCTGGAGCCGGGGCCGGCCAGGGGATCGCGCGGCAGGCCGTTGGGCGTCACCGGCACCGCGGGCGGCGCCGCAGCCTCCGGCGGGGCCGCGGGCCCCGGCGCCGCGGCCGGTCCGGACGCGGCCTGGGCCGGGAGAGGCGGCGCCGTGACGGTCACGGTGGTCCGCGGGGCGGTGAGCGTCTCGTAGGTCCCGCTCCGGGGATCGAAGTACACGAAGTGAAAGGCCTCGAGGGGATAGGTGCCCGGGGCGGTCGGCACGAGGACGACGTCCTCGGCCAGCGTGGCATTGAAGAGCTTGCCCTCCGCGGGCGTGCGCTTCGCCTTGGGCTGGACCACCTGGAAGTCCCGCGACACCTCCCGCGCGGGCAGGCCGGCCAGGTCGGGCCAGTTGCCCGCGCCGGTCAGTTCGAGGGTCCAGGTGATGGGCTCGCCCACGGACGTGCGGGTCGGCACGACCTTGGACGACAGCTTGAACTGGCCCACGGCGCCGCTGAAGCCGGACGGCGCCGGCGGGAGCGGACGCACCTCGATCGCCGGCGTGTTGCTCGTGACAGAGAACTGCTGGTACTGCCGCTGCTGGAAGAAGCCGAAGCCGGTCACCCCGACGCTGAGGTTGACGAGCTGGGTGATCGGATTCAGCTGCACGCGGCCCGGCGTCCGCGCCACGGCCCGCGTGCGATAGGTGAAGCCCGTGCGCACCTCGCCGCCCGCCGTGACGTTGTAGGGATCCGGATGATCCCAGTCCTCCGCGATCAGCGGCGCGGGAGTCCAGGCAAAGTCGCCATGGCCGAAGTCCGGGTAGTAGCTGCGGGCGACGTCCACCCGGTAGGACAGGTCGAAGACTTCCCCGGCCCAGACGGACGGGGAGCCCGCCTCCAGGCGGGAATTGGCCGCGCTTTCGAGCGCCTGGCCGGTGCTGCCGACCGTGGCCCCGGTCGGCTCGAAATGCGCGGCGGCCACGTGCACGGCGCCCTTGTTCGTCTCGACGGTGAAGGCGGGCAGGTCGACTCCCTGCTTTTTCGCGAGGAGCGCGGCATAGGTGAAGGTGATGCTCCGCGAGTAGTCGCCGTTGATCCACGAGATGTTGCTCGCCTGGCCGGTGAATTCGAGGGTCAGCCCGTCGACCTTGGGCGGGGCCGGCGTCTCCTTCGGTTCGCAGTCCTGGCAGACGAGTTGCAGCGCCGTGACCTGCCCGACCGGCAGCGTCCCGCCGGCCGGCTCCCAGTGGGCGGACTGGGCGCGCAGCCCCGCCGTCAGGGCGAGGGCCAGCAGGCCGGAGAGGAGGAGGGAAACGCGCATGGCGGCTTACCAGTCCTTGCCCGGGTGGGCGTTCTTCGGGTGGGGCTCGTTGTTCTCGATCATCTGGAAAAGCTCGGCGGGGGAATCCTGGCCGCGAATCTGGTCGAGCCGCTCGAGCGAGGCCGCCAGCGCCGGGTCGCCCTTGGCGGCGTCGGGACGCGGGTGTTCGCCCGAGCCTCCGACCTTCTGCGTGCTGTCCTGCGGCGGGGGTGGCGGCTGGTTCATGCCGCCGAAGGCGGACTGCGGCTGGTTCTGCTGCTGGTTCTTGGACTGCGGTGATTGATTTTGCTGCTGCTGCTCCTGCTGCTGGGACTGGTCCTGCGGGGAATTCTGCTGGTTTTGCTGCTGCTGCTGCTGCTGGTTCTGCTGCTGCTGCTTTGGTTGCTGCTTCTGCTGCTCGGGCGGCGGCGGCTGCAGCAGCCGCTCGAGATCGGCGCGGAGCTTGGGCCAGTCGGCCGCGCGGGCATTGAGGGCCGACCCCGCGTCGACCGAGGCGAGCGCGTCGCGCACCGGGCCCTCGGGCACCGGCTGGTGCGAGGACTGGACGCGGCCGCCCCAGGCCACGGTCTCCCCGGAAAGTTCGGCCCAGTCCTGCGCGCTGCGGTGGTCCTGGACGGCGAGGCGGCCGACGATGTGCGCGAGGGGGGCGCTGGAGGCGGGGTCCGGCGCCGATTCGGCCCCGAGCCGGGCGGCTCCCGCGCCCGCCGCCAGCAGGAGCAGCGCCAGCGCGCCCGCCCGCGCCCGCCCGCCCGGATTCTCGGCGCCGTCCTCGGGCGCAAGCTGGAGGTTCCGCGGCCGCGGCTGCACGGGGAATTCGCGCCAGAAGCTGAGGAGGAGGCAGAGCAGCGCCGGGGCCAGGGCCCATTGGTACCGCTCGACGTGCCGCACGTTGTTTTTCTCGGTGAACTTGCCCTTGCGGCCGGCATCGACCGTGGCGCGCA
>CAZKAH010000050.1:0-10797 GCA_964550715.1 uncultured Opitutaceae bacterium
CCGGGCGTGACAAAACCGCCCGAAGCCCTAAGTTCGACCGACCGATGACCGCTCCCGGCCATTCCTCCTCGTTCGCCGGCCTGGCCCGCAAGCGCGAGCTGTGGTGGCAGTTCACCGTGCGGGCGATCGAGACCCGCCACCGCGGCAGCTACCTCGGCATCGTCTGGTCGGGGCTCACGCCCCTGCTCATGCTTGGACTCTACGGGGTGGTGTTCGGCAAGTTCCTGAGGAGCCGCTTCAATGTCCTGCCCAATGAAACCACGGCGGACTTCGTGCTCGCCCTGTTTCTCGGCCTGACCCTTTTCCAGGTGGTGGCCGAGACCCTGGCGGTGGCCCCGACCGTGATCGTGACCAGTCCCAACATGGTCAAGAAGGTGGTGTTTCCTCTGGAGATCCTGCCGCTTTCGCAGCTCGGCGCCGCCTGCTTTCACTTCTTCATCAGCCTTTGCCTCCTGCTGCTTGGAATCGTGTTCTGGGGCCGCGGGTTGACGCTGGCGGCCGTCCTGTGGCTGCCCGTCATCCTGACGCCGCTCCTGCTGCTCTCCGCGGGCCTCTGCTGGATCTGCTCGGCCCTCGGGGTATTTTTCCGGGACATCGCGCAGGCCACGCCGTTTGTCACCTCGGTGGTGATCTACGCCAGCGCCGTCGTCTATCCCGTTTCCCGGATCACGCCGGCAATTTGGACCGTGCTCAAATGGAACCCCTTCCTGCACACGGTCAACCTCACCCGCGACGCGCTGTTGTGGAACGTGCCGATCAACCTCACGCAGCTGGCGTACACCTACGCCTGCGGGATCGGCCTCTGCCTTCTTGGCCGCTGGCTTTTCCTCAAGCTGCAGCCGGCCTTCGCGGATGTGATCTGACGGACCATGGCTGAACCGATCATCCAGGTCCGCAACCTCTCCAAGGCCTATCGCATGTGGCAAACGCCTTCCGCGCGCCTGAAGAGCCCGTTTCTCGAGGGAGCGGCCCGGTTCCTCGGGACGGGGACGGGCCCGGGCCGGGCCCTGAACGCCCGCGCGGCCGCGGGTTATCGCGATTTCTACGCCCTGCGGGACCTCTCCTTCACCGTTCACCGGGGCGAGGCCACGGGCATCATCGGGCGCAACGGCTCGGGGAAAAGCACCCTCCTCCAGCTGATTGCCGGGACGCTGACCCCGACCACCGGCACGCTGGACGTGAACGGCCGGGTTTCCGCGCTCCTCGAGCTCGGATCGGGCTTCAATCCGGATTTCACGGGCCGGGAAAACGTCTTTCTGAATGGGGCCATCTACGGCCTGAGCGCGGCCGAGATGGAGCGAAAATTCGACGAGATCGCGGCCTTCGCCGACATCGGGGACTTCATCGACCAGCCGGTGAAGACCTATTCGTCCGGCATGATGGTGCGCCTCGCCTTCTCGGTCGGCTTCTCCGTCCAGCCCGACATCCTCATCATCGACGAGGCCCTGTCGGTCGGCGACGTCTTCTTCCAGCAGAAATGCTTCAAGAAGCTCCACGACATGCTGGAGCACGGCACCACGCTCCTCTTCGTCTCCCACGACATGGAGGCCGTGCGCAACCTCTGCGAGCAGGTCGTCCTGCTCAACGAGGGCCGGATGGATTTCGTGGGCGCGCCCGACGAGACCGTCAGCCGGTACTACGCGCTCTTCGGACGCCGGGTCGAGGGCGCGGGCCCGGCGCCGGCGGCCGGGGCGGCGGTCCGGCCGGCCGCGGAGGAAAGGTCCGCCCTCCTCGCGCACGACCTGCTGCCCGCCGCCAAGTCCCGCCACGGCGACCGCCGGCTGGAGATAGCGGCCCTCACGGTCGAAAACGAGCACGGGGCCAACTCCCTGCGGGTGGAGATGACGCGGGTGGCGATCCTCCGGGTCCTCCTGCGGGCGCACGAAGCGATAAGCGAACCGTCGCTCGGCCTCAATCTCTACGACCGGATGACCAACCTCGTCTTTGCGGCGGGCACCCGTCAGCTCGGGATCAAGCTCAAGCCCATGGCCGCCGGGGAGGAGCGGATCGTCACGTTCCGGCTGACCTGCAGCCTCCAGCCCGGCGAATACACCTTCAGCTTCGAGGCAAGCGAGCCGTCGGCCGAGGGGCCCAACTTCGGCTTCCTCCATGACAAGCACGAGGGCCTCGGCCCGCTGGCGGTGCACTACGAGCACAACCACACCTGGCCCTTCTACGGCATCGCCCGGCTGCCGCTCGAGATTACCGCCTGATGCCATTCCGCCTTCCGTTTCTGCCCCGGCGGATTCGTCCCGCCGGCCCCCGCCTCGGCTCGGTGGCCGAGCTCGAATCCCCCTCCTTCCGGGCCTTCATGGCCCAATGCAACGCCTTCGCGGCCCGGCACGGGCTGCGCCAGTTCACCGACTGGACCAAGGTCTGGGAATATCCCTGGATCCATGAGCACGGGCTCGGCTCCATGTCCTGGCGCGGCCAGCGCCTGGTCGATTTCGGCAGCGAGATTTCCCCGATGCCCTGGCTCCTCGCGGCGCAGGGCGCCGAGGTCACGCTGATCGAGACCGATCCGCAATGGCAGCCCGTCTGGGAAAAGCTGCGGGCGGACCTCGGGGTCAAGGTCGACTGGCGGTTCGTCACCTCGGAAGTGCTCCCGCTGCCCGACGGGTGCGCGGATGCCGTGACCAGCTTCTCCGTGATCGAGCACCAGCCCGACAAGGCCCGCGCGATCGCCGAGATCGCCCGGGTCCTCAAGCCCGGCGCGCCCTTCTTCATCTCCTTCGACATCTGCGAGCCGGGCCAGGGCATGACTTTTCCCGAATGGAACGGGCGGGCGCTCACGCTCGCCGAGTTTGAACGGGAAATCTGGCGCCACCCCGCCTTCGGCAACGTCGGGGCCGTGTCCTGGAACCTCGCGGACATCCCCGCCTACCGCGCCTGGCACCTGCAGAGCGCGCCCCACCACAACTACGTCACCGGGGCGGCCGTGCTGGTGAAACGCCGGACGGCCCAATGAAATCCCGGTGGTTCGGGGGCTTCGCCCTCCTCGTGATCCTCGGCTACGGCTGGGCCGCGGGAGGGTCCAACGGGACCCTGGCTACCCGGGAGCCGCAGGACTACTACGGTTTCCTGACCGACGCGTTCCTGGCCGGCCAGACCTATCTCAAGATCGCGCCGGATCCCGCGCTGCAGAACCTCGCCAATCCCTGGGCCGGCGCCCAGGGCATCCCGCGGCTGCATGACGCCAGCTATTTCCACGGCCGCTACTACCTTTATTTCGGCCCCGCGCCCGTGCTGCTCCTGCTGCTCCCCTGGCGGGTGGCGACCGGCACCTTCCTGGCCCAGGGGGTGGCCACCGCGATTTTCGGGATCGCCGGCACGCTGGCGGCCGGCGCGCTCCTGCTCTGGGCCTGGCGGCGGTGGTTCTGGGAACTGCGGTCGATCTGGCTGGTGCTCGGTTTCCTCCTGGTCGCGGTGAGCAGCCGCGTGGCCGTCCTGGTCGAGGACAGCAGCGTCTACCACGTCCCCATCACCTGCGCCTACTTTTGCCTGATGGCCGCGATCGGCGCGGCGACCTGGGCGATGACCCGCACCCGCGGCAGCCCGGCCCCCGGGCTGGGCCTGGCCAGCCTGGCGTGGGGACTGACCGTGGCGTCGCGCCCGGATTACGCCTTCAGCGTGGCGGCGCTCGCCATCCCCGCGGCCTACCTCGCGGCCCGAGACCGCCGCGGCCCGGGATATTTCTATCGCCTGGCATTCTGGGCCCTGCTGCCCGCCGCGGTCCTGGGAGCCGGGCTGGCCTTCTACAACTACGTCCGCTTTGGCGACGTGCTGCAGTTCGGGATGAAATATCAGTTCACGGCCGGCGACCAGCGGTTCCTCCAGTTCTTCTCGCCCGGCAGCCTGGGGCTCAACCTCAGGCGGTATTTTTTCAGCCGGCCCTTCTACAGCACCTATTTTCCGTTCCTGGTCTCCGGCGAAAATTGGGGCCTGGTGTTCTGCACCCCGTTCGCGCTCCTGGCCCTCGCCCTGCCGCTGACGTTGGGCGCCCGCCGCCGCCCTGAAAGTCCGGGCTGGCCCGCCTGGGGATTGACGCTGGCGGCGGCCCTGGTCCCGAACGTCCTCCTCCTTTGCGTCCTCGCGATCGCCCATGAGCGCTACTTCGTCGATTTCCTTCCCCTGGCGCTCCTGCTCAGCGTCGTCTCGGCCTGGGCGCTCCTGAGATTCCTCCGCGCGCGCGCCGGCGTTGGCCTCCGGCTGGCCCGGGCGGGCATCCTGGGACTCGCCGTCTGGACGATCGGCCAAGGCACGTTGATGGTCCTGCACAACTATGCCAACGCCGCGGCGCTGCGGCCCCTCGCCCAGGCGGCTGATCGCGTGGTCGGCGCGATCGAGGCCGGGCGGGGCCTCCGCCAGGGCCCCTTGCGCCTGAAGGTCCGCTTTCCCGACCGGGCTGGCGGGCGCGAGCCGCTGCTGGCCACGGGGCACGGGAACGACATCCTCTACGTCGAATATCCGGCACGGGGGCAGATCCGGCTCGGCTTCTTTCACACCGGCTCCGGCGGACCGCTCGGCATCGCCCTGCCGGTCACTCCGGGCCGGGATTACGATCTCAAGGTCGATCTCGGAGCCCTTTATCCGCCCGAGGACCATCCGCTGCTGGCGTCGTGGCCCAAGCCCCTGGCCGATGTCCTGCGGCACCGCCTCGAGGTCACGCTCGACGGCCGGACGGTACTGCACGGCGCCGAGGTCTTTTATCCGACCTATCCCGGCGACCTTCGCCTCGGCGAAAATCCCGGCGGCCCCTATGCCCCCGGGCGGTTCACCGGACAACTGACCCTGCTCGCCCGCGAGGGCGTCCCCTCCTCCGCCTCGCTGCGCGGCCCGCCCGGCGAGGGGCCCCTTCGCCTCGTCGTCCGCCTTCCCGCGTTCGAGACCTTCCTGCACCAGCCCCTGGTCAGCACGGGCCATGCGGGCGCCGGCGATCTTCTCTACATTGCCTACGTCGCTCCCGGCGTCATTCGCCTCGGGCACGATTCGTGGGGAAGCGGCGCGATCGAAACCGCTCCCCTCGCCTACGATCCAAGCCAGCCCCAAACCATCGAGGTGGACATGCCCTCCCTCCGGCCCATGACCGCCGCCCGGGACACCGGAACCCTGGCCCTCCGGTTCAATGGGCGGCTGGTCATGTTTACCCAGCGGCGCTTCAACGCCGCCGCCGCCGCGGAGATCGTCTTCGGCTTCAATGGATGCAATTCCAGCACGGCCGCCGCGACTTTCTCCGGGGAGATCGTCCGGACCGAGCGGATCGGGCCGATCGGCGCCCCGGCCCCGCTGGAAGCCGGGGCCGGGCCCGTCCAGCTCGTGCTGCGCTTTCCCGAAGACCATACGAACTACAACCAGCCGCTCCTTGCCACCGGCCGGACGAAGGCCGGCGACCTGGTCTTTGTCCACTACCTGGACAACCACCGGATCGCGCTCGGGCTGGACCACGCGGGCAGCCTCCCGCGCATGACGCGCCCAATCGCGGTCGACTACGGAGCGGCCCACGCCCTCGAGATCAGCCTCGGCTCCCTTTACCCACCGGCGGCCGGGGATGCCTGGGGCAACCTCCCGGAACTCCGGCGCCAGCAGGCGCTCCAGACCGCCAGCGTGACGCTCGACGGGCAGCCGGCGCTGCTGGCCGACCAGGCCGCCTACCCGGCGGGCCGGGGTGATATTGCCGCGGGCCAAAATCGCGTCGAGGCCCCGGATTGCGAGCCGGCCTTCACCGGCACCCTGTTCCTCCAGCAGCGGCTGGCCGTGGACGCGGCGCTGCCGCCCGACGTGCAGGACGGCATCGGGCCCCTGCGGCTGGCGCTCCGTTTTCCCACTTCCCGCCCGGGCCGGAGCGAACCGCTGCTCGTGACGGGCCGGGCCGGGGCCGGCGACGTCGTCTACATCCGCTATGTCGACGATCGCCATGTGAGCGTGGGCTATGACCACTGGAATGTGGGCGGGCCACTCTCCTCCCCGATTCCCGTCGACTATGCCGCCGCCCATATGATCGAAATCAGCCTCGGTTCGCTCTACCCGCCCCCGGGAGATCCGGCCTGGGGCCGCGTGCCGGAGGCGCGGCGGCGCGAGCTCCTCGCGACCGTCTCCATCCGGCTCGACGACCGACCGGTGATCCGCCTGGCGCAAGCCGCCTATCCGGCGCCGGCCCGCGAGATCACGCCCTGTGCCAACCTGATCGGAGCGTCCACCTGCGATGCCGCCTTCACCGGGGAAATGATCACGGAGCAGCGCCTGCCAGCCGGGACCCTTCCGCCGCCCTGAACCGGCGGCCAGCCGTCAGCGCAAATAGCCCAGGCGCCCCGCCAGCGCGCGAACCTCGGGCGCCACGGCCGCAGCCAGCTTGGCTCCGCCCAGTTTCGAAAGGTGGGTCCGGTCCCCAAAATCGTCGTCGTTGAAATCCCTGCCGTACTCCATCGCATCGTAGCCGGACTCGCGCCAGAGGCCGACCGTGTCGCGGAAGGCCTCGTCATAGCCGGCCTGCTCCGCGGGGCTGAGGCGGTGCACATAGTAGGGGCTGCTGCGGCTGATCAGCATCAGCGTGCGGCGCTTCAGCGAATCGGGGAAGGCCGCCGCGAAATGCTGGAGCAGGTCGGTCCGGGTGGCTTCCGCCAGGTCCCAGTGCCCGTTGGCGGCCGGGTGCATGTAGGCCTCGAACCCGCGCACGATCTGCGTCTCGATGTCCAGGACGGAGGCCGCGTAACGCTGGGCCACGATATCCGGATCGGTCGCGTCCGATTCCTTGTCGGGAATCTCGGCGCGGGGCGTGAGCAGCTCCGGGATGGCGGCCCCATAGAGCGAAGGCACCGTGCAGAGATGGCGGAAAGTGATCCAGTTCCAGGTATCGCCAAAATAGAGCACCCGGTCAAAAAGCGAGCGGATCGCGGCGTCGATCAGGACCCGCCGACCCGCCGGCGTCGCGCGATATTCGGCGATCACCTGCTTGCGCGGCGCAAAGTCGATCAGGCGGCCGCCGAAATAGGCCTCCCAGGTGAGGTAGCGGTAGGGATCGTAGCCGAGCGACTCGACGGCGGTCAGCGGCGCCTCGTTCGCGATGTAGATCTGCCGCGGAAACTCGTCCCGCAGGACCTCCGCGACCACGGCTCCCCCGTTGGCCGGACCCGCGCCCCGGAAGGCGAGATTGACCACGCAATAGTGGTCCCCGAGCAAGTCCTGGAGGTGCTTGGACCAGACTTCCTCGATCGGCTGCCAGACGCCCTGCAGGATGGAATTTCCCCCGACGATGACGAGAACCTGGTCCGGCCGGCATTCCCCGCGGACGATGGCGGTCATCTCATGGAGCGTTGGAAAATAGCTGGTCTCAGGGGAGGACTGGGGGAAAAACCGCACGTAGCCGGGATGATAATCCATTCGCGCCACCCGGCGGCCGACCACGGCCAGCGCGACGAGCCCAAGCGCCAGGCCGCCCAGGAACCACCACGGGGAGAGCCACGGCGGGCGGGCCGACGAAACCGGGGAGGCGGGGTCGCTCATGAACCTTTACATGGAATCCGGAACAAGATGCTATTCAAGCAAAAGCGTTTCAGGCTCGCCTCGGTCGGACAGTTGCTTTTTTTCTGATCCTTTTCCGTGCCCGCAAAGCCCCAAAGCGTCGTCTATATCCGGCCCGATACCATCGGCGACCTCGTGATCTTCCTGCCGGCGCTGGCCCGCCTGCAGGCCGCCTGGCCGGAGGCCCGGCATACCCTGCTCGTCCGGCCCGGCTATGAAGCCCTGGCCCCCCTGTTTCCCCCCGGCCTCCATTGGATGGTGGCGCCGATCAATCCCTTCAAGCAGCGGCCGGCGGAATGCCGACCGGAGCTGGCGGCGCTGTTCGCGGACCTCGAGCAGCTTTGCCCGGACCTCATCCTCGCCTCGGCCATGAACCGGACCTGGCTGGAAGCCGCGGTGGCCACGCATTTTCCCAAGGTGCGCAGCGCCGTCCTCGGGCAGGCCTCGGTTGATCCGATTTTTGCCACGGCCCTGCGAATCGACCTCGGGGTCGAGGAGAAAAAGGCCTTCCGGGAGACGGTCCCGGTGGACGAGAACGAACGGGACTGGGAGAATCAGCACCGGTTCATCGACCATCTCCTCGGGCAGAAGGGCCCCCGTCCGCTGCCGGAGATCGCCGTTCCCGCCGCCGCGGCGGCGCAGGCCGACAAGGTCGTGGCCGAGATGAAGCTTCCCGCCGGCGCGTGGGCGGCGGTGTTTGCCGGCGGCCTGGCCAACGTGCCGGTCAAGGCCTGGACGCCCGAGCGCTTCGGCGAGCTCGTCGTTTGGCTGCAGCGCGAACCCAAGCTGCCGGTGCTCCTGCTGGGCCACGTTTCCGAGAAGGCCATGATCGAGGGCGTCGCCGCAGCGGTGAAGAAATCGGGCGGAGCCCAGCCGCAGGTCTGGCTCGGCCGGGACGGCGAGCTGCCGCTGCTGGCGGGGTTGCTCCAGCGGTCCCGCCTCTACGTGGGCCACGACACGGGCGCGATGCACCTCGCGGCCGCGGTGGGCCGGCCGGTCGTGGGGATCTTCGGCGGGGGGCACTGGCCCCGCTTTCGTCCCGCCGCGCGCCAGGGCGTCTCGGTGGTGCAGCCCCTCCCCTGCTTCAAGTGCAACTGGGACTGCCATTTTGGCGACGGACCGTGCGTGAAGACGCTGACCGCGGCGGACGTGGCCCAGGGCGTTGAGGCCGCCCTCGCGGCCGCGGACCGGCCGATCGATCGGGTGATCGAGGCCCACAACCTCCCCGAGATCGCGCTCCGCCTCATCGCCGGGGAAGTCCCGCGCTACGCCGCGCTGCAGCGCGACCGCCTCGAGCGCCAGCACAAGATCGAGGAGCTGAAGCGCGAGGCCGACATCAAGGACGAGGAGATCGGGTCGCTGAAAAAGGAGACCGATTTCAAGGACGGCGAAATCGCCTCGCTGAAGAAGGAAACCGACGTCAAGGACGGCGAAATCTCCGACCTCAAGAAGGAGACCGACGTCAAGGATGGCGAAATCGCCTCCCTGAAGAAGGAGACCGATTTCAAGGACGGCGAGATCGCCTCGCTGAAGAAGGAGACCGACGTGAAGGACGGTGAAATCTCCGCCCTCAAGAAGGAGACCGACGTCAAGGACGGGGAGATCGCCTCCCTGAAGACGGAGACAAACTTCAAGGACGGGGAGATCGACGAGCTCAAGAAGACCTGCAACGAGCGGGAGGCGCTGATCTTCCAGCAGGACGGCCACATCAAGGCCTTCCAGAAGATGGTGGCGGACCTGAACGCCGCCCATGGGGACAAGGACCGCCATATCGCCAACCTGGAGGCCCGGGTGGCCGCAGCCGAGGCCGGGCAGGCCCGGGTCGAGGCGATCCTGGCCAAATTGCCCCCGGACGCCCCGACCTGGGCGGACCAGTTCTCGGCCAAGGACGTTCACATCGCCAACATCGAGAACCTGCTCGCCCACCACCAGCGCGAGTCCGCCGCCAAGGACGTGACGATCGCCAACTACGTCGCGGGCTACCAGGGCCTGGAACTCGCCAAGCACTATGGACGGCTGCTGGCCGAGAAGGAGGCCGTGATGCAGACCCTGAACCGCGCCTGCCAGGAGCGCGAGGTCATCATCGGGCAGCTCGCCGCCGAGACGGCGGGAGGGCCGGCGGCCCGGCTCCGCCGGCTCGGGATCGCCGCCCGCGCCCTCGTCCGCGAGAAGTGGCTGCGGCCGCTCGGGGCGTGGATCTTCCGCAAGGCGGTCGAGGAATACTGGATGCAGATCGGCGTCCTCCGCCACTACGAGCCGCGGCGGATCGCCTGGGACCGCCGGCTGCCGAAGAAGGGACGGAAGCCCGACGCCCGCCTGCCGCAGATCGGCATCGTCACCCCCAGCTTCAACCAGGCCCACTTCATCGACAGCACGATGCTCAGCGTGCTGAACCAGAACTATCCGCGGCTGCTCTACGTGGTGCAGGACGGCGGCTCCTCCGACGCCAGCCCCGCGATCATCGCCCGCCGTGCCGACCGGCTGGCCCACTGGGAGTCCGTCCGCGACCAGGGCCAGGGCGACGCGATTCGCCGGGGGTTCGCGCGCATCGAGGCCTCGCTCCAGCCGGACGACGTGATGGCCTACCTCAATTCCGACGATTTCATCGTGCCCCGCGCCCTGCGCTTCGTCGGGGAGTACTTCGCCGCCCATCCGGAGGTCGACGTGATCTACGGCCACCGGATCATCATCGATGGCGAGGACCGGGAGGTGGGCCGCTGGGTCATGCCGCGCCACGACCCGGCCGCCCTGGAATGGATCGACTATGTGCCGCAGGAGACCCTCTTCTGGCGCAAGCGCGCCTGGGACCTCGCCGGCGGGATCGACCCGAGCTTCCACTTCGCCCTGGACTGGGACCTGCTGGCCCGTTTCCAGCGCGCCGGCTGCAGGATGGTCCGGGTGCCGTATTTCCTGGGGTGCTTCCGGGTGCACGAGGGCCAGAAGACCCACCATGCCATCCATACGACCGGCGCCGAGGAGATGTCCCGGGTCCGGGCGCGCTTCAATCCCGGGCGCGAGGGTGATTTTGCCGCGATCGACCGCTACGCCCGCAAGACGCGCTTTCGGGGTGCGCTCGACGCCCGGCTGCTCGCCCTGGGCCTGAGATGGTAAGACTTGTTTTTATGCCCGAATTTCCGGAGTCTTAGCGTTTTCCCGCCGCATGCGTTCCCTTCTTCTCGTCCTGGGTCTCACCCTCTATCTGACCATCGTCGGCCAGGCGATTATCGCCCTGATTCGGCCGCGCCTGGGGGTGCTGCGGGGCTGGTTCCTTTCCCCGAC
>CAZKAH010000050.1:10897-22534 GCA_964550715.1 uncultured Opitutaceae bacterium
GGGGCATCCCCGTCCAGGACTCCGGACCGTGGCTCTTCTTCGGCTTCCTGGCCCTCGCAGCCGGGATCCTGGCCTGGCGGCGGCCGGCGCTGCCGTGGCGGCAGCTGCTGCCCTTCTGCATCCTGGCGGTCCTCTTCGTGCTTTACGTGGGCTGGCCGGCCCTGCGCTTCGGGTTCAGCTGGATCTCCTACGGCAACGACGACATGGCCAACTACGTCCTGGCCGCCGAGCGCTTCCTGCGCCACGGGTACTATGAGCTGCCCCTGCAGACCGACCTGGAGGGCCGGGATTACTCCCAGCACTACTGGTTCATGCACGCGCTGCAGCAGATCCGGCCGGGCTCGGAGCTGACCATCGCCTGGGTCGCATCGATCGCCGGCCTGCGCAGCCAGCAGGTGTTCATGCCGGCCATCCTGATGCTGAGCCTGGTGCAGCTGTTCGCGATGGCGGCGGTCGCGCTCTTCCGCGGCCGGCACCGCCGGCTGACCCTGCTCGCGACCTTCCTCCTGGCCACCAGCCCGCTCTTCGGCCTCGGCACCCTCTACCAGCTGATCGCCCAGGTCGGCGGCATGGCCCTCGTCCTGGCCGGCGTCGCCGTGCTGCTCAGCACCGACCGGCTCAACTGGCGCACCCTCGTCCTCGGGGGGCTGCTCACCGGCGGCCTCGCGCTCTTCTATCCCGAGGTCTCGCCGTTCCTGGCCCTCGCCATCCTGATCTACGGGCTGCGCCTCCGCTATACCGACCCGGCGCTCTTCCGGCGCTACCTCCTCTTCATCGGCGGCGTCGCGGTCCTCACCTTCCTCCTGATCGCGAGCAACACCTACGAGTTCATCAACACCGTGGTGATGCAGTCGGTGGGCTCGGCGGGGCTCGGGGCCATGACCGAGATCAACGACCAGAGCGGCGGCCTGGTCCTGTTCCCCTGGACCCTCGTGCCCTCGTTTGTGCCGATGCTCTTCGGCATCCATCCCTTCGGCGTGGTCGGCAACGACCCCTGGATGTCGATCGCGATCTTCGCCGGCTTCTGCTTCCTGGGCTACTTCCTGTGGCGCGTCTGGCGCAACCTGGTCGACGACGTCCCGGTCGCGTACCTCGGGGTGATCATGCTGGCGATGGACGCCTACTTCTTCTACAAGGGGGGCGACTTCCAGCTGTTCAAGCTGGCCATGTACACCCAGCCGATCATCGC
This sequence comes from uncultured Opitutaceae bacterium, assembly GCA_964550715.1. Taxonomy (GTDB): domain Bacteria; phylum Verrucomicrobiota; class Verrucomicrobiia; order Opitutales; family Opitutaceae; genus Palsa-1447. Next base: position 12,087 of record CAZKAH010000050.1, read on the forward strand.
GATCTGCCTGGCGCAGGGCTTCGGCTATTTTCTCTTCACCGCCAATCCCGTCCGGACCAAGTGGGCGAAGGTCTCGATCGTCGTCTTCTTCCTGGCGACGGTTTATCCGGAATACTACTACACCTACGCCTCCCTCGGCACGTACGGCGGCGGCCTGACCGAGGTGGTGAAGGCCTCGCAGCTGGGCACCAAGTTCGTCCCTCCGACCAACCTGAAATACCAGGGCATCGAGAGCGACATCAACAACGTGGTGACCGCCAAGATGCTGTCCCTGAGCACGATGGGGATCGACACCCGCTTCCTGTCCCGCAGCTACATGGACAACATCGCGAACATCGCGGTCCTGAAGTTCCTGCGCACGCCCGATCCGGACCTGGGGCCCCAGGCCCGGATCATCGAGAAGCTCTCCTGGATCCGCTTCCTGCTGCCGCAGGAGATCAAGACCGGGGACGTGCCCGACTACGAGGTGATGACGATTCATTCGCCGAACAACAACTGGACCCAGACCAGCTCCCGGCACCTGGACTACAACGACCGGCTGCTCGTGGCGGTGCGCACCGACCTCGACCACTTCAACAAGGCCAATCCGGGCGACGGCTGGACGGTGCAGCACATGTTCCAGTACAAGCTCGAGAGCCAGGTGAAGGACCGGCTGGTCTTCATCCACTCCGAGCTCAGCCCTCACTATTACTCTTCGGCTCGCTTCAAGGCGGCGTTCTTCCAGCGCGAGCCCGAGCCGGTGACCAAGGGCAAGGCCTACGAGGTCTATTTCCACGGCACGGGCCGGTATAACCTTTTCCACATCCTGAACCCTTCCCCCAACCTCCGGGTGATGGTCGACTACACCGTCACCGACCTGGGCACCGGCCGCTCCCTGCTGCCGCCCAAGGCGATCGTCGAGGGCGAGGAAAACTACCCGATTCCCTTCGTCGGGCATGGCTCGGCCCGCGTGGTCACCGGGATCATCAAGCCGGAATACTTCGAGCAGGGCGCGTACATCATGCTCGATTTCGTCGTGCAGCCCAGCGTCATCGACAAGCCGGCCACCGGCCTGATGCGCCTCTACGGGCAGTATTACAAGCTGGACGATCGCCGGCTCGACGGCTTCACCCGCGACATTTCCGTCCTCACCGACGAGCAGTATAAGGCTCTTCCCCGCCCCACCAAGATCGGCGATTTTCCAGACGACCTGGCGCGGTATCCGGGGCTGGAGTATTCCGGGCTCTACGAGGACGGCTGGATCGCCGACGATTCCTATTTCAAGCTCGGCGCCTCCCACCCCGGCCAGGTCCTCACCTTCAAGGGCTACGTGCCCGACATGGCGGAGTTCCGGGCCAGGGGCATGGACCTGACCATCTCGATCAATGAGAAGCCGACGGAGGTCATCCACCTGCCGGTCGGCGAATTCACCATCAACCGCCTGGTCAAGGAGCCCGCGGCCATCACCTCGATCTCGATGCACTTCTCGGGGTCGGCGACCTATGACTCCGGGGTCGATCGCCGGCCCGTCTCCGCCTTTGTACGCGAGCTTTCGATCGGCGACATCCCCGACCTCTCCTCCTTCAAGCGGCTCGCCAACCAGAAGGGCGACAAGTTCGACCTGAAGGGCGTGGACGACGACGGCTGGATCGCGCAGTCCGCCCAGTTCAAGGCCCCGGTCTTCTCGGACTTCAAGGTCCTGAAAATCGACATGGAAATGCCCGGCTGGTCCCCCCTGCCCGCCAACACGCTGACCGTCTCGCTCGACGGCCAGGTCGTGCAGACGGACCGGGTGCCCAAGGAAACCTACCAGAGCCTGTACCTCCCGCTCCCGGCCGGCGCGAGCCGCACGGTGCAGCTGGACTCCGCTTCCGTCTTCCCCCTGCCCGGGGAATCCCGCTCGCGCTCCTTCCTGATCAAGAACATCTCGTTCGAGAACCTCAGTCCCACGGACCTCTTCCTGCGCGGCTGGCACAAGTCGGGCTATCTCTTCTCGCTCGACCGGCCGGACAGCGACGGCTGGGTGGACCGCAAGGTTTCCTTCAGCTTTCCGGCGACGGCCCGCTTCCACACCGCCATCGTCGAGCTGGTGCGCTATCCGGCCCGGTCCGACCTGCCCCTCGCCCTGGCCGTCAACGGCGAGCCGCAGCCCGCCCGGAACCTCCTCCTGGACAAGACCGAGCGCATCCGGGTGCCGCTCGCGACCGATCGCGCCACGACGCTGGAACTCAGCGCCCCGCGCGACTTCCCCCTCGCCGCCCCGGACACCCGCTCGCGGTCCTTCCGGATCGTCAACATCGACTTCGAATAGGAGGGTCCATGCTGCTCAGCATCGTCGTACCGGTCTACAGGGAGGAGAAGAACGTCACGGAGTTTCTCCAGCGGATGCGGCCGATCCTGAGCGGGATCACCGAGGACTACGAAATCATCTTCTCGCTGGACCCCTCGCCCGACCGCACGGAGGACGTGATCCTCGAGCACCGCGCGCAGGACGGCCGGATCAAGCTCCTCAAGTTCTCGCGCCGCTTCGGCCAGCCCATGGCCACCCTCGCGGGCATGGAGTATTCGCGCGGCGAGGCGGTCATCGTGATGGACGTGGACCTGCAGGACCCGCCCGAGCTTGTCGCCGACCTCGTCGCCAAGTGGCGCGAGGGTTACGATGTCGTCCTGCCGCAGCGGCGCCGGCGCACCGGGGAGCCCTGGATCAAGACCGTCGTCGCCGAGACCGGCTACAAGGTGATCAACAAGATCGCGGACGTGAAGATCCCGCCCAATACCGGCGATTTCCGGCTGATGGCCCGGCGGGTCGTCCTGGAGGTGGTGAAACTCAAGGAGAGCCACGGGTTCCTGCGCGGCATGGTGGCCGTGGTCGGGTTCCGGCAGTGCATCATCCCCTTCGACCGGCCGGCCCGTTTTTCCGGGGAGACGAACTACAACCGGTTCTTCGGCTCACTGCGGATCGGGTTCAACGGGATCTTCTGCTTCTCGACCTACGCCCTCACCCTGAGCACGCAGTTCGGCTTCGCGATCGCCGGGCTCTCCGCCCTCTTCGCCCTGGGCTACCTCGTGGCCAAGCTCTGCGGGTTTCCCTTTCCCGTGGGCAACCCCACCCTGGTCCTCATCATCACCTTCCTCGGGAGCATCCAGCTGATCAGCGTCGGCATCCTCGGCGAATACATCGGCCGGATCTACGAGGAGGTGCGGGCCCGCCCGAAATTCATCGTGGACCGGGCCGAGGGCTTTAAGTGACGGTGGCGGCCCAGGCCGCCCCTCCGGCAACCGGCCCCACCGGCGCATTTTCCTCTTTTCTCGGCCGGGCAGAGCGGCTGGAATGATCCCCTTATGCCGACCAGCAAGTGGCCCAAAATCCTGCCGCCCATGACCGCGGAGCAGCAGAGGATAAGCAACGAGTTCATGCGGGTCTGGCATGAGGTCCTGCCGCGGCGCTTCGGGATCGTGGAGCGCTTCAACCACAGCTTCCCCGTCAAACATTCGGAGCCGGGCTTCAAGACCACCCTCGAGATCGGCGCCGGCCTGGGCGAGCACCTGCACTATGAGAAGCTCACTCCCGAGCAGGAGCAGAACTACTACGCCCTGGAACTCCGGGAGAACATGGCCTCGGCCATCCGCCAGAACTTTCCCCGGGTGAATGCCGTTGTCGGCGACTGCCAGGCCCGCCTCGATTTCCCGGACGGCTTCTTTGACCGGGTGATCGCGGTCCACGTGCTGGAGCACCTGCCCAACCTGCCCGCCACCATCCGAGAGAGCTGGCGCCTGCTCAACAAGCGGTCGGGTCAGTTTCTCGTCGTCATCCCGACCGAGGGCAGCCCCGCCTACACGCTCGCCCGCAAGATCTCCGGCGAGCGCACCTACAAGAAGCACTTCGGGGGCGACTACTCCTGGCTCTACAAGCGGGAGCACATCAACCTGGCGCCCGAGATCATGGAGGAACTGGACCCGTATTTCACCATCGAGCAGAAGACCTGCTTCCCCCTGCCCTTCCTGCCGATGATCTTCTGCAACCTGTGCATCGGCCTGGCGCTGCGCCCGCGGCCGGCCGTCGCGGTGCGCGCGGAAGAGCCGGATCCCGGGCTGACCCCGGCCTTCCAGCGCTCCACCTGATGCAACGCGTATTCGTGACCGGCGCGGCCGGCTTTATCGGCTCCAACCTGATCGACCGGCTGCTGGCGGACAAGGTGGCCGTCGTGGGCTGGGACAACTTCTCGACCGGGCAGGAACGGTTCCTCGAAGGCGCCGCGAAACAGCCGCAGTTTTCCCTGATCCGCGGCGACAACCTCGACCTCCCCGCGCTGACCGCGGCGATGAAGGGCTGCGATTTCGTCGTCCACCTCGCGGCCAATGCCGACGTCCGCTTCGGGACCGAGCAGCCGCGCAAGGACCTGGAGCAGAACACCATTGCGACCTTCAATGTCCTGGAGGCGATGCGGGCCAACGGCATCAAGCGGATCGCCTTCTCCTCCACCGGATCGACCTATGGCGAGTGCACCGTCATCCCCACCCCGGAGGATGCGCCGTTTCCCGTCCAGACCTCCCTCTATGGCGCCTCGAAGGTCGCCTGCGAGGGCCTGATCGCCGCCTACGGCGAGGGCTTCGGCTTCGAATGCTATATCTTCCGCTTCGTCTCGATCCTGGGGGAGCGCTACACCCACGGGCACATCTTCGACTTCTACCAGCAGCTGACGGAGCATCCGACCTGGCTGAAGGTCCTCGGCGACGGCTCCCAGCGGAAGAGCTACCTCTATGTCCAGGACTGCATCGACGCGATCCTCCACGTCGCCCGCCGCGGCGAGAGGCAGCGGGCCAAGCATGGGACGGAAATCTACAACCTGGGCGCCCCCGAGTATGTCCAGGTCAACGACAGCATCCGGTTCATTTCCGAGGCCCTCGGCCTCAAGCCGGAGCTGCGCTACACCGGCGGCGACCGGGGCTGGATCGGCGACAATCCCTTCATCTTTCTCGAGACGAAGAAAATCCAGGCCACCGGCTGGAAGCCGAAGCTGACCATCGAGCAGGGGATCATCCGGACCCTCCGCTGGCTCGAGGCCAACGCCTGGATCTACGCAACGCGCCGCTGAGCCCCGGGTCAGAAGGAGACGTAGATGAACGGCTTGCTCGGCAGGCCAACGCGATAGAGCAGGTAGTCCAGCACGACCGCCACGGCCAGTCCCGCGAGGAGGGAGACCACGGCCCGCAGGCAGGCCCCGGGGATTCCCGACGGCCAGGACAGCAGCTTTTTTACCGGGGCTTTCATGACAGATGGGCCGCGCCGGTCGGCGCGACGGAGAAAGGTTCAGACATCAGCGAAAGAGGTTCAAGCCCATGTGCCAGGCCTCGGCCGTGGGATAGAAGAACAGGAGCCAGCCGAGCCAGACGAAGAGCTGCGTGCCGACCCAGGCGACGACCGGTTCCTTGTGGAGGACCTTGCTCAGCACGGGCCCGACCTGCGGCAGGCGCGCGTAGGTGGCGCAGATCCCCAGGCCCAGCCCGTGGTAGACGCCCCAGAGGACGAAATGCCAGGCCGGCCCGTGCCAGAGGCCGACCAGGGCGAAGGCGATGAAACCGTTCAGGAAGCGCCGGGCCCAGCCGTGGCGGCTGCCGCCCAGGGGAATGTAGACGTAGTCGCGGATCCAGCTGCTGAGCGAGATGTGCCAGCGCTGCCAGAAATCCTGGATATTGGAGGCGACGTAGGGCCAGTTGAAGTTCTCCGGGAGGCGGATCCCGAGGAGGAGGGCGCAGCCGATCGCGATGTCGCTGTACCCCGAGAAATCCATGAGGATCCGGAACGCGATCGCGGCGAGCAGGCCCCAGCGCTCCGGGTGCGTCATCGCGTCAAAGCCCGGCTGCCGATGGTCGATGTACATCGTCAGCTGGTCGGCGATCATGATCTTCTTGCAGAAGCCCAGGCCGACCCGCGCCAGGCCCTCCGCCCAGGCCGAGGGCGGGGTGACCGTCGCGACCGCCTGATCCAGCGAGGGAAGAAACTGCGTGTACCGCTTGATCGGGCCCGCGACCAGGGAGGGGAAGAAAATGGCGAAGGTCAGGAAGCGCAGCGGGTGCCGGATCGGCTCGCCCCCGCGCCGCACCTCAAAGAGGTAGTGCACGAATTCGAAGACAAAGAAGCTCACCCCCAGGGGCGGCGACAGGCTTCCGTCGGCCCCGCGCGGGATCAGGGGCACGGCGCGGTGGGTCAGGATGGCGGCCAGGGCCGGGCTGACTGGCCCCACCACCGCCCCGATGAAGAACAGCATGTACTTGTAGAAGCAGAGCGCCGCCACGCAGATGACCATCGCGGCCACGCACGCCGCCGGCCGGCGGCTCAGGGCGGCGAAGTAGGTGATGATCATCAGGACGATGATGGGCAGCACGCCCGCCGGCCCCGCGAAGTGGTAGTGGAATATGACGCAAACCCCCGCCAGCCAGCAACGCCGGCCCAGCGGCCAGGGCGACAGCAGCTGGAACCCGCCGATGGCCACGACGGCAAAGAACAGGAACCAGTAGGTGTCGAAAATCATGGGGGCTGGTCACCGGGCCAAAACGCCGCGGCCGGCCCGGGATGGAGGCCCGGATACCGGGCGTTGACCACACCGCGTTGGCCGGTTCAATTCAAGCAAATGTGCATATGATTTTGCGACACCGGGTTGCAGCCGTCAGCCGGACCTTGCTGCTGGCCGTGGCGGGCCTGCTCGTGGCGTCGCCTTTCCTGACTTTCCGGGGGGTTGGCACCGGCGAGTCGTACAACTACAGCCTGGCCGTCGCCGACGGCGTGACCCAAATGCGCGCCGGGGTCTTCCCCGTGCTGGTGGGCCAGAGCACGTTCGCGTTCAACGGGCGGGTCCATCCGCTGCGGAACGCCCCGTACCTCATCTACCTGGCCGGGGCGATCGACCTGCTGACGGGCCACCGCCTCGGGTTCCCGGGCCTGCAGAACCTGTCCCTGGCCTTCAGCCTCGTGGCCTCCTTCTTCGCCGCCTACCTGGCCCTGCGCTGGGGCGCCCGCTGTCCGCCGTGGCCGGCGGCATTCCTCGCCGTCCTGTACGGGTCAAGCACTGCAATCCTGGCCGCCGCCTACTCGTTCGACCTGTACATGACGGTGCACGCGGCGCCGTTTGTCCCCCTCGCCCTCGGGGCCGTCGCGCGCCAGGCCACCGCCCCGGCCATCCGGAACGATTTTGCGCTCGCCGCCGCGGTGGCTGCGGCGTGGTGGGCGCATCCACCCGTGGCCCTGTGGCTGACGACGGCAATCGGGCCGCTGCGCCTCCTGCTCTGGGCGGGCCAGCCGTCGTGGCGCGGCCTCGCCGGCCTGGCTGGTGCGTTCGCCTTCGGGCTTGCCCTCGCCGGCTTCACCTTCGTCTCCACCTACGAAATCACACACTACGCCACCTTCTTCAACGCCGGGGCCCGCGAGACCTCCGGCTACGTCGCCCTCGTTCTGGGGGAGGTGCGGCGGGCCTTCGTCCGCAGCGTGTCACCCGTGAGCCGGTCCGCCGGATCGCTGGGGGATTTCCAACTGGGCTACGCCGGATGGCTGCTCCTGGGCTCGGTCGTGGCGGTGATCCGGCAGCCCGGACCGTGGCGCGGCCGCCGGCTGGCGGCCGCCGGCTTCGCCGCCGTGGCGATCCTGCTGGCCGGACTCTGCGTCCCCGTGCCCTATTTCACGCGCTGGGCGTGGACGAGCCTGCCCGGGGTCTTCTACGACCTGACCAACGACTGGCCGATGCAGCGGCTGTACCTCATCATGGTCGCGGCCGTGCTGCTGGCGAGCGGTCTCGTCCTCGGTCCCCGGACCGGGACCGCCTGGGCGCAGCGGCCGTTCGCGTTCATTGGCCTGCTGGTCCTAGCGGCGGGCTGGTCGGCTTGGGAGGCGTATCCCTTCGTCGCCCGCGGATTTCGCGACCGCTGGTCGGCGGATGTCACGGCCCGCAACTATCTCCCTTCCAACCTCGACCTGACGACGACGTCCTATGCCTTCATCGGATCCCCGCCGACATTCTGCTACGGGGCGATGGAGCCCTGGACCGAATTTCGGCTTCTGGGCCACGACGGACGGGAGGGGGTGGATTCCAACTATGACGCGGCCCTGGCGACCGGCACCGTGGCTGCGGAAGGCGAATTTCGCCAGGCCGCCGGCGGTCCGGGCAACACCCGCTACGACCCTGGGCTAACCCTGGAGCCGGGCCAGCATTACCTTCTGCGCTTCGCCTGGCGCAACCCGCCCTTCCCCGGGATCCTCTCGCTGTCGGGCCCGTCCCTGCAGCGCCTTTATATGCTGCCGCATGCTGGCGAGAGTCAGTCTTTCGGCATGGGTCCGGGCCAGCGCGCCGCGATCGCCGTTTCGACCTCCCGGACGTCGGCAGAGCCGGTGCAACTGCGCGTGCTCAACCTCACCGGAAACACGCGGGACGTCCCCCCGCCTCGCCTCGCCGATTTCAAGCTGCTCGTGGTTGACCCCGGCCGGCTGCCGGTGCGGATCAAATCATGGGTGCCACTGCGCGCCGAGGTCACGGCGCCGGCCGACGGCTGCTATGTCGAGACCCCGCGCCGCTTCATTCCGGGCTATGCGGCCATCGTCGATGGCCGCCGAATGCGGGCGGTCGCCTCGCCGACCGGCGAAGTGATGGTCCCCGTGCCTGCGGGGGTCAGCGCCATCGAGCTGAGCTATCCGGGCACGCCACTGCTCCGCGCCGCCTTCTGGACGAGCCTGACCGCCTGGCTGGCAGGCGCGGTCGCCGCCGGCCTGCTCGGGTTCGCCCCCGGTCGCCCGATCTTCGAAGCCGGGCGGGCGGGCCGAACCGCCGGGACCGCGCGGTCGGCAGGACGGCGCCGGAGTCCGACCGGGTGGGTGGTCGCGGGCCTCGTGGTCATCACCGGCACCGTCCTCGGGTGGATCCGCCTGCGCCACCCCGACGGCGCACCCGGGAGCGTCGGCCCCATCGGCCTCCACCTGCTGCTGCCCAAGGGGCGGACCTCCCGCCAGGAGCCCATCCTCGTCGCTGGCCGGCGCGGAGCGGGCGATATCATCTTCCTCAGCTACACGGACGACAGCCATGTCCGCGTGGGCGTGGACATCTGGGGCTATATGCGACTTTCCGATCCGGTGCCCGTGGACTACAATCAGGAGCAGGAAGTGGTGGTTTCCGGCGGCATGCTCTATCCGCCCGGCGATCCCTTCATGCGGTCCCTGAACCCCTCCGCCCGCGAGCGACTGCGCCGCGAGCTCCGAGTGGACTTGAACGGCCGCACGGTCATGGTCGACACCCGGCCGACCTTCGAGTCCAGTCCGGCCGAGATCACCATCGGCACGACGGCGATCGGCGGGTCAACGGTGGAGCCGCGCTTCCATGGCCGAATTCTCCAGGTCGAGCGCCTGCCCGTTCCCCTCGCCGTCGTGCTGAGCCCCCGCTCCCTCCGCCTGCAGCTCATGCTGCCGGCGAATCACGCGGGCCTGACCGAGCCCCTGCTGACCGTCGGGATGAACGGCCCGAACCAGGAGGTCTTTGCCCTCACCTATCTGGCCGGCTCCCGCGTCTCGCTGAGTTGCGTGGCAACCGACGGATTGCGCGTCCAGGGCGCACCGCAACCGGCCCGGCTCGACAGCCTCCATACCCTAGAACTATCGAATCGCGGGCCCGACCTCACCCTGTCCCTCGATGGCGCGCCTGGCCTGACGCTGACGCACGGTGCCATCCCGCCAGGACAGGTCCGTCTGGCCCGGCTAGGCGTAAATGCCGCGGACGCACCCGGGGTGCGCGCGCGCTTCACCGGTCCCGTGCTCCGACTAGCCGACCCCGGCTTCCGGCCGCCGTCCCTCGCCGCGCCGGCGCGGGAGCCCGTGCGGGTGGTCGCCATCCTGCCCTCCGGCCGGACTGGTGTTTTCGAACCGCTGCTCGTCACGGGAAAGACGAGCAAGGGGGACATCGTCTACGTCAAATACACCGACTCCGCCCATATTCAATTCGGCTACGATCACTGGGGCGTGGGCGGCAGCATGAGCGAGCCGATCGCGATCGACTATGCCGTTCCCCATGAATTTGAGATCGGCCTTGGCTCGCTCTACGCCGAAAGGAAGGATGCCGCCTGGCTGGGCCTGCCGGCGGACGTCCGGGAACGCCTCCGGCAGCAGGCCACGGTCCGGCTGGACGGCGTGGCGGCTTGGGAATGCCGGAGTCCGTCCTATCCCACCGATCCGGCCGACATCCGGGTCGGCGAGAACCGCATCGGCGCCTCGAGTTGCAGCCCGCGTTTCACGGGCGAAGTCCTCGAGGTGGGGCGCGGCGATCCCAGACCTTAGGGTAGCCGAGCCGGCCGGGCCAGAGTAAGGATTTCTCCGGTGTAGCCCGGGCGGCAGCTCGAAGCCCCGACCGTGTTGAGCCCAAGGTGGATCTGGCCGGCGCCCGTCGGGTAGTTCGGAACCTCAGCCTCCCAGGCGTCCGCCCCGTCCAGTTTCACCC
>CAZKAH010000051.1:0-20726 GCA_964550715.1 uncultured Opitutaceae bacterium
CAGCCAAGGCCCGCGAACTCAAGAACAAGGGGTCAGGCTGCAAAAGTTGACATCGTAGCGATGTCAACTTTTGCAGCCTGACCCCTTCATTTTGCGCTTCGCATGAGGATTTTCTTCATCAACCGCTTCTACTGGCCGGACGAGCCGGCCACGGCGCAGTTGCTCACCGACCTCGCCGAGGCCCTGGCCGCCCGGGGCCGCAGCGTCACGGTGATCACCAGCCGCCCCGCGGGGGCGCCGGCCCGCGAAACCCGCCGGGGCGTGCAGATCGAGCGCGTTGGCCCCACCCGCCATCCGGGGAAGGGCCTGGCGGCCAAGGCGGGCAATTTCGCGGTATTCCTCGCCGCGGCCTGCTGGCGGCTCGCCCGCGCGGTCCGGAAGGGCGACGCGGTCGTGGCGCTGACCGATCCTCCCCTGGTGGGCGTCGGGGCCGCCGCGGTCGCGGGGCTGCGCGGGGCGCGCCTTTTCCACTGGACGCAGGACATCTATCCGGAGATCGCGATCGCCCTGAGCGGCCACGGCTGGCTTCGCCTCCTGCGCCCGCTGCGCGACGCCGCCTGGCGCCGGGCCGAGGGCTGCGTCACCCTGGGCCGGGACATGGCGGCGGCATTCACCGCCGCGGGCGTGCCGCCCGGCCGGATCCGGGTCGTGCCGAACTGGGCGCCGGCCGGCGTCGGTCCGGCCGACCCCGCGGCCGTCGGGGCCCTCCGGCGATCCTGGGGGTTCGAGGGCAAGTTCGTCGTCGCCTATTCCGGCAACCTGGGACGGGTGCACGATCTCGCCCCGGTCCTGGCCGCGGCGGAAATCCTGCGCGGCGAGCCCGACATCGTCTTTGCCTTCATCGGCGACGGCGGGGCGCGTCCGGCCCTCGAGGCCGAGGTCCGGCACCGCGGTCTCGGGCAGGTCCGGTTCTTTCCCGCCCAGCCCCGCGACCAGCTCGCCACCGTGCTGGCGGCCGGCGACGTCCACCTCGTGACCCTGCGGGCCGACTGCGCCGCGTTCGTGTTTCCGAGCAAGCTCTATGGGATCGCGGCCGTCGGCCGGCCCGCGGTCTTTGTCGGGCCGGCCGGCTGCGAGCCGGCGCGCCTCGTGACCGGGCACGGCTTCGGCTGGGCTTTTTCCGGCGAGGAGATGCCGGCGCTCGCCGACCGGCTCCGCGACCTGCGGGCCGCGCCCGCCGTGCCGGCGGCGGCCGGGGCCGCCGCCCTGCGCTTCGCCGCCGAGAGCGGCGGCCCGGAGCAGGCCGCCGCGGCCTGGGACCGGCTGCTGGGCGGAGACCGCGTTAAGTAAATACCGTCTCACAAATGCTTTGAGGATGCTTTTCGTTCTGCCACAGTCGGGATCGTCCGCATGATCACCGACCGTAAGACGCCCCTCATCCTGCTGGCCTGTGATGCGGTCGCGGCGCTGGTCGTCTTCAACCTCATCAGCCACTACCGCGGCGTAACCGGGCACTTCGTCGTCGGCCCCCTGCTCTTCCCCTTTGTCGCCCTGGCCTTCGCAATCTATCTCATCGACGGCTACCGGGCGCGGACGGACATGATGAGCGTGGACTACACCAGCCTCCACGCGATCGCCCTGGCCAGCTCCGCGGCGGCGATCCTGCTGCTGACCTTCGTCTTCATCCCGGAGGGCTACGAGCTCCAGTCCAGCCGCGGCGTGATCGCCTTCAGCTTTCTCGTGCTCATCCCGCTGACGCTCAGCTACCGGCGCATGCTGTATGAGCAGGGCTCGGCCACCCGCAACCAGCGCAGCCTGGTCTTCCTCGGCGACTGCGCCGCGTTCGACCAGTTCCGGGAGCAGTGCCGCCAGATGGCCACGCCCCACCCGCTCGTCCACACCGAGCTCGGCGCCGGTCCGGCGGCGGCCGCGGGCGTGGGCGGCGAGCGGATCTGGCCCTTCCAGCAGGTGCTGCGCGAGGTCGAGGCCGGCCGCCTCGCGATCGAGGCGATCGTCCTGCGGGAGTCGAACCGCGACCTGCCCCCGGGCATGCTGGAGAAGCTGGTGCGCCTGTACTTCGGGGGCGTGCCCACCTACACCCTCGAGCTCTTCCACGAGGTCTACTGGCAGAAGATTCCGCTCTATCGGCTCAATCCCACCTGGCTCTTCCAGGAGGGCTTCTCAATCGCCCGCGAACCCGTCTTCGAGCGCCTGAAGCGGGCCAGCGACATCGCCCTTTCCCTCGTGGGGCTGGCGCTCGCCGCGCCCGTCCTCGCGTTCCTGGCCATCGCCATCTTCGCCGAGGACCGCGGGGCGGTCTTCTTCGTCCAGAGCCGCGTGGGCCGCAACGGCGTCCGTTTCCGTGCGGTCAAGCTGCGCACCATGCGGGCCGCACCGGGCGGCGACCGCTACACGCAGCCCGGCGATCCCCGGATCACCCGGGTGGGCCGGTTCCTGCGCGGCGCGCGCCTCGACGAGCTGCCCCAGCTCTGGAACGTGCTCCTGGGCGACATGAGCCTGATCGGTCCCCGCGCGGAGTGGGACCAGCTGGTCGAGGACTACGAGCGCAAGATCCCCTGCTACTATTTCCGCCACGTCGTGAAGCCCGGCATCACCGGCTGGGCCCAAGTCAACTATACCTATGGCGCCAACCTGGACGACACGATCCACAAGCTCGAGTACGACCTCTACTATATCCGACACTTCTCCTTCATACTGGACGCCTCGATTGTCCTGAAGACGATCCATGTCATGCTGTTCGGGAAGGGAAGATGATCAGGCGCTCCTACGATTTCATCGTCCTCGGCGGCGGCTCGGCCGGGTTCAACGCCGCGCGCGTGGCGGCCGGGCTGGGGAAGCGGGTGGCGGTCGTCGATGGCGCGCGCCAGCTGGGGGGACTCTGCATCCTGCGCGGCTGCATGCCCTCGAAGACCCTCCTCCACGTGACCGACGTGCTGCACCAAGCCCGGCACGGCGGCGACCTGGGCCTGCGCATCCCGCGCGCCACGGCCGACATGAAGGCGGTTCAGGCCCGCAAGCGCCGGATCATCGCCGACTTTGCGTCGCATCGCGCCCGCCAGCTCAAGGCCGGGAAATTCGCCCTCTACCGGAGCGCGGCACGTTTCGTCGACCGGCACACCGTCGAGCTGGCCGACGGGACGGTCCTGCGCGGGCGCAAGTTCCTGATCGCGACCGGCTCGGAGGTCAGCGTGCCGCCGGTCCCCGGGCTGGCCACGACGCCCAGCTGGACGAGCGACGAGGTCCTTAACCTCGATTTCATCCCCCCGAGCGTGATTGTCCTCGGCGGGGGCATCGTGGCGTGCGAGCTCGCCCAGTTCCTCCGCCGGATCGGGACGCGCGTGACCCTGATCCAGCGCAGCCCCAACATCCTCCGCGACCATTCGCCCGCGGCCAGCGCCGTCGTGCAGCAGGCCTTCCGCGACGAGGGCATCGAGCTGTTCACCGAGACCAAATTGCAGGCCGTCCGCGGCGGGGCGCGCGGGGTCAGCGTCACCTTCGCGGACCGGTCCGGCCGCCGGATCACCCGGCGGGCGCGCCACCTCTTCAACGCGCTGGGCCGGGAACCCCGGACCCGGGGGCTCAACGCCGGGGCGGCGGGCGTGGCGCTGGACAAAAAGGGCCGGGTCGTCACCAATCGCTGGCAGCAGAGCTCCCAGCCGCACATCTATGCCGGCGGGGACGTCTGCGGTCCGCATGACATCGTCCACCTCGCGGTCGCCCAGGGCGAGCTGGCGGCCCGGCACGCCTTCGGCGTGAAAAAACTCAAGCCGGTCGACCTCTCGCTCCTCCTGAACGTCGTCTTCACCGATCCGCCGCTGGCCACGATCGGGGCCCAGGAGAGCGAGCTGAAGAAAAGGGGGGTGCGCTTCGTGGGCGCGTCCTATCCCTTCGACGACCACGGGAAGTCGATCCTGATGGAGTGCAAGCGCGGCTACGTGAAGGTCCTCGCGGCCCGGCCGGGCGGGCGAATCCTCGGCGCGGAAATCGTGGGCCAGGACGCCGGGGAGCTGATCCACTGCTTCAGCGGGCCCCTGGCGATGCGGGCGACGGTCTTCGACCTCCTGCGCGCGCCCTGGTACCATCCCACCCTGGCGGAGATCATCACCTATCCGCTCGAGGAGATCGCCTCGGCCCTGGGCCGCGGATGAAAAGCCTCGCCTCACGCCTGGCCGACTGGGGGCTCGAGCGCACGGGCCTCGGGCTCCTGCCCGTGCGGGTGCGGGGCGGCCTCGCCGCCGGCGCCCGCTGGACCCTTTATCCGTGGACCTCCTACTGGCGGGGTACCCACGAGCCGCCGGTGCAGGCCGCCATGCTGGCGCTGGGCGGCGGCTCCATCGCGGGGTGGTCGTGCTGGGACCTGGGCGCGCACTTCGGGCTCTACAGCGTCGGGCTCGCCCGGCGCGTCGGCCCGGCCGGCCAGGTGGCCGCCTTCGAGCCCAATCCCCGGAGCTTCGCCCGGCTGCAGCGCCACGCCCGGATGAACCGGCTCCCCTGGCTGAAGATCTTCGAGGCCGCCGTCTCGGAGCAGGCGGGCCCGGCCGAGATCTACACCTACGGCGACCTCGGCAGCACCGCCACCCACCTCCCATACGAGGGTGAACCGCGCCAGGAAGCCTGCACGCCGCTGGCCATCCGGACGGTGCGCCTGGACGACCTCGTAGCCGCCGGCGAGCTCCGCCCGCCCGATTTCGTCAAGATCGACGTCGAGGGCCATGCGCACCGCGCCCTGGCCGGCATGCGGGAGACCCTGCGCCGCCGTCCGCCCCTCCTGATCGTCGCGATCCACTCGGCGGCGGAATGGGAGGGCACGGGCCAGCTGCTCGGCGCATTGGGCTACTCCTTCGCCTCAATCGATCCCGGCGGCCGGTCCCCCTGGCTGGGGCACGACGTGGTCTGCACGCCTCCGGCCAAGGGGCAGGGTTCTGGCTGAGAAATCTGAGCTGAGGGAATGGGTCTGCAGGGGCATTGGCGGAGCCCCGGAGGGCCCTCCCCTCAAACTCGACTTTCTCAGCCTGACCCCCGCGCGATCTCCAGCAGGTCCGACAGCTCCACGCGACGCTCGTAGAGGGCCTTGCCCACGATCACGCCGTCCAGCCGGGGGTGGCGCTTCGCCAGATCGGCGAGCCGCGCCACGTCCTCCCGGCGGCTGACGCCGCCGGAAGCGATGATCCGGCAGCCCACGGCATCGAGCAGCGCCTCCTGGGCGGCAAAATTGGGGCCCGTGAGCATCCCGTCGGTGCCGATGTCGGTGTGGATCAGTGTGCGGACGCCGAGGGCGTCCATGCGCGCCGCCAGCACAGCGGCCGCGGTCGCGGTGGTGTCCGTCCAGCCCTTCACCGCCACGCGCCCGTCCTTCGCGTCGATCCCGACGGCGATCTTCTCGCCGTGGGCCTGCACCAGCTCGGCGACGAATGCCTCGCTCTCGGCCGCGCGGGTGCCGATGACCACCCGGCTGGCGCCGAGCCCCAGCGCGCGGTCCACCGCCGCCCGGGTGCGCAGGCCGCCGCCCAGCTGCAGCTTGAGCCCGAGCGTGGCGATCGCCGCCACCGCCGCGAGGTTCTGCGGCTCGCCGGCAAAGGCCCCGTCCAGGTCCACCACGTGGATCCAGGCCGCGCCCGCCGCCTTGAATTGCGCCGCCACCGCGGCGGGATCGGCCCCGTAGACCGTCTGGCGGTCGGCGCGTCCCTGTTCCAGCCGGACGCAGCGGCCGCCCCTCAGGTCGATCGCGGGATAGACGATCAAGCGGCGTCGGCGGTCGGCTGGGTCTTGCGGGCCCGGCGCAGCATCGGCTTGCGCCGGCCGGCCACCACCCCCGCATCGATCACCACCTCGACGATGTCGTCGCGCTGCGGCAGGTCGTACATGACCTCCAGCATGAGCTTCTCGAGGATCGAGCGGAGGGCGCGGGCGCCGGTCTTGAGCTCGATCGCCTGGAGGGCGACCGCCTTGACCGCGTCCGGCGTCAGCCGGAGCCGGACCCCGTCGATCGCAAAGAGCTTCGAGTACTGCTTCACCATCGCGTTCTTCGGGCGCAGGAGGATCTTCTCGAGGTCGGCGGCCTGCAGCGAGTCGAGGACGGAGATGATCGGCAGCCGGCCGATGAATTCCGGGATCATGCCGAAGCGCACGAGGTCCTCCGGCGCGATCCGCTTCATCATCTCCTCCGGCAGCATCTCGCGGTCCTCGACGTTGATGTGGAAGCCGAGCGAGCGGTGGCCGAGGCGCTTCTTGACGATCTGGTCGAGCCCGACGAAGGCGCCGCCGCAGATGAAGAGGATGTTGGTCGTGTTGACCTGGATGTACTCCTGGTTCGGGTGCTTGCGGCCGCCCTGCGGGGGCACGTTGCAGACGGTGCCCTCGAGGATCTTGAGCAGCGCCTGCTGCACGCCCTCGCCCGAGACGTCGCGCGTGATGGAGACGTTCTCCGTCGTCCGGCGGATCTTGTCGATCTCGTCGATGTAGATGATGCCGCACTCGGCCCGCTTGACGTCGTAGTTGGCGTTCTGCAGCAGCCGGAGGACGACATTCTCGACGTCCTCGCCGACGTAGCCGGCCTCGGTCAGGGTGGTCGCGTCCGAGATGGCGAAGGGCACGTCCAGGATCCGCGCCAGGGTGCGCGCGAGGAGGGTCTTCCCCGAGCCCGTCGGGCCCGCCAGGAGGATGTTGCTCTTCTCGATCTCGACGTCGTTGAACTCGGGCGAGAGGGCCGCCGGCTGGTCCTTCGCGGCCTGGCCCGAGTCGAAGAGGAGCCGCTTGTAGTGGTTGTACACCGCCACCGAGAGGATCTTCTTCGCGTGCTCCTGGCCGATGACGAAATCGTCCAGCACCTTGCGGATCTCGAAGGGCTTGACCAGGCGGAAGGCGGGCTTGGCCTCCGCCACCGGCGCCTTCACCTCCCGCTCGATGATCGTCTTGCAGACGTTGACGCAGGAATCGCAGATGTAGACGCCCGGGCCGGCGATGATCTTCTTCACCTCCGCCTGCGACTTGCCGCAGAAGGAGCAGAGGGTCATCCGGGAGGATTTGGCCATGGCGGGAAGGGGGTCAGGCGGCGCTCGGGACGACCAGGCCGGCGACCTCGCGGGTCGACTGGACGACGTGGTCGACAATCCCGTAGGCCTTGGCCTCCTCGGCGCTCAGGTAGTAGTCCCGGTCCGAGTCCTTCTGGACCTGCTCGGTCGTCTTGCCGGTGTGCTTGGCGATGACGTCGTTCAGGGTGGCGCGCCAGCGCAGGATTTCCTTCGCCGCGATGGCAATGTCCGCCGCCTGGCCGCCGGCGCCGCCGGAGGGCTGGTGGATCATGACGCGGCTGTTCGGGAGCGCGAAGCGCTTGCCCTTGGTGCCGGCCGCCAGCAGCACGGTGCTCATGCTCGCGGCCATGCCGATGCAGAAGGTCTGCACGTCACACTGCAGGAAGTTCATCGTGTCGTAGATCGCCATGCCGCCCGTCACGATCCCGCCGGGCGAATTGATGTAGAGGTGGATGTCCTTTTTCCCGTCCTCCATCTGCAGGTAAAGCATCTGGGCGATCACCAGGTTGGCCACCACGTCGTCGATCGGCGTGCCAATGAAGATGATGCGGTCCTTCAGGAGCCGCGAATAGATGTCCATCGACCGCTCGCCGCGGCCGGTATTTTCTAGGACAATGGGTACGTAGTAGCTCATCGCGAGGGCTCGGAAGGCTTCAGTGGGACAGTCTTGACAGTAGCCTTGACGACGAGGAAATCAACCGCTTTGTCGAAAATGATCGCCTGCTGGGCGTTACGGAGGAGGTCCCGGTCCTTGGAGAGCTCCTTGGCCAGTTTCTCGGGCTGCTGGCGGCTCCGACGGGCCTCCCGGTAGATGTACTCGTCAAAGTCCTTCTCGACGACCTGGAGCTTCTCGGCCTCCGCCACCTTGGCGAGGAGGAGCCGGGCCTTGACCCGCTGGGTCGCGACCTGCCGGGCGTGCGCGAACAGGCCCTGCTTGTCCTTCTCGAACTGCTCGGCCGGGACGCCGCGGCGCATGTTCTCCTCAATCAGCTGGCGGAGGAAGCCCTGGGTCTCGCCTTCGACCAGGCTGTCGGGAACCGTGAAGTCGACCTTGGCCGCGAGGGCCTCCGTGACCTGCTGGCGCTGGGCCTGCCGATTCTGGAATTCCTTTTGGAGGCGGAGATTGT
The DNA here is from genome assembly GCA_964550715.1 of uncultured Opitutaceae bacterium. Lineage (GTDB taxonomy): Bacteria > Verrucomicrobiota > Verrucomicrobiia > Opitutales > Opitutaceae > Palsa-1447. Next base: position 8,120 of record CAZKAH010000051.1, read on the forward strand.
CGCGCACCTGCTTCTGCAGGGCCGCGAGGTCGTCGACCTGCTGCGCCTTGAAGAACTCGGCGTCGAGCGCGGGCAGGACGCGCTCGCGCACCTCCTGGACCTCGACCGCATAGCTGGCCTGCTTGCCCGCCAACTGCGGCAGGGCGGCGAAGTCCGCCGGGAAGGTGATGGCGATGTCCTTCTTGCCGCCGGCCGCGAGGCCGGCCAGCTGCCGGCCGAGGCCGGGGATCACCCCGTCCTGCCCACCCTCCACCTCCTCCCAGGTCTGGGGCACCTTGCCATAGAGCTGGCGGTCGGGCGCGAGCTCGGCGATCGGCTTCCCGTCGAGCGTCCCCTCATAGCCCAGCTTGACGAAGTCGCCCTTGGCCGCCGCCCGGGTCACGACCGCGAAGTCGGCCTTCTCCTGCCGCAGGCCCTGGACCACGGCGTCCACCTCGGCGTCCGTCGCCTCGACGGGCTGAATCTCGGTCGGCAGGCCGACATAGTCCGGCAGCGTGAAATCGGGCCGCACGTCCACGGTCACCGTGATCTCCGCCGGCGAGCCGGCCTCGATCTTGCCCTCGGCCACGTTGACGACGTTGAGGACCTCGAGCTTCTTCTCCTGCAGGGCGCCCTGGTACGCCTTCGAGACGACCTGCTGCTTGAACTGGTCGGCGATCTCCTTGCCGAAGCGCTTGGCCACCATCGCGGCCGGCGCCTTGCCGGGCCGGAAGCCCGGGATGCGGGCCAGCTTGGTGTACTCGTCCACGACGGCCTTGTGCTCGGTGGCGACCTCGGTCGGGTCGAGCGTGACCACGAGGCTCTTGCGGGTGTCGGAAACGGAATTCAGTTGGACGTTCACTTCGGTGTGGCGATGAGGGTTTTTGGACGGATTGTTAAGCCTAGGGCATGAGGGAAGGCGGTCAAGCTGAGGCTGCAGGGCAAGGGCGATGTCCGAAATCGCGGGAGGGAGGGCCCTCCGGGGCTCCGCTGCGCAAGGCCCGGCATTGGCGCCAAAACCGGCGTCGCGATATCCGCGCCGCCCAGAAGGCGCCAAGGAGCTTCGCTAATGCCCCTGCGGACCCTCCCTCCCGCGATTTCGGACATCGCCCTTGCGCCACGTCGGGGGTGGGATGACGATCCGCTGCGATGCCAAGTTTGAAGCAGATTCTCGGTGAGCGGGCGCCGCTTCTGGTGCTGGATGCAGCTTCGTCGCGGATTCAGGTGGGGTTGTTGGATTCGAGCGGCAAAGGAAAATGGGAATCCTCCGAGGAGGAGGCGGGAATTGGAGTCTTTCGCTGCATCGAGAAGTTGGGAGTCGATTTGGATGCGGTCCGGAGCTTTGCGTTCTGTTCGGGGCCGGGGTCGATTCTCGGGATTCGCACGGTGGCGATGGCGCTGCGGGCGTGGGCGGCCGTGTGGGAGGGGGAGGCTCGCCCGGTATATGGTTTTGGGAGTCTCGCGCTCGTGGCGCAGGCGCTGGGGCAGCCGGGCCGGAGCGTGATTGCCGATGCGCGGCGGGAATCCTGGCACGTGTTCCGGTTGGGCGCGGGGCTGGCCCGGGTGCCGGCGGCCGCGGTTCCCGTGGGGGCGGTGATGCCGGAGGGGTTTCGCGCCTGGCAGCAGCTGCCGGCTGGCACGGAGCGCGTGCCGTATGTGCTTTCCGACCTCCTGGAGCGGACCGCGAATGAGGATATTTTCGCGCGGGTGGAGGCTCCTGACGCCTTCCTCCACGAGGAGCCGAGCTATGCGACCTGGACGCCGCAGCTGCACCGCGCCCCATGAAACCCGTGTCGAACCAGCCTGCCGGGTCGCGCCGGCCGCTCCGTTGCTGGGCGGAGATCGACCTTGCGGCGCTCGAGCGCAACCTGCGGCTCATCCGGGCCGCCCTGCCCCCGCACATGCGCTACGTGGCGGTGGTGAAGGCGGACGCCTATGGCCACGGCCTGCCGCAGATCGCCACCCGGCTGATGCATGCCGGCGCCGATCTCTTCGCCGTGGCCAACGTCACGGAGGCGGCGGCCCTCCGCGAACTCGGCCCGGGCTGGCCGATCCTCGTCCTCGGCCCCCTGCTGCCCGACGAGGACGGCTTCCTCGCCGACTATGACCTGGCCGCGACGGTCTCGACCCCCGGGGAGGTCGACCGCTTCGAGGCCGCCGGGAAGGCGGCCGGGCGCGAGATCGCGATCCACCTCAAGATCGACACCGGCATGGGCCGCCTGGGCGTGTGGCACGAGGAGGCCGCGGCCCTCCACGCGCGGATCGTCGCCGCGCGCCATCTTCGGCTGGCGGGCATCTTCACGCATTTCGCGAGCCCCGACGACGATCCGGCCTTCACGACCGAGCAGCGCCGGCGGTTCCTGGGCGCCCTGGGCGGGTTCGCGGGCCTGAAGTCGGAGGACCTCTTCATCCATGCGGACAACAGCGCCGGGATCGAGACGATGCCGGGAGCCAGCCCGTTCAACGCCGTGCGCGTGGGACTCCTGCAATTCGGCGTCCTGCCGCACGCGGGCTCCCTCCTCTCCTCGGTCCGGACCGAGCCGGTCTGCAGCTTTCGCACCCGCATCGGCATCGTGAAGACGCTCCCGCGCGGGACGACCGTGAGCTACGGGCGCACCCACACCCTGGCCCGGGACACGGCGACGGCGGTCCTCTGCGCGGGCTATGGCGACGGGCTGCCCCGCGCCGCGAGCAATCGCGCGCAGGTGCTGGTGGGTGGAAAACGATGCCCGGTGCTGGGTCGGGTCACCATGGACCAGACGGTGGTGGACGTGACGGAAGTGCCGGGCGCGGCCTGCGGGGACGAGGCGGTGCTCATCGGACGGCAGCAGGACGCGGAGATCACCGTGACCGAGTTCAGCGGCTGGGCCGACACGATTCCCTGGGAAACCCTCTGCTCGATCACCAAGCGGGTGCCCCGGATCTACAAGACCGCGCTGGGGACCTGACTGCCGGGCCCGACGCGGACATCCCGGGAGCCAGGCAGGGCAATGAGGGCGAAACCTGCCCGGGTGCGGGGCGTCATTAAGAGGTGAGCATCACCCTGACCCAATCGCCCGCGGCGGCATGGGCACCGCTGCCGGAGACCGCCTGGAACGCGGAGGCTGCCCGGCACCTGCTGCGACGCGCCGGCTGGACCGCCCGCCGGGAGGAGGTCGAGCGAGCCCGGCAGGAGGGCCTCGCGGCGACCCTGGACCGGCTGTTTCCCGCGTCTCCCGCGATTTTTCCGGAACCCGTGCAGGTCACCCGCTTTGCGGAGGAGGCCCCGGCCTATGCCGAGCGCGAGCGCCAGGCGCAGACGCCCGAAGAGCGGCGGCTGATCCAGCGGGAGCGGCGCGAGCACGCCCAGACCGCCATCCAGGACATGAGCCTGCGCTGGCTGGCGTATGCCGCCCAGCCGGGAAATGCGGCCTTTGCCAAGTGGACGCTGTTCCTCAGTGACATCTATGTCGTCGGCTTCGACAAGGTGCCGAGCCCGCCCCTTATCTACCGGCACTTCGACCTCCTCGCGCAGCAGGGCCTGGGGACGGCGCCCGCCCTCTCGAAGGCGGTCTCCCGCTCGCCGGCGATGATGCTCTACCTCGACCTCAACCAGAACCGGCGCGAGGCCCCGAACGAGAATTTCGCGCGGGAGCTCTTCGAGCTCTTCGTGCTCGGCGAGGGCAACTACACCGAGACGGACATCAAGGAGGCGGCGCGCGCCTTCACCGGGTACCGGCTGAGACCCGCCACGGGGGAAGTCCTCTTCGTCGCCGCCCAGCATGACAGCGGCCTCAAGACGGTCTTCGGCCAGACCGGCGACCTGAAGGGCGACGACGTGATCGACCTCGCCTACGCGCAGCCCGCCGCGGGCGCCTTCGTCCCGCACGAGCTGGTCAAGTTCTACCTGGCGGACACGATCCTGCCCCCGGAATACCTGCGGGCGCTCGGCGACTCCTGGCGCACGGAGGGCGGGTATGACCTGCGGTGGCTCGCCCGCCGGTTCTTCGGCAGCCAGCTCTTCTTCGATCCGCAATTCCGCGGGGAATTCATCAAGAGCCCCATCCAGTTCTACCTGGGCATGGTCCAGGACCTTGACCTCGATGTCATTCCATTGGCGCGCTTCGTCCTCAATCCCCTGCGGCAGATGGGCCAGGTCCTCTATACCCCGCCCAATGTGCGGGGCTGGGTCGGCGGCCGGGCCTGGGTCAATTCGGCCTCGCTCGCCGCCCGGCGGACCCTCGTCGAGCTGCTCTTCAGTCCGCTCGACGAACACAAGGTCAACGCCGACGAGCAGCTGGATTTGGTGGCGGCCCACACGAACGGGGTCGACCGGTTCACCGTCGCGGACGGGAGCCTGCAACCGCTGAACGCGCTGGCCGCCCCCGCCGCGGTGGAGGTCCTCGAGACCGACTATCTGCCCGTTCGCTCCGAGCCCTCCTTCACCACCGGCCTCGCCGACTTCATCGCGGCCGGGGCCAGCCCGGCCGAACACCTGCGCCGCGTCCGCCGCGCGACGATCACGCTGCTCCAGTCCCCGGAGTACCAACTCTGCTAGCTCCGCCCATGAAAAATCCCAGCCATTTCCTGCCCTCCACCCGCCGCGAATTCCTGAACATGTCCGGCAAGGGCATAGGCCTGCTGGCCTTCAGCCGCTTCGCCCCCTCCTTCCTCGTCAACGCCTCCCTGGCCGCCACGCCGGCGCCCGAGAAGGACCGGAGCATCCTCGTCCTGGTGCAGCTCGCCGGGGGCAATGACGGCCTGAACACGGTCGTTCCCTTCGAGGACGCCCGCTACTACGCGCTGCGGCCCACCCTCGCGATCGCCAAGGACCGCGTCCTGCCGATCAGCGACACGCTGGGCCTGCACCCGTCCTGCCCGGAGCTGCAGGGGCTGCTGAAGGACGGACGGCTCGCAATCGTCCAGAACGTCGGCTATCCGAACCCGAACCACAGCCACTTCCGCTCGACCGAGATCTGGGAGACGGCCAGCCCGAGCGACGAGTTCCTCTCGACCGGCTGGATCGGCCGCTACCTGGACAACGCCTGCGCCGGCTCGCCCGCCGAGGACCACGATCCGCTGGCCGTGCACGTCAACACGCTGAACGGGATCCCGGAATCGTTCATGGGCGCGCAGGAGCATCCCACCTTCGGCCTCCTGGCCAACGGCGTCGGCCGGCGCGACTCGGAGGAGACCCGCCGCCTCCTCGGCGCGACCGGCGGCCCGGCCCCGGCCGGCGGCGAGCGCGGATTCCTGCAGCAGACCCTGATGGATTCCCTGGTGACCGAGACCAGGGTGCAGCAGATGCTGGCCGACTACCGCCCGCTGGCCGAGTACCCCGCCAATCCCTTCGCCACCTCGCTCCGCAGCGTCGCCGGGCTGATCGCCGCGGGCCTGCCCACCCGGGTCTACTTCGTCACCCTCACCGGCTTCGACACGCACTACAACCAGGCCGGCACCCAGGCCAGCCTGCTCGCCACCCTCTCCACCGGGCTCGCGTCCTTCCAGAAGGATCTCGCCGCCCACCGGCTGGACGACCAGGTGACGACGATGACCTTCTCCGAGTTCGGGCGCCGGCCCTTCGAGAACGAGAGCCGGGGGACGGACCACGGGACGGCGGCCCCCCTCTTCGTCATGGGCTCCCGCCTCAAGGGCGGCCTGCACGGCATGCCCCCCTCGCTCGACCTGCCGAAGAACCAGGATGTCGCGTACAGCACGGACTTCCGCAGCGTCTACGCCACCATGCTGGAGAACTGGCTGGGGTACCCGTCGGAGCCCGTCCTCGGCGGCAAGTTTGCCCCGCTGCCGCTGTTCGCGTAACCGCCTAGGCCTTGCCGATCCCGTAGGCGCGGAAGCCGAGGGCCGTGAGCTTCGCCAGGTCGACGACGTTGCGGCCGTCGAAGATCGAGGCCGGCTTGGCCATCGAGGCGTAGATCTTCGCGTAGTCGAGCTGCTTGAATTCGTCCCATTCGGTGGTGATCGCCAGGGCGTGCGCGCCGTGGGCCGCCTCGTACGGCGTCGCCGCGACGGCGAAGCGCGGATTGTCGACCCCCGCGCCCAGCACATCCCGCTTGATCTCGGCGGCGGGCACCTTGGGGTCATAGACCACCACGCGGGCCTGTTCGGCCAGGAGGTCCCGGCAGACGGAGATGGCGGGCGACTCCCGCGTGTCGTTGGTGTCCTTCTTGAAGGCGAAGCCCAGGACCGCGACCGTCTTGTCGGCCGCGGAGTTGTACAGCATCCGGACGATCTTGTTGGCGAAGCGGTGCTTCTGCCAGTCGTTCATCTTCACGACGCCCTCCCAGTACGCCGCGACTTCCGGCAGCCCGAAGTGCTCGCACAGGTAGACGAGGTTGAGGATGTCCTTCTGGAAGCAGGACCCGCCGAAGCCGACGGAGGCCTTGAGGAACTTCGGGCCAATGCGCGAATCGCGGCCGATGGCGTGCGCCACCTCGTCGACGTCCGCGCCGGTCGCCTCGCACAGGGCCGAGATCGAGTTGATCGAGGAGATCCGCTGCGCGAGGAAGGCGTTGGCCACGAGCTTGGAGAGCTCCGAGGACCAGAGGTTGGTCAGGATGATCCGGTCGACGGGGACCCACCGGGCATAGACGCCGGCCAGGGTCTTGGCGGCGGCCTCGCCGCCCGGCGTCCGCTCGCTGCCGATCAGGACCCGGTCGGGAGCCTGGAGGTCGGCGACTGCCGTGCCTTCGGCCAGGAACTCCGGGTTGGAAAGCACCTCGAACTTGTGGCCGCCGGAATTGGCCGCGAGGATGTCCTTGATCGTCTCGGCCGTCTTCACCGGGATGGTCGATTTCTCGACGATGATCTTGGGGCCCTTCGCCGTCTCGGCGATCGTGCGGGCGACCGACTCGATGAACCGCAGGTCGGCGGCCCGGCCGGCCCCCACCCCGTAGGTCTTCGTCGGGGTGTTGACCGCGACGAAGATGATGTCGGCGGCCGCGATGGCGCCCTTGACGTCCGTGGAGAAAAAGAGGTTCCGGCCCCGGGCTTGCCGCACGACCTCCTCGAGGCCCGGCTCGTAGATCGGCAGCTGGCCCGACTCCCAGGCCGCGATGCGCGCGGCATTCATGTCCACCACGGTGACCGTGATGTCCGGCGCCTTCAGCGCGATCATGGCCATGGTCGGGCCGCCGACGTAGCCGGCGCCAATGCAGCAGATTTTCATGAGGTTTAGTCCGAGCACTTTGCCCGGGGGCCGGGAAAGGCCAAGAAAAAGATCGCGGCGCGGGGCGAAGGCTCCCCGATCCGGCCGGCGGGAGTCCGCGCGCAAACGGGGCTCGATCTTCCCCGCCGAGCCGCAATGCTGGCGCCGATGAGGGTGCCCGATGACTATTTGGAGGGGAAGGCCCGGATTCTCGACCTCGGCGGATGGTTCAAGCCCGAGCCGAGGGCCACCCACGTCGTGGACTATCTCCCCTGGGAGACCCGGGGAACCAAGCTCAACCTGCAGCCGCTGCCGGGCGAACGCTTCTCGAAGGCGACCTGGTTCCAGGCGGATTTTATCGACCCGAACCTCCGGCTCCCGTTCCCGGACAAGTTCTTCGACGTCGTGCTTTGCGGGCATACCGTGGAGGACCTCACGGCGCCGCAACACCTGCTGAGGGAAATGCAGCGGGTGGGGATCGCGGGCGTGATCGAGGTCCCGTCGCGGCTCATCGAGCAGACGCTGGGATCCCGGGATCGCCGGTCCCGCCTGCCCGGGCATCCCCATCACCATTGGATCGCCGATGTGTCCGATGGCGAACTGGTGCTCTCGGCCAAGCCGGACAGCGGCCTGGCCTCCTCCGCCCAGGTGGTTCCCCTCAGTTATTTTGAAGCCGTCCGCCGGACGCGGCCCGGGGCGGACGTGACGATCCATGCCTGGTCCGGCCAGCTGCGCTTCCGGTTTGCCCCGCGGCAGGAAAGCGCGGACCGTGCGCGGCAATTCGTGCGCGGGCTCGGGATTTCCCGGCTGGAACGCTTGACCGACGGCGGCCGACGGTGGGCGCGGCGGCTTCGAGCGCGGTGGCGCGGCCAGGCCCGGGAGGATTTTTCCTGGTGGCCCAGGATCCTGGAGGAGTCCCGGCCCTACAGCGCGATCCCGCTGCGCTAGCCCCCGGACGCGGGGGCGCCGGCCTCAGGCCGGGGCCGGATGCGCGCCGCCGTGGGGCAGCGGGGGCGGGACGGGCGAGCTCTTCTCGCTGATCTTCTTGTTGTCGCCGCCCGGCTTCTCGCCGGGCTTGGGCAGCGTGAGCACGACGGGCGAGCGGATCTCGCCGAACTGCAGGAGCTCCAGGACGTGGCGGCCCTCGATCGTCTCGTGCTCGAGCAGCGCCTCGGCGACCTTCTCCAGGGCGACGCGGTGCTCGGCCAGGATCAGCTTCGTGCGCTCGTATTGCTCGGCGATGATCCGGTGGATCTCGAGGTCGATCTGGTGCGCGGTCTCCTCCGAGATGACGTCGTTGCGGGTGATCTCGCGGCCGAGGAAGACGGTGTCCTGGTTGCCGCCCAGGGCGACGGGGCCCAGCGAACTCATGCCCCAGTCGCAGACCATGTGCCGCGCGATCTTGGTGATCATCTTGATGTCGCCGGCCGCGCCGCTGGAGATGTCGGAGAGGACCATTTCCTCGGCCACGCGGCCGCCCAGGCCCATCGCGATCTCGTTCAGCATCCGCTTGCGGGCCTGCGTGAGGATGTCCTTCTTCGGGATGAACATCGTGCTGCCGAGGCTGCGGCCGCGGGGAATGATCGTCACCTTGTGGACCGGCATCATGCCGTCGTCGAGGATCGCCTGCACCAGGGCGTGCCCCGCCTCGTGGTACGCCGTGAGCTTTTTCTCCTCGTCATCCATCACGCGCCGGCGCTCCCGGCCAAACTGGACCTTCTCGCGGGCCTCGTCGACGTCCGCCATCTCGACCTTCTTCTTGCCGCGGCGGGCGGCCAGGAGGGCGCCCTCGTTCAGGAGATTGGCGAGCTCGGCGCCGGAAAGGCCGGGGGTGCCGCGGGCGATCACGCTCAGGTCGACGTTCTCGCTGAGGTGGATCCTCTTGGCGTGCACGCGCAGGATCTGCTCGCGGCCGACGAGGTCGGGCAGGTCGACGTAGATCTGCCGGTCAAAGCGGCCCGGGCGCAGCAGGGCGCTGTCGAGGACATCCGGCCGATTGGTCGCGGCGATGATGATGACGCCCTCGGTGGTGTCGAAGCCGTCCATCTCGACCAGGAGGGAATTGAGGGTCTGCTCGCGCTCGTCGTTGCCGCCGCCCAGGCCCGCGCCGCGCTGCCGGCCGACCGCGTCGATCTCGTCGATGAAGATGAGGCAGGGCGCGTTCTTGCGGCCCTGCTCGAACATGTCGCGGACGCGCGAGGCGCCGACGCCGACGAACATTTCCACGAAGTCCGAGCCGGAGATGCTGAAGAACGGGACGTCCGCCTCGCCCGCCACGGCCTTGGCCAGGAGCGTCTTGCCGGTGCCGGGGGGGCCGACCATCAGGACGCCCTTGGGCATGCGCCCGCCCATCTTGGTGAACTTCTTCGGATCCTTGAGGAATTCCACGACCTCGGAGATCTCCTCCTTGGCCTCGTCGCAGCCGGCCACGTCGCTGAAGGTCACCTTGTCGCGGTCGCGCGTCAGGAGCTTGGCTCGGCTCTTTCCGAAATTGAGCGCGCCCCGCCCCGCCTGCCGCAGCTGGCGGACGAAGAGGAAGTAGAGCAGCCCGATGACGACGACGAAGGGCAGCACCTGGCCGACGATCTGGCTGAGGAGCGTGGTGGTCGGCGGCTCCGCGAACTTCTTCGATTTTTGCAGTTTCTCGATGCTGTTCTCCGTCAACGTGCCATGGGCGACGAACGAGTTCGTCTTCAAATTGCGGTCGTTGACCATGACCGTCGGATTCGCGGCCACAAAGGCATCCGTCACCTCGCCCGTGACCGCCGCGTAGTTCGAGCCGCCCGAGGGCTCGTAGCGGATCGCACCGCTCTTGACGGCCCCGGCCTGGGTCAGGTCCAGGACGTCCTGAATCGTCAGGTTCCGGGGAGCGTCGGTCACCGCCGGCGACCACTTGAGCAGGGCGATCGCCGCCGCGGCAAAGGCCAGCCAGACCAGCAGCGCCTTCGGATGAAACCGGTCGGGCGGGAGGTTCTTCAACGTGCGACGTGGCCGCTTGTTCTCGGGGTCGGGCATATCGATTTTAGACTCAGGTTCAAAAGTAGTGTTCCGGGTATCGCAAGTCAATGGAGCGCGGGAAAATATTCATCATCCAGCCCTGCTTGTCCTTACGCGCGGAAGGGGGGGCTGGACCCCCCGAAATTGAGACAAAAACTACGTATGCCGCCCGGTCCGCTCGAACGTCAGTCGCCGGCCCCGGATCACCGCAAAGCCCTGCGCGCCCAGGCTCTGGCGCGTCGGCCTGCCGGCCACGACCGCCGCCAGCAGCGCCTCGAACCCGAACCGGGAGAGCTCGCCCGCGGCCGGCTGCCGCAGCAGCCACCGGTGGAGCGCCCGGCGGGCGACGGCCCGGGGCCGGCCGGCCAGCCGGTTGAGGGCCAGCTCCGACCGTGCGGTCAGCGGCCGCAGCGCGTCCACCCATGCGTCCAGGGCCTCATCATCCTCCTCCAGGAGCTCGCGGGACCGCGCCGCTCCCGCCAGGGCGTCGCGCCGCGCGGCCCGCCGCCAGGCCGGCAGGACGGAGCGGCGGAGCCGGTTTCGAAAATGATCGTCGCCCGCGTTGCTCGCGTCCTCGCGCCACGGGATCCCGGCAGCGCGCAACACCGCGACAATCGCGGATTTTTCCAGCGTGAGCAGGGGTCGGACGTGGCTCCGGCGGCCGGCCGCCGCCTGGACCGGCCGCGGCGCCGCAAGGCCGCCCGCGCCGCTGCCGCGCGCCAGGCGCATCAGGATGCTCTCCGCGATGTCGTCCTGGTGATGGCCGAGCCAGAGCACGCGCGTCCTTCGCGCGCGCATGGCGCGGCCGAAGAATTCGAAACGGGCGGCGCGCGCCCCGGCCGCGCTGGCCGCGGCGGGCGCGTCCTGCCAGTCGCCGCCGAGAAAGGCGACGCCCAGCGCCCGGCAGACCTGGCGGCAGAAGCGCGCGTCGCCCGCCGCGGCGGCACCGCGCAGGCGATGGTTGAAATGCAGGACCCGGAGCCGCCGCCGCCGGCGCGGCCAGTGGACCCAGAGGAGGAGCAGGAGGGCGAGCGAATCGGCGCCGCCCGAGAAGGCGACCGCCCACGGTTCGCGCGCGGGCCGGGCGTCGGCCCAGGCCAGCACCGCCGGATGCAGCCGCGAGCGCGGCAGCGCGGCGCCGAGGCGCTCCGCGCGGCTCCGCCAGCCCGGTGACCCTTTTCCAGGCAGGGCGCTTTGTCCCAAGGCGCGGCGGCGGGTTGGGACAACCCGCCCTACCGCTGAGGAACTCATGGGCATCCTTTTTGTGAAACCGCCCTAAAAGGTCAGGTATTCCTTCCCGAAATGCGGCACCAGCGCCGCGGGCAGCCGGACGCGGCCGTCGGGCCCGAGGTTGTTCTCGAGCAGCGCGGCCAGGACCCGCGGCACGGCCAGCCCGGACCCGTTGAGGGTGTGCACGAGCTCGGGCTTGCCCGACTCCTTCGCGCGGAACCGGATCTGCGCGCGCCGGCTCTGGAAGGCCTCGAAATTGGAGCAGCTCGACACCTCGAGCCAGCGCCTCTGCCCGGCGCCCCAGACCTCGAGGTCGTACTTCTTCGCCTGGGCGAAGCCGAGGTCGCCCCCGCACATGAGGAGCACGCGGTAGGGCAGCCCGAGCTTCTGCAGGAGGCGCTCCGCGTCCCCGCGCAGCTTCTCCAGCTCGTCGTAGCTGGACGACGGGTGCACCCACTTCAGGAGCTCGACCTTGTCGAACTGGTGGAGCCGGTTGAGGCCGCGGACGTCCTTGCCATAGCTGCCCGCCTCGCGACGGAAGCAGGGCGTGTAGGCGCAGCGCAGGACCGGCAGCGCGGCCTCGTCCAGGATCTCGTCGCGGAAGAAGTTGGTCAGCGGGACCTCCGCGGTCGGCACCGCGTAGAGATGGTCCGGCGTCGTCTCGTACATCTGGCCCTCCTTGTCCGGCAGCTGGCCGGTCGCCGTCGCGCTGGCGGCGTTGACGAAGATGGGCGGGCTGACCTCGACGTAGCCGGCCCGGGCATTCTCCTCGAGGAAGAACGCCACCAGGGCGCGCACCAGGCGGGCCCCCTCCCCGATGTAGAACGGAAAGCCCGCCCCGGTCACTTTGGCGCCCCGCCCAAAGTCGAAGAGCCGCTCGAAGCCGGGGATCTCCCAGTGCGGCACGGCGTGGGCCGAGGCGCCGCCCGGGTCGCCGTGCGCGGCGTGGACCACGTTGTCGTCCGGGCCGGCGCCGGCCGGCACGCTCGCATGCGGCAGGTTGGGCAGCGCCAGCATGGCCTCGCGGAATTTCTCCTCGGTCGCCTTGAGGACCCCCTCGCGCTCCTTGGCCTGCGCGGCGACCGCCTTCATCTCCTGCACCCGGGCCGCGAACTCGGGCGAACCCTTGGGCAGCGCCGCCATCGCGCCGTTGGCCGCCTTCTGCTTCGCGCGCAGGTGCTCGACCTCCTGCAGCTGGGCGCGCCAGGCCGCGTCGACCGCCAGCACGGCGTCGAGGTCGACCGTCAGGTGTTTCCG
>CAZKAH010000052.1:0-20313 GCA_964550715.1 uncultured Opitutaceae bacterium
AGATGGCCGGGCTCGCCCCCGTCGCCGGAGTAAAGCGTGCCGTCCGGCGAGCGGTTGTAGTGGATCGACCACTGATCGAGGGTGATATGATACCAGGTGCGCTCGTGGGTATAGACATTGTAGTTCGCGACCCAGAAGACTTCGTTCATCGGGGTCTCGAGGTCGTAGTTGAGCGACTGGCCGTCGGCGCTCCAGTACTCGTGGTTGGCGATCTCCATCCGCATCGTGCGCTTGTGCACCAGGAAAGGCTGCGACTTGCCGTCCACCCGGAGGAGCCACGCCCGGTCGGTCAGCCACCAGGGGCCCTCGTGGGCGAAGGACATCAGCGTCGGATCCGTCGGGGAAAACTGGAAGTGATTGATCCAGTCGTTGGTCCGGTAGAGCTTCCGCACCTCCCCGGTCTGGAGGTTGATCGTGAAGAGGGTCATCGGGAGCATCTGGGCATGGCGCCGGATCATCATGTCCATCTTGCCGGGATAGTCGTCGTGGCCGGGCATCGGCACGCCCGGGCGATACCCGCCCGGCGGCGGAGTCACGGGGGCCTCCGTCCGCGCCCGCTGCCTCGCCTCGGCCGAGCGCTGCATCCCCTCGGTGATCGATCCCGCCGCCAGGGTCTCGTCCGCGTTGACCGTCTCAACCGAGCCGCCGGGAGGCAGCTGGGCCAGCTGGGTCAGCACCTTGGTGTCGGGATCGAGGGAGCAGACCCAGCCGTCCCGGGTGAGGAAGATCCTGCCGGTCTTCCGGCCCGCCTGGAAGACGCGACCGGAATTGCCTTCCAGGATGTGCTCGATCGCGCCCGTGCTCACCGTCACCAGGTCCACCCCGTGGCGGGTGGTCATGATCAGCCGGGTGCCGTGGTTCGTGTAGGCGTATTGAGTGAAGTAGAGGCTGTTGGAGTTGGGCTCGGTGGAGAGCTGGACCACGCGATGCCCCGTGGCGGGATCGATCCACGAACGGGGCAGCGCCTCCGCCGCCCGCGCCGCCCCGGTCAGGAGCGCGAGGGCGGTGAGGAGGCCGGAACCGCGCCTCATGGCGCCGCGGCGGCCTTAGCCACCTCGACGGCGTAGACGCCGATCGGGCCGCGGAAATTGGAGCGGAAGATGAGCCATTTGCCGTCCGGCGAGAAGAAGCCGTTGGGCTCGAGCGAATAGTCGTGGCGCGACAGGTTGACCAGCCGCTCCGGGACGAGCTTGTCCACCTGGATCATGTGCTGCTGGTCGGCGGTCTCGTCGGCCTGGTTCGGGATCTCCTGTGGGCGGAAGAGGAACATCCACTTCGCGTCCTTGGCCTGGGCATAGTGAATAACCGGGTCCGAGCCGTCGCCGGAGAAGAGCGTCCCGTCCGGCGAGGTGTTGTAGTGGACGGACCAGTGGTCGGGGGGCAGGTGGTACCACGTGCGGCTGCCGTCGAGGACATTGTAGCTGCCGATCCAGAAATCCTCGGACAGCGGCGTCTGCAGGTCATAGTAGATGCGCGAGCCGTCGTTGGCCCAGTACTCGTGGACGGCGATCTCCATCCTCATCGTGCGCTGGTGCACCAGCATCGGCGCGGAATGGCCGTCGGCGCGGATGAGCCAGATCCGGTTCACCTTCCACTGCCGGCCCTCGTGGGCGAACATCAGCAGCGTCGGGTCGACCGGGGAGAACTGCTGGTGGTTGGTCCAGTCGTTCCAGTGGCCGAGCTCGGTGATCGCGCCGGTCTGGAGATTGATGACGAAGAGCGTCGTCGGCAGCATGGCGGCGAGCCGGCGGTCCATCATCGCGTGCTTGTCGACCTGGCTCGGGATATCGCCCTCCTCCACCCCGCTCGCCAGGACCTTGGGCTGGGCCCGCACCGCGTTGATCGGGGGCCGGGAGGCCTCGCCGGGGACGATCGTGCCCGTCGCCAGCGTCTCGTCGCAGTTGATCGCCGCGATGTTGCCCTCATCGGGAATCCGGACGAGCTGCTTTGAGACTTTCGTCACCGGATCCAGGGCATAGAGATAGCGCCCCTTGGTGTAGAAGATCGCCCCGGTTTTCCGCCCGGTCTGGAGCACCCTCGCTCCGCCCTCCTGATAGACGTGCTCGATCGCGCCGGTCGCCAGGGTGACCAGGTCGATGTTTCCGCCCCGCTGGGTAAAGACCATCTTGGTCCCGCCCGCCGTGAAGGAATACTGCGTGAAATACAGGCTTTCGCTGTGGGCATCCTGGGAAAGCTGGACGATGCGGTGGCCCGTGTCGGGATCGACCCACTCCCGCGGCAGGGCGGGAGCGGCCGGGGCCGGCTGCGCCCGCAGGCCGGAGGAGAGGAGCAGGCCCGCGCAGGCGGGCAGGAGGAGGATGGATTTTTTCATGGGGAGCAGGGGAAGTTTCTCATCGCAGGGGATCGCCGGGACGCCGGTCGCGGGGGTCGGGCTCCGCGAGCTGGGAGGCGGTCGTGGCCTTGGCGAGCTCGACCGCGTAGACTTGGACGTTGCCGTTCATGTTCGAGCGGAAGACCAGCCACTTCAGGTCGGGGGTGAAGGTTGCGTTGGGCTCGAGCACGTAGTCGTGCTGCTTCAGGTTGACCAGCCGCTCGTAGTCGAAGGTGCCGATCTGGACCAGGTCCTTGCCGTTCGCGCGGGTCGCCTTGTCGTCGACCAGGCGCGGATGGAAAAGATAGAGCCATTTGCCGTCTTTCGCATGGGCCACGTTCTTTTCCGCCGAGCCGCCATCTCCCGAAAAGAGTTTCCCGTCGGGCGACACGTTGAAGTGGACCGACCACTGGTCGCGCTCGAGATGGTACCAGATGCGCTGGCCCGACTTCACGTTGTAGCCGGCCACCCAGAAGACCTCGCTGATCGGGGTCTGGAGGTCATACCAGAGCCATTCGCCGCTCGCGCCCCAGAACTCGTGGCCGTCGATCTCCATCTTCATCGTCCGCTGGTGGACGAGCATCGGCTGCGCGTCCGGCGCGTCGGTGCGGATGAGCCAGATGCGATCGACCTTCTGCCAGGGCCCCTCGTGGGCGAACATCAGGAGGTTGGCGTCGGAAGGGGAGAACTGGAAATGATTGGTCCAGTCGGTCGTCCGGAAGAGCTCCCGATACTCGCCGGTGCGGGTATTGACCGTGAAGATGATCTCGGGGAGCCGGGCGGCGAGCCGCCGCTCCATCATCGCACCCTTGTCGGGCCGGTTGTCACCGCCCATGTAGTTCGCCGCGCCCGGCTCGGCCCCGGGCGCGCGCCGCGCGCCGCCGCCGCGCTCCTCGCCGATCGTGATGGACCCGGCGACCAGGGTTTCGTCGGCGTTGACGGTGGCGACGCTGGCCATGCCGCCCTTGTCTGTCGGCAGGCTCGCGACCTGCTTTGTGGCCTTGGTCACGGGATCGGTCGCGTAGATGGCATTGCCCTTCTGATAAAAGATGGATCCGGTCAGGCGGCCGGTCTGGATCAGGCGGGCGCGGTTGCGGAAGCGCGCAAAACCGGTCGCCGGCGCCGCATCGGGGGCCGGCGCGGCCGCCGGGGTCTGGGGCTCGGGGATCGGATCGATCACCCCCGTGTTGACATCGATCGTCGCCAGCCCGTGAGGGGTCGAGACAATCAGCTTTCCGTCCTTCGTGTAGGCGTTCTGGGTGAAATAGAGACTCTCGGTCCCGGCTTCGCGCGAGAGCTGGACGACCCGGTGGCCCGTGTCGGGGTCGATCCAGGAGGCGGCATAGTCGGCGCGCGCGACGGCGGAGAGACCGAGGAGGCAAGGCAGGAGCCAGGACGGTTTTTTCATGGGGCGAGGGGCTAGACGCTCCAGAAGCGCGGGGGATGCGCATTTCCCCCGTTCCGGGGGCATTCTTTCCGGGACAGTCCGTCCCCAGACCCGCGGCGGCGGTTGTTACCATCCGCGGCACGGATGGCCCTCCCCGCCCCCCTTCCCTGCGATCACGGCGCCCACGCCCCAGCCGCCCTCATGGTCGGCCAGGTGAAGGAGGCGCAGGCGCTGCAGGCGCTGCACCTGGCCAAGAACACGGAGGTCTGGCGACCCTCGCCGGCGCAGATCGGCAGCCCGAATTTCCGCGAGATCGTGGGCGCGCCGCACTACACCGCCACGGGGCTGCCCCGCGGGACCGTGCTCGACAGCGTCGCCGCGGGCCTGGCGGAGATCAAATCCGGCGGCAGCACCCTCGAATCCACCTATCAGCTGCGGCTGCAGACCTACCGGTCGGTGGTCGAGAAGACGCCGCTCACCATCTACACCAGCCGGCCGATCGACGTCGATTTTGGCCACTGGCTGAATCCCCACGGCGTCGCGATCAAGCCCCTGCCGGCCGAACCAGAACCCTGAGACCACCCATGGAATCCTCCTCCCCTCCCCTGCACCGTCCGCGCGGATCCCGCGCGGACGCCGAGACCTCCCATGCGATCTACCTGATCAAGAACGTCTCGCGGCTCCTCGCCACCTACCAGGTGCGGCTCCTCGCCTTCGCGGCCCGCGAACGCGGGAAACGGCTCATCCTGGTCGTGCCCCGCTCCTGCTCCTTTGCCCCGGGCCTCGAGGCGCTGGTCCGTTCGTCCGGCGGAACCATCCGGCGGGAGGACCTCCCATGAGCCTGTATCTCGGGGTATTTGCAGGAGAAACGGAACTGGCCGGCCTCGAGGCCGGCTCGTATGCCGACTACAACGCCCTGCGGGCGGCGATCGCGGCGGAGCTGGAGGGAGGGGCGGCCGGATCCCGCTTTCCCGTCTTCATGCTCCATTCCGACTGTGACGGCGCCTGGTCCGTCGACGCCTGCACCCGCCTGCAGGGCGAAATCGGGGCGATCGCCGCCGAGATGAGGGACCGCCCGGCGCGCCCCTTCCCCTCGGAGGAGCAAAGGAAGGCCGCGGAGGCCCGCGGCCTGGCGCCCAGGAATGGCTTCGAAAGCTTTGTGGACGTCGACGGCGAGTTCCTGCTGGAGCGCCTGCAGGGTTTGGTGGCGGTCGCGCTCCAGCAGAACCAGCCCGTGCTGTTTCAGTAGCGCCCATGTTGCGACGCCCCGGCCAAATTCTTTTCGTCGCCTTGGTCCTCGCCGCCCGGCTCGGTGCCGACGGCGTCCCCGGCCCCGCCCTCCCGCTCTTCGACGCCTATCTCGCGCAGGCGGCGCGCACCGTGACCGCCTATCGCGCCGAGATCCGGATCGGAGAGGATCCCAAGACTACGACTGCGGAACGGCTGAGGGGCGAATCCGCCTATCTCGGGCGCTTCACTTACCGACCGGTCACCTATGCCGAGCTCAGCCGGGCGGAGCGGGCACAACTGGTGCACGATCCTCAATTCCGGGCCTTCCTGGAGCGGCAGGGCCGCCCGGCGGACCCGTCGTCGGCTCCGGCTGATTTCCAGGTCACCCTCTCGCCGGAGGAGACGCTGCGGACCTCCCCTTTCGTCGTCATCCTCCGGAAATGAACCCGCCGGCCGACCTGCCCGACGAACTGGAACCGCAGAAGCTCGCCGCGGTGCTGGCCGCCGTCCACGCGCAGGTGGCGGCAGCCCTCTGGCTTTCGGCCGGCATGATCCTGGCCTTCGCCGCGATCGGCTGCATCGCGCTGGCGTGGCGGCGCCCGGCACTGGCCTGCGGATTCGGATATTCGCTGACCCTTTGCTTCCTGACCAACGGCCACGCCCAGCTGCTGGGGCCGACCGGCTGCGCGGTGGCCCTGGCGGGCTTTCTCTGGCCCCAGGGGAGGCCGGCGGGCCGCGACCCGCGCGAAAATCCATGATGCATTTCCTCGAGCATGCGGTGGACGGGGAGCTGATGGCCGAATTGCGGGATGTCGGGCTCCTCGCCCCGGACAGCCTCGAGCGGATCGACGCCCTGATGGGCCACCCGGAGACCGGCACCCTGAATGCGTTCCTGCTGGCCGGGGCCGGAGTGATTCCGGAAAGGCCGTGGCTCATGTGGCTGATCCGGCACCACGGCTGCCACCGCTTCGGGCGCGTAGCCTGGCACGGTGCTTTCGCCGCCTGGGCCCAAGGAGACCTGCCGGGAGAGGGCAACCTGCCCTATCGCGAATGCGATGACCATAGCCTCCTCGTGGCGGTCCTGCGTCCCGACCTGCTGTCCGCCACGACGCGGCGCTGGCCGGCGCCGTTCCACCTCGCGGCCGCCACCCTGTCCGAAATGCGCGACCTGCATGCCGCGTGGCCAGGACCGACCGCACCGACCCGGGAATAGCCGAGGAAGCCAACTTTGGCCGTTTGGGTAACCTTTGGGCCGGAGAGCTGTCCGTGCCCCTTGTGAAACTCCCCGGTATCCTCCTTCTCGCGCTCTCCGTCGTCAGCGTCCGTGCCGCTGATCTCCCTCCCATCAACGTCAAGGCCTCGGGCATGATGCTCCCCGGCAAGATGATCTGGGCCGATCTCTACACCAAGAATCCCGCCGGCGAAGTCCAGTTCTACACGGGACTGTTCGGCTGGAAGGCGGCCACGGTCCAGCGCCCGAGCGGCGCCACCTACATCGTCCTGTCCGCCGATGACGTGCCGGTGGCCGGCGTCATCATGCGGGACGCCCCGAAGGGCGACACCGGCCAGGGCCGGTGGATCAACTACCTGACGGTGGCTGACGTCGACAAGACCGTGACCGCGGCCACGGCGCTGGGCGGCCAGGTCGTCCATCCGGCCCGGCTCCTCGCGAGCCGCGGCACCCAGGCGCTCCTGACGGACAGCCAGGGCTCGCTGATCGGGGTGCTCCATTCCAGCACGGGCGATCCCGATGACCTCGAGCCCGGCATGGGCACGTGGGCCTGGGCGCACCTCTCCGCGCGGGATCCCGCCGCGGCAGCGCAGTTCTACCACGCGGTCTTTGGCGACGAGGTCGCCCCGGACATCCGCGACGGCCAGGTGACCAGCGCCTACCTGCTGAGCAGCCAGGGCTTCGTCCGCGCCTCGATCGGCCCGATTCCGAACCGCCCCGAGGCCAAGCCCGAATGGCTGGGATTTGTGCGCGTGGCGAACCTGGATGACGCCATTGCCAAGGCCACCTCGCTGGGCGCCCATGTCCTGCTCCAGCCGAAATCGACCGAGCCGCAGAGCCGGCTGGCGATCCTGGCCGATCCGGCAGACGTCGCCATCGGCCTCGTCGAGCTCACCAATCCGACGGCGCTCGACAAGCAGAAGTAATGAACCTCTCCATGAAAAACCTCCTTTGCGGCCTCCTCGTGGCGGGTTCAGCCCTGCTCTTCGCCGCCTGCGTCGGCTACGTCGAAGGCAGCCCGGACTACTACGGCCCCGCCTATGGCGGTGCGGTCTACTACGGCCACCCCTACTACCACGACAGCGTCTATATCGGCGGCTCGTACGGCCGGCGCTGGCGCTAGCGCCGGGAGACCACGGTTCGCCTTCCCCGTCCCCCGCTCCGACCATGAACACCCGGCGCATTCTTTCCCTGGCGACCCTGGTTGTCGCCGGCGCCTTCCTGGGCGCCCGCGAGAGTCGTGGAGCCGATGTTTCGATCGAAATCGGCGGCGGCGACTACTACGGGCGCGACTACGGTCGTCCCGTTTACTATGGGCACCCGGAGTACCGGGAAGACTCCCGCGTGGCCAGCCCTCCGCGGGATCGGCGCGACCGGGGCCGGGTCGAGGAACGCCGCGCCCCCGAACGCCATGAGGCGCCCCCGCCCAAGGACCGGAATGATCAGCGCAAGGACGGGCGCGAAGCGACGACCCCCGAGCCCCGCAACCGGCATCCCTAACCCATTGTCCGCGCCCCGACCCATGCCCACCCGCCCTCCCCATCTGTTCCTCGCCGCCGCCGTGACCGCGGCCGCCCTCGCCATGTCCGCCTGCGCCGGCGACTACGGCGGCGGAGGCTCGGTGGAAGTCGACGGAGGGGACTACTACGGGCCCGTCTACGGCGGTCCGGTGTACTATGGGCATCCGGCGTATCGCGGTGATTTTCACGTGGCCAGCCCGCCAGAGCGCCATTTTGCGGGCCACGACGATCATCACGCCGAAGCCAGCCACGCCGCCCCCGAGCACCATGAGACGGCGGCACCGCGACCCAGCGGCGGCGGGCACGAGCGCACGACTCCCGAGCCCCGCAATCAGCATCCTTAGCGGATCACTTGTGATCCCAGGGCAGGTTGACCTCGAGGCGGCGGTGCCGCCAGACCTCGAACGGCTCGAAAATCTTGCCGGGATTTAGGATCCCCTTCGGATCGAGCGCACGCTTCACCGCCCGCATGGCCCTGACCTGCGCGGCATTGTGCTGGAGCCGGAGGAAAGGCGACTTGGCCAGGCCGATCCCGTGCTCGCCCGAGATCGCCCCGCCGAGGCTGACCACTTCCTTCATCAGGCGCAGGACGGCATGCTCGGCGGCCTTCCGCTCGGCCGCCACGTCTCGGTGGTACATGATGTTCACATGGACGTTGCCGTCCCCCAGGTGGCCAAAGGTGGGAATGGGCAGGCCGGACTCACGGCGGAGATTGTCGAGGAAGCGAACGAAGCGGGAAAAGCTGCGCAGGGGCACGACCACGTCCTCGTTCAGCTTGGAGTCCCCCAGCTCAAACATCGCCGGCGAGCACTTGCGCCGGACCTCCCAGAGCTTCTCCGCCTCGGCGCGATTGCGGGCGGCGCGGAAGGCGGCGGCGTGGGCGCGCACCCAGGCCAGCACCACGCGCTTTTGGTCGCGGACCTCGCTGGCGGTCCCCGCCAGTTCGAGCAGCACGACCGGCCGGCCCGCCTGCCCAGGGAAAACGGTGGTCTTGGTCTTCCGTTCCGCGCAAAGCACCGAATGGCGGTCGAGGAACTCGCAGATCGATGGCTGGATCCGGCGCGCAAAAAGCGCACGAACCGCATTGGACGCCGCCACCTCCGAGCGAAAGGAGGCGAGGAGGGTCCAACGCACGTCCGGCTTCGGGATGAGTTTGAGGACGGCATCGGTCACCACCCCAAGCATTCCTTCGCTGCCGATCCAGAGGTCGCGCAGGTTGAAACCGGCCGAGAATTTCTTGGTGGCGGTCCCCCACTCCACGAACTCGCCCGTCGGCAGGAAGCCCTTCAGTGCCAGGACGAAGTCGCGGGTCACCCCGTATTTGCCCCCGTGCATCCCGCCGGCGTTGCAGGCGATATTTCCGCCGATCGTGCAATATTCGCGCGAGGCGGGATCCGGGGGATAGAACCAGCCCGTGGCGTCGGCCGCCCGGTGAATGTCGGCGACCTTTGCACCCGCCTCCACGTGGGCCATCCCAGCCTCGGCGTCGATCCGGATCCGATTCCACGCCAGCAGGTCCAGCACCCACCCGCCGCGCCGAGGTGCGGCGGACCCGGTGAGGGAAGTTCCGCGGCCCCGAATCGTAACCGGGACGCCGTGGGAATTGGCCAGCACCAGCACCCGGCCGACGTCGGCGTAATTCCGGGGAAAGATCACCGCTTCCGGCAAGAAGGGAATCTTCAGGCTGTCGAACGATGCCGTCTCCAGCACCTTGGCGCCGGACTGGACGACCTTCGCCCCGAGGCGCCGCCGAAGCAGGCGGGTGGCAACAGCATGCGTTTTCATGGGAGGAAGATTATGAGGAGATCCGAAGCCGCCTGCAAGCCGGCTTGCGCCCGCTAATTCTGCTTTCCAACCCCCGCCCATACGATTGGATAGAACCCCCCACCATGACACGTGTCCTCCTCACGACCACCTCGTTCCAAGACACGCCGGGCGCCCATCACAAGCTATTAGAGAGCGCCGGCTACGAAATCGTCCGCGAACGCGGGCCCCTCTCCGAGGCGCGGATGCTGGAGCTGGCCGGCAGCTTCGACGCCTTCCTCTGCGGCGACGACGCCATCACCCAGGCCGTGATCGACAAGTCCCTGCCCCGGCTGAAGATCATCAGCAAGTACGGGATCGGCGTCGACAAGATCGACGTCAAGTACGCGACGGCCAAGAAGATCCCCGTCCTTTTCACGCCCGGCGTGAACCATACCACGGTCGCCGAGCACACCTTCCTCCTCCTCCTCGCCCTCGAGCAGAACTTTCTCTACGGCGTCGATGCCAGCCGCAAGGGCGAATGGAAGCGCAAGACCGGCCACGAGGTCCTCGGCAAGACGATCGGCATCATCGGGCTCGGCCGCATCGGCAAGGAGGTCGTCGTCCGCGCCCGCGCCTTCGGGATGGAGACGATCGCCTTCGACCTCTACTGGGACGAGGCCTTCGCCAAGCAGCACGGCGTCCGCCGCGCCGCCACCCTGGACGAGATCTTCGCCGCCTCGGACTACATCTCCCTCCATACGAACCTGACCCCGGAAACCCGCGACCTCGTGGGCGCCAAGAACATCGCCAAGATGAAGAAGGGCGTGCTGATCCTGAACTGCGCCCGCGGCGAGATCGTCAATACCGCCGACATGGTCGCCGCGCTCCAGTCCGGCCAGGTGGGCGGCTACGGCACCGACGTCCTGGACGAGGAGCCGCCGAAGCCCGACCATCCGCTCCTCCGCCTCCCGAACTGCATCGTCACCCCGCACGTCGCCTCCCGCACCTACGAGAGCGTGGAGCGACAGGCCCTGGCCTCGGTCCAGAACCTCCTCCGGGCGGCCAGGGGCGAAAAGCCCATCGCCCAGGTGAATCCTGAAGTGCCCACCAGCAAGATCTGAATCCTCCCATGAGCGAAGTCTTCTACGTCGTCCCGGAAAAGCAGCACAACGCGCTCGTCGAGGCGGCCTACCGCCATCGCGGCTATCTCGCGGACGAGGCCGCCGAGGGGGCCCGGTTCTGCGCCGAAGCCACCCGGCACGGGATCCGCACCCACAACGCCCTCAAGGCGCTCCATCTCGACCACCTGTTCGGGAGCGGCTCGAAGGGCTGCGTCCCCGGGGCCAAGATCGAGGTGAAGCCCTCGCGCTTTCCCGCCGCCCAGGTCTGGAACGCCAACAAAAAGCTGGGCCAGTCGGTCGCCTACCGGGCGATGGACGAGGCCATGAAGCTCGCGGACAAGTACGGCTGCGGCACGATTTCGGTCGATAACGCCTTCCACTACCTCTGGGGCGGCGGCTACGTGATGGATGCGGCCCAGAAGGGCTACATCGCCTATACCAACTGCACCGCCGCCCTGGCCGAGGTCGTGCCGTTCGGCGGCAAGTTCCCCACCCTCGGGACCAACCCCCACAGCTGGGGCTTTCCCACCACGGCGGCGGTCGGCTATCCCATCGTCGTCGACTGGGCCACCTCGGTCGTCGCCATGGGCCGCGTGCAGCAGCTCAAGCGCGAGGGCAAGCCCCTCCCCCCCATGGCCGCGGTCGACAAGGACGGCAACCCCACCACCGACCCCGCCGCCGCCGTCTCGCTCCTCCCCTTCGGCGCGCACAAGGGCTACGGCCTCTCGCTGATCAACGAAATCTTCGGCGCCTATATCGGCGGCTCGCTGCCCACCCTCCGCAACCGCTGGGCCGAGGGCGACGAGAAGCACACCTCGGCCTTCTTCTTCCAGGTGATCCATCCCGAGGCGCTGGGCCATGCCTTTGCCAAGGGTCGCACCCAATCCCAGAACGTGAAGGCGGTGATCGCCGACATCCTCGGGCACGGCAACGACAAGGCCATGCTGCCCGGCCAGCTCGAGGCCGGCTGGGCCCGGAAGAGCGCCGCGGCCGGCGGGCTCCTCTTCAGCCAGGCGGAGGTCGAGGCCTTCAATGAACTCGCGACCGAGGCCGGGCAGCCGGCCTGGAAGCTCGAGAGCCTGAAGACGTTCTCGGCCTGAACCTTCCCTCCCTCCCATGGCCATCTCCATCCTGCAGATCCTGTTTCTGGGCCTGATCCAGGGGGCCGCGGAGCTTCTTCCCGTCTCCAGCTCGGCCCACGTCATCGTCGCCGAGAAGCTGATGGGGCTGGATCCCTCCAGCCCGGAGATGACCTTTCTCCTGGCCATGCTGCACACCGGGACGATGTTCGCGGTGATCCTGTTCTTCTGGAACGCGTGGAAGACGAGCTTCGGCTCCAACCCGGAGCAGGTGCGCTCGACCATCGCCAACCTGGCGCTCGCCACCGTCTACACGCTGGCCATCGGCCTCGGCCTGCAGGTGCTGATCGAGAAGGTCATCGCCCCGCACGGCGACAACACCGAGATCGAGCAGCTGTTCTCCAACCTCTGGCTGATCGCCGCCGCGCTCACGGCGGGCGGCCTGCTGATCATCGTCGCCGGCCTGGTCCACAAGCAGGAGGAGGAGCACGACTACGACATGCCCGTGAGCTCCGCCGGCTGGATCGGGGCCGTCCAGGGCCTGGCCATCCCCTTCCGCGGCTTTTCCCGCTCGGGCGCCACGATCTCGGTCGGCCTCATGCTGCGCGTCGGCAAGCGGCACGCCGAGGAGTTCAGCTTCGCGCTCAGCGTCATCCTCACCCCCGCCGTGATCGGCAAGGAACTGCTGCGCCTGCTGAAGGCCCACCCGGCCGAGGGCCAGTCCCTGCACCTCGGCGCGCTGCTGGCGCCCGGCCTGATCGGCATGGTGGCGAGCTTCGTCGCCGGCCTGGTGGCGCTGCGCCTCCTCACCCGCCTGATCGCCGCCGGCCGCTGGCTGTACTTCGGGATCTACTGCCTCGCCGCCGCCGGCGTCGTTGCCTTCCTGGCCCATCGGGGCCTCTGAGTCCCGCCCGCTTCTTCCTACCCATGAGCCTCAAGATCAAATCCGCCCCAGACTGCCAATTCGACCAGCTTTCGCTCGGCGAAGTCATGCTCCGCCTCGACCCCGGCGAGGGGCGCATCCGCACCGCCCGCGAATTCAAGGTCTGGGAGGGCGGCGGCGAGTACAACACCTCCCGCGGCCTCCGCAAGTGCTTCGGGCTGCGCACCGCCGTCGCCTCCGCCTTCGTCGACAATGAGGTCGGCCACCTGGTCGAGGACTTCATCATGGAGGGCGGCGTGGCCACCGACTTCATCAAGTGGCGCGAGGATGACGGCATCGGCCGCACGGTCCGCAACGGCCTCAATTTCACCGAGCGCGGCTTCGGCATCCGGGGCGCGGTCGGCAACCCCGACCGCGGCAACACGGCCGCCAGCCAGCTCAAGCCGGGCGACTTCGACTGGGAGCACATCTTCGGCAAGCTCGGAGTCCGCTGGTTCCACACCGGGGGCATCTTCGCGGCGCTCTCCGAATCGACCGCGGCCCTCACGATCGAGGCCGTCAAGGCCGCCAACAAGCACGGCACGATCGTCTCCTACGACCTCAACTACCGCCCCTCCCTCTGGAAGACGATCGGCGGCCTGAAGAAGGCCCAGGAGGTCAACCGCGAGATCGCGAAGTACGTCGACGTCATGATCGGCAACGAGGAGGACTTCACGGCCTCCCTGGGCTTCGAGGTCAAGGGCGCCGACCACACCCTCTCCACGATCGAGACCGACGCCTTCAAGGCGATGATCGAGACCGCGGTGAAGGCCTTCCCCAACTTCAAGGTCGCCGCGACCACGCTCCGCCGCGTGATCACCGCCACCAAGAACGACTGGAGCGCGATCCTCTGGCACGACGGCAAGTTCCACGAGAGCCGCAAGTACCCCGAGCTCGAGATTCTCGACCGCGTCGGCGGCGGCGACAGCTTCGCCTCCGGCCTCCAGTTCGGCTTCCTGCAGTTCAATGACGGCCAGAAGGCGGTTGAATACGGCGCGGCCCATGGTGCCCTCGCCTCGACCACCCCGGGCGACACGTCGATGGCCACCCGCAAGGAGGTCGAAAAGACGATCTCCGGCGGCGGCGCCCGGGTCGTGCGCTAACGCGCCGGCCTCAGGCCTATCCTGTTGCGGGCCCGGATCTTGGATCCGGGCCTTCTCGTTTTTCTGGGCGAAAACCCCCAGATCCGGCTTAGGCCCGGCCCCGTTTGTGACGATACGGGGGACGAATCAGAACGGTCGACCGCGATTCCGACATCCGGCGATACCGACTGCTTGTGCCCGGACGGAGCGACCGCTGGAAGACCCCTTTTGACCCGAGAAAACCGACTCCAAATGCCCACCGCCGAACGCAATAACCGCATCCTCGTGATTGACGACAATCACGCGATCCATGCGGACGTGCGCAAGATCCTCTGCCCCCAGGTCAGCGACGCCTCGGTGTCGCTCCGGGCGCTCGAGGCCGCGCTGCTGGGCAACGCGCCCGAGCCGGCGGCCGCCGCCGCCCATTTTGCCGTCGATTCCGCCTATCAGGGCCGCGAGGGGCTGGCCCTGGTGGAGAAGGCAATCGCCGCCGGTCAGCCCTACGCGATGGCCTTCGTCGACGTGCGCATGCCGCCGGGCTGGGACGGCATCGAGACCACCCTCGAGCTGTGGAAGGTCGCGCCCGACCTGCAGATCGTCATCTGCACCGCCTATTCCGACTACTCGTGGGAGGAGATGCTCGCGAAGATCGGCGGCTCCGACCGCCTGGTCATCCTCAAGAAGCCCTTCGACACGATCGAGGTCCTGCAGCTGGCCAATGCCCTGACCGAGAAGTGGAACCTCCTCCGCCAGGCCTGCGCCCACGCCGAGGAGATGGAGCGCCGGGTGCGCGTGCGCACCGCCGACCTCGAGGCGACCAATGCCGCCCTCCAGCGCGAGATCGGCCGCCGCGCGCAGGTCGAGGCCGACCTGCAGCGGGCCAAGGAGGCGGCCGAGACCGCCGACCGGGCCAAGAGCGCCTTCCTTGCCAACATGAGCCACGAGGTCCGCACCCCGATGAACGGGGTGATCGGCATGGCCAACCTCCTCCTGACCTCCCCCCTCACCCCCGAGCAGCGGGACCTGGTCGAGACGCTCTGCCAAAGCAGCGAGACGCTGCTTCGGATCATCAACGACATCCTGGACTTCTCGAAGATCGAGGCCGGGCGCCTGGCGCTGGAGGTCATCGACTTCGACCTGACGGAGCACCTCGAGCTCGCGCTCGACCTCAACGCCGACCTCGCCGCCCGCAAGGGCCTGGAACTCGTCATGCAGATCGACCCCGCCCTGCCCCGGCTGGTGCGCGGCGATCCGGTGCGGCTGCGCCAGGTCATCCTCAACCTCCTCGGCAACGCGATCAAGTTCACCCAGCACGGCGAAGTCGTCATCACCGTCTCGCCCGGCGCCGCCTCCGCGGAGGGCGTCGGCGTGCGCTTCGACATCACCGACAGCGGCATCGGGATCCCCGAGGCGGTCCAGAAGTCCCTCTTCCAGCCCTTCGTCCAGGCGGACTCCTCCACCACCCGCAAATACGGCGGCACCGGCCTCGGCCTCGCCATCTGCAAGCGCCTGACCGAACTCATGAATGGCGAGATCGGCGTGAAGAGCGTCCCCGGCCAGGGCTCCTCCTTCTGGTTCACGCTGGAACTCGGCCGCTCGCTGCTCGCCGCCGAGGAACTCAAGCTCGAGCCCTCGCCGCTCGAGGGCCGGCGGGTCCTCGCCGTCGACGACAACGCCGCCAACCGCAAGCTGCTCACCCACCTCCTGGCCGGCTGGCGGATGCCCCATGCCATGGCGGAATCCGCCGTGGAGGCCCTGGCCGAGCTCCGCCGCGCGGCGGCCGCCGGCACGCCCTATGAGATGGTCATCCTCGACCACCACATGCCCGAGCGCGACGGCCTCGACCTGGCCGGCGACATCCGGGCCGACGCCGCCCTGCGCCGGACTCCGATGATGCTGCTCACCTCGCGAGGCGAGTGCCTCAATTCCAAGCAGATGAAATCCAGCGGGCTGGCCGCCTGCGAGCTGAAGCCCCTCCACCCGGACAAGCTCCGCACGGCCATCGGCCGCGTGCTCGCCGCCGCCAGCCGGATCGCGCCGCCCGAGGCTTCCGCCGCCGCCGCCCGCCCGCGCCTGCCGCAGGGCGACGCCCAGATCCTCCTCGCGGAGGACAATCCGGTGAACCAGAAGGTCACCCTCCTCCAGCTCCGCAACTTCGGCCACGCGGCGGACGTCGCCGGCAACGGCGCCGAGGCCCTCGCCGCGCTGCGCCGGCGCCGCTATGCCCTCGTCCTGATGGACGCGCAGATGCCGGAGATGGACGGCCTCGAGGCCACGCGCCGGATCCGGCAGGCGGAGGCCCTGGGCGAGCGCGGCTTCGAGACGCGGGTCCGCATCGTCGCGATGACCGCGAACGCCATGTCCGGCGACCGCGAGGCCTGCCTCGCCGCCGGGATGGACGACTACCTGGCCAAGCCCGTGACGCCCGAGGAGCTGCGCGCCATGCTGGCCCGCCACTTCAAGCCGGGCGAGTTCGTCGCGCCCGAGCCCGTGGCCTACGCGGCCGCGGTCTGACCCCGGCCATGGATTCCCTGGCCACGCCTCCCGCGGTCCCCGCCCCGTCCGAGCGCGACGAGCGCCGGACGCTCGAGCACGCCCTGGTCAACGCCTTCCTCGAGAACATTCCCGACGGCGTCTATTTCAAGGACAAGCACTCCCGCTTCATCGCCGTCAGCAAGTCGAAGGCGATCCGGCACGGCTATCCGCGCGCCGAGGACCTGGTTGGCAAGACCGACGCCGATTTCTTCTCCGAGATCCACGCGCGCCGCGCCAAGGAGGACGAGGAGGCGGTCATGCGGACCGGGTCCCCCATCCTCGGCAAGGTCGAGAAGATCACCTGGCCGGACGGCCGCTCCACCTGGGCGCGCTCGAGCAAGCTGCCCCTCCGCGGCGCCGACGGCCAGATCATCGGCACCTTCGGCATGAGCCAGGACATCACCGCCGCCAAGGAGATGGAGGCGGCGCTGGAGAAGGCCAACAAGGAGATCATGGACGCCTCGCGCATGGCCGGCATGGCCGAGGTCGCCACGGGGGTCCTGCACAACGTCGGCAACGTCCTCAACAGCCTCAATGTCTCCGCCACGGTCATCGCCTCGGGCCTGCGCCAGTCGAAGTCCGACAGCCTGGGGAAGGTCTCCGCCCTGCTGCGGGAGCATTCCGGAAATCTCGCCCAGTTCCTGACCGAGGACCCGAAGGGCCGGCTCGTGCCGGATTTCCTCGAGTCGCTGGCGCGCCATGGGACCGAGGAGCGCATCCGGCTGCTCCAGGAGCTCGATTCCCTCCAGCAGAACATCGATCACATCAAGGAGATCGTTTCGATGCAGCAGGCCTACGCCACCATGGTGGGAATGGTCGAGCCGCTCGACGCCTCCGTCCTGATGGAGGACTCCCTCCGGATGAACGCCGGCGCCCTGCTCCGCCACAACATCAGCCTGGTGCGCGATTTTCAGCCCGTGCCGGCGGTCTATGCCGAGCGGGGCAAGGTCCTGCAGATCCTCATCAACCTGATCCGCAACGCCAAGTATGCCCTCGACGAAGGGCGCGCCGAGGACCGGATGATCACCGTCCGGATCGAGCCGGGCACGCCGGGCACCGTCCGGTTCGTCGTCCAGGACAACGGGGTGGGCATCCCCAAGGAAAATCTCACGCGCATCTTCGGCCACGGGTTCACGACCCGGCCGCACGGGCACGGCTTCGGCCTGCATTCCAGCGCCCTGGCGGCGAAGGAAATGCACGGGGCGATCAGCGTCGAAAGCGAGGGACCCGGCCTGGGCGCCGCCTTCGCGCTGGAATTGCCCATCGCGGACCCGGCCGTGGTGGGTGCGCCGGCCCCGCAGCGCGAAGTGGCCCTCGTCTGACCATGCCGCCCCCGCCCACAGCGGAGTCCTCTCCGCGCCCCCAGGCCTCGCCGCTCGAGCGGACCCTCGTCGGCGGCTTCCTCGCCCACGTCCCCGACAACGTCTACTTCAAGGACCGGGACTCGCGCTTTATCGCGGTCAGCGCCTCGTTCGTCCGCTACTTCGGCCGGAAAAGCCAGGCGGAGATCGTGGGGAAGACCGACTTCGACCTCTTTTCGCAAAGCCATGCGCAGCCCGCCTTCGACGACGAGCAGCGGATCATCCGCACCGGCCAGGGCATCCTCGGCAAGCTGGAAAAGGAAGTCTGGCCCGACGGGCGGGTCACCTGGGCCCTGACCAGCAAGATGCCGCTGCGCGACGAGCACGGCGAGATCATCGGCACCTTCGGGATCAGCAAGGACGTGACCGAGTCCAAGGAGATGGAGAGCGCCTTGGAAAAAGCCCGGAAGGAAGTCGTCGACGCCTCGCGGATGGCCGGCATGGCCGAGGTCGCCACGGGGGTCCTGCACAACGTCGGCAACGTCCTCAACAGCCTCAACGTCTCCGCCACCGTCATTGCCTCGGGGCTGCGCCAGTCCAGGACCGAGAGCCTGGCCAAGGTCAGCGTGATGCTCGAGGAGCATGCCGCCGACCTCGGCGGATTCCTCACCGAGGACCCCAAGGGCAGGCTTGTCCCCGGCTTCCTGAAATCGCTGGCGCGGCACGCGACGGAGGAGACCGCCCGCCTCATGGGGGAGATCGACTCCCTCCAGAAGAACATCGATCACATCAAGGAGATCGTGACGATGCAGCAGACCTACGCGACCATGGTCGGCGTCCTGGAACCCCTCGACGCCACCGGTCTCTTCGAGGATGCCCTGCGCATGAACGCCGGCGCGCTGCTCCGGCACGACGTCAGCGTCGTGCGCGACTTCCAGCCGGTGGCGCCCGTCCTCGCCGAGCGCGGCAAGGTGCTGCAGATCCTCATCAACCTGATCCGCAATGCGAAGTACGCCATGGACGAGGGCCGGGCCAGCGCCCGGGTCCTGACCGCCCGCCTCGAGCCCGGGCCCGCCGGCACCATCCGCTTCGTCGTCGGGGACAACGGCGTCGGCATCCCGGCCGAGAACCTCACCCGCATCTTCGGCCACGGCTTCACCACCCGCGCCCACGGCCACGGCTTCGGCCTGCACTCCAGCGCCCTGGCCGCCAAGGAACTCCACGGCTCGCTCACCGTCCGCAGCGACGGGCCCGGGACCGGAGCCGCCTTTATCCTGGAACTGCCCGTCGCCGATGCCGCGCACGGGGGACTGGCCGGTCCCGGCAAGTCCGTGGCGGCCTGATTCTCGGGAGGACCAATTTGGTGAGGTTGACAATGGGCAGATATGTATTACTTTGTAATACATGTCTGCCACACTCACTTTGCGCCTCTCCGAGCGTCTGAGCGCCGAATTGACCCGAATCGGCAAGAAGCGTGGCCTCTCGAAGAGCGATATCGCCCGGGAGGCACTGGAACGCTATCTGAACGTGCAGCGTTTCCGCGATTCTCGCGCCATCCTTGTCCCTGAAGCTGAGAAGCGCGGCATCTACACCGACGAAGACGTCTTTCAACGGCTGGTTGCCGAAGAGTGAGGATCGTCCTCGATACCTCGGTTCTCGTGGCGGCCCACCTCGCCCGAGCGGGCGTCTGCGCCGAATTGGTCGAGACGATTCTGGACGATCCGCGGCATTCGATCCACGCCTCCGAGTTCATTCTCGAAGAATTCGATCGGACGCTGGCTCAAAAATTGAAATTGGATCCTGCACTAAGCCGCCAGGCAGTGAACCGCTGGAAATCGTGCGTCAGCCTCGTCGTACCCATCGCAGTTTCCCCAGACCGTTGCAGGGATCCGCAAGATATCGCAATATTGGGAACGGCGGCCGCCGCAAAGGCCGACCTTTTGATCAGCGTCGACAAGGATCTACTGATCCTGGGCTCATTCCGTGAGACTAGAATCGTCAAGCCGGGCGAGGCGTTCGCCCTCGTACGCGGGTCTTAACCTTTTGGATGTTGTCCCTCCTGTCCGTCAATTCAGGGGAACCTCATCATGACCCCGTCGGCTCGTGCGCTTCAATCTACTGGAATTCCAGTAGCGCTATAATTCACAATATTGTCGCTTGCCGGGCAGCGAGCACCCGGCCGGCAGCCAGATCCAGCTTCCCACTGCCGAGCACCGGGATCTTTTCAACACGCCGAACGATCTTCGGAATCCACAGATTAGGAAAACCCGCGGTGTGGAGCCTTTCCCGCACCCGCTCGGCCGTCAGATCCGTGACGGTGAGCAGGATCAGGTGCTCTCCCTTGGCCGGGTCGGGCAGCCCGGCCACGAAAATCGTCGGGCCCTCGGACTGGTCCAGGCCAAAAAGCTCGACGATCTGCTCCTCGATCTTTCCGTGGGGCACCATCTCTCCGCCGATCTTGGAAAAGCGCGACCGCCGGCCCTCGATGGTCAGGAAGCCCTCCGGGTCGAAGCGCACCACGTCCCAGGTCGCGAACCAGCCGTCCGGTCGCGGGGGCTCGATCTGCCCCTTGGCATCCAGGTAGCCCGGAAAGATATTGGCGCCCCGCAGCCACAGAATCCCCGTCTCCGTCAGCCGGCGTTCGGCGCCCGTTTCCGGATCGGTGATCCGCGCCGCCAGGCCGGGAAGGAGCCGGCCGACCGTGCCGACCTTCCGTCCCCGCTGCGGCTGGGCCGAGGCGGTGGCAACCGGCGGGTCAAACTGGTTCACATGGGTGACCGGCGAGGCCTCCGTAAGCCCGTAGCCCTCGATGATCTCGATTCCAAAG
>CAZKAH010000053.1:0-17528 GCA_964550715.1 uncultured Opitutaceae bacterium
AGGACCGGGGCGGCCTTCGCCGCTCCCTTGCCCAGGTTCGCCTTCGCGTCCTCGTAGGTCTCGTAGAAGGTCCAGCCGCGCGTGTCCTCGAAGCCCTTGCACTCCGCGATGAGCTGGGCGTTGGCCACGAGGGCGAACTGCATCGCGAGGTCGCGGCAGGCCTGCATGGCCTGCATCAGCAGCTTGATGACGTTGGCGTCGAGCGCCTTGATGCCCCCGATGTCGAGGACGGCCTTGTTCTGGCCGGCGTCGACCGCCTCAGCCAGCTTCGGCTGCAGGTACTGCGCGGCCTCGGCGAGCCCGGTCTGCGAGCAGTTCTCGGGCAGGCGCAGGACCAGGAGATCGTCGTCCATCGTGTAATAGCGCCCGGACATGTCCAGGTTCATGGCCTTGGCCATGCGCGACTCCAGGTCGACGATGTCGATCGGCTTGGTGACGACGAAATTGAATCCGGCCTCCTGCGCCTTGTGCTGGGCGTCGATCTCGGTCTTGACCACGAGCGCGAACACCGGCGTGTACTTGGTCTTGAGGTTGGCCCGGATCATCCGGAGGAACGAGTAGGCCCCCTCCTCCGGCAGCGTCAGGCTGGCGATGACCAGGTCGGGGAGCTGCTTGCTGCAGGCCTCCGCGGCGTCGAGCTGCGTGCTCACGCCGTGGACCTTCCAGGGCGTGTGCTTCAGGCCCTCCTGGATCTGCGCCACGATCGCCGGCTTGTCGTCGATGATGAGGATCTCCGCCGAGTCGAGGATGGACCGCACCTTGCCCGGGCCGTCGGCCAGGGGCTTCAGCTCGATGATGCGGTTCGCCTTCTCGATCAGGACGTCCTCCTTGAACGGCTTCACGATGTAATCGCGCACGCCGATCTTCGCGATCTTGAGCACGTGCTCCTTTCCGCCCTCGGCCGTGAGCATCATGACGGGGATGGCCTTGAGCAGCGGGTCGGACTTCAGCTTGGTCAGCGTCTCGACGCCGTCCATCACCGGCATGGTGATGTCGAGGAGGATGAGGTCGGGCAGCTCCTTCCCGGCCACCGCCAGGCCCTCGACGCCGTTGCCGGCCTCGAAGATGTCGCAGTCGTAGGACTTGAAGGCCTTGCGGACGATGATACGGACGGTCTTGGAGTCGTCCACGGTGAGGATCTTCTTGCGCATGGGGTGGGGGCTCAGTCGCCGGATTTCAGGATGATGTCGGTGACCACGCGGTGGCTGCCGCACGTGAAGCGATAGCTGCGGCGCTCGGCCAGGCGGGTGGACTGGATGCAGAAATTGCGGCCGCGCAGGATCGACGGGATGGTGAGCTTGCAGGGATAGCCGGCGTCGCAGAGGGCGTTCTTGAAGCTGCCCACCACCATGTTGGTCAGCTCGCCGATCGCGTCGTTGACCACCGCCTCGCCCTTGGTCTTCAGCTCGAAGGCGTTCATCCCGAGGATCTGGGCGGTGCACTGGTTGGCGAAGTCCTCCGCGAGGTAAAGATAGACGAGCCCGTTGATGTCGCCGATGAAGCCCACGGTCCCGATCACCTGGGGCGCGCTGGACTCCCCCTCGCCCGGGACGGCCTCGGCGGCGTCAAAGGCGACGGCCCGGCCCATCATCGTCTTGAACACGTCACCCACGGCGCGGGTGATGTTCTCGCGAATGAGGCTCTCGGAAATTTCCTCGACGGCGGGCATAAGGGCTGGGACGGCCCCGCGAAAGACGCGGCACCGAGCAACTTATCGACCCGAACCGACCCCGGGTTTAGCGGAGTTCTGCGCCCACCCCCCCCGGTGGGGGCTTTAGCCGGCTTTTTCGGCCTCGAGGGCGGAAAAGACGGGGTCGTTGGCGTCCCGGTACTCCTGCAACTTGTTGCGCAGGGTGCGGATACTGATGCCCAGGAGGGCGGCGGCCTGGGTGCGGTTGCCGTCCGTCTGCTGCAGGGCGTCGTGGATCGCCTGCTTTTCGAGCGCCGCAATCGAGAGGACCCCGCCCCGCGCCGCGATCGGGAGCACCGCGGATTCCTCCTCCCCGGGCGGAACCGCCGCGGGGGCGCCCCCGGCGGCAACCGTCAGGCTGGCGGACCAGTCGAGCTCGGCCTGGTAGGCCGGGGTCGAGGGCAGGCCGAGGGCCGCCGCCGAGACCGACCGGCCGTGGGGTGAAAGGATGATCGCGCGCTCGATCGTGTTCTGCAGCTCGCGGACGTTGCCCGGCCAGCGGTACTGCATCATCGCCTGGCGCGCCGAGTCGGCGAAGCCGGTGACCTTGATGCCGTGCTTGCGGGCGTAGCGCTGCAGGAAGTGCTCGGCCAGGAGCATGATGTCGTCCGTCCGCTCGCGCAGCGACGGGACGCTGACCGGGAAGACGTTGAGCCGGTAGTAGAGGTCCTGGCGGAACTTGCCCTCCTCGACGTTGCGGAGGAGGTCGCGGTTCGAGGTGGCGAGGATGCGGACGTTGACCTTGATCGTCCGGTTGCCGCCGACCCGCTCGAACTCGCGCTCCTGGAGGACGCGGAGGAGCTTGGCCTGGAGGTTCGCCGGGATCTCGCTCACCTCGTCGAGGAGGAGGGTCCCGTGGTTCGCCAGCTCGAAGCGGCCCTCGCGGCGCTCGGTCGCGCCGGTGAAGGCGCCGCGCTCGTGGCCGAAGAATTCGCTCTCGATCAGGTTCTCGGAGATGGCCGCGCAGTTCACCTTGATGAACGGCTGCTGCCGGCGCGGGCTCTTGCGGTAGAGCTCGCGGGCCATCATCTCCTTGCCCGTGCCGCTCTCGCCGCTGATGAAGACGGTCGCGTCGGTCGGCGCCACCCGCTCGATCAGCTGGCGCATCCGGCCCATGGCCGGGCTCTTGCCGATCAGCGCCACGTCGGCGTCGTCGCCCGCGTCGCTCAGGTGGCGGTTGACCTGCAGCAGCTGGTGATAGGACTGCGCCTTGCGCAGGATCACGTCGATCTGGCTGGGCGAGAAAGGCTTCATCACGTAGTCGAAGGCGCCGGCCCGCATGCAGGCGACGGCCGACTCGATCGTCCCGTACCCCGTCATCACGATCACCAGCGGGTGCTCCGGCAGCATCGCCAGCTGCTCGAGGAACTTCTCGCCGTCCCCGTCCGGCAGGCGGATGTCGAGCAGGACAAGGTCGAAGGACTCGCGGGCGATCAGCGCCTCGGCCTCGACCAGCTTCTTGGCAGTCGCCACCGAGCATTTCCGGCGAAGGAAAATCTCGTTAAGCAGACTGCGGACGACGGAATCGTCCTCGATGATCAAGACCTTCTCGAACGACATTGCTGGAGCGGGGGTAGCTGCGGAAGAAAGGCGGTCTCCGGAACTAGTTCAATCCTAAATGTTCCCCATAAAGTATTATATTCATAAGAATTTTCTAAAGGCGCGCGGCCGCCGGCCGATGCAGGGGGGAGAGGCGGATCCTCCGCCCGCATCCCATTCTCCGCCATGTCCATCCGCCTCTCCTCCTTCCTCGCCAACATCGCCAGCGCCTGCCAGTGCGACGAGCCCGCGCCCAACGGCGGCACCTGGGACATCTCGCGCACGCTGAACTATCGGCTGGGCCTCGCCCGCCTGGTCCTCGGCTCCCGCGGCGCCAACGCGGCAGTGCAGCCGATGGGCAGCATCCTCCTGCAGGCGTTCACCCTCGCCGACGGCTCCCCCTGCGTGAAGGCCAATCTTTCCTGGTCCGACCAGGCCGCCGCGGCGACCCGCGCGGTCTACGCCAAGCCCAGCACCAACTGGGAGTCCGAGGCGCGCCTCGTGGCCGCCGAGTGGCTGGCCGGGCCGCGCGAGGCCAAGCTGGAGGCCCTGCCGGCCGCCGCGCCCGAGGCGGTGGAGATCCCCGAGCCGCTCGCGGCTGCGGTCTGATCCCTCACACCGCCGCGTTTATCCGATTGGCAGGTTTCCGGCCGGGGCTCCGGCCGTATAGCGCCACCTGCTGCAGCCGCTGCCGCGCCTCGCGCAGGCGCTGGCGCTCGGCTGTCAGGCTCAGGCGGCGATGCAGGAGGGAGGCCAGCCCCTGGCCGCGCAGGCCCAGGATGGCGGTGACCCGCCGGCGGATGCCCGCGGTCGCGGCGCCCGGCTCGGAGGCCAGCTCGCACAGCCGCGTCACCAGGGGCGTCGCGCGGAGCTGGATCACGATCGCATCCGGATACAGGCCGGCGCGAAGGAGGACCGCCTCCCGCGAGACCAGGTCCTCCAGGGCGGTGAGCAGGCGGCCGGCGGTCGTTTCCAGCGAATTCTTCACGGCGGGGACTCAGGCCACGAGGCAGCCGCTGTCCGAGCGCGCGCCCGCCATCGGCTGGGTGCGCAGCATCTCGGCCCAGGCGTCGCGGACCTCGCCCAGCAGGTGCGCCACCTCGATCAGGGGCTCGACCTGCTTCTTGAGGTTCGCCTCGAGAAGGCGGCGGTTATAGTAGTCGTAGAGCCGGTGCATGGCCTCGGCGAACTCGCTGCTCGCGTTGAAATCCAGGGTGCCCTGCAACTCGGCGATGATCTTCCGCGCCTTGTTCAGCTGGCGGTTGATGACCTCGTACCGCTGCAGGTCCTCCGGCGGACGCTCGAAGGCCTCGCGGGCGAGGGCCAGGGCGTTGAGCGCCCCGTCGTACAGCAGCAGGACCAGCTGGCCAGGGCTGGCCGTGAGGATCGAATTGGCGCGGTAGGCCCGCGCGCAATCTTTGGCGACCATGGGTGGCGCGGCTTACGATTGATCCTCGGAGGGATCGGGTGATCCGATGATCGCCTGCGCGATGCTCCGGATCATGGAGGCGGACGGATAGCCGGGGTCGGCCGCAAGGGCCCGCCCCTTCTCCACCATCTCGGGGCGGACCTCCTCCTGGCTCGCCAGGGCGTGCCGGAGGCCGTCGGCCTGGCTCAGGGAAAGGCTGTCCTGTCCCGGATTCGGGGCGCGGACGCCCGGTTTCGAAGCGCTAAGGAAGGCAGCGTCGGTTCCCACCGTGCTGCCGGATGAAGACGTTGAATGAATCATAGGCTTGGACTCTGAAACGGTCAGCCGCTGATGCGTGGCTACAGGGAACGCCGTCGGTTGGTTAAGTCCCTATCGTCCCGAGGGGAGCCGCACTTTAGCACGAGTTGGGGGTTTTCCCGCTCAACGGGGCGGCAGGGTGTGGAAGGTCGCGTCCGCGGCGTAGGCGGCGAAGCGCGAGGGGCTCTGCAGGGCCCCGGGAGTGAGATCGAAGGGCAGGTGGCGCAGCTCGTTGTCGAGGTAGTAGCGCCGGACGCTGTTCGCCACCGCCGGGTCGGAGGCGGAAAACACCTCGTCGAAGCTCCAGAGGAGCGAGCGGTCGGCCACGAGGGCGAGCTTGGCCCGCACCCCCAGGATCAGCGGCCGGTAGGACTGATAGGCGGTCACGTCGACGAACATGATGGCGTCGGCGGCGTACTTCCGCCCGAGCTCGGCCAGGATCTCGTGCGGCAGGGCCGCGACCGAGGAGACATCGGGGGTGCCGAAGCACTTCTGGCACTCGTCGCGCGGGACCACGACCACCTCGAAGCGCATCTGGCGCTCGAGCGCGGTCGCAAAGACGGGGTCGAGGGGCTCGACCGCCTCCGGAGGGGCAAATTCCCCTCCGTGGACCGGCAGGATCGCCACCCGGCGGATCGAGGCCGGCACCTGGGACCCGCCCACGAAATTGCGCGGCTGGAAGAAGGGCCCCTGGTGCACCGAGTCGGTGAGTTTTCCAGGGGACGAGCACCCCGCCAAGGCGCCGAGGGCGCCCAGCAGGGCAAGGAAGCGCATCGCAAGCCGCATGGCGCGCCTATCCGCCCGTCCCCGTGCCCGTGCCGGTGCTCGTGCTGGTGCCGGTGCTGCCGCCCGTCGTGGAGCTGCCGCTGGCGGCGTTGTTGAAGGACGAGGCAAAATTGTTCGTGGCGGAGGTGGCCGTGCTGGTGCTGGAGGTGCCGGACAGGCCGGTCAGCGCGCTGGTCTGGTTCTGGAGGTTGGCCAGCGCCGTCTCCATGGCCTGGAACTCCGTCTCCAGCCGCGCCTGCTCGGCATTGAGCTCGGTCTGCATGGCGGTGATGTGAGTGGCCAGGTCCTTCGACTGCGACTGGAAATTCTGCACCTCGCTCGTGTTCTGGGAAATGACATCGGTGATCGCCTTGTTCATCACCGAGCCGAAGCCGGTATGCGCCGTGCGGAAGAACGCCTGCACCGCCGTGGGGTTCTGGGTCAGGGCCTGGGTCAGCTTGCCGGAGTCGGCGATCTTGAGCTGCCCGGTCGTGCCGTCGAAGTCGATGCCCAGCGCGTCGAGGCTGGTGATGGCGGTGCCGGTCAGCCCGCTGCCGGCGCTGAAGGCCGTGGCTTGGAGGGTGCTGCCCCAGTCGCTGACGTCGTGGTTGCCGGAAAGGACGGAGCTGACGACCGTGCCGTTGCCCGTCGTGATCTTGGTGTCGGTCTTGATGTCCGACTGCAGGCTGTTGAAATTGGTGATGAAGTTCTGGATCGCGGTTTGGACCGCCGTGGGATCGTTCTGCACCACGATGGTCTGGGTGTCCTTGCTGTTGACCGTCACGGTCAGCCCGGAAACGCCCAAGTCGGTGCCGCTCAGTGTGTTGCTCGCGCTGGTCTGGAGCGCGCCGCCGTTGACCGTGAACTGGGCGTTCGTGCCCCGGACCAGCGTGGGGCTGGAGCCGCCCAGGCCCAGGGCCGTGAGCAGGTTGCCCGTCGTGTCGCTGACGCCGATCCCGGTGTCTCCGGTCTTGGTGTTGGTCAGGACGATCCGGTCGTGCCCGGCGTCGTACGAAGCCGTGACGCCCGCCGAGGAGCTGTTGATCTGGCCGAGAATGGTGCTGAGCGAGGACGTGTTGACGTTGTAGCTGAAGGATACCCCGTTGATCGCAAAGGACCCGTTGCCCGACCCGTCCTGGCCCGCGAGCGCGGTCTTCAAATCCGAGCTGACGAGCGGTTTGGACAGCTGGACGGCGCCCAGGGCAGCCGAGCTGGTGGTGACGGGCAGGCCGTTGTTGTTCAGCTTGAGGGCCGCGAGGAAGTTGCTGGTGTCATTCGACGCCCCGAGGACAACCGGGCTGGTGCCGGCGTCGGTCAGCGTCACTTTGTCGGTGCTCGGATCATACGCCGCGGTCACCTCGCCGCTGGTCGCCGTCGAGATGGCCGTGAAGGCGTCCTGCAGCGACTCGGAGGTGGTGAGCGTGATC
Organism: uncultured Opitutaceae bacterium; assembly: GCA_964550715.1. GTDB lineage: Bacteria > Verrucomicrobiota > Verrucomicrobiia > Opitutales > Opitutaceae > Palsa-1447. Next base: position 7,148 of record CAZKAH010000053.1, read on the forward strand.
GCGTGGCCGTCCACCGTGAAGGTGCCGGCGGTGATCGGCTGGGCCACGCCGAGGGTGGCCAGGGTGAGTCCGGACACGTCGCTGGTGGGGCTCAGCTTGCTGCTGATGGTGCCGGCCCCCTGCAGCTGCGCGGTGGACGCGAGCTGCGAGACGTCCAGCACCGTGCTGCCGATCTGCGTGCCATTCTGGGCCGAGCTGATCCAGGTGGAGCCCGACGTGGCCGAGCCTGCGACGACCCCGCCGTACGTGGTCGGATCCTCCAGGGTGAAAACGGCGCTGGAGAGGCTGGTCAGGTCCGTGCCGAGGCTGCCCAGCGCGCTGCCCTGCAGGTTCACCTTGGCCTGCTGCGCCTTCACAGCATTGATCCCCGCGCTGTCAGCCGTGACGAGCTCGGAGATAATGCTCTGCCAATTGATGCCTGAGGACAGGCCTGAGACTTGGATGCCGGCCATGAAGGGGGGAAAAGACTCCCTTAGTATCGGCTCATTCCCGCCCCGGTTTAGGGGGTTTTGGGGGTAAGAATGCCGCCTGGCGCTGCGCCAATCGGCCGGTCCCGGCGAAGGTTTAGGACAAATTGGACCGCCGCGAATTTATCCCGAAGCCCGTTAAGTTTCGCGGCCCCCGGGACGATACGGACCCTGCCGCGAGTTCCGCTCACGGCCGGCGCGATCCGGAGCCGCCCCTCCCGGATACGACTGCGGCTCGGACGCCGCGCTTAACATCAAGGAAGATACCATGTCAGTTGTAATCAATACCAACTACTCGGCGCGCGTTGCTGCCAACAACCTCGCGACCTCGAACCAGATGCTGCAGGAAAGCCTGAACCGGCTCTCCAGCGGCTCGAAGATCGTCAATCCGTCCGATGACGCGGGCGGCCTGGCGGTGGCCATGAAACTCACGGCGACGTCCAATCGCCAGGGAGCCCTCCAGAACAACATCGGCGACGCCACGTCCTACCTGCAGACGCAGGACGGCTCGCTCCAGGTGGCCGGCTCGATCCTCGATCGCGTCAGCCAGCTCGAGACCCTGTATCAGGATCCCACCAAGAACAGTTCCGACCTCGCGAACTACGACGACGAGTTCACCCAGCTCCAGTCGCAGCTCACGGCCCTGACCTCCCAGTCCTTCAACGGCGTCTCGCTGTTCGGCTCGGGCAGCATCAGCGTCGACGTGACCGACGACCTGAGCTCCAGCTCGGCCGTCACGGTGACCGGCCAGAACCTGACCAGCACCGCGGCGGGCCTCGGCAACGTGACCGCCTCGGCGATCTCGAGCCTGACCCAGCTGAGCCTCGCGACGATCACCAACGCGATCCAGAACGTCGCAACCATGCGCGCCAACAACGGCGCCGAGCAGAGCCGGCTCTCGTTCGCCAGCACGCTGCTCACGACGAACCAGACCAACCTCCAGGGCGCCATCAGTCGGATCTCCGACGTCGATGTGGCCCAGGAGACCACCAACCTGGCGAAGTGGAACGTCCTCGTCCAAGCGGGCACGTCCATGCTGACCCAGGCCAACCAAAGCGCACAAATCGCCCTGAAGCTCATCACCGCCTAAAACGGGCTCATGCCCTGACCCCGGCGCGGGATCGGATCGGTTGCCGGTCCCGCGCAAAGTTTCGAAGGTTGTCCGAAACCGGGTGTCAGGGCTGGGGCCGCAGGCCAGTCATCCCCCCTATGGGCGCGCGCGCAGCGCGCGCGCCCACACCCTTTTGAGGCATCTGCCTCAGAAGGCGCGGTCCGGCGCCATCCCTCCGGACCCGTGGCGACGACGGAAGGTCGCATAGATCAAGGATAGATACCATGTCAGTCGTGATTAATACCAACTACTCGGCGCGGGTTGCCTCAAACAACCTCGCCCATTCGACCCAAATGCTGCAAAACAGCCTTAATCGGCTGTCCAGCGGTTCGAAAATCGTCAACCCGTCCGATGATGCCGGCGGTCTCGCAGTTTCCATGAAACTGACGGCCACCGAAAATCGCCAGACGGCTCTCACCAACAACATCGGCGACGCCACGTCGCTGCTGCAGACGCAGGACGGCGCCCTCCAGGTCGCCGGGTCCATTCTCGACCGCGTGAGCGAGCTCGAGACCCTGTACCAGGATCCGACCAAGAATAGTTCCGACCTCGCGAACTACGACGACGAGTTCACGCAACTCCAGTCGCAGCTCACGGCGTTGGCTTCACAGTCGTTCAACGGCGTGTCGCTGTTCGGTTCCGCCAGCACGACCGTCGATGTGACCGATGACCTGTCATCGTCCACCGCGGTCACGCTGTCCGGCCAGGCCCTGGCGACCTCCGCAACGGGTGTCGGCTCGATCAACGCCAGCGCGATCAGCAGCCTCTCGCAGCTGTCGATTGGCACCATCACCACCGCGATCCAGAATGTCGCGACGATGCGTGCGGTCAACGGCGCCGAGCAGAGCCGCCTGTCGTTCGCCAGCAGCCTGCTGACGACCAACCAGACCAACCTGGCCTCCGCCATCAGCCGCATCTCCGATGTGGACGTGGCCCAGGAGACCACGAACCTGGCCAAGTGGAACGTCCTCGTGCAAGCGGGCACGTCGATGCTGACGCAGGCCAACCAAAGCGCCCAGGTAGCCCTGAAACTGATCGGCTAAACGGTACCGCGGTAGTTCTGATTCGCCCAATCCCGGCCGCCCCTCGCGGGGCGGCCGGGACCAGCGGATCGGACCACAGCGGCCCGCGAAGGCCCTGGCTGGATTCGCCCGATCTGCCAGTCGCCGTATCCAGGCGCTTTAGCAAGGCCCCGGCTCCCGCCGGGGCCTTCGCATTTTTGGATGGGAAGGGTCGGTCCGCCCAACCACTCACCCTGAATCAGGCCGACTGCAAAGTCCCGGTCTTTCGCTGCCATAGCCGGCGCAGGGCGTTCTCAAAGGCCCGGGTGAAGCCCCGCGCATCGCACAAGGGACTGGCTCGCATGCGCTCGCGCAGGCTCGCGCGGATCTCGGCCAAGCGGGGAAGATCGCCCGCAAGATCCACACACCGCGCCACATAGCCTACCGGAGAATCTGCAATCAATTCTTCCGCAGAAAGATGCGTAAGCAGGCTCGCCCCGACCCGCGACACGTGTGTGGCTCCCGCCAAGGTGATGACCGGCACGCCCATCCAGAGCGCCTCGCAGGTCGTCGTCGTGCCATTGTAGGGGAAGGTATCGAGGGCCAGATCCACTCTATTATAGAGGGCGAGGTGTTGGGCAACCGACAACTCCTGGCCATTGAGCTCAAGCCGGGCGGACTCAATCCCGCGGCGGCCAAATTCCTCGCGGACCCCGGCGGCGGTCTCGAGATCGGACAGGCCCCGGGACTTCAGCAGGAGCCGCGCGCCCGGGACTTCACGGAGGATCTGCGCCCAGAGGTCGATCGCGGGCGGGGTCAGCTTGGCCAGGTTGTTGAAGCAGCCGAAGGTGACCTGCCCCGTCGCCAGGGCGGGCAGCGGCGCGACCGCCGGGCTCTCCACCGGCGGCCCGTAGCAGGAGAAGGTCCCGGGCAGGCGGATGAGCTCCTCGCTGTGCCACTGTTCGGTCCGGCCCGGCGGATCGCTCACGGCGTCCGTGAGACGAAAATCCATGGCGTCGAGGCCCGTCGTGTTCGGATAACCCAGCCAGGTGACCTGCACCGGGGCGGGCTTGCGCGCAAAGACGAGCAGCCGGTTCCGCGCCGTGTGCCCCGCCAGGTCGATGAGGATGTCGATCCGGTCCTCGCGGATGAGCGCCGCCACGCGGTCGTCGGTCTGCCCCGCGATGTCCCGCCACTGGTCGGAGAGGCCGCGCAGCCGGCGCGTCACGTGGTCGGGCACCGGCGCATCCGAATAGCAGAAAATCTCGAAGGCCCCGAGATCGCGGGCCGCCAGGACCGGCTCCAGGAAATAGGCGACGGCGTGATGGACGAGGTCGGGCGAGACGAAGCCCAGGCGCAGCCGCCGGGCCGGGTCCGAATCCGGCGCTTCGTCCGGCCCGCTGGGCCGCAGCCGCGCGGCATGGACGGCGGCCCACCGCCGGTGCTCCGCCGCAATGTCGTCCGGGGAAATCCCTGCGGGAAAATTGAGCGAGTAGGCCAGGTTGCTGTGGGATTCCGGCCGGGGCGCCCCGGCGAGCGCGGCGCGGTGGTGCGCGATCGCCTCAGCCGCCCTCCCCTGCGCCTTGAACACCCGTCCGAGATTGTCGTGCGCGGCCGGATAACCCGGCCGCAGCCGCAGCGCCTCCTCGAGGGAGCGCTTCGCCGCCGCGCAGCGCCCCTGGGTGAGCAGCGCATGGCCGAGGATATTGTGGGCCTCCGGCCTTCCGGGTTCGAGCCGGATGGCCCGTCGGAAGCAGGTGACCGCCTCGTCGAGCCGGCGCAGCTCCAGGCTGGACACGCCCAGGTTGAGCCAGACGGCGGCATCGTTCGGCGCGAGCGCCGCAGCCTTCCGCAGGCTCGCGGACGCCTCGGGATAGCGGCGCAGGCTCTTCAGGACATTGCCGAGCTGGTGGTGCGCCTCGGCGCACTCGGGCCGGCGCGCGGTCAGCGCCGACAGCTCCGCCACGGCCTCCTCGGGACGGCCCTGGTCGCGCAATACGCGCGCGCGCTCCAAACCGGCGTCGAGTGACGGCGGCGGTGCGGTCTCAACCGCCGGCAGAGGCATGGACGGAAAGCGTAGCGGGCGTCCCCGGGGTCGGCGCGACGGGTGCATCCGGCGGAACCTGGATCAGTTCCTCGACCAGCTCCTCGATCTTCCGCACGGAATGGTCCACGGAGAAGGTCATCGCCCGCGCCTGGGCGCCCCGCTGCAGGCGCGCCATGCGGGCCGGATCCTGCACGAGGGAGAAGATCTGCTGGGCAAGTTCCTCCGCCTTGGGCGCCGAGAACAGCAGCCCGTCCTGGTCGTGGCGGATGACCTCCTGGGCCCCCCCCGTGCCGCTGGAAATGACCACGAGCCCGGCGGCCATGGCCTCGACCTGGGAAATGCCGAAGGTCTCGGGCACCTGGCTGGGGAACACGAGGACGTTGCTCCGCGCGAAGAGGGCCGCGAGGTCGGAGCGGTCGAGAAACCCGGTGAAGGTGACCTTCTGCTCCATGCCCACCGCGCGCACCGTTTCGCGCAGCCGCTTGAGGAAGTCCGCGTCGGGCGCGTCGCCGGCGATCTCGGCGGTAAAATCGACGCCGCTGAGGTGCAGCCGCTCGAGGGCGGCCACCAGCACATGCGCGCCCTTGAAGGGCATCACCAACCCTGCGAAGCAGATTCGCAGCCGCGCGGTGTCGGGCAGGAAGAAGCGGAAGAAGCGGTCGATCCGCGCGCCGGGATAGAGGGTCGAGATCCGGGCCGGGGCGAAGCCCTTATCCTGCAGGACCCGGCCGTTCCAATCGCTTGACGGTCCCACCCAATAGCGCGCCGAGCGCGGCTGGGAGGCCGTCCCGTAGCCCGGCGACTGGTTGCCCAGCGCATGCAGCACCGGGACCCCCGCCGCCAGCGCAACCTGGATAGGCGCAAAATCGAGGAAGTCCAGGTTGCCGGCCAGGACGACATCCGGATGAAACTCGCGCCCGGCCGCATCCACCGCGCCGATGATGCCATGCACCCGCCGGTTGAGCTCCTCGCGGGCCGTGACGGCGACAGGGAGGCCGTTGCGGTATTCGCCGAGGAGGGGCAGCGTCCGACGCACGCAGGACTCCATCTCCGCCTCGTCGGGGGTGGGCGCCTTGGCCAGCGCCTGCTGGTCGGAGGTCAGCACGCGGACTTCATGGCCGCGCGCGCGCAGCCCGTGGGCGAATTCCCACATCATGCGGCCGTACCCTCCCAGCTCCTGCGGGGGAAAAAGGTTCGTGACGAGGAGGATCCGGCGCGGCCGCCCGGTCTTCGGCTCGCGCACCCGGCCGATGGCCCGCAGGTAGAAGTTCAATCCCTCGGCCACGCCGGGACGCGAGGCCAGGTCCAGCCGGAGCGTCTCCAGCTCGGGAGGCAGCGGCGCGATGCGCGCGGACTCCTCCAGCAGGACGGAGACGGAGGCGGTGTCGCCCTGATCGAGCATCATTCCGGCGAGCACCAGCAGGGCGTTCGCATCGTTGCGATCCAGGCCGATCGCGCGCTTGAGCGCGGCGAGCTGCGTCCGGGGATCGCCCAGCTGCCAGGCGTAGCTGGCCAGGGCCACGCAGTCGCCAGGGTTCCGGGCCCCGACGATGAGCGGCTGCAGCCGCGCGCGCACGGCGTCGCGGGCTCCGGCCCGCCAGGCTTGCTCGAGGAAGAGCAGCGGCTGGGCCAGCCGCAGAACCGGCGAGCTGTCTGACTCCGGGGCAAAGCCCCAGGCCGCCACCTCCGGCCGGGCCGCCGCGGCCTCGGTCGCAGCGAGCAGGGTGTCGCCGGGAAATTTCGCCAGCTCCGCCACGGGCGTCGCCTCCTCCCACCAGAGCACGGACCGGGCCGGGGGCGCGTCTTCCGCCGCGGGCGCCGGGGCGTCCGGCCCCATGGCCTCCAGCGGGGCAAAATCGAGGCGCGGCAGGCGGCCGAGACCGGCCACCGCCTTGGCATCCGCGGCGAACACCGTGACCCGGGAGCCCGTGCGATGCATCTCCTGCAGGGCCTCGTAGGCGGCCAGCCGGCGCGGCAGGGCGGGAGCGACCGCGGAGCTCCGCGGCCACCAGGCCTCCTGCCGGAGGTCGTAGCGCGGATTCGGCGCGCCGCCGTCGATCAAGGCGTAGAATTCGCGCAGCTTCACGTCCGGATGGTGGACGCGGAGCAGCTCCGCCTGGCCCTGCCGGCGGATCTTCTGGGCCTCGGCGGGATGGGCCAGGTAGTGGCGGATCTTCTCGATCAGCTCGCCAGGGGTCCGCCACGTGTCGAGATGGCGTCCGGCCTCGAAGAGCCGGGACAGCCCGGAGTCCTCCCCCAGTTCGTCGGTCAGCAGGAAGCCGCCCGCGGCGAGCGCCTCGAAGACGCGGAGGTTGAGATCGCCGTTCAGGCTGATGTTGAGCGTGACTTGCGAGTCCGCGTAGATGTTCGCGGTCTCCGCCAGCGGGCCCCGCAGGGTCTGCAGCGGCAGCTGCGCGGCCTGCACCTGCTGCAGCACCCAGCGGCGATAGGGATGGAAGCGGCCGACCTGGCCGACGAACGTCAGCGGACGGGAGGGCGCGGAGCGGAGCTCGCGGGGCTCAAAGCCGTAGTCGAGGGCCGGCAGCCAATGCAGGTTGCGCAGGCCGGCCTCGGCGAAGAAGCGTGCGTGATGGCGCGTGTGGTCGAAGATCACGAAGTCAAACGGCTCCTCCCGGGCATAGCGGATCAGGCTCTGGAGAGGCTGGCCCATGTGGTGCGTGTCACCTACCAGGAGGACCTTGGGCCCGGACACGGCGGAAAGATTGCGGGGAAAGTTTCGGCCGGTCGCGTCAGCCTTGACGACCACGAGATCGGGCTGCTGCTCGGCCGGGAGCTGCGCCATGATCTTGCGCACATCGCAGGCCGCGCCCTCCGTCCGCAGGGCGCGGATCCGGCCGTTTTCCCGGCGCGACGCCGCATCGGGTCCGCAGAAGATCTCATCGGGCGAAAAGAGCGGGCGCCGATATGCCTCCTGGGCCGAGAGAAAGAACAAAAGCGCGCGGCGCTGGGACGGGGTCACCGCGGAAGGCGCGGGCGGGGCATCGAGCAGAGTGCTGGCATTGGACATGGCACTCTGGATAGCAAGTCCCGGGCCCAGACGGGAACAGTAACTATAAGTTGCTTATTACCACCAATTACCGCCATTCTTGCCCCGGCCATTTGCCGAGCCGATGCGCGGTCGATTTCGAGGAGCAAAAATTGCCGGGCCTCGGCTTCTCCACCCCTAGATGAAGCGGACGTCCGGATTGATGTTCCGCACGATGTCCTCGCGGATCTCTTGGTTGAAGTGCCCGGCCCGCAGGATGACGGTCGCGCCCGGCCGGCCCCGGAGCACCTCCGGGCCGGAGACGATAAAATCCGTCCCGTAGAGGCGCCGCCCCCGTTTGGTCGGGCTGTTGTCCAGGATCCCGCTCAGCCGTCCCTTCTCCAGGCCGAAGGCGAAGAGGAAGGTCGAGAAGATATGCGCGCCGAAAAGGTAGATCTCGCCCGGGGTCTCCCGCATCGTCCGGTTCAGGTCCTCCACCATCCGGCGATGGTGGTCGAGGAAGGCGCCAAACAGCGCCTTGTACTCGCGGTAGAGATTCGGCATTGCCGGCGCGGCGACGATCGCGGAGGTCTTCACCGCGGTGTAGAAATAGCTGTGCTCGCGATAAGTGGTCTTGTCGGTCACCCGCAGGCCGTACTGCGGCAGCAGGGCGTCGAGGTGCCGGTCGGTCAGCAGCATCGTGTGCTCGAAATTAAGCGCATTCGTGTAGTTGCGTTCCAGCCACAGCGCGAGGTTGGGATAGGCAAAGATCAGGCGCTGGCCCGGCTGCAGGTATCCGGCGATGTCCTCGAGGAACTTCCGCGGGTCGTAGACATGCTCCATGACCTGCGAGAAGGCCACGGCATCGACCTTTTCCCCGGCCAGGAGCGATCGGTCGAAAAAGCCCTTGATGACCCTGAGATTTCCCTCGGGAGCGATGGTCGGGTTGGGCTCGATGATCGTCCACTGCATTGCCGGACGGCGTTCCAGGGCGGTGCGGGCCAGCAGGCCCGAGCCGCCGCCGATCTCGGCCACGGAGCCCGGGCCCCGCGCCAGGATATAGTCGGCGAAATCCTCGTAGTATTTCTTCCACGTGGGGCCGCAGCCGTCCACATGCTGCTCGCTGTAGAGAATCTCGAGGGGGATCAGCTTGGTCAGCTGGATGACGCCGGTCTCCGGATCGATCGCCCAGGGCATCTCGGCATGCAGGTCCTCCGGGGACGGATGGTCGACCGTTCCGAAGAAGACCGGGAAGTTCTCAAAGGTGTGGAGCGGCTCGAGGTTCGCCCGGCCGGTCAGGACGCTCCGGTCCCTGGATTCAAGCTTCATGGCAGAGCACGGCGGCCGGAATGAGCTGCTCCGCCAGCAGGGAGCGTCCCAGGTAGTAGAGGAGGAGCGAGTAGGGATGGTGGTGCAGGGCGGCAATGTTCAGGTAGATCAGGGCGGTCAGGATCCTGACCCGCTTCCGCTCGTAGCCGCGGGCCTCGAGGAATTCATCGAGCACCGCCTCGCATTCGACCAGGGACTGCTTCCGCAGAAGTTCGAAGTGGATTCCGTCCGGCCGCTCCTCCACCTCGAACTGGTCGCGGGCCACGAGCTCGTGGCACACGATCAGGCCGTGGTTCAGCTTGGCCAGGTCGTAGTAGATGTCGCCGACGTCCATCGAGCCCCCGAAGTCCTGGCGCCAGTCGAGGAAGACGAACTGGTCCAAGCCGGGATCGTGGAGGATGTTCTCAAAGTGAAAGTCGCCGTGAAAATTGCCGGGGCGCCCGCGGCTGAGCCAGGCCCAGTCGACGCGGGCCAGCAGGTCCGCATCCGACGGCACGGCGACGCCGTTGATCACCGCCGGCGCGTCGCCGATCCCGGAGACCCGGTAGAATTGCTCCAGCCGCTGCAGCGTCTTCGTCCGGTAGAAGTCGAGGCAGACCGCCTCGAATTTCTCCGCCGCGGGGCCCGCCAGCGTGCGGGGCTGCCAGAATTCCTCCGCACGGTCGAGCAGACGCCGAAACAGGGGCAGCGTGACCACCTTGGAGAGCACTTCCCCCTCGGCCCGCCGGTAGCGGTACATGTGCGTGCCCACGGCCTCGACCCTCGGACAGAAGCCCTCAAGCAGGCGGCTTCGGCGGGCGCGGTCGGCGATGAATCTGCGATCGCTGGAAAACTTGATGACGCTGCCATTCACGAACCAGATGTCCTCGTTGGCCTTGGGCAGGATGTTGGGGCCATCCGGCGGTCGCAGCGCCGTCCGCGCCCGTGCCAGGCCTTCCTGGGATCCCGTGTCGTGCCAGGCGAAGCGATGGGCCGCCGCCGGCTGCCGGGCGAGAAGCGGCCTCAATCCGTGGCTCTCCCCTTCCTCGGCCACGACTGCGGCGCCGTCGGTCATCGCCGCCCAGAAGGCCTTATAATCATGGATGCCCGCCAGGCCGATATAAGCAGCAGGAGCCGCGGCCGGATCGCCCTTCTCCCGGATGCCGGAGGCCCGTGCGGCCGTGAGATCAAGGGTGCGGTAGGAAGTGGCGTCCGCCACGTCGCTATAGCCAATCCAGTTGTCATCCGGGGCCGGAATCGGATCGGCGACGATCGTGTCGCACGAGCAAAAGACAAAGGGGCACTGCAATTGGTCCCGGCAGGCCAGGAGCGTCACGCCGAGCCCGGAGCCCGGGCCCTCGAATGGCCGGACCTCGACGAACTCGAATTTCCGGCCGGGATAGGCCAGGCCTAGGAATTCCCGGACCAGTTCGCCCTTGTAGCCGAGGGCCACCACGACGG
>CAZKAH010000053.1:17628-20149 GCA_964550715.1 uncultured Opitutaceae bacterium
TCCATGCGGTGGATGAGGCCGGTCGGCAGCGTGACCGACTCACCCGGCTGGAAGATCCGCTCGCTCAGCGCCTCGATCTTCTCGCCGGAGACGATCTTCAGCCGGCCGGCCAGCACGTAGATGGTTTCCCGCTTGTGATTGTGGTATTGGAGGCTGCAACGGTGGCCGGCGCGCATGGTCAGCTTCTTGACCATGTAGCGCGGGTTGATCTCGATGACCTCCTCCTGCCCCCAGGGCTTGGCGATGATTTGTTTTTCCATGGCGTCAGATTTTGAAGGCGGCGAACTCGGGGTGATATTCGAAAAATTTCTCATACCAGAACTTGGCGTACATTTGCATCTGCCAGCGGCTGTTGAAGCCGTACTTCCGCTTCATCCAGGCCAGTCCCTCGGTCACGTAGAGCTTGAGGTTCGTCTCGTAGGAATCGGTCTTGATGAGGTCCGCCCGCTTCAGGAGGTGCGACTCGTTCTCCTCGGCCCAGGCACAGGTGGTGATGCCGGAAGCCCAGTTGTTGGCGTAGCCCTTGGCCACCAGCTCGGTCTCCGCGTGGAAGCCCCGGAAGTTGGTCCCGTCGTAGAGGAAATTGAGGTGGGTCGGCGACTCGGTCTCCATCACCGACTCGATGAATTCGCGCCGCAGCAGGGCGGCGGTGTTCTGGACATACCAGAAATACCGCGTCGATTTCTCGCCGAGGAGCAGCCGCTCGCCCCAGTGCCGCGAACAGGGCGCCACGAGCCCGAGCCGGGGATGCTGCCGCAGCTGCTCGGCCAGCGGGGCCAGGATGGGCTGGCCCGAGAACTCGGTGTCGTTGGTCAGCAGGAAAAATGCGTCGTAGTCCGCGAACCGGCCGCCCTGGTAGAGCTGGAGCAGGCCGTAGTTGAAGCCCCGGCAGATCCGGAGCCCGTCCTCGATCGCCTCGGGCCAGTCCGCGCGCCAGGTGCAGAAGCGCGACAGCCGCGTGGGATCGCTGCCGGCCTCGATGACAAAGAGGTCCGCGGCGTTGCCCTCCACCGCGATCATTTGCTCGCAAAGCTGGTCGGTGACCTCGGGCAGGTTGCGATTGAGGACGAGGGTGGCGATTTTCATGAGCGGTGGGTCAGGCGGAAGTCGTCGAGATAGCGGCTGATGCTGCCCTTGACCGCGGCCTTGAGCTTGGCGCCGAGATCCACCTTCCGGGTGGCGAGCCGGGCCGCCGCCTCCTCCCGGATGGCCACGCCGTCCGGGGTCGCGAACACGTAGTGGCCGCTGATGACCGCGCGGTCCTCGTCGGTGGCGGCGGTGCCGGGCAGCATCCATTTCTTCCACTTGCCGGACGCGAGCGAGAGGCGCACAAAGCGGTCCGCGAGATCGGAGAGGCCGTTCTCCCGCATGACCGCCAGCAGCGCCTTGGTTTCCGCCACGCCGTATTCCGGCGCGACGTTCGCTGCATGGATGCCCAGCCGGGGATGCCAGCGGAGCGATTCGTCGTCGAGATAGTCGGTGTTGTGCTGCTTCAGGTAGATGCCGTGGGTCCGGCAGATATCGATCATCATCGGCAGCTGGATTTCCGCGGCCAGCTCGTCCGCGACCCGCACGGGCGAGGCAAACGAGCCCACGTTGCGCATTTCCATCACCCGGGTGCCCGTTTGCACCACGACAAAGGAGGGGAACGGGAGGTGGTTCTTCCCGCAGAATTTCTTGATCTCCGCCAGGGTGTACTTGAGTTCCTCCGGGGTGTTGGTGCTGCCGCTCTGCTCCTCGGTCCCAACCTCGAACAGGACCTCGCGGCCCGTCCGCCTCGCATAGCTCCAGCAATACTCGTAGAGCTCGAAGAGCCGCTCGAGCGAGTCCTCGGCCGAGGGCGGGCCGTGCGGGTCGACGCTCGGGTCGACATGGAGAATCTGGAATCCCGCGTCGATGTCCCGCGCATAGGAGCGCTTGGCAGAGTCCATCGCCTTGCGGAGCCCGAGTCCGCCCTGCTTCTCCCGCTCGTTCTGCCAGGGCCCGCCATGGTCGCGCGCCAGGATGACCCGGCCCGCCTTGTCCTGGTCGAGGACGTAGTCGGCGAACTGCTGGGTGGTCCAGTTGTTGACGTAGCCGCCGCCGAATTCCTCACTGTCGATCTGGCGGCGGCTGGCGATCAGGATGAGCGGGATGCGATTCTCGTTCGCGAGCTCGATGGCGGCGTCGATGCAGATCTGGCTCATCGGGCCGACGCCGAGGAGCGTGCACCGGCGATCCAGCATCCATTTTTCCAGGAAGGTGGCGTTCATGGGGCCCATTCTCCCGCGGCCTGGGCCACCCTCATCGGCAGGGCGTCCGGATCGTAGGCCTCGTAGAACTTCTGGAGGATGTGCAGGCAGGCCTCCGCCACCGCCCGGTCGCCTCCCGAGCGCTGGGTCACGTAGTCGGCCTCGGTCTTGGCCACCTCGTCGGCGTTGGCCGGAGCAATGGCGTAGCCCACACCCTTCATCACCAGGTGGTCGAAGATGCCGTCGCCCATGTAGATCACGTCCTCGGGCGTATAGCGCTCGCAGAGCCA
>CAZKAH010000054.1:0-12242 GCA_964550715.1 uncultured Opitutaceae bacterium
CGGCGCAGTTGCGGCCGTATTCCGACGAGCTGCCGGCCATGACGAACGCCTCGCATCCGCATTCCAGCAGCGCCGTGACGAGGTTCAGCGTGCCGATATAGTTTACCTGGTGGATGTTGCTTCGATCGTCCTGGCGCTCGTAGCCGCCGTAGGCCGAGAGGTTGAAGACGGTCTTGGGGCGCCGGGTGCGGACGGCGCGAAGGACCTCCTCCCGGTTGGTCAGGTCGAGGGAGATCCGGTTTTTCGAGGGATGGTTCAGCAGCCGCCAGCTGATCTCGATCTCCTTGGAAACCGCATAGACGTCCGAGCGGATCCGCGAGAGCGAGAAAAAGAGCTTGGAGCCGATGAAGCCGGAGCCGCCGACGACCCAGATCGGGCCCTGCAACGATTTGGCGTCCTCCGCTTCCCGGGCGGTCCAGATGTCGCCGTAGACCGGCAGATCGGGCGCCGAAGGGGTATCTTGCATGCTCGGCCAAGCCTAGGAGCCCAGGATGCGCGCAATCGAGCCTTTAAGCGAGGCGGTGTCCAGGCCGGAGGCTTTCTGATGGTAGGACTGGCTGCCGTAGAGACCTCCAGGATAGCCGGCGGCGTGATGGTGGCAGAGTTGGAACGGTGTCCCGGTCCGGGCCACTGCGGCGGCGAGGTATTCGCCCAATCCGCCGCGCGGCGCGTGTTCCTCGATGACGAGAAGTTTTCGCGAATGCTGCAGGCTGGCCAGGACGGGCGCGAGGTCGCCCAGCGGGATCTCGGCCGCCGCGAAAACATCCATGTCGGGATACTCGGCCGCCAGCGGAAGGACGTTGAGGAGAATCGGCCCCAGTCCCACGACCGTCAGCCGGCCGGGCCGCCCGGGCGCGCCAGCGATCCGCCGCAGCGGCTGGAAGGGACCGAGCGGCGCCGCCTGGGCCGGCCACGCGCCGAAACCCAGGCGGAGATAGCCGGGACCGGGCTGTTCCATCAGGCTCGCGCAGGCCCCGGGCACATCGGCATTGCACAGGGGCACGAGGCAGCGGAAATTGGGCAGCACCGACAGGACCGCGATGTCCTCGAGGGCGTGGTGGGTGGCGCCCATGATGCCGTACCCGTAGCCGCCGCCATTCCCGACGATCTTCACGTTCAGGTTGTGCAGCGCGAGGTCGATGCGGATCTGCTCGTAGGCGCGAAAGACGGCAAAGGGCGCGATGCTGTAGCAGAGGGGCTTGAGGCCCTGCTGGGCCAGCCCGGCCGCCATCGAGATCATGTTCTGCTCGCTGACCCCGGCGTTGATGAAGCGGGGTCCCAGCTTTTCCCGCACCCGCTCCAGGGCGTCGAAGCCGAGATCGCCGGTGAGGAAGAGGAAGGCGGGATCCGCCACGCCGGCGGTCTCAGCCCATTGGGCGAATTCGCGTCTCATCGGGGCTAGGGCGGGCGCGGGCGGGCCTCAGGCGAGCGCCAGGGTTTCCCGGACCGCCTGGTCATACTGGTCCTCGCTCATCGGCAGGTAGTGCCAGGCCACCGTATCCTCCATGTAGGAGACGCCGTGGCCCTTGACGGTCCGCGCGAGGATGCACCGGGGCCCCGCGGCGCCCACGCCCTGGGCAAAGGCGCGTTCCAGCGAGGCAAAGGAATTGCCGTCCTCCGCCTCGGTGACGGCAAATCCGAAGGAGCGCCATTTTTCCGCGAGCCGCCCGTTGTCGAGGACATCCTCGCAGCGGCCGAACCCCTGGATGGAGTTCACGTCGACGATCGCCACCAGGTTCGACAGGCGATGGTGGGCGGCGAAGGCCGCGCCCTCCCAGGTCGAGCCCTCGTTGCAGTCGCCGTCCGACAGGACGACGTAGGTGTCAAAGGCCCTCCCGGTGTAGCGGTTGGACAAGGCCAGGCCGACGCCGAGGGAGAGCCCGTGGCCCAGGCTGCCGGTGCCGAAGGGGATGGCGGCAAAGACGCGGCTGCACGGCGGGTGGGCCGGGAGGGAGGTTCCCTCGCGGTAGAAGGAATCGAGCTCGGCCTCTTCCAGCCGGCCGGAGAGCTTGAGGGTCGTGTAGAGGGCCGCCGCCGCGTGACCCTTGGAGAGGATGACATGGTCCTCGGGCCGGGCCCGATTGAAGCAGAGGTCGACGAGGATCTCCAGGCAGCTGAGGGAGGAGCCGATGTGGCCGGCGTTGGCCCGCCGGTACATCTTCAGCATCTCAAGGGCGCACTCCCGCCGGGCGGCATTGAGGCTCGCGAGAGAACCGCGCATCATGCTGGTCGGCCTAGAGAAAGGAACCCTGCTTCGGCGTCTTGGTCTTGGCCGCGCGCTTGGCGGCCTCTTCTTCCGGAGTGAGGTTGAGGTGCCGCGGGGGCTTGGCGGCCTTCTTGGAGACGGCGATCTCGCGGTCGCTGACGATCCGGTCGCAGATGGCCTGGATATGCAGGCGCAGCCAGCGGGCGGTGCTGCTCGTCTCCGTATAGTCAGCGGGCCCGTAGCCGTGGATTCTTCCCGCCTGCAGCAGCCGGTCGTTTTGCTCGAATTCCGCCGGGTTGTCGGGGTTGTAGACTCCGTAGGTTCGGCCGCCGCGGCCCTTGACGACCGAGAAGCTCGGGACGTCGCTCGGGCCGTCCGCGATGTAGATCATGTTCTGGAAGGGGATCCGCCGGTCCTCGAGCTCGATGTTGGAATTCACGTCGATGGCGGAATTCTTGTTCGTCCCCTTGTTGATCTCGAAGAGGGCCCTGGTCTTGGTGGTGTTGTCGATGACCATCCCGATCTGGGCGATCTCGGCCTCGGCGGAGAGGCCGAGCTCCTTCTGGCTCAGGAAGCCGGGCTGGAGGGGGTTCTCGATGAACTCGCAGCCCCAGACCCCGTCGATCTCGGGGGCGATCCCGCTGCCCCGCACCATCTCGGCGATCCCGGTGCTGACGATGTAGTGCTCGAGCTGAATCTCGTGCTTCACGTAGTTCGGCCGGTCCGCGACCCAGGTCTTGGCCTTGGCGAAGAACTCCGGCAGCCCGGGATAGAACTTGATGTCCTTGCCGCTCTCCCGGAAGACCTTCTGGTTCAAGCCCGGCATCCGGCCGGCGAGGACGTAGGTGAGCAGGTGGTTGAGGTAGCTGATCTCGGGGGAGAGCCGGTACCCGCGGCGGTGATAGTGCTCCACCAGCCGGTTGGTTTCCTCCCAGAACATGGGCTCGTCGACGTTGTACCGCCGGAAGAGCGGCGACTGCATGTAGTCGGGGATCAGCGTCTTGTCGAAGTCCCAGATGCAGGCGATGATGTTTTGGGTAAATAGGGCCGCGGCCATTTGAATCGGATGTTGTGGCCCATTTGCCCCGCCCGGGCCAGCCCATTGTTATTGTCACGGGAAGCCCCGGCATGAGATCAATGGCCTCCCGTGGACGAACTTCCCGACATCGCCCCCTTCCAGCGCAAGCTAGCCGAACTTGGCGCGCAGATGGCCGATCCTGGCTTCTACGGCAACCTGCGGCGGGTCGCGGAGGTCACCCGCGAGCAGCAGAAGGTGCAGAAGCTGGTGGAGGACTTTGGCGAGTATGAGCGCGTCGGGCGCGAGCTGGCGGAGACTGCGGCGATGGCTCGGGATGCCGCGGCCGACCCGGCGCTGCGGGAACTCGCCGCGGCCGACCTGCCCGGGCTGGAACAGCGGCGGGCCGCGCTCAAGCGGGCGGTGCTCCTCGCGATGATCCCGCCCGAGGCGACCGACTCGCGCAACACCGTGATGGAGATCCGCGCGGGCACGGGCGGGGACGAGGCGGCCCTCTTCGCGGGCGACCTCACGCGGCTCTACCAGAAGTACGCCGACTCCCGCGGCTGGAAGATCCAGCCGATGAGCAGCAGCCCGGCCGAGCGCGGCGGTTTCAAGGAGATCATCTTCCTCATCACCGGCACGGACGTTTACAAGGAGCTCAAGTTCGAGAGCGGCGTGCAGCGGGTCCAGCGGGTCCCGGTCACGGAGGCCAACGGCCGGATCCACACCTCGACCGTCACCGTGGCGGTCCTGCCGGAGGCGGAGGAGGTGGACGTGAAGATCGATCCCGAGGACCTCGAGATCAAAGTCACCCGGGCCAGCGGGCCGGGCGGGCAGGGGGTCAACACGACCGACTCAGCGGTGCGGATCGTGCATCTGCCCTCGGGCCTCGTGGTGGAGTGCGCCGACGAGCGTTCGCAGCTCAAGAACAAGGCCAAGGCCATGACCGTCCTGCGGTCGCGTCTGCTCAAGCGGCGGGAGGACGAGGAGCACGCCAAGTACGCGGCGGAGCGCCAGAGCCAGATCGGGTCGGGCGGCCGGAGCGAGCGAATCCGGACCTACAATTTCCCGCAGAACCGGGTGACGGACCATCGGATCGGCTTCAGCCTGCACAACCTGCCGGCGGTCCTGGAGGGCGGGATCGGCGAGATCATCCAGGCCCTGCAGAAGGCGGACTATGACGAGAAGCTGGCCGCGCTGACGGGGGAGCCCGCGGGGTTGCCGCGGCCGCGGGCGGAAAGCGAGGAGGATTGAGCGCGTCCCCCTCCGTTCTCGAGATCGTCAAGAAGACGACGGATTTCCTGCAGGAACGGGGGGTGGAGTCGCCCCGCCTCAACGCCGAGATCCTGATCGGCCACGCGCTGGGACTGAAGCGGATGCAGCTCTACCTCCAGTTCGAGCGGCTGCTCACGGAACCCGAGCTGGAAAAGATCCGGCCCCTCGTCCGGCGCCGCGGCAAGCGCGAGCCGGTGCAACACATCGTGGGGGAGACGGATTTCAGCGGGCTGAAGCTGAAGGTCGACCGGAGGGCACTCATTCCTCGCCCGGAGACCGAGCTGCTCATCGAGACCCTTGTCGGGCGCGTGGCGTCCCCGCCCGCCCGGGTGCTCGACCTGGGCACCGGTGGCGGGGCGATCGCCCTCGCCCTGGCGCGGGCGTGGCCGGAGGCGGCGATCACCGCGGTCGACGCCAGCGGCGAGGCCCTCGAGCTCGCCCGGGAGAACGCCGCGGCCACCGGCTTCGCGGCCCGCGTGACCTTCCTGCAGTCGGACTGGTATGCGCAGCTGCCGACCGACGCCCGGTTTGAGGTGATCGTCGCCAACCCGCCCTATCTGGCCGCAGAGGAAACGGCGGCCGCTCTGCCCGAGGTCCGGGACTTTGACCCGGCCCTGGCCCTGACGGCCGCCGAGGGCGGCCTGGCGGCCCTGCGCGTCATCGTGCGGGACGCCCCGCGCTTCCTGGCCCCGGGCGGTTGGCTCGCGCTTGAGACGGGAGTCTCGCACCATGCCGAGCTGCAGGCCCTGGCCAAGGCGGCGGGATTGGTGGAAGTCGAATCGCTCCCCGACCTGGCGGGCCGCGACCGCTTCGTCCTCGCCCGCCTGGCCTAGCCCTTTTCCGCGATCGTCAGGGGCGGGTGGTTGCTCACCCAATTGTCGTGGTTGGCGCCGAGATCGATGGCGTCGTCGAGGATGCGCAGCGATTCGCGGAGGGAGACGTCCAGCTTGTCATAGGAATCGTCGTCGGTGCTCATCTCATCGTCCTCATCCTCGTTTGCCGGATTGAGGCTGTCCTTGACGTTGTCGGGCTGGGCCTTGGTCACGGCGGCCTTGTCTGAGTCCGCTGGGAGGGGGCTGGCGGGCTTGGTCTCGACGTCGGTGCCGGCGGCCGAGACGGGGAGGCTCTTCTTCTTCGCGGCCACCTTGGGCGGCCGCGGCGGGCCGAGCCGCAATTCCTTGAAGGCGTAGTCCTCTTTCTCGAGCCGGGTCTTCGTCGCCTCCATCTCCTTCTTGAAGGCGTCCTGCTGCTGCTGCTCCTGCTTGCGGTCGTCGAGGTTGAGCGAGAGCACCTTCTCGTCGAGCTTGCCCTTGATCCAGTCGACGTCCTTGCGGAGGTAGGCGAACTCCTCGAGGCGATTCTGCCGGTCGAGGCTGTCCTGCCGCAGCTGGGCCAGCAGCTTGGGGGCGATGGGCTGGCCGTCGAAGTGGACGCCGGGGATCTGGTCCCAGACGAGCGCATGCGGCAGGTCGGATTCGCCGATCGGCAGGTAGTCGTCGGCGGAGGGGAGGACGATGTCGGAGAGGACGCCCTTCAGCTGGGTCGAGGCGCCGTTCGGCAGGTAGAACTTCTGGATCGTGATCTTGAGCGCGCCCGTCTTGGCCGGGGAATAGGCCAGGATCTGGTCGAGGTTCTTCATCTCGAGGACGGTCTGCACCGTGCCCTTGCCGTGGGTCGAGCTGTCGCCGACCACGACGGCGCGGCCGTAATCCTGCAGGGCCCCGGTCACGATCTCCGAGGCGGAGGCGCTGAACCGGTCCACGAGGACCGCCAGCGGGCCGTCATAGGCGACCTTGGGCGCGCTGTCCTCGTCGACCTGGACCTGGCCCTGGCTGTCGCGAACCTGCACGACCGGCCCGTGATGGAGGAAGAGCCCGGCGACGTCGACCGCCTCGCTGAGGTAGCCGCCGCCGTTGTGGCGGAGATCGAGGACGATGCCCTGGACCTTCGCCTGCTTGAGCTGCCCGATCAGGTTGGAGACGTCCTGGGAGGCGAGGAAGTTCTCGCCGCCGGCATCGTCGCCCTGGCCGTAGAAGGCGCGAAGCGTGATCACGCCGAGCGGCACCGTCTGCCCGCCGGCCGCCGGGACCTGGAAGACCGCGGCGCTGGCGCGGGCGGACTCGAGCTTCACCACGTCGCGGGTGATGACGATCTCGCGCCGCTTGGAGGAGTCCGTGGCCGATTCCACCGTCAGGTGGACC
Organism: uncultured Opitutaceae bacterium; assembly: GCA_964550715.1. Classification (GTDB taxonomy): domain Bacteria; phylum Verrucomicrobiota; class Verrucomicrobiia; order Opitutales; family Opitutaceae; genus Palsa-1447. The sequence goes on from CAZKAH010000054.1 coordinate 6,701, forward strand.
TTGGTGTCCTTCGTGCCCCGGATCATCGAGACGATCTTGATCAGCTTCATGCCGATGATCTCGACCGGCGGCTGGCCGTCCTGCGCGACGGCGACGATGCGGTCGGTGGCCTTGAGGTGATGGTCGAGGTCGGCCGGGCCGCCCGGCACGAGCTCCTTGACGATGCAGTAGTCGTCCTTCGACTCCAGCACGGCGCCGATGCCGACCAGCTTGAGCTTCATCTGGATGCTGAAATCGTCGAAGGTGTCGGCCGAGAAGTAGGTCGAGTGCGGGTCGTAGAGCTGGGAAATGCAGTCGAGGTAGCGCTCGGCCAGGTCGCTGCCGTCGATCTCGCCGATGTTCTTCAGCATCCGCTCATAGCGCTCGCGCACGACCTTCTTCGCCTCCTCGATCGTCTTCTTGTTCATCATCTCGGCGATCAGCTCGGACTTGAGCGCCCGGCGCCAGAGGTCGTCGGCCGCGGCGGCGTTGGCGGGCCACTCGAGCTTGGTCCGGTCGTAGGCGTAGGTGTCGTTGGCGGCGAAGTCGAAATTGCCCTTCAGGGCCCCGAGGATCCAGTTGATGCGCCGCTCCACCCGGTCCTGGTAGACGTAGTAGATCTCGTACGCGGGGTCGATGTTGCCGGCGAAGGCCACGTTGTAGTAGACGTTCTTCCCGTAGCGCGCGGCGAAGTCGGCCTTGTCCGAGCCGAGGAAGAAGAGGTGCTGCCCGTCGAGCGCCGCCATGTAGTCGGGAATCACCTGGGCGTAGTCGGAGCTGCGCACGGCGTCCCGGTTGTAGTGCTCCTCGGTCAGCCACTTCACGAGGATGGTGGCTTCCCGGGACAGGGTGTCCGGCGTCGCGAAGCGGCGATCGGAGTGGGGGAGGGCGGGAGCGGCCTTCGTCGCCGGCTGCGGGTCGGCCCCGAACAGGGCGGAGCCGGCCAGCGCGAGCGCCGCGAACGGGACGAGCCAGCGGGGCCGGCGAAAGAGGAAGGGCAGCATCATGGAAGAATATCGCGGGTGAGAGGCGAAAAGTTGGAAGACAAACGTTCCGGGCAAATGTGCCGCTTTCCAGAGGAAGGGGTCACGTCTTGACTCTTGACCACCGCTGCGGAGGTCAAGAGTCAAGACGTGACCCCTTACCGGCGGCTGAGCAGGTCGCGCGCCTCGTCGAGCAGGTGCTTTTCCTCGGCGGTCAGCGCGCCGAAACCCTGGCTGTTGATCTTGTCGAGGATCCGGTCGACCTCGGCGCGCACGTCCGAGCGGTTGGAGAGGTCCACGCGGTAGGCCGGGGCGGGGGCCGCGGCCCGGGCCGGGCCCTTCATCCACTTCGGCAGGGTGATATCCGCCCGGCGGGAGAGGATGCGCCACTCGGCGTCGTGCAGGAAGCGGTAGTAGACGAGGCCGACCAGCATGCCGGCGAGGTGGGAGGAGTGCGCAATGCCGAAGGGCGAGGGCGCCCCGGTCACTTCGTAGAAGGCGAAGCCGAAAAGATCGAAGAGCACAAGGCCGAGGGCGATGTATTTCGGCTTCAGGCGGACCGGCAGGAAGAAGAAGAAGAGGAACGTCATCTCCTGGTTCGGGAAGAAGCAGGCGAAGACGATCAGCAGGGCGTCGACGCCGGCGGTCGCGCCGTAGAGCACGCCGCCCTGCCGCCAGTTGACGGCGGCCCACGCCGCGCCGCCGAGCATGATCGCGGTGCCGTAAAGCCCGAAGAAGCGGCGGGTCCCCAGCATGGGGATCAGCTCGCGGCCAAGGAAGTAGATCGCGAACAGGTTGCAGATGATGTGCAGCAGGTTCGTCGGGCTGTGCAGGAAGCCGTAGGTGAAGAGGGTCCAGGCGTGCCCTTCCTTCAGCCCGCCGACGGTGAGCGCCAGCTGGCTGTCCACCAGGGCATCCGCGTGGAACCACCGGGAAAGCACCATCTGGATCACGAACCCGGCGACCACTGAGCACATCAGCCACGTCAGCGGGGAGGTCCGCTGGCCGGAGGGCCGGTCGTGCATGTAGGGACGGTCGTAAAGCACCATGGGAAACTAGAAGAATTTGCGGCAAACACAAGCCGGGTCCGAGGACCGGCAGCAGTTTTTGGTCCCCTGGTTCATCGGCACGGGGGCCTGCCTGCTTGACAGGCAAAGCGTTCTCCCGGCTGCTGGTGCGGTCCCGCGTGAATCCGATGCGATTAACCGCCTGCCTCCTCGCTGCCGCAGCGGGCGCGGTCGTGTTCCTCTGGCTGGGCCGGCTTTCCGCCGGCATATCCAGTCCGCTCACCACGGAATACACCCGGGCGCTGGCCGCCGGCCACCCCTACCTCGGCGTGAAGCCGGATCCGCGCCTGCTGGCGCTCCCCAATCCCTATGATCCCCAGGCCAATCGGGCACTCCGGCTCCTGGACGCCTCCCTTTACCACGGCCGGTACTACCTCTACTACGGCGTCACGCCCTTCCTGACGATCCTCGTCCCCTGGTTCCTGGCCACCGGGCGGATCCTGGGCGAGAACGAGGTCATTGCTGGCTACGGGATCGGCATCCTGGCGTGCCTGGGGTTGATCCTGTTCGACGCCTCCCGGCGCTATTTCCGTCGCGCAGGGCCGGCCGCGGCCGCCGTCGCCCTGCTGGCCGCCGCGCTGGCCGGGGGCGAATTGCTGCTGCTGCGCCGGCCGCTGATCTACGAGCTGGTGATCGCCTCCGCGTGCTTTCACGACTGCGCGGCCCTCCTGGCAGCCTACCTGGCGCTGCACGATCGGAAACGCTCCGGCCTCTGGCTGGCGCTGGCCGGGGCGAATGCGGGCCTGGCGGTGGCCGCGCGCCCGAGCCATGTGGGGGTGGCGGCCGTGGTCGCGCTCTTTGTTTTCCGGCAGGTCAGGGGAGAGCGGGACCCGGGGCGCAGGCGCTGGGGCCGGCTGGCGCTGATCCTGGCGCCCCTGGCGGCGATCGCGGTGGCCGTGGGCTGGTTCAATGCGGTGCGGTTCGGCTCGCCCCTCGATTTCGGGTACCGCTACCTCCTGGTCGATGTCGGCAATTTTGGGAGCACGTTCGCGAGCCTGCGCTACCTTCCTTACAACCTCTGGCAGTACCTGGTGGGTTGGCCGAGGTGGTCGGGGTGGTTTCCCTTCATCGAGGGACCGGCGGCCTCGCCCTTCGCATTGCCGAGGGGATATTACAGCATGGACCAGGTCTACGGACTCCTGGTCACCGCGCCTTTTGCCCTTTGCAGCCTCGCGCTGCCCGCGCGCTGGCGGAGCCTGCCGGCGACGCTGCGGACCTTTGTCCTGCTGGCATTGGCCCTCGGAGCGGTCAACCTGGCGTTCCTGGCGGTGATCGACGGGGCCGTCTATCGCTACACGGCGGATTTTCTCCCTTACCTTCTCCTGACCGGCGGTTTCGGCCTGCTGGCGCTGTCCGCCGAGGCGGAGCCGGGGGCCCGGGCGAAGTCATGGGCGGGGACGTTCCTGGCGGTGGTCTCGCTCCTCGCAAGTTTCTGTGCGGCCTTCGCGCTCTATGACATGACGCGCGTCGCCAATCCGGACGCGTTCGAGCGCTCCGCCCGCGTCTTCAACGAGCCGCGGCTGCTGGCGGAGGGGCTCTGGGGCCGGCCCCTGGGCGGTCTGGCCATCCGCACACGCCTCCCCCGGGACAAGTTCGGCCGCGTCGAGCCGTTGCTCGTCACCGGCCGCCCGAGCCTGCAGGATTTCCTCTACCTTTACTACGCGGGGCCGGGAGTGCTCCAGGTGGGCTTCGAGTCCAGCGGCCGGGGCGGCCCATTGTCCGCTCCGCTCGCGGTCGACTACGACCAGCCCGTGCGCTTTGAGTTGACGCTGGGACACCGCTGGCCGCCGGCGGGCGCACGCCCGTATGCCGGCCTTTCCACAGCGGAGGTGGCGGCGCTGCGGCGGACCCTCGTCGTCAAGGTCAACGGCCGGACCGCGCTGGATTGCCCGGTCGACTATCACCCGACGAAGGAGCTCTACTCTTGGGGCGCGAGCCCGGACGACGCGGCTTTCGGGTCCCTCTATTCGGGCTCGCGCCTCGAAGTGTCATCCGTGGATCTGCCGCCCTTCGGCGAGCAGGAGGACGGGAAGCCGGAGAACTACGGCGCCCTGCGACTGGAAATCAAGCGGGCGGCGAACCCGGCGCAGGGGGTGGAGCCGATCGTGACGATCGGGTACCGGGCTTCCTGGCAGGGGCTCGGCATGGTCGACGCTGGCCAGGGGCGGGTGCGCTTTGTCGTGCGGGGCTCCGACGGCCCCGGGGAGCGGTCATCGCCCCCCTTGGAAATGCCGGAGGGCACGGTCCATCAGCTGACCTTTGCCGCGGGCGGGCTGCTGCCTCCCCTGGCCAGCGGACTCTGGCAATCGACCCCGATGGAAGACCGGCGAAAGGATCGAGGCCGGGTCCGGCTGGTGTTCGATGGCGCGGTCATCCTCGAAGCCACTGCGCCCGCGCCGGAAGTGGGCCCTGCGGCCGTGGAAATCGGGGCGAACCCGGCGAGGCTCGGCGGCACGGCTCCGGTCTTTTCCGGGGAAATCACGGTAAGGGGTCGGAACGATTTCATCCATTGACCCTCCCGGTCGTGCCCTTTCCGGCAAATTTGGACACGGCCTTCCCGCTCCTACGGCTTGACGCAGCCCCCAGGGCTTGCTTTGCTGTTCTCTCATATTCATGGCAAACAAAGCTGACAAATGGCCGACGAACATCGGTGGGAAGTTCTACGTGGACCAGCAGTGCATCGATTGCGATCTCTGCCGGGAAACCGCGCCGAATTTCTTCACGCGCAGCGACGAGGGCGGCCATTCCTTCGTCTTCAAGCAGCCGACGACCGATGAGGATGTGGCCCTCTGCATGGAGGCCCTGGAGGGCTGCCCGGTAGAAGCCATTGGTGACGACGGAGATAAGGAATAGGCCTTGTTAATGGAAGGGGCGGTTGCCCCTTAACATAAGGCTTGTCTTGGCGGGTGGGCGGAAGAGCCTTCCCTTGGTGACAGAAACGGATTTGCCGCCGCTGAGCGCCGAGGGCGCACGCGCGCATGCCGCGGACCTGCGGCATGTCTGGCATCCGTTTACGCAGATGCAGGAATACGCCGGCCTGCCGCCCCTCGCGATCGCCCAAGGCCAGGGCGGGTGGCTCACCGATACGGAGGGACGGACCTACCTCGATGGCAATGCCTCGGTCTGGACCAATGTCCATGGCCACAACGATCCGGACCTCAATGCCGCCCTCCGGCGCCAGCTGGACCGGGTCGCGCATTCCACGATGCTCGGGCTCACGCACCCGGTCGGGGCGGAGCTGGCCGCCGAGCTCGCGGGCCTGGCCCCGGCCGGCCTGGACCGGGTCTTCTTCAGCGACAACGGGGCGGGCGCCGTCGAGGTGGCGCTCAAGCTCTCCTTCCAGTACTGGCAGCTGACCGGCCGGCCGGAGAAAACCGGCGTCATTGGGCTGGCCGGCGGCTACCATGGCGACACCTTCGGGGCGATGGCGGCGGGCGACAGCGGCCTCTTCCACGCGCGCTTCCGGCCCTGGTGCTTTCCCGCCGTGCATTTCCCCGCCCCGGAATGCCGGGA
>CAZKAH010000054.1:12342-20036 GCA_964550715.1 uncultured Opitutaceae bacterium
CGATGCTCGTCTGCGCGGAGGAGGGCGTGACGCCGGACTTCCTGTGCCTGGCCAAGGGCCTGACGGCGGGATACCTGCCGCTGGCGGCCACGCTGGCGCGCGAGGAGATCCATGCCGCCTTCCTCGGCTCATATGAAAGCGGCAAGGCTTTCTTCCATGGCCACACGTTTACCGGCAATCCCCTGGCGGCGGCAGTGGCGCTCGAGAACATCCGCAAGCTGCGCCCGCTGATCGCCGGCGGCGCGCTCGCCGCGCGGATCGCATGCTTCGGACGGCTGCTGGACGAGGCCTTCTCGGGTCATGCGGCCATTCGCGAGATCCGGCAGCGCGGGCTGACCGCGGCGCTCGACCTGGCCGCGCCCGATCCGGCCCGACGCACCGGCCTCGCGGTGTGCCTGCGGGCGCGGGAGCACGGCCTTCTCCTCCGGCCGCTCGGCGACTCACTCCTGCTCGTGCCGCCCCTCTGCCTGACGGAAAAAGAACTGGGCGAACTGGCCCGCCGTACGCTCCTTTCGATCGAAGACATCCTCTAATCCCATGCCCTCCCTCCCTGAGATCCGCTCCCTCTACGAACTGCCCCTGCCGGAACTGATCTTCCGCGCCCAGGAGACGCAGCGCCGGCACCATGATCCGGCCGGCGTGCAGCTCTGCACGCTCCAGTCGATCAAGACCGGCCGCTGTCCGGAAGACTGCAAGTACTGTCCGCAGTCGGCCCACTACGACACCGGCCTCGAGGCCGAGGCGCTGATGGACGAGGCATCGATCAGCGCCGCGGCCCGCGCGGCGCTGGCCGGCGGCGCCTCGCGCTTTTGCATGGGCGCGGCCTGGCGCGAGGTGCGCGACGGCGCGCAGTTCGATTCCGTCCTCGCCACGGTGCGCGAGGTCTCGGGCATGGGGCTGCAGGTCTGCTGCACGCTGGGGATGCTGACGGGGCCGCAGGCCGCCCGGCTCAAGGAGGCGGGCTGCAGCGTCTACAACCACAACCTGGACACCTCCCGCGAGTTCTACCCGGAGATCATCAGCACGCGGACCTACGACGACCGGCTCGCGACGCTGGCCGCCGTGCGTTCCGCCGGCCTCGAGGTCTGCTCCGGCGGGATCCTCGGCATGGGCGAGAGCGTGGACGACCGCCTGAAGCTCCTCGCCGAGCTCGCCAGCCTCGACCCGCAGCCCGACTCCGTGCCGATCAACGCGCTCGTGCCGGTGGCCGGCACGCCGCTCCAGAAATCGGCGCCGGTGGAACCCTTCGAGTTTGTCCGGATCATCGCGGTGGCGCGGATCCTGATGCCGCGCGCGATGGTGCGGCTTTCCGCCGGCCGCACGGCGATGAGCGACGAGCTGCAGGCCCTCTGCTTCATCGCGGGCGCGAACAGCATCTTCCTCGGGGACAAGCTGCTGACGACGCCCAATCCCGAGCGGTCCGACGACATGCGCCTCCTGGGGCGGCTCGGGATGCACCCCCTGGCGGCACCGGTCCCGGAGAAGGCCGCCTGCGCGGTTTGAGGACGATCCTTGTAACCGGTTCGGACACGGGCGTGGGCAAGACCCAGGTCGTGGCCGCGCTCGCGCGGCTCTGCACGGTGCGCGGCGCGCGGGTCCAGATCGTCAAGGTGGTGGAAACCGGGGCGGACGCCCTGCCGCAGGGGGAGGGGGACGCCGCCCGCGCCGCGCGGTTGGCCGGGGGCGGCCTGCCTAACTTCACCCTGCTGTCGCTGGCGGCCCCGCTCTCGCCGGCCGCGGCCGCCGCGGCCGAGGGGCAGGCGCTGTCCCTCGAGGGACTGCGGGAAAAACTGGGGGCGCTGGCGGATTGCGACATCCGGATCTGCGAAGGCGCCGGCGGGATCGCCACGCCCGTGGACGACCGCGGGCGGGATTGGGCGGACTTTGCCGTGGCGATTGGCGCCCAGGCGGTGGTGATCGTGGTGCCCGACCGGCTCGGTGCCATCAACCAGGGCCGGCTGGCCCACGCGCGGGCCGCGTCGGCGGACCTGTTGGCGGGCGTGTGGCTGAACGCGACGGAGGCGGTGGGCGCCGCGGTGGCCGAGTCGAATCGCGGCGGGCTGCGGGCGGCCGGGGTGCCGCTGTGGGCGGAGCAGCACCACCGGGCGCAGGCGCCGGCGAATCCCGCGGCCGTCTGGGACCGGATCGCCACGCTGGCGGGCTCGGCCGGCCTCGGCGCCGCCCCCGGGCCGAAGCTCTCCTGGCTCGACCGCTGCCGCTCCGAGCTGGCGGAGCGCGAAGACAAGCACCTGCGCCGGCGGCTCCGCGTGACGGCGCCGGCGGCCGGAGAACTCAATCTCGCGGACAACGACTATCTCGACCTGGCGCGCGATCCGGCCGTGACGGCAGCGGCCGCGCTGGCCGCCGGGGAGCATGGCGCCTCGGCCGCGGCCTCGCCCCTCATCACCGGCTGGCGCGAGCCGCACGCCCGGCTGGTGGAGGCGCTCGAAGCCTGGCACCGGTTTCCCTGCGGGCTCTTGTGGACCAGCGGCTACGCCGCGAATTCCGCCGTGCTCGGGACGCTGCCGCGCCGGGGCGACCTCATCTTGGCCGACCGGTTGGTCCATGCCAGCATCGTCGCGGGCATGCTGCGGAGCGGCGCGCGGGTGCAGCGCTACGGGCACCTCGGCCTGGACGAACTCGAGCGGCGGCTGGCCGACGAGCGGGGGGCCAACCCGGCCCGGCCGATCTTCGTCGTGACCGAAAGCGTCTTCAGCATGGACGGCGACACCCCCGACCTCCCGCGTCTGGCCGAGCTGAAGCGGCGCCACGGCTTCTGCTGGATCCTTGACGAGGCGCATGCCCTGGGCTGGTACGGCCCGGAGGGGGCGGGATTGGCCCGCGCGACCGGCGTGGAGGCGGAGGTGGACGTCCTGGTGGGCACGCTGGGCAAGGCCCTGGCGTCGGGCGGGGCCTACACGCTCTTTCGCGACGAGGCGGTGCGCGACTTCCTCGTCAACCTGGCGGGTGAATTCATCTACTCGACGGCGATCCCCCCGGCCAATGCCGCGGCGGCTGGCGCCGCCCTCGGGCGGATCCGGGCGCTCGCCCCTGCTCAGTCCCAGTGGCACGCCGCCTCGCGGTCGTTTCGCGCGGCGCTGCGCGCCGCCCGGTGGTCCGTGCCGGAGGGGGAGTCGCCGATTGTCCCGGTGCGGCTCGATGACGAGGCCGGCGCCCTGTCGCTGGCGGATTTCCTTCGGGCGGCGGGCATTCTCGCCGGCGCGGTGCGGCCGCCGACGGTGCCGGCCGGCACGAGCCGGCTGCGCTTCTCCCTCAAGCGCACGTTCCGCCCGGTGGACGCGGGGCGCGTCCTCGCGGAGATGGAGCGGTGGAGGAAAGCGCGATGAGGGTCGGCTGGCTGATGGGCTGGGCCGCCCCGGAATCCTGGTTCGCCCCCATCGCCCGGACGGCGTTGCCCGGGGCCGAGCACGCCTTCTTCGTCGCCGGTCCGGAGGCGGTGGAGGAGATCGGGCGAGCCGGTCCGTTCGATTGGACGGTGGGATATTCGCTCGGGAGCCTCCTCCTGCTGGCCGATGCATCGAACTTCGCGAATCGGCGGGTCGCCCTCCTCGCGCCGATCTTCGCCTTCGCGAGCGAGGAAGGACTGGGTGGCCGGATCTCGCGGACCCAAGTCCGGAAGCTCACGCGGTGGCTTCGGCACGAGCCGCTCGCGGCCGTCGCGGATTTTTACGAGCGGGCGGTCCTGCACGTGCCCGCGGGGCACCCCCCCGGAACGCCGGAAAACCTCCTCTGGGGCCTGGAGCGGCTGGAAAAGGACCGCGTCGAGCCGCCGCTGCCCGCCGGCTGGAAGGCCTGGTGCGGGGCGGATGACTCCCTGCTCGATGCGGGCCGGCTCAACACGCTCGATCCGGCCATTGCCATCGTCGCTGGCGGAACTCACCATCCCCGGCGGCTGATTGAATCCTGGGCGCAAGGACTGAAATGACGGAGGTCATCGCGAGTTTCGAGCGGATGGCGCCCACTTACCTCGCCCATGCGGGCGTGCAGGAAGAGCTGGCCGGGTGGCTGGCGGAATGGCTGCCGGCGGACCGGAAGGGGCGGGCGCTCGAGATCGGCGCGGGGCCGGGGGTGTTCACGCGCCGGCTGCTGCCCTGGGAGGGGCCGCTGCTGGCGACGGACGGCTCCCGGGCGATGTGCGCCGCCGGCCGGGCGGCCTGGCCCGCAGCGACCTGGCGGACCATGGCGGCGGAACGGCCCGTCGCCGGCCCCTGGGATTGGATTTTTTCGAGCAGCATGCTGCAGTGGCTGGAGGATCCGGTGGCGGCGCTGACGGCTTGGCGCAAGCGCCTCGCCCCGGGCGGGCGGGTGCTGGCCGGGTTCTTTGTGGCGGGCAGCCTGGAGGAATGGAGCGTCCTCGCCGGGCAGCCGCCGTTGCGCTGGCGTACACGGGAAGAATGGAGAGCGGTGCTCAAGGCGGCGGGTTTGGGACTGCGCCGGGATGGCATGGAGCGCCGGGTTCTCTACCATCCTTCGGCGGCGGTGTTTTTGCGGTCGCTCCACGGAACGGGGGCCGCACCGCTCCGGCGATTGCCGCCGACGCGGCTGCGCCGACTGCTTCGGGAATATGAGGACCGCCACCGGACCAGCGCGGGCGTGCCCGCCCGCTGGCATTTCTACCGGTTTGAAGCCGAATAGGCCGCCTCAACCGACCGCGAGATCCGCGGGGTGGTGCACGGCGAGATCGGGCAACGCATCGAAGTTTCGGTCGGCTGAGGCGATGTCCTTGATCGCCAGCCGGCGGGCTACCGCCAGGTTGAGGCTGTCGTTGGTCAGCAGGGCGTGGCGGTGCTGATACTCCAGGGCCAGGAAGAAATCCTCCTTGAGGACGGCTTCAAAAAAGAGTCCGCCGTCGATCAGGTTTCTCATGTCTTCGGCATACGCGGAAAGGCTGCGGACCAGCTCAGGCCGTTGTCCCAGGGTCCGGGCGGGATTGGAGGAAGCGAGTCCGGCCTGATTGGCCTCAATCATCATCCGGCGATGGCAAAACTCCGCGAGAACGATGGAGGTTATCACCCCCGTGATGTCGCCCTCGCAGCATCTCTCCAAAAAGGCCGAAGCCTCGGCGGAGGCGCCCCGGGCATGATAGAGCAGGATGTTGGCGTCCACCAGGACGGTGGATCCAACCGGCACTTGAGCGAGGCTCATTGCTCGAAATAGTCCGCCTGCAGGATCTGGCGGAAAGCCTCGTCGGATATCAGGGCCCGAGGGCTTTCCAGAAACCGCCGGAGCCCGCTCTTTCCCTGGCGAGGGCGATGGCGGGTAATGTATTCGGCCACAGCTTCTTCAAGCAGGATCCCAATCGGCTTGTTTTCGCGCGCGGCGGTGACCTTCAATGACCTAAAGATCCGTTCATCCATCTGGGTGCCGATCTTGATCTTCTTCATTTCTGCCAAGAAATAAGTGCCAAGTGGAAGAAATCAAGAAAGATAGATCCGGGTGAATCCAAGCCTCGTATTGCCGGGAAGATAGCAACTTCTGCTTCCTGCTCGTGCAGCGCTCGTCGAGTCGCCTAGATTTCACCTCCGCAATGCCGCATCCCTTCCTCGATTCCTCGTTCGCGATCCGCTGGTCCAGCCTGACCCCCGAGCAGGTTGAACCCGACCTTGAGCTGGCGCTGGCCCGCGCTCAGACGGCCATAGACGCTATTGCCGGCCGCGACCTGGGAGCCCTGACCTGGGAGAATAGCTTCCTAGCGCTCGAAGCCGCCACGGAGGAACTCAACGCCGCCTGGGCGAAGGTCACGCACCTGCAATCCGTGGCAGATTCGCCCGCGCTGCGGGCGGCGCACAACGCCATGCTGCCCAAGGTGTCCGCCTTCTATGCCCGGATTCCGCTCAATCCCGAGCTTTGGCGGCGGCTGAAGGCGTTCGCGGAGTCCCCGGGGGCCGCGACCCTCCGCGGTGTCCACCGACGGTTCCTTGAAGAGACGACGGCCGAGTTCCGGCAAGCCGGCGCGGACCTCGCGCCGGAGCCCCGGGCCCGGCTCGAGGCGCTGCAGAGCGAACTGGCCCAGGTCACCCAGAAGTTTTCCGAGAACATCCTCGATGCCACCAATGCCTGGCAGCTCGTGGTGGAGGAGGAGGCCCGGCTGGGCGGCCTGCCGGCGCACGCCAAGGCGGCGGCGCACCAGGCCGCGACCGCGAAAGGCCTGGGCTCGGCGGAGCGGCCCGCCTGGCGCTTCACGCTGCACGGCCCGTCGCAGGAACCCTTTCTCACCTACCTGGACGACGACGGCCTGCGGGCGGAGATGTGGCGGGCGGCGGTGGCCGTCGGCGCCCAGCCGCCGCACGACAACACCGCCCTGCTGCCCCGGATCCTGGCGCTGCGGGCCGAGAAGGCCGCGCTCCTCGGCCGCGGGCATTTCGCGGACCTGGTGCTGGAGCGGCGGATGGCCAAGTCCGGGGCGCGGGCGCTGGCCTTCCTCGACGACCTCCGGGGTCGCTGCGTGGCCGCCTTCACTCGCGAGTGCCGCGAGTTGGAGGAGTCGGCGCACCGGCCCGCGCCCGGGCCGCTGGCGCCCTGGGAGCTGGCCTACCGCGCCGAGAAGCTGCGGCGGGCCCGCTACGATTTCGACGCGGAGGCGCTGCGGCCCTACTTTCCGATGGAGCGCGTGATCGCGGGGCTCTTCGAACTGGCGGCCCGGGTCTTCAGCCTGAAGATCGTCGAGCACCCGGGCGTCGAGACCTGGCATCCCGAGGTGAAGTTCTACGAGGTGCACGACGGGGCCGGCCGCCACGTCGGCTCCTTCTACGCCGACTGGCATCCGCGCGAGTCCAAGCGGGGCGGCGCGTGGATGAACTACCTCCTGACCGGGGGACCCCGGCCCGACGGGACCCGGGCCCCGCACCTCGGGCTGATCTGCGGCAACCTGACGCCGCCCTCGGCCGGCCGGCCGGCTCTCCTCACCCACCACGAGGTGGAGACGATCTTCCATGAGTTCGGGCACCTGCTGCACCACCTCCTGGGCGAGGTGGAGATCAAGTCGCTCAACGGCGTGAACGTGGCCTGGGACTTCGTCGAGCTGCCCTCCCAGATCATGGAGAACTGGTGCTGGGAGCGGGACAGCCTCGACCTCTTCGCGCGGCACCACGAGACCGGGGCGGTGATCCCGGAGGAACTGTTCGCCAAGATGATCGCCGCCCGGAATTTCCGCTCGGCGACGGCGACGATGCGGCAGATCGCGCTCGCGAAGATGGACCTCCTCCTGCACGTCCGCGCCGCGGAATTTGCCGGCGAGCCGGACGTCGAGCCCAGGGCGCGCGCGGCCGTCGCCGACTGCCTGATCCCGACGCGGCCGCCCGCGCCGACGATCGTGAAGCGGTTCACCCACCTGTTCTCTGATCCGGTCGGCTATGCCGCCGGCTACTACTCCTACAAGTGGGCGGAGGTCCTCGAGGCCGACGCGTTCACCCGGTTCCGGCGCGAGGGGCTCTTCAACCCCCGGGTCGGCGCGGAATTCGTCGCCAAGGTGCTGAGCCGGGGCAACGGCGCCGACCCGGCCGAGCTCTTCCGGGACTTCATGGGCCGGGACCCGGACCTGCAGGCGCTGCTCGTGCGATCGGGACTTGCCGGGTAGTCGGGGAATCACCTTCACTCCTTCCTCACCCATGACCATCGCCGACATCTCCACCCTCGCCGGACGCAACTTTCCCGCCGGCCGCTGGACCCGCGGC
>CAZKAH010000055.1:0-19850 GCA_964550715.1 uncultured Opitutaceae bacterium
CCAGCACCTGGTTCGTGTGGAAGATCTCCTTGCCGCCGCGCAGGATCGCGGCGTTCCCGGCCTTCAGGCAGAGGATGGCGCAGTCGATCGTCACGTTGGGCCGGGCCTCGTAGATGATGCCGATGACGCCGATCGGCACGCGCACCTTCTGGAAGCGCAGGCCGTTCGGGCGGGTCCATTCCTCGAGCACGGTGCCCACGGGATCGGGGAGGGCCGCCACCTCGCGGACGGAAGCGGCGAGCTTCTTCAGGCGCGCCTCGTCGAGGGTCAGCCGGTCCATCTGCGCCGCGGCGAGTCCGGCCGCCTTGGCGCCGTCGAGATCCTGGCGATTGGCTTCCAGGATCGCAGCGGAGGAGGAGAGGATCAGGTCCGCCAGCCGCTGCAGGGCGTTGTTCTTCGCCGCCGTCGGGACGTTCGCCAGCGCCAGCGACGCCGCGCGGGCGCGGCGGCCGAGATCGATCACCATGGCGTCGAAGTTGGCGGACATAGGACGACCATTAAAGCAGACCTGCCGCGCAAAATCCAGCCAACCGGAAGCCCTTGGTCAGTATTCTGTTAGAAACGCGTGATCTTCACCAGCTCCCGGTAGCGGGCATCGATGGCCTTGCGTCCGGCGCCGGAGAGCCGGTCGACGCTGAAGCTCTCGACCGTGAGGCTCGAGACGGCGGTGGCGTAGGCGACGGCCTTCTTCATGGCGGCGAAGTCGGTCCGGTTGACGGAGGCGAGGTAGCCGATCATCGCCCCCGCGTAGCTGTCGCCGGCGCCGGTCGGGTCGACCAGCTTGGTGACGGGATAGGCGGAGACCGCGAAGTAGCCGTCGGCATGGAAGAGGAGCGAGCCGTGGCCGCCCTTCTTGATGACCACGGTGCGCGGACCCATCCGGCGCAGGTGGCGGCCCGCCAGGACGAGGTTGCGCTCGCCGGTCATGAGGAGGGACTCCTCCTCGTTGATGACGAAGAGATCGAGCCGCTTCAGCAGCCGGTCGAGCTCCGGCCTGGCGGTGTGGATCCAGAGGTCGAAGGTGTCCGCGAGGATGAAGGGCTTCCTCTTCCCCGCCAGCTGGTCGATGACGTGGTTCTGCAGCGAGGGCTGGATGTTGCCGAGCATGACGAAGGGCGTGTCCCGGTACGCGTCGGGCAGGACGGGGGAGAACTTCTCGAAGACGTTGAGCTGGACCTCGAGCGTGTCGCGCCCCTCGAAATGCTCCCGGTAGCGCCCCGACCAGTAGAACGTCCTGCCCGTCGTGTCGGTCTGCAGCCCCGCCAGGTCGATGCCGTGCCGCCGCAGGCGGCGGATGAAGGCCGGGGGAAAATCCGACCCGACGACGCCCACCAGCCGGGTCGGAGCGAAATAGCTGGCGGCGATGGCCGCGTAGGTCGCGGCGCCTCCCAGGATTCGGTCGCTCTGGGCGAAGGGAGTGGCGACCCGGTCGATCGCGACGGAGCCGATGATGAGGGCGGAGCGGACGGTGGGCATGCGAAAAGGTCGGTCCGGGTTCAGGCGGTCGTCACGGTCACGCTGGTGGCGAGCAGGGGCTCCTCGTCGATCTCGACGAGGAGGGAATACTCGGCGGGTCCCGGGAACGTGAAATTGCGGATCTCGTTGATCAGATTGATGCGATGGAGCGGGCTCTGGGACTCGAACGGGCGCTCGATCAGCGGCTGGAGCTGGGTCGGGTTGGTGCCCATGGAGATCCGCATCTGGTGCGGACCGGCGGCGCAGTCGGTGAGGGTGAGGAACCAGACCATCAGGGGATGGGTGACGGGGAAGTGCCGCGCCTGGATGTTGGAGAAGACCCCCAGGAGGGTGTGCTTGCCCGAGCCGGGGTCGATATGGACGCCGTCGCAGGTGATCCAGGTGAGGAGCGTCGGCTTGGAATGCACGATCGCCAGCAGGGCGGGCGGGGCGGGGCGGCGCAAATCATTTTCTGGCCCGTCGCCTGCTGGGCGGACCCATGCTCGTGAGAATTTTCGGCCGGATTCTCCTCGCCGCCGCCCTCGCCTGCGCCGGTCGGGCGGCGCCGCGGCCGATCCGGGTGGTGGTGATGACGACCTTCGAGGAGAGCAATGATCCGCACGGGACCGGGCTCACCGAGGGCGAGGGGGTGCGCTGGATCCGGGGCCTCCGGCTCGACCAGGTCCTGCCGCTGCCGGCGGGCTTTCATTCCGTGCGGCTCAACGACGACGGCGTTCTCGAGCTCATGACCGGGATGGCCACGGCCCGGGCCGCGGCCTCGACCATGGCGCTCGGACTGGACCCGCGCTTCGACCTGACCCACGCCTACTGGATCCTGGCGGGCATCGCGGGCGTCGATCCGCAGCGCGCGTCGCTGGCCAGCGCGGCCTGGGCCGAATGGGTGGTCGATGGCGACCTCGACAATTTCGTGGATTCGAGGGAGATCCCCGCCGGCTGGCCTGACGGCCACATCCCCTGGGACGGCAGCAGTCCCTCGGATCCGCTGGGGCCGGACATCGGGCAGGTCTATCACCTGAATTCCCGGCTGGTGCACTGGGCCTTCGAACTGACGCGGCACACTCCGATCCCGGATTCGGCGGCGATGCGGACCTATCGGGCGCATTTCACCGATTTTCCCGAAGCCCGGCGGCCGCCCTTCGTCCTCCTGGGCGACACCCTGGCCTCCGCCACCTACTGGCAGGGCGCCCTGGCCACCCAATGGGCGCGGCGATGGGTGCGGCTCTACACGAAAAACCAGGGCACGTTCACGACCACCGCCTGCGAGGACAGCGGTTTCATGCAGTCGATGACCTTCCTCGCCCAGGGAGGTCGGGTGGATTTGAGCCGGGTCCTGGTGCTGCGCACGGCGAGCGACTACTGCCTCCCCCGGCCGGGGGTGACGGCCGCCGAGAGCCTGCAGTATGGCACGGGCAAGGCCTACCTCGCGATGCGCGAGGCGTTCCAGTCAGCCTATGTCGTGGGCAGCGTCGTCGTGAACGAGCTGACCCGCCATTGGGACAGGTATCGCGACACGCCGCCTTAACCCGGCGGATTCCGGGCGGCGCGGCCGACGGCGGCGATGGCTTCGGCCAGGGCGGTCGCGCCCGCCTCCAGCCACCGGCGCCCCTTTTCCGCGGTGGCGGCCGGCGCGTTGCCCATGATGCCGGAAACCGAGAGGTCGCGGGTGGCCCACGCAACGGTGGCGGGAGCCACCACGGGCCGAAGTTCGCCGGGATCCGTCAGGTGGGCGGGGTACTCGCAGACCGCCTTCTCCAATTGGACGAGGGCGCCGGCGGCGGCGAGCATCCATGAGGTCTCGACCTCCCCCGCGTGGATGCCGTAGGCCGCCTCCTGCGCGCTGATTCCGAGGTCGACCTTGGTTGCTAGGACGTCCGCCCGGAGGCCATGGCGGGCGCGGATTTCGCGGAGGGTGGTAGCGATCACGGCGGTGTTGCCGCCGTGGGTGTTGATCACGGCGAGATTCCGGAAGCCCCAGGCCTGCGCCTGCGCGGCCACGGCGAGGAGCAGGGTCCGCAGGGTGTCCTTGCCGATGATGAGCGTGCCGGGGAAGCCCGTGTGCTCGTTGCTCTTGCCGATCGTGATGGGCGGGGCGACATAGCAGGACGCGTCCGCGGGCAGCCGGGCCAGGGCGAGGCTGAGCCAGACCTGGCCCATCAGCGCGTCGACCGCGACCGGCAGGTGGGGGCCGTGCTGCTCGATCGCCCCGGTCGTCACGATCAGGGGAGCCCAGGCCTTGTCGGGCAGGGCCGCGATCTGGCGCGGCGTCATCGCCGGCAGGTAGCGCCCGCGATAGGAGGGGAAGGTCATGACCAGTCGATCCGGCCGTCGGACCGCAGGGCGTCGCGCGCCCCGACCTCGCCGAGGAGGGCCGCGAGCCGGTCCGCCGTGGCCGCCAGCGTGGCGGCGCCCTCGAGGCGGGCCGGTTCCAGTGCCACGGCCGGGCCGGCGAGCGGTGTCACGGTCTCTTCGCCCCAGCGGGGCGGCGGCGGCTCGCCCGGCGGCGGGGCTTCCGGGCTCCGGCCGGTCAGCGCGGTGACCAGGGTCTGCACGCGCCGCCGGTCGCGGCTCCGGACGGGATGAAAATCGATCCCGATCGATCCCAGGTTGATGCAGAACATGTGCAGTCCCCGCCCCACGCGCAGGTCGCGGGCAGCCGCGGCGCACACCTCCTCGTTCCACGGGCTGGCGTTGAAAAGGACGATCCGCCGGAACCCGGCGGCGCCCACGGAGGCGGCGACCTCGGCGATCTGGGCCTGGGCGGCCGGCGGCTCGATCGCAAAGGCGCAGCCGGGTGCCGGGCCCGCGACGAAGCGGAGCGGCGGCAGGACGAGCAGCCGGCGATCCGGCGGGCGGCGCCGGGAGGCCCCGGCCAGGACCTGCAGCAGGACCGTCTCCTCGGCGTCCAGCGGATGACCGAGGCCCCAGTCCGCCAGGCCCGCGAGCGGGAGGACGACGACCGTGCGCGGGCGGTCGGGCCAGGCGGCCAGCGCGGGCGACGAAAACCAGGGCCAGAACGTGGCGTCATCCGCCTCGCACAGCGGAGGGATCGCGGAGCTCATGGCGCGAGTTCCCCGTCGGGCAGGCAGAGCAGGATCAGGCTGAGGGCCATCATCGTGAACATCCGAAAGGCCGCCTCCTGCCCGTTCCAGATCCGGGACTGCCACATGAGGAACCATTCGCCCCCGACGGAGACGAAGGCGAAGTACCACTGCGTGAGGCTGAGCGTGAGGCCCACGGCCGCCAGGGTCTTGGCCCGCCGCCACTCGGCGGCGGCGGCCGCCCGGGCCCGGATGAGGCGCCAGACCCCCGCCCCCAGCAGGGCGGCCGAAACGGCCTCCCAGAGGATGATCGAGGCGTAGAAGGCCTTGTGGAGGCCGGGTGACGTGATCGCCCGCCACATTCCGGCATTGCCGGGAAAAGTGGTGTCCATGCTCAGGACGTGCCGGACGAACTGGTAGTTCGAGTTCGAGTCCGTCGTGTTGTTGAACACGACCAGGGCGAGGAAGAGAAACGAGTTCGCCACCACGGCGATCTTGCAGAGGCGGATAGGCATGGCGCGTCGGGCCCAAAATCAGCAGGAACGGGGCCAGCCTCAGCCGGCCAGCTCGGCGTAGGCGGGCGGCAGGGGCGCGTGGAGCGTCTCCCCGTCGAGCCGGCGGCGCGGCGCGCCGGGCCGGCTGAGCAGCTCGCTGAAGGAATGGGCGGGAAGGATGACGAGAGAGGCGGGGGCGCCCGGCGCGATGCGGCCGGATTCCGGCCGGCCGACCAGGTCCGCCGCCGTGCTCGTGACGACCCGGATGGATTCGGCCAGCTGCGCGTCGAGGTGGGCGAGCTGCAGGCTGTGGGCGTACACCTCGAGGAGGTCGAAGTCACCGAAGGCATAGAAGGCATCGCGCACGTTGTCGCTGGCGCAGGCGACGGGCACGCCCGCATCGAGCAGGTCCCGGATCAGCGTGATGCCCCGCCACTGCGGCGTCCGGGGAAACCCCTCGGCGCGGCGGTCCTGGAGGTAGACGTTGCAGAGCGGCAGGGAAATGACGCCGATCCGCGCCTCCCGCAGGAGGGCGAGGGTCGAGCGCTGGCGGGCCGGGTCCTGGACTGCCAGGCTGCAGCCGTGCCCGCAGACGACGGGGTGGGGAAAGCCGGCGCGCAGCACCGCCTCGGCCACCGCGCGCATCACCTCCGCCCGGGGGTTGCCGTTCTCGTCGACGTGGAGATCGATCCCGACCGCCCGGTCCCGCGCGATCGCCAGGAGCCGGTCGAGCTGGCGGGGCAATTCGGCCGACATCAGGAAGAAGCCTCCGAGCGCGCAGGCGCCGTGGCGCAGGGCGAGGTCGGCCAGCGCCTCGCCGGCGGGGCTCGCATAGTCGTCGCCGCGGCAGAGCGGCACCGTTTGCAGCTCGATCCGGCCCCGCCACCGTTCGCGCAGCTCGGCCATCGCCGCATGGCTGGTCTCGGCCCAGGGCAGGCCCGTGTCGACGTGGGTGCGGACGATCGCCGTGCCGTGGGCCCAGGCGCAGCGCAGGGCGAAGTCGGCCCGGCGGAGCAGGTCCGTCCGGGACCAGTGCTCCTTGTCGCGCGCGAGGACCTCGAGGGCCTCGGCGAAGGTGCCGCTCCGGTTCGGGGCCCGGAACCAGGTGTGGGCCTTGTCGAGATGGACGTGCGCGTCCACGAGCCCGGGCAGGACGAGCGCTCCCTCCGCGTCGAGCCCGGGCGCGGCCGGCCCGGCGGCGGTGACGGCCGCGATCCGGTGGCCGTCGATCCGGATGTCGCAGAGCACCGAAGGCTCGAGCGGGTCGACGGCCGTCGCCAGGCCGGGCGGCAGGAGCGCGGCGGGCACGCGGGCGCGGCGGAGCAGGAGCATGGGAGGCAGTTAGTCCGTTTGGAAAAGGGTCACGAGACGAAAACCGCGCTGGCAGAAATCCTGCTCCCCGCAGGTCCTTGACGATGCCGACGCTGACCGAACCCCTGCTGGCCGAATTGCGCAACCTGGTCGGCGCCGACCAGGTGATCGCGGCGGGCGACGCCCTGGAGAAGCTCTCGAAGGATTTTTACTGGTATTCGCCGGTCCTGCGCGCGCAGCTCGAGGCCAAGCGCGCGGACGCGATCGTGCGCCCCGGCACGGTGGCCGAGGCCACGGCGGTGGTGGCCGCGTGCTGCCGCGCGCGGGTCCCGGTCACGGCCCGCGGGGCCGGCACGGGCAACTACGGCCAGTGCATCCCGCTGTACGGCGGCGCCGTCCTCGACCTCTCCCGCCTCGACCGGATCCTGTCCCTCGACGGGGGCGTGGCGCGCGTCGAGCCCGGCGCGCGGCTGGGGACCATCGAGACGGCAGCGCGGGCCGCCGGCTGGGAGCTGCGCTGCATGCCGTCGACCTGGGTCAAGTGCACGATGGGGGGCTTCCTCGGCGGGGGCTCGGGCGGCATCGGCTCGATCACCTGGGGCGGCAACAATGCGCCGGGCAACGTGAAGTCCCTGACGCTGCTGACCTGCGAGGAGGCGCCGCGCCTCGTCCGCCTGGAGGAGGCCGATTCGCTCCGGGCCCTCCACACCTACGGCACGACCGGCCTCATGGTCGAGATCGAGGTCCGCCTGGCGCCGAAGGTCGAGTATGAGCAGATGATATTCAGCGCCCCGGATTGGGAGCGGCTGCTCGGTTGGACGGACGCCGCCGCCCGCCGCGGCGACTGGCGCAAGCGGCTGGTGACCCAGTTCGAATGGCCGATCCCCTCGTTTTTCAAGCCGCTGCAGCGGCACCTGCGCCCCGGGGAGGCGGTGACGTTCCTGCTGCTCGACCGGGCGCAGGCGGCCGAGGCCGTCGCGTCGGCCGAGGCGGCCGGCATCGCCTGCGTCTACCGGACGCCGCTGACCGATCCGCCGCGCCCACCTTTCATCACCGATTACACGTGGAACCACACGACGCTCTGGGCGATCAAGGGCGACCCCGCCTTCACCTACCTGCAGTCGGGGTTCGGGACCAATTTCCGGGAGCAGTTCACCGAGCTGCGCCGGCGGTTTCCGGGGGAGATCCTGCTGCACCTCGAATGGACCGTGGGCAACGCCAAGATGATGCGCGGGAATGCCGCGAATCTCAATCCTGAGGCCATCGTCGTGGGCGGGATCCCCCTGGTGCATTTCCGCTCGGAGGAGCGCTTGCGGGAGATCCTGCGCTGCTGCGACGAGATCGGCGTCTTCATCGCCAATCCCCACACCTGCTTCCTCGAGGAGGGCGGCCGGCACCCGAACATCGCGGACAAGCGGGCGCTGAAGCACGAGGTCGATCCGGAGGGCCTGCTCAATCCCGGCAAGATGAAGACCTACGCGCACAATCCGTTTGCCGCGACGCCGGGGCCGGCCTGAGCGTTCCGGCATCACTTGGCGGCGACGACCTCGATCTCGACGACGCAGTCCTTCCGGGCCAGCCCCTTGACTTCGAGGAGGGTGCTGACCGGCCGTGAGCGGGCGAAATGGCGGTTGCGGACCGCGGAATATTTTTCGAAGTCGGCCATGTCGGTGAGGAAGGTCTGCGCCTTGACCACGTCGTCGAAACCCATCCCGGCCTCGGCGAGGATCGCGCCGATCAGCTGGAAGACGAACTCGGTCTGCGCGGTGACGTCGCCCGGCGCGACCGTCCGTCCGCCGGCGTCCACCGCCAGCTGGCCGGTGACGAAGAGAAGGGTGGCCCCGGCGAGCTCGAGCTTGAGCCCGGAAGAGTAGGCCCCCCGCGGCTCCGGGTGCCCGGAGGGATGGATGAATTCTTTATGCATGCTGTTTCGTCCTATTTCGCCGCGTAATGACCCAGCAGGCGGAGGGCCAACTGGCCCGACGTCTGCTGAAAGGATCGCCAATGGACCGGAATGGATCGCGGGGCGGGTGGATGGGCCTGGCCCTGGCGGCCGCCTTTGCGTTCGCCGGTTGCGCCCGCCCGCCGCCGGCGGCCGCCGGGCCGGCACTCTTCCACGTCTCGCTCCAGACCGACTGGTACGCCCAGCCGGAGCACGGCGGCTTCTATGAGGCCCTGGCGAAGGGCTACTACCGGGAGGCCGGGCTCGACGTGGAGATCCGCCAGGCGGTTCCCGGCCAAATCGTGCAGCAATCCGTCGCGACCGCCCACGCCGACTTCGGGATGGGCAGCAGCAACGACGTCCTCGTCGCCGCCGGCCGCGGCATCCCGCTCGTGATGGTCGGCGCCCTGATGCAGCGGGACCCGCAGGCGCTGATGTACCACCGGGCCAGCGGCATCCGGTCCTTCAAGGACCTCGACGGCCGCAACATCATGACCCTGCCCGGCTCCCCCTTCATCGAGGTGCTGGAGAAGATCTACGGCATCAAGCTGTCGATCACGCCCCTCGATTTCGGGATGGACCGGTTCCTGCGCGACCCGAAGTTCGTCCAGCAATGCTTCGTCACCAATGAGCCGTTCTATGTCCGCCAGCGCGGGGCCGACGCCGAGGTCCTGCTGATTTCCGACAGCGGGTTTTCCCCCTACCGCGTCTGGTACACGCGCCGCGCCTTCATCGACGAGCATCCCGACGTCGTGCGGGCCTTCACCGCCGCCTCCATCCGCGGCTGGCGCGACTACAGCGGCGGCGACCACGCGGCCGCCAACGCGCTCATTGCCTCGCTCAACCCGAAGATGGAGCCGGCCTTCATGGATTTCAGCGTGCAGGCGATGCAGCGCTATCACCTGGTCACCGGCGACCCGGCGGCGGGCGAGGGCGTGGGCCGGATCAGCCCCGCCCGGATCGCGCGCCTGATCGGCCAGCTCGCCGGCATCGGGATGCTGGACCATCCGCTGCGGGTGGAGGACGTCTTCGACGCCCGCTTCCAGCCGGTCGAAGCGGCGGCGGCCGCACCCTGACCATTGCCGTATCCACCTTTCAACCTCATGGCACGTTTTTTGCTCCGCCGACCCTTCAACCAACACCATGCATCACCGACACCTCCCTCTGGCCCGGCTGACCGGGCTTCTGCTCCTCCTGGGAGCCGCCCCGGCCATCGGGTCCGCCCAGACGACCACGACGACGACCACCACCACGACGACGACCGACGCGAACGGCCCGATCACCACGATGGAGAAGTTCACCGTGAGCGACGTCCCGGTCACCGAGCAGGTCCTGCCGACCGTGCGGCCGATCGGCGACGTCATGGGCGACAACACCAGCATCCTCGACACCCCGCGCTCGGTCTCGTCGATCAACGAGGCGTGGATGAAGGACCGCATGGTCAAGAACGCCATGGACTTCGGCCAGTTCTCGCCCGGCGTGTACTCGGCGGCGCAATACGGCATCCCCGCGGTGCCGTTCATCCGCGGCGACCTCTCCCAGATGTATGTGAACGGGCAGGTCATCCCCTTCTCGCGCAACAGCACGCCCCCCAGCTTCAACGGCGTGCAGTCGGTCGACATCGTAAAGGGGCCCGGTTCGGCGGTCTACGGGCCGCAGGGCGAGGGGGCGGGCGGCTATGTGGATTTCGTGATGAAGCAGCCCTATTTCGACCGCTACCACGGGGACACGGACATCACGCTGGGCTATCTGACCAGCGGGCATTCCTATTCCAATCCGGAGGCCACGATCGACCTCGGCGGCCCCATCAGCGACAAGCTGGCCTACCGGGTGAGCTACCTCAGCCGCTACGGCGCCGGCTACTACATCAACGACCACGACCAGACGCAGGACGGCTACCTCGCCCTGACCTACCTGGCGACCAAGACCTTCAGGCTGGAATGGTGGGCCCAGATGTACAGCGACCGGACCAACGAGATCTCCGGCACCAACCGCGTCACGCAGGCGTTCATCGACCACGGGACCTACGTCGCCGGGCCGGCGTTCGCCACGCTGAGCGGGCCCAACGCCTTCTTCGGCTTCGACATCACCGCCCCGGTGTCCCCCAAGGGCCCCTTCACGGGCTTCGGCTCCTTCCCGGACGGCGCTTTCTCCACCGTTACGCAGGCCACGGCCAAGACGATCAAGCTGCCGGCCTACGATTCGCTGATCGGGCCGACGGACACCGCCCGCGCCAAGCTCTTCCAGACCCAGCTCAAGGCGACGGCGGACCTTTCGCCGGATTCCTCGCTGGTCAACCACACCTATTTCGGTCTGGGCCGGTCCAACAAGCTCGAGACCTACGGCTATGACGAATATGTGCCGCGCCAGCAATCCATCCAGGATCGCCTGGAGTTCCACGACAACTTCACCTCGGGCCCGATCCCGCAGAGCGTGATCACCGGCGTCGATTTTCGCTACCAGCGGCTGATCTCGTTCCAGGACTTCACCACCGAGCCGTTCAACTTCTACGACCTGAGCCAGCCGCTCTCCAAGGTCTTCTATCCGGGGTATTTCCTCGAAAACAAGACCTTCGGCGGCGGCGTCACGATCCCGGGCGCCCCGGGCTACAGCGGCAACGCCAGCAGCCCGTCCACGGGCGGCAGCAGCGGCAACCAGGACTCGCACATCTACGACACGGCGGCCTTCATCCAGGACTCGATCAAGCTCGGGCCGCAGGTCTCGCTCATCCCCGGCTACCGCCTCGACAGCATCTCGGGGGACACGGCCAATCCCGCCGTGGTGCAGACCGGCGTCGAGAGCGATTTCACCTTCTTCCCGCTGACCACGCCGGTCTTCATCCCGAAGGGCCACTCGAGCCCGATCTTCGTCACCGACTTCGCCGGCACCCACACGAGCTACGAGGGCTATTCGGTCAAGGACACGAAGGTCGACCAGTCCTACTTCCTCAGCCTGGTGTGGAAGCCGACCGAGTCGTCCTCGGCCTACCTGACCTACGACCACGTCGACGCGGTGCTCGGCTCCTCCAACTTCGGCGGGCTCGGCGTCAATGGCGACTCGGCCAACAAGAAGACGTCCCTCGACAACTCGCTCACGACGACCAGCACGCTCTACGAGGCCGGCTTCAAGCAGGGCTTCCTCCACAACACCCTCTACGTCAGCGCGGCGCTCTTCCAGCAGATCAAGTTCGGCTCCCAGATCACGGGCGCGGTCTTCCCGATCAAGACCAACGGCCTTGAGCTGGACGCCGTCTACCAGCCGAGCAAGGCCTGGACGTTCAATGGCAACTTCACCTTCCAGGATGCCACCGCCTACGGGAACAGCTTCTTCCAGGAGACGGGCAACTATCTCGATGCGTATCCCACCTCGATGATCATCGACGGCAAGCGCGGCACGGGGCTGGGGAGCCCGAACTTCGTCTCGTACTCCCCTCCGACCGGGCGGATGCGGGCCCCCGGCATCCCGCAGGTGCAGGCCAACTTCTTCATGGTCTACAAGCATCCCTCCGGGTTCGGGTTCGGCATCGGGCCGCAGATCATCGGCCGCCAGTACGCCAACGACCAGGACACCCTGCACATTCCCGGGGAGTACGAACTCGACGGCTACGTCTTCTACGCCGTCAAGGATTGGGAGGTCCGGATCAACGGCACCAACCTGACGGACGCCCGGCTCCTCGACCCGATCGACGTCAGCTTTGCCGGCAACGACACGATCTTCGTCCGGAAGCCGATCTCCGCCTCCGTCACGTTCCGCTATCACTTCTGATCCGAGCCGGCCCGGAGCAGACCAAGGGGCGGGGCCGCGGGCCCCGCCCTTTTTTTTCGCGCCTCAGGGGACCTGGACGGTGATGAAGGCGATCAGGGCGTCGAGCTGGGCGTCGGTATAGTGGGGATGGCCCTCCATCTTCGCCACCGCCACGAGATCCTGGGGATGGCGCACGTAGCGGCGGAAGAACGGGGCGTTGACCTCGGCGAGCGCCGCCAGGGTGGGGAAGGCCTGCCCGCTCTTGCTGCCGCCGAACGTGGCGCCCGGACCGGGGTGGCAGCTGGCGCAGGAATTGACCCAGAACTCCCGGCCCTGGGCGGCCCGCGCATCCAGCCGGCCCCAGGCGCCGGAATAGGCGTCATGGAACCGCTCCGCGAAGCTGGCCACCTCCAGCGCGATGACGCCCCAGGGCTTCTTGTGGCCGGCGTCGAGGAGGCGGGCGACCGCCGGGACGACGGCGGGCGAGACCGAGATCGCATACGGCCCCGGGTTGAACTTCAGGCCCGGGGGCGGCCACCGTTCGGGCCCCTGGCCGTTGATCTCCAGCACCAGGAAGGGCCGGTAGCGCGCGAGGAACCCCTCGCGGTAGACCGAGGCATAGCCGTCGTCGCAGGTGGCCAGCAGCACGTCGGCGCCCTCGGTCCGGGGGAGCGCCTGCCAGAGGTCCTGGAGGTAGACGATCGTCACCTCCTGTTCGCCCGGGACGAATTCGTCCCGCAGCCGCAGGCGGCTGACGGGCAGGGCGCGGAGGTCGGCCCAGCGCAGGTAGCGGGTCTCGCCCGCGGCCACCCCGGCCAGGCGGCCGGTCAGGGCGAGGTCGAAGGGGGACCCGCGGTCGCGGCGCAGCTCCAGGGCCCGGGCGAGGGGCTGGGCCGCGCAGAGGAGGGTGGCGGCCGCCAGGGCGCGCTGGACGCGGAGGATGCCCATTGAGTTTGGGCGGGAATTGAGCATGAACGATGCCCAACGTTCATGTCCCGCTTCCTTCCCTTCCTGCCGGCCTCCTGGGCCCGGGCCCTCGCCGGGTATCCCGATTGGCTGGTGTTCGCCGTCGCCCTGGTGACCGTCCTGGCCCTGCTCTGGATCCTCGGGAAGGTGGTCAAGTGGGCGCTTTATCTCCTGCTGATCGTCCTGCTGCTCGGAATCGCCGCCTTCCTCGTCTGGATGGCCTGGCAGGCCATCTACGGGGTGCCGGTGGCCGGCCACGGGTGAGCGTCCGCGCGTTTTCCTTGCGCGGCGGGGCACCCTCTTCTAATCCGCTTCGATGAAATACGTCTTCGTGACGGGCGGAGTGGTTTCCTCGCTGGGCAAGGGGCTCACGGCGGCGGCGTTGGGGGCGCTGCTGGAGATGCGCGGCCTGCGGGTGCGGATCCAGAAATTCGATCCCTACCTCAACGTCGACCCGGGCACGATGAGCCCGTTCCAGCACGGCGAGGTCTACGTGCTGGAGGACGGCGCGGAGACCGACCTGGACCTGGGGCACTATGAGCGCTTCACCAGCGGGCGGCTTTCCCGGCTGAACAGCCTCAGCTCGGGCCAGGTGTACGAGAGCGTGATCCAGAAGGAGCGCCGCGGCGACTACCTGGGCAAGACCGTGCAGGTCATTCCCCATGTCACCAACGAGATCAAGGAGCGGATCCACGCGGGCGGCCAGGGCGTGGACGTCCTGATCACCGAGATCGGCGGCACGACCGGCGACATCGAGGGCCTGCCCTTCCTCGAGGCCATGCGCCAGTTCGCGCACGAGGCCGGCCCGAATGACGTCATCTTCATCCACGTCACCCTGGTGCCGTACCTTTCGGCCGCGGGCGAGCTGAAGACCAAGCCGACGCAGCAGTCGGTGGCCAAGCTCCGCGAGATCGGCATCCAGCCGCACATGCTGGTCTGCCGCTGCGACCACCCGCTCGACGCCGGCCTGCGCGACAAGCTCAGCCTCTTCTGCAACGTGCCGCCCACCGCGGTGATCGAGTGCCGGGACGTGGCCCACTCGATCTACGAGCTGCCGCTGGCCCTCCAGCAGGAGGGCATGGACGAGCGCGTGCTCGCGCTCCTGGGGCTCAAGCTGGCCCGGCCGCGCAAGAACATCTGGGAGGAGATAGTCCGCCGCCTGCGCACCCCGCGCCACGAGGTCACGATCGGCGTCGTGGGCAAGTACATCGAGCTGCAGGACGCCTACAAGTCGGTCTACGAGTCGGTGACCCACGCGGGCATCGCGAACCACTGCCAGGTCAACGTGCGCCGGATCGACGCCGAGGACCTGGAGAAGCCCGGCGGGCTCCGACACCTCAAGGGGCTGGACGGCATCCTGGTGCCGGGCGGCTTTGGCGACCGGGGCACCGAGGGCAAGATCGCGGCGGCGCGCTACGCGCGGGAGAGGAAGATTCCCTATTACGGGCTCTGCCTGGGGCTGCAGATCGCGGTGATCGAGTTCGCGCGCAACGTCCTCCGGCTGCGCGGGGCCAATTCGCTGGAATTCGACCCCCAGGCCGTGAATCCGGTCATCAACATGATGGAGGAGCAGAAGAAGATCACGGACAAGGGGGCGACGATGCGGCTCGGCAGCTACGAGTGCGCCCTGACCCCCGGCACCCAGGCGGCGCGCGCCTATCGCGCCACCAGCATCCGGGAGCGCCACCGCCACCGCTTCGAGGTCAACAACGCCTACGTCGGCCAGCTGCAGCGCGCGGGACTCATCGTGAGCGGGATCAATCCACGCCGGCACCTGGTCGAGATCATGGAGCTGAAGAACCATCCGTGGTTTGTCGGCGTCCAGTTCCATCCCGAGTTCCAGTCCAAGCCCAGCCGGGCGCATCCCCTGTTCGCCGCCTTCATCGCCGCGGCGCTGAAGCACGCCCCGCCGGCGCGCCGGAAACGCGTTCGGCGATAGATCCGGCCACGACGATGCTTTTCGATCCCCAGAAGCTGCTGCTCATCGCGGGGCCCTGCTCGCTCGAGAGCGAGGCGGTCTGCCGGGCGGTGGCGGAGCAGCTGGCCGCCGTGGCCCGGACGCACCCGGAGCTGCGCGTGGTCTTCAAGGGCTCCTACGACAAGGCGAACCGGACCTCGCTCGCGGGCGGCCGGGGCACGGGCCTCGACGAGGGCCTGCGGCTCCTGGCGCTGATCAAGCGCGACTACGGGTTTCCCGTCCTGACCGACATCCACGAGACCGGGCAGGTGGCGGCCGTCGCCGCCGTCTGCGACGTGCTGCAGATCCCCGCCTTCCTCTGCCGGCAGACCGACCTCCTCCTCGCCGCGGCCGCGACCGGCCGCGTGGTCAACGTGAAGAAGGGCCAGTTCCTCTCGCCGCAGGAGATGACCCACGTCACGGCCAAGCTGCGGCAGGGCAAGGCGGCGGAGATCTGGCAGACCGAGCGCGGCACGACCTTCGGCTACCAGAACCTGGTGGTGGACATGCGCTCCTTCGCCATCATGCGGCGGAACGGCTGCCCGACGATCTTCGACGCCTCGCACAGCGTGCAGCTGCCCGGCGGCGGCGACGGCGTCAGCGGCGGCCAGCGGGAGTTTCTCCCGCCGCTCGCCCGCGCGGCGCTGGCGGCGGGCGCGGAAGGGCTTTTCATCGAGACCCATCCCCGGCCCGACCAGGCGATCAGCGACGGCCCGAACATGGTGCCCCTCGCGGAATTTCCCGCCCTGATCGCGGCGTGCCTCGCCGTGTGGCGGGCGGTGCGCCCGCCGGGCTAGGTCCGGGTCACGCCGGCTTCCTCGTAGACGCCGATGTGGCGGTAGCGCTCGTAGCGCGCCTCGCGCAGCGCGGCGGGCGAGAGTCCGACCAGGTCGTTGAGGTGCTTCTGCAGCGCGTACTTCAGCGTCTCGGCCGCCTGCGCCGGGTCGTTGTGCGCGCCTCCGAGCGGCTCGGCGATGACCTCGTCGACCACCCCGAGTCTTTCCAGGTCGCCGGCGCTCAGCTTGAGCGCCTCGGCGGCCTTGGGCGCGGCGGCGTTGCTCTTCCACAGGATCGCGGCGCAGCCTTCCGGGGAGATGACCGAGTAGTAGCTGTGCTCGAAGATCAGCACGCGGTTGGTGACGCCGATCCCGAGGGCGCCGCCCGAGCCGCCCTCGCCGACCACCACGGAAATGGAGGGAACGCCGAGCTGCGACATCTCGCGGAGGTTGACCGCGATGGCCTCCGAGACGTGGCGCTCCTCGGAGCCGACGCCGGGGAAGGCGCCGGGCGTGTCGATGAAGGTCAGCAGGGGCAGGCCGAACTTGTCGGCCATCTTCATCAGCCGGAGCGCCTTCCGGTAGCCCTCGGGATTGGGCATGCCGAAATTGCGGGTGATCTTCTCCTTCGTGTCCCGGCCCTTCTGCTGGGCGATGATCATCACCGCGCGGTCCCCGAAGAAGGCCGTGCCGCCGACCAGGGCGCGGTCATCCTGGAATTGGCGGTCGCCGTGGAGCTCCTGGAAGTCGGTGCAGAACGCCTCGACGTAGTCGAGGGCGTAGGGCCGCTTGGGATGGCGCGCGATCTGCACCTTCTGCCAGGCGGTCAGCCCGGAGTAGATGTCGCGCTGCATCGCCTCGATCTTCTTCTCGATCAGGAGGATCTCGTGGGCCAGGTCGACGTTGGTCTCGATCGACTGCTGGCGCAATTCGTCCAGCTGCCGGCCGAGCTCCCGCAGGGGCTGCTCAAAATCCAGGACGTAGGCCAGCGCCTTCACTTGCCGGACGGAAACGAAATCGCGCCGGGCGCGGCCGGGGCGGGGGCGGCGGGAGTCGGGGCGGCCAGCTTGGCCTGCAGGGCGAAGGCCCGCTGCGTCCAGGGACTGCTGGGGTCGAGCTGCATCAGCTGCGTGGCCAGCTGCCGGGTCTCGTCGGCCCGGCCGGCCCCGGCCGCGAGGCTCGCGAGGTGATAGTCGGCCTCGGCGCGGATGTTGGTGAATTGCTTCGGGTCCTCGGCCAGCTGCCGCAGCGCGGACCCGCCCTCGGCGCCCTGGCCGGTCTGGACCTTGATGACGGCGGCGCCGAGGCGGGCGCGGGCCGCGAGGATCCCGGACTTGTCGAGGAGGGTTTCGGCCCGCTCATAGGCGGCGAGGGCATCGGCGTTCTGGCCGGCCTGGTAGGCGGCATCGGCCAGGCGCAGTTCGGCGACGCCGGCCAGGGAATGCCCCGGATGGGCCTCGGCGAAGGCGCGGAGCTGTTCCGGATTTCCGGCCGCCGCATAGTCCCGCTCGACGCCGAGCTCCTTCTGGGTGCTGAAGTACTGCCACCCGGCGCGGCCCAGGATCGCCGCGAGGACGAGGAGGCAGGCGATGACCAGGATCTCGCGGTTCTTTTCCCAAAAGCCGATCAGGATCTCGTCCGGATGGGCGGCGGGCGCGGGGCTGCCGGGGTTTTGGGGATCAGAGGGTAGGGCGGGCGAGGGCATGGAAAATGACGGGAGGGGGAGCTAAACGGAGGCCGGCGCGGGTGTAAAGACCCGTCAGGGGCGGCCGGCCCCCGAACCGGGCGCCGGGCAACTGCCTGGACTCCAGCGCTTACTCGAAGACGACGGCCTTGCCCCGATAGGACAGGACCCGGCTTTCGAGGTGCCAGCGCACCGCCTGCGCCAGCACGGCTTTTTCCATGTCGCGTCCCTTGCGGATGAGGTCATGCACCCCGTGGCGATGGGTGACCCGGGTGACGTCCTGGTGGATGATGGGGCCCTGATCGAGGTCCTTGGTGACGTAGTGGGCGGTGGCTCCGATCAGTTTTACGCCGCGCAGGTGGGCCTGGTGGTACGGGCGCCCGCCGGTGAAGGCGGGCAGGAAGGAGGGATGGATGTTGATGACCGGCTCCCCGAACGCATCGATGAAGTCGGCCGACAGCACCTGCATGTAGCGGGCGAGGACGACCAGCTTGACGCCCAGCTGCCGGAGCAGGGCGAGATGCCTCGCCTCCGCCGCGGCCTTGGTTTCGGCCGTCACCGGGATATAATGAAAGGGCAGGCCGTGCATCTGCGCGGCGCCCGCAAGGTCGGGATGATTGGAGACCACGGCGACGAATTCGCCGGCGAATTCGCCCGCCTTGCCGCGCAGCAGCAGGTCATGCAGGCAGTAGTCGGTCTTCGAGACGAAGAGGGCGATGCGGGTGCGATCGTACGAGGACGAGAGCCGCGCGATCATCCCGAGGCCGGCGGCGAAGGAGAGAAAGGCCTGCTCCTCCTGCGCGGCCTCCTCCGGGGTCGCGTCCGCGCTGACGCCGTGCTTCACCACCAGGGCCGGCTCCCATTCGATCCGCTGGAAGACGCCGACCTCCCGGTCGCAGTGCTCGTCGACATGGACGATGTTGCCGCCGCGCTCAAAGATCCAGCCGGCGGTCCGGGCGACGAGGCCCGGCTGGTCCAGGCCATGGATCAGGGCAACGAGGGTGAGTCGGTGCGGCATGGGCGGGGGGTTCGATTCAGACCGTGACCACGTTGCCGCGGTAGGCCTGGAGCGGACGGACCCCGAGCGGCTTCTTCCGCAGCGCGCGGATGCCCTCAAGCGCCGCCTGGGCGCCGGTGATCGTGGTCATCAGGCAGACGTTGTGCGCATAGGCCGCGGCGCGGATGGCGTTCTCGTCGCGGCGGGGGATCATGCCGCCGGGGGTGTTGATCACCATGGCGAACTGCCCGTTCTTGATCATGTCGACGGCGTTCGGCCGGCCTTCGCTGACCTTGGCCAGGCGCTTCACGGCCAGGCCGTGCTCGGCCAGGTGCCGGGCGGTGCCGCTGGTCGAGTAGACGGAGAAGCCGAGCTCCCCAAGCCCGCGGGCCAGGGCGACGGCGTGCGGCTTGTCCGTGTCCTTGACGCTGAGAAACACGTTGCCCGCGGTCGGCAGCCCGGGCCGGGCCGCCGCCTGCGCCTTGGCAAAGGCGAGGCCCAGGTCCTCGTCGAGGCCCATGACCTCGCCGGTCGAGCGCATCTCGGGGCCGAGCGCGATCGTCGCGCCGGGAAAGCGGACGAAGGGAAAGACCGCCTCCTTCACGCACCAGTGCCTCGGAACCAGCTCGCGGGTGAAGCCGAGCTTCGCCAGCTTCTGGCCCGCCATCACCTTGGCCGCCAGCTTGGCCAGCGGGACGCCGATCGCCTTGGCGACGAAGGGCACTGTGCGGGAGGCGCGGGGATTGACCTCGAGGACGAAGAGCTGGCGGTCCTTGATCGCGAACTGGACGTTCATCAGGCCGACGACCTTCAGCGCGCGGGCCAGGGCGTGGGTCGCCGTCCGCACGGTCGTCAGCATCTCGGGGCTCAGCGTGTGCGGGGGCATGACCATGGCGGCGTCCCCCGAATGGACGCCGGCGTACTCGATGTGCTCGAGCATCCCGCCGATGACGCTGGTCTCGCCGTCGCTGACGCAGTCGACGTCGAGCTCGATCGCGTCCTCGAGGAACTTGTCGATCAGGACCGGCTTGCCGGGCATCACCTCGAAGGCCTGCCGGACCACCGCGTGCAGTTCCTCCTCGCTGTAGAGGATGAACATCCCGCGGCCGCCCAGGACGAAGGAGGGCCGCAGGAGGACGGGATAGCCGAGCTCGCGGGCCGCGGTCACGGCGTCCGCCTCGGTCAGCGCGGTGCGGTTGGCCGGCTGGCGCAGGCCCACCTGGTCGAGGATCGCGGCGAAAAGCTTCCGGTCCTCGGCCTGCTCGATGCTCTCCGGCGAGGTGCCGATGATCTTCGCCCCGCCGGCCTTGAGCGCGGCGGCGAGGTTGAGCGGCGTCTGGCCGCCGAACTGCACGATCACCCCGTCGCAGGCCTCCTGGCGGTAGACCTCCAGGACGTCCTCCAGCGTCAGCGGCTCGAAGTAAAGCCGGTCGCTGGTGTCGTAGTCGGTCGAGACCGTCTCGGG
>CAZKAH010000056.1:0-10014 GCA_964550715.1 uncultured Opitutaceae bacterium
TCACGATGACGAAGGAATTGAACAGGTTGGGATAGGCGGCGGGACTGAAGATCCCAAAGCTGTACCAGATGTTATGCTTGTCCAGGGCTGCCGGGCTGGTGCCTCCGAGATAGGTGGTCACGGTGACTATGCCGATGACCATGGACAGGACACAGAGGACCCAGATGGCGCGGTGCGGCGTCAGGTTCTTGCCATGCAGCAGGCCGAAGTGCGCCCCGACCTCCTTGTCGCGGCCCATCGCGTAGGTGACGCGGGCCCCGGTGTTCAAGCAGGCGAGGGTGGTGCCGATCAGGGCGAGGAAGACCGTGAGCGCCTGAACCAGCATGAAGGCCTTCCCGGCGGAAGCGCTGCCGAAGAGCCACGTGCCGGTGATCAGCATCAAGTCGCCAATGGGAGCGCTTGAGGCGCCGGCATTGCCGAGATTGTAGCCGTTGTTCAGCAGGTAGTTGGCCGCGAAATACTCGAACAGGTAGCAGATGGCGCCCTGGATGGTCAGGGACAGCAGGATGGCCCACGGCAGGTCCTTCTTCGGATTCTTCGCCTCCTCGCCCATGGAGGTCACCGATTCGAAGCCGACCAGGATGAGGATCGCGATACAGGCCTGGATGAAGGTGTAGCTGAACTTGTGCGGGGCGACGACCGAGGCCGCGGTCGGGTGGTAGTTGAACGTCGCATTGTTGCTCGCGTCAGCCGTCCAGGCGCCCGTCTGGTAGTCGATGGTGAAGGGAGCGGCCTTGTCCACCGTGGTCGGCTTGCCATTGGCGTCCGCCGGCAGGGGATTGCCGTCCTTGTCCGAGCCGTCGGTCATCTGATAGGCGGGCGTGCCGTCGGCGTTCTTGGTCGGCTTGCCGTTGGCGTCGAGCACGGGGAGCGGAGCGCCCTTGTCGTCGTTGACCGTGACCTGCGCGACCTGATAGTTGATCGCGGTGCCATTGGAGAGATGGAAGCCGACCGAGCCCTGCTTGTGCTGCATGCGATAGGCGATGGCGATCAGGGAGAACACGACGAGCGCCGTTATCTGGA
Source organism: uncultured Opitutaceae bacterium (assembly GCA_964550715.1). GTDB lineage: Bacteria > Verrucomicrobiota > Verrucomicrobiia > Opitutales > Opitutaceae > Palsa-1447. The sequence goes on from CAZKAH010000056.1 coordinate 1,024, forward strand.
TGACATTGACCGCAATGTTGACCGCCGTGCTGCCGCTGACCCCCCGGTACGCGATGTACGAGACCAGCAGCGAGAAGACGATGCAGACCAAATACATGAGCAACGGGCTCGAGTACGAGCTGCTGAACGTATTTGGAAAGAAAGTGGGGGCGAGATACCCGATGAGCAGTGCCGTCACCCCGACCATCAGGCCCGGATAGACCCAATAGTACAGGTGACTGGCCCAGCCGGTGAAGAACTTGACCACCCGCGCGAACCTGAAGGCCTTCGACTTCGCGAGGAACGCCTGCTCGGCGTAGTAGTAGGAGGAGCCGGCTCCCGGGTAGAGCTTCGAGAGCTCCGCGTAGCTGATGGCCGTGGCGTAGCACAGCAGGAGCGACAGGAGAATGCCGAACCACATGGCTGATCCGGCCCCGGGGGCGCCGTAGAGGGCTTGTTCCTCGAATGTCAGCCACAGGAACGCGCCAGGAGCGATCAGCGCCATGGCATTAACGGTCAATCCGGTGAGGCCCAGGGTGGGCTTCATCGTCGGGGTGGAAGGAGCTTCAGGCATGTTTTTTATGGGTTCGTGGATTCTCTGTTCTTTCTAAACGCCCTCCCATTTAGCGGCTTACATGCCACGGGGTCGCAGTAAATGAGGCTAAATTGTAGGCATAATAGGATTAATTAAGAATTAATTGGCATCGGTTCTGCTAATGACCGCTCCGGGCAATCCACTGCTCAAACAGAACCAACCAGAGCTAGAAAAACTAACCCATGAAAAAGCTTACAGAGTTTAACGAGAAGATGAAGGATCCGAAACAGCGGAAGCTGTTTTACGCGATCTTCGGCGGCAAGATGCTTGGAGTCGGGCTCTGCCTCCTGATCATGTTCGGGGCCTCCCTGTACTTCGGAGCGTCGAAGCTTCACGCCCAGACCGCCCCGGCGGCGACCGCTCCCGCGGCCCCCGCCGCCGCTGCGCCCGCGGCTGCGGCTCCCGCCGCCCCGGCCGCTCCCGCGGCACCGGCGCCCGATCCGGCCTACGTGAACCCGATCAACACGATGTGGGTCCTCGTCACCGCCTTCCTCGTCTTCTTCATGCAGGCAGGCTTCATGTTCCTCGAGGCCGGCTTCGCCCGGACCCGGGAAACGGTCAACGTGCTCCTCGAGGGCATCGTCGACACCTGCCTGTGCGGCGTGCTCTTCTGGGCCTGGGGCTTCGCGTGGATGTTCGGCCACGGCAACGGCCTGATCGGCCATGGCGACGCGGCCGGCCACAGCTGGTATTTCCTCCAGAACCTCGGCGACACGTACGAGAGCACCGGCGTGGCCACGCTGGCCTTCTTCCTCTTCCAGTTCGCCTTCGCCGACACCTGCTCGACGATCACGTCGGGCGCCATGCTCGGCCGGACGGGCTTCTGGGGCGACCTCTACTACAGCTTCGGGGTCAGCGGCATCCTCTACCCGATCTTCGGCCACTGGGCGTGGGGCCCGGACGGCTGGCTGAACGCCATCCCGTTCTGGAAGGCCGCTCCCTTCCATGACTTCGCCGGTTCCACGGTCGTCCACACGATCGGCGGCACGATCGCCCTCTGCGGCGCCATCGTCCTGGGGCCCCGGCTGGGCCGGAAGTTCAAGCGCGACGGCGGCGGGCCCATGCCCTACCACAACATGACCATCGCCTCGGTGGGCGCGGTCATCCTCTGGTTCGGCTGGTACGGCTTCAACCCCGGCAGCACGCTCTCGGCCATGGACTATATCGGCATCGCCCGGGTTGCGACCAACACGACCCTGGCGGCCTGCACCGGCGGCCTGGCGGCGCTGCTCTTCGTCTACCCGCGGTCCAAGAAGTGGGATTGCGGCGCGACCCTGAACGGCCTCCTGGCCGGCCTCGTGGCCATCACCTGCCCGTGCTACTGGGTTTCGCCGCTCGGCGCCCTGATCCTGGGCGCGGTCGCCGGCGTGATCGTCATCCTGGCCACCGACCTGCTGGAATACCTGCGGATCGACGACCCGTGCGGCGCCTGGCCCGTCCACGGCGCCTGCGGCATGTGGGGCACCTACAGCCTGGGGCTCTTCGCCACCGGACAGTTCGGCGCCCCGACCACCACCGGAGCCGACAACTCGGCCGGCGCGGTCGTCAAGGGCCTCTTCTACGGCGGCGGCACCGACCAGCTGGTCGCGCAGATCATCGGCAACACCGCCATCGGCCTCGGCGTGTTCATCGCCTCCATGATCCTCATGTACGCGGTGAAGGCGACCGGCACCCTGCGGGTCTCCAAGCAAATCGAGGAAGAAGGTCTCGACTACCACGAGCACGGCGGCGTGGCCTACCCGGAACAGTCCAACTCATCCATCTCCTAACCCGGAGGCATATCATGAAACTCATCACCGCCATCATCAAACCCTTCAAGCTCGACGAGGTAAAGGTGGCCCTGGCCGCCGTCCACGTCGAGGGCATGACGGTCAGCGAAGTCAAGGGCTTCGGCCGTCAGAAGGGTCACACGGAGGTCTACCGCGGCAGCGAATACACGGTGGACTTCCTTCCCAAGATCAAGATCGAGGCCGTTGTGCCCGACGAAGTGGTGGCCCGGGTCATCCAGGCCATCATCTCGGCGGCCAAGACGGACAAGATCGGCGACGGCAAGATCTTCGTCACTCCCGTCGAGGAAGTGATCCGCATCCGCACCGGGGAAACCGGCGCGGCTGCGGTCTAAGGCCGGCACCAGCCGATCCCAAGAGGGCCCGCTCCATCCGGAGCGGGCCCTTTTTGCTTTTAAGGCCCCGGGAGGGTGAATATTGTGCGACTTTGGAGCCTGACCCCGTGTTCTGGGGGCAAGCGACGAACCTTCCCGTGCAAACTCCTTCACCGGGATCGGGCCCGCCAGCCGATTTCACCACTTTTATGCGAGACTACCAGAACATGGTCTTTACGACGGCCGCCCGCCTCACGGGCAACGACGCCCAGGCTGAGGACATCTCCCAGGACGTCTTCCTCAAGGCCTACCACCATTTCGACATGCTGGCCTCCAGCCCGACGGCGGGTGGCTGGCTCAAGACTGTTGCTACCAGACTGAGCATCAATCACTTGCAGCGTTATCGCCAGCGGTGGCGGTTCTTTTCGGAATTCCGCCGTCCCGACGCCGACGAAGGGGAGGCGGAGGTCGAATTCGCCGCGCCCGATGTCTTCTTCGAGGGCATGGACGCCGAGGACCGCCGCGAGCGGGTCGAGCGGGCCCTGGCCGCCCTGCCGGAACGCCAGCGGGTGCCGCTCGTCTTGTATCACTTTGAGGACATGAGCTACGAGGACATCGCCCGGCAGCTCGGGGCCTCCCTGGCCAAGGTGAAAACCGACATCCTGCGCGGTCGCGCCAGCCTGGCCAAGGTGCTGGGCCGCCGCATCTGACCCACCGACAATTTCAAACCGACCCGCCATGCCATCCCCCGATCCTGAAAAGCTGGAGCAACTGATCCACCGGCAGCTGCGCTCCCTGCCCGACCGCTCCGCCCCTTCCTCGCTCGAGACGCGGGTCCTGGCCGAGCTGGCTCGGCGCGCGACGCTGCCGTGGTGGCGGCGTTCCTACACCCAGTGGCCCGCGGGCCTGCGCTTCGCCTTCATCCTTCTCCTGGCGACCGGCGCAGCGGGCATCCTGGGCTTCAGCCGCAGTTCCGTGACCGCGCAGGCGCTGAGCGAGCTGGCGCTCCGCTTCCCGTGGATCGCCTTCCTGCAGGCGATCGCCTCGAACCTGGGGGAGTCCGTCGGCGTGGTCTTCGACGCCATTCCCCCGGCCTGGCTCTATGCCGGGGCGGCGGCGCTCGTCCTCAGCTACGCCCTGCTCCTCGGCGTGGGCGCGGCCGCCTACCGCGCCTATTTTCGCCCGCGCCTGCGCCCCCTTTCCTCATGAAAACCCTCCTTCCCCCCGCGGCCGCCCGTTTCGGCCTGATTTTCGCCCTGGCCGTGCCGCTCTCGGCCCTACGGGCGCAGGCCGCCGACGAAGACGCGGATTCCGGCCGGTCCGATTATGGGCACGGCGCCGTGCGCAACAGTGTCATGGCGGGCAATCATATCGGAGCGGGCGAGAAGGTCATCGGCGATGTCGTGTCGGTCATGGGCGGCAACGTCGTGGAAGGCTCGGTCTCGCACGACCTCCGCGCCGTGATGGGCCGCAACGTGGTGGATGGCTCGGTCGGCCACGACGTCATCACCATCATGGGCGAGACCACCATCAACGGCACCGTGGGCCACAACGTGCGGGGAGTGATGGGCGGGATCACCCTCGGTCCGAACTCCGTCGTCCGGGGGGATGTCATCAACGTGGGCGGAACAGTGAACCGCGCCCCGGGCTCGGTTGTCCGGGGCCGGATCATCGATCAGGAGTTCAATCCGCACAACCGGTTCGAGCCGAAGGTCACCTGGCGCCATGACCCGGGGATGCCCGATTGGATGGAGATCGTGCACACCTTCGCCAGCGCCTGGAAATGGGCCATCGCGCTCGTCGCCCTCGGGCTGTACGCCCTGCTGGCGCTGATTTTCCCGGGCGGCGTGCGGCGCTGCGGCGACACCCTGGTCCAGCGGCCCGGCCTGACGATCGGCACGGCGTTCCTGGCGCTGCTCGCGATCCCGCTGGTGTTCGTCCTGCTCCTGATCTCGATCATCGGCATTCCCGTGGCGGTTCTGGCGCTGCCCTGCGCCATCATCGCGGGCATGATTTTTGGCAAGGCCAGCGTCTACGCGCTGATCGGCCGCTCGCTCTCGGGCGACCGGCTGCACCCGGCCGCAGCCGTGCTGGTGGGCGGCGTCCTCTGCGTCCTGTGCTATGTCGTGTCGTACCTCGGGATCATCCTCGCGCTGCTGCTCTCGATCCTGGGGTTTGGCTGCGTCGTCGCGACCCTTCTGACGGCCCGGGGAACACCCCCGGCCGCATCCTCCCCGACGCCCCCGGCCCCACCCGCACCCGCACCTGCTCCGGTGACGCCGGCGCCCGCGGAGGCTGTTGCCGTCCCCGCCGCGGTCGCCGTCGCCGCCCCGCCGATTGCGGCCGGGATGCCCCGGGCCGGCTTCTGGATCCGCATCGGGGCCCTGATCATCGACGGCATTATTATTTCCGCGATCTTCGCCGACGCGACCTGGAACCACCATACCCTCCATGAGGGCATTCACATCGCCGGCACGGGCTACCTGCTGCCGCTGGCCGTCTATGCGGCGCTGATGTGGAAGTTCAAGGGCACGACCATCGGCGGCATGATCTTCGGCCTGAGGGTCGTGCGGCTGGACGACGCTCCCGTGGGCTGGGAGACGGCCATCATCCGCGCGCTGGGCTGCTTCCTTTCGTCCTTCCTGGCGCTCGGGTTCATCTGGATCGCCCTGGATCACGAGAAGCAGGCCTGGCATGACAAGATCGCCGGGACGGTGGTGGTGCGGACCAAGGGCGTGTCACTGGTCTAGCGCGCCGGGTGGCGGGTTTTCCGCCGCTTTTTGCTTTTCGCTCCCCGCTTTCCCGCCTAGGCCTCATCCCATGGCCAAGCCACTTGTCGGCGTCATCATGGGAAGCACCTCCGATTGGGAGACGATGCAGCACACCGCGCAGACGCTCGACGCGCTGGGCGTCCCCTATGAAAAGCGGGTGATCAGCGCCCACCGCACCCCCCAGCTGGCGCACGAGTGGTGCACCAGCGCCGAGTCGCGCGGGCTCAAGGTCGTCATCGCCGCCGCCGGCGGCGCGGCGCACCTGGCCGGCGTGGCGGCCGCCTTCACGGCCCTGCCGGTCCTCGGCGTGCCGATGGAGTCGGCCTCGCTCAAGGGCCTGGATTCGCTGCTTTCGATGGTGCAGATGCCCGCGGGGATCCCCGTGGCGACCTTCGCGATCGGGAAGCCGGGGGCGATCAACGCGGCGCTCTTTGCCGCCGCCATGCTGGCGCTCGCCGACCCGACGGTCAAAAAGGCGGTCGACGGCTACCGCGCGGCGCAGACCGAGAAGGTCCTCAAGGCCCAGCTGCCTTGAGCAGCCGCTCGTAGTCCTCGGGCGTATCGAGGTCGGCGGCCAGTTCGGGGAGGTCGACGGCGGCCACGCGGCCCGGGTCCCCATTGAGCAGCAGGCGCGCGCCCTCGTCGCCGGTGAGGGCGGACAGCGCGGCGAAATGCTCGCGGAGGAACAGGGCGGGCGCCCCGCAGCGCCCGCCGTAGCGGGCCGCGGCGATGCCCCGGCCCGAGGCGCGCTGCGCCTCGATCAGCCGAAGAATGGTCGCGGTGGAGAAGGCGGGCTGGTCGCAGAGCGCCACCACCGCGCCGTCGAGCCGGCGGGAAAACTGGCGCAGCGTGGCCAGGCCGGCCCGCAGCGACGAGGCCATGCCCTCGGACCACGCGGGATTCTCGGCCACGAGGACCGGCAGCCGCGCCAGGGCGGGCCGGATCTTTTCCGCCTCGGAGCCGAGGACGACCACCACCGGCCAGACCGGCGCCGCCAGCGCCGCGGCGACGGCGCGAGCCACGAGCGTCTCGCCGCCAAGCTCCAGCAGCGGCTTCGGCCGGCCCATCCGGCGGGAGGCGCCCGCCGCGAGGATCATCGCGCCCAGGCGCAGGGGATCATTCATGGATCGGCCTGGTGCGCTCGCGCAGCGGGCGGGCGTCGCGCCCGCCGAGCACCGCCTGGATCTCGGCGAGGATGCTCAGGGCCACCTCCTCCGGGGCCTCCGCGCCGAGGTCGAGGCCGACGGGGGCCCGGAGGCGGGCGCGCTGGGCGGGCGTGATCGCCAGGCCGGCGGCGGCCAGGTCCGCGAGGATCCGGTCGGCCCGCGGCCGGGGGCCGAGCAGGCCGAGGTAGGCGAGGGGAAGGCCCAGCAGCCCGCGGAGCACCGGCGCATCGTGCACGTAGTGGTGCGTCATCACGACCGCGCAGGCTCCGGCGCCGGGGGAGGCGCGTTCCACGAGCACCTCGGCGGGGGCGACGACCAGGGCGTCGGCCGCCGGGAATCGCGCCGCGGTGGCGAGGGCGGGGCGGGGATCGGCGACGACCACGCGCCAGCCGAGCTCCTTCGCGCCGCGCACGAGGGGAAGGGCGTCGTCGCCGGCGCCGAAGACGAAAAGCTTCGGGGCCGGGGCGACCGTCTGCCGAAAGACCGCCGCGGCCGCCGGGAGACGGGGCAGCTGGCGGGCGAGAACCGTGCCCAGGGCCGCGGGGTCCGTCGACTGCCAGACGACGGCCAGGTCGGTCGGCCGGCCCGCGCGCAGGTTTTCCGAGAGCTCCCCCGCCCAGGCCGGCCGGGCCGGCAGGCGCTCGAGCAGCACGCGGACGACGCCATGGCATCCGGCCCCGGTGCCCCAGATCAGGTCATTCTCCGAGGTGGTATCGTAGACCGCCAGCATGGCCCGCCCGCTTTGGGCGACGGCGCGCGCGTGCGCGCTGACATCCTCCTCGAGGCAGCCGCCGCTGATCGACCCGGTGCTGGCTCCATCCGGGCCGAACAGCCGGCGCGCACCCGCGCGGCGGTACGAGGAGCCCTCGACGGCCACCAGCGTGGCCAGGACGCCGGGAGGTCCCGCGGCCGCCGCCAGGCGCTCGACGATCGCCTGCAGTTCTTTCACCGGAGGCTCATCCCGGGCGTTTTTCCAGGGCGTGCTTCATCCGCCGCAGGGCCTCGGCGAGCGTGCGGCGCGGGCAGCCGAAGTTCAGCCGGAGGTTCTTTCCCGCCGGCGCGCCGAACATGGCGCCATCGCTCAGGCCCACGCCATGCTCCTCGAAGTGGGCGGCGGGGCTGGAGAGCCCGAGCGCCTCGACGTTGAGCCAGGCGAGATAGGTGGCCTCGATCGGGGCGTCGACCCGGATGCCCGGGAGTTCGCGCGCGAGGAAGTCGAGGAGCAGGTCCCGGTTGCCCCGGAGATAGGCCAGCAGCTCCAGCCGCCACGGCTCGCTGTCGCGGTAGGCCGCCTCGCAGGCCGCGTAGCCGAGGTTTGTGACCTCGGCGACGATGCCGGCGCAGGCGCGGGTGAAACGGCCGCGCAGCTCCGGATCGCTGATGATCGCGAAGGAGGTGCCGAGTCCCGGCAGGTTGTAGGTCTTGCTCGGGGCCATGAACGTGGCGAGGTGCCCGCCGATCCCCTCCACGCCGGCGGCGGCCACCGCGGTGGGTATGTGCCGGCGCGCGGGATCGAGGATGAGGTCGCAGTGAATCTCGTCGGAACAGAGCAGGAGGCCGCGGCGGCAGCAGAAGTCCGCCAGCTGCGCAATCTCGTCGGGTCCCCAGACGCGCGCGATCGGATTGTGCGGCTGGCACAGGAGGAGAACCTTGGAGCGCGGGGTGACCGCTTGCTTCAGCAGGTCCCAGTCGATGCCCCAGCTCGCGGGTTGGCCCGGACGGAGGGCGAGCGGGACGGACCGGGCGGCGCGGCCGCGCTGGCGAGGCGAGCTGATGAAGGGAGGATAGACCGGCGTCAGGCTGAGGACCTCGTCCTCCGGGTCGGTGAAGGCCTCGATGGCGACATTGAGCCCGCAGACGAGCCCCGGCAGCCAGACCAGCCAGGCCGGATCCACCTTCCAGCCGTAGCGGGCCTCCATTGCGCCGACCACGGCGTCCACGGTTGACTTGACCGGGCGGGCATAGCCGAAGATGCCATGGGCCACCCGGCGTTGCAGCGCCTCGACCACGGCCGGAGGCGAGCGGAAGTCCATGTCCGCCACCCACATTGGCAGCACGTCGCGGCCGGCGTATTTCTGCCACTTTTGCGAGTCGGTCCCGCGGCGCTCCGGAACGGTGTCGAAATCGAAGGTCGGCATGAGGGGAGGTGAAGCTATCCCTAGTGCAGTGGGTCGCAAATACCTATCTAGTTCCGAGTCGATTTTTTCTATGGGCAAGGCGCAGCGGGGAGGGGTATCCCCACCGGGGCTATCCCTCCCTGCTGCAACGCCGCCCATGGGAAAAAGCGGCCGGAAATGGATAGGTATTTGCGACTTACTGCACTAAATGGAAAAATCGAAAAGACCAAATCGTGTCTTACCGGGTGGGTAAGAGCTGCAC
>CAZKAH010000056.1:10114-19356 GCA_964550715.1 uncultured Opitutaceae bacterium
AATGGAAAAATCGAAAAGACCAAATCGTGTCTTACCGGGTGGGTAAGAGCTGCACAGGAGCGCTGTCCCACGGGGTCTTTTTTTCCCGGGCGGCTCCGAGGATGAAATCATAAGCCATTGGCCTAAAACGGATTGATCGACGGCCCTGGAAGGCATTCCGCGTGCTCAACCCTGGGCAAATCAACCCTTAACCGGAGAAAAAACATCATGCGTATCGTACGATATTATCCCACCACCCAATCGAGCTTCGTGCCGGCCTACGGCCGCTTCGCGGGGCTCGCCGACGAGATCGACCGCCTGCTGGGCGGGACCGTGCTCGCCCGGCCGGACTTCCCGGTCGAGTTCACGGAGGACAAGGACAACGCCTACGTTCGGGCCGAGCTGCCCGGCGTGAAACGCGAGGACCTCAAGGTCGAGACCGCCGACGGCGCCCTGACCATCACGGCCACGCGCAAGGAAAAGAACGGCGACAAGGAGGAGTCCTTCGCCTCCACCCGCTCCGTTTCGCTCCCGACCGACGTCGACGCCGAAAAGGTGGCCGCGGCCTATGAGAATGGCGTCCTGACGGTGACGCTGCCCAAGCGCGAGGCGCTCAAGCCCCGCCAGGTCGCGATCGCCTAAGGTCATCGTTCGCCATCGTTTGCCACGGGCGCCCCGCGAGGGGCGCCCGTTTCCTTTTGCGGCCCGGCGGCGGGCGTGAGATCTTTCAGCCATGGATCCGATCCCGCCCACCGCCGCGCCGGACCCGGTGCTGCTCTTTGACGGCGTATGCGGGCTCTGCAACCGGCTCGTGCGCCTGCTGCTGCGGCTGGATCGCCGCGGCGTCCTGCGCTTCACGCCGCTGCAGGGGGCTCCCGCCCAGGAATTCCTCCGCGGGCACGGCCTGCCGACGGAGGACTTCAGCACGCTCGTCTTCGTGCCGGACTGGGGCCGGCGGGAGCGGCCGGACTACCGGCTGCGCACCTCCGGGGTGATCGCCGCCCTGCGGGCGGCGGGCGGCGCCGGGGTTCTCCTGGCGGCCCTGCTGGCCCTCTTGCCCGCTCCGCTGCGCGATGCCGGCTACCGCCTGGTCGCGCGGTGGCGCTATCGGGTCTTTGGCCCGTGGCGGGCCTGCCCGCTGCCGCGGCCGGAATGGGCCCGGCGGTTTTTCTAGCGTGATTCGCCGCGCCGGCTCGCGAGCGCGGCCACGGCGAGGATCGCGGCGATCACCGCCAGGGTCACCCAGGTGGGGAGGGCGATCCAGGGCTCGATCAGCATCTTGGCCCCGATGAAGGCGAGGATCGCGGCGAGCCCGGCCTTGAGGTGCCGGAAATGCAGCGCCAGGCCGGTGAGCACGAAATAGAGCGAGCGGAGCCCGAGGATCGCGCAGACGTTGGACGCGATCGCGATCGTGCTGCTCCGGGTGACGGCGATCACCGCGGGCAAGGAATCGATGGCGAAGATGAGGTCGGTCAGCTCGACCACCAGGAGGACGACGAACAGGAGCGTGGCCACCCGGCGCCCGTGCTCGACCACGAAGAAGCGGCGGCCATGGAAGCGGTCCGACACCGCCAGGTGGCGCCGGATGAAGCGGACGGCCCCGCTCCGGGAGGGATCGAAATCGGAGGCCTGGCCGCGCGCGCGCGCGAGCCGGACACCGGCGAACAGGAGAAAGGCGCCGAAAAGGTAGAGCACGGCATGGAAGCGATGGATCAGGCCGAAGCCCGCGAGGAGGAAGGCCCCGCGGAGCGCGACCGCGCCCCAGATGCCCCAGCCCAGCACGCGGCGCTGGAGCCCGGGGGGAACCTGGAAGCGGGTGAAGATGAGGATGAAGACGAAGACGTTGTCCGCGCTCAGCCCCAGCTCGACCAGGTAGCCGGCGAGGTACTGCTGCGCGGCCTCGGCGCCCCGCCAGCGCCAGACCACGGCCGACAGGGCCAGGGAAAGGGCGACAAAGCCGGCGCACCAGGCCAGGGACGCGCGCAGGCCGGGGCCGGCCGCATCCGAGTCTTGTCGCTGGGCCTGCAACTGTTTTTTGTTCTCCGCCATGTCAGCCGCCATCCTTCCACCGATCCTTCCCCTGGCGCAAGAGCCGGCGCCGACCCCGGGCCGGATCGTCGGGGCGATCGTGCAGCTCCTGGAGCGGCTGGTGGACTGGGCGCACGGATATTTCCCGGGGATCAGCGGGCCCCTTTTCCACGTGATCGCGGGCCTGCTGCTGGTGGTGGTGGCGGTTCTCCTCCGGCACGTGGTGGCGGCCGCGGTCCTGGGGCGGATGCACCGGCGGGCGGCGCAGGGCGGCTCGACCGGCGAGGAGCAGCTCGTGCTGGCGCTGATCGGCCCGATGGGCGCCTTCCTGATCGTGTGCGGCATCTACGCCGCGCTGGCGGTCTTCAACCTGCCGCCGGAGGCGGAGCGGCTGGCGGCCTACGGCACGCGCGGGGCCGCCACGGTGATCGTGCTCTGGGGGATCTTCTGCGCCGGGGCGGCCGGGCTCGGCCATTTCGAGAAGGTGGCGCGCAGCCGGGACCTCGGGATCGCGGTCTTCATGCCGCTGATCAAGAAGATGCTCGGGTTTGTCTTCGGGATCCTGGCGATCCTGATCGTGGCCGAGAGCCTCGGGCTCGAGGTGAAGACCTTCCTCGCCGGCCTGGGCATCGGCGGGCTGGCCGTCGCCCTGGCGGCGCAGGACACGATCGCGAACATGTTCGGCTCGTTCGTCGTCGTCCTCGACCATCCCTTCCGGGTGGGCGACACGGTCCGGATCGCGGGCAACGAGGGCACCGTGGAGGACATCGGGCTCCGCTCGACGCGGCTGCGGACCGGCTCGCGGACCCAGATCGTGATGCCGAACAAGCTCGTGGCGAGCGAGGCCATCACGAACCTGAGCCGGATGCCGCAGCGGCGGGTCGACCAGGCGATCGGCCTGACCTACGACACCACGGCCGGGCAGATGGAGGAGATCCTGGGCGACCTGCGGTCGCTGCTGCGGGACGATCCCGGCGTGCATCCCAGCCTGGTCGCGGCGTATTTCTCGGCCTACGGGGAATCCTCGCTCGACATCCAGATCGTCTACTTCACCAGCGATCCCGCCTGGGAGAAGCACATGGAGGTGCGCGAGCGGGTGAACCTGAAGATCATGCGCGCGGTCGCGGCCCGGAAGCTCGCGTTCGCCTTCCCCACCCAGACGGTGATTCACGGGAACGCGCTGCCGCCCCCGGCGATTTTGGAAAAGGGGTCAGGTCGCGACGTGTGAAATCCAGAACGATTTCACACGTCGCCACCTGACCCCTTCACGCTGGAGGCTACTGCGCCCGGCGGGCCGCGGGCGCGGCCTGGTCGCCGCCCTGGGCCGCCTGCTCCCGCATCTGGCGCCGCGCCCGCACGGCGTCGGCCACCGCCGCCAGCCGCGCGGCCTCGTCGGCCGGCGAAATCTTGGCCGCCGGGGGCGCGCCGCCCTGGGCCACCGCCGCCGGCTGGGCGCCCGGCGCCCCGGGCGCGCCGCCCGCGCCGAGCGCCGCCATCTTGTAGGAGCGCAGCGTGAGCCGGACCGTGCGGCCCTCGCTCTGGACCGTCACCGCCTGGTGGGCGAGGTCCGCCGCCTTGATCGTGAAGCTGTTGCCCCGCTCGTTGACCCCCGCCCAGGCGCCCGCCTTCTTGGCCGGATCGTAGATGCAAAAGCGCGTGCCCTCGGGCGTGGACATGATCCCACGCAGCTCCAGCGCGTTGGGATCGGCCGAGCCATTCGGGCCGGCCCCGCCGGGGGCCATGAAGGGGGAGGTGTCGACGAGCTGCGCCCGGGCCCGGGCCAGCGGAATCAGGCTGAGGCCGGCGGCCGCGAGGAGAAATAAGCCGCGGGATGAATGCACGGGGAGGGGAGGACTACGATGTGCGACACGGCCCCGCCGGTCAAGTGGCCCAAAAATCAGGGCGCCGGCGATTTTTCCGCCTGGCGGCGGAGGATGGCGAGGTTCTGGCGGTAGGCGGGGGTGTCGGGATCGAGCCGCGCCGCCTCCGCGAACTGGGCCACCGCCTCGGGGAGGCGGCCGGCCCCGGCCAGGGCGACGCCCAGGTCGTTGTGAAACACCGGGGAGCCGGGCTGAAGCCGGAGGGCCTGCTCGAATTTCGCGACCGCCTCGGGCGCCCGGCCGAGGGCGACCAGGGTGTTGCCGAGGTTGTTGAGGGTTTCCGGGAAATCCGGCCGGAGGCGGAGGGCCTCCCCGTAGGCGGCGACCGCCCCGGCGCTGTCGCCGCTTTCCCGGAGGCTGTTCCCCAGGTCGTCCCAGGCCGCGGCGAAGTCGGGCTTCAGCCGGAGCGCCTCCCGGAAGCGGGCGACGGCCTCGGGATTCCGGCCCAGCGTGCGGAGGACCAGCCCCAGGTTGTAGTCGGCCTCGGCGTAGCCGGGCTGGAGCCGGAGCGCCTCGCCGTATTCGGCGATGGCCTCGGCATTCCGGCCCAGCGCGCGCAGGGCGTTGCCGAGATTGTTGCGCGCCTGGGCGTAGTTGGGCTGGAGCCGGAGCGAGGCGCGGTAGTGGGCCAGGGCCGGGCCCGGCCGGCCGGAGTCGGCCAGCGCGAGTGCCAGATTGTTCTCGGCCTGGGGCAGCTCCGGCTTGGCGTGCAGCGCCTGCACGTACTCGGCGATGGCCTCGCCGGTCCTGCCCTGGTCGCGCAGGAGGTTGCCGAGGTTGTAGTGCGCCAGCCAGGCGCGGGGATTGTCGGCCACGGCCGAGCGGTAGAAGGTCTCGAGGTCGCGGTAGGCGCCGCACTGCCGCCAGGTCCCGGCCCCCAGCGCCGCCAGCAGGACGGCGACGGCCGCCCAAGCGAGCCCCGAAGGCAGCGGCTTCAGCGCGGCGGCCAGCCCGGACGCCGCCAGCGCCAGGATCCCCAGGCAGGCGAGGTACTGGAAATGGTCCGCGACGAAGGAAAAGACGAAGGCGTAGACGTTGAAGAAGCCCAGCACCGGGAAGAGAGAGCCGGCGAAGAGGAGCGCGGCGGCCAGCGGCCCGCGCGCGAGGTCCCGGATGAGCCAGAGGGCGGCGAGGGTGCCGAGCGCGGCGAGCGGGAAGACCCATTGCCAGGCCGCGCCCGGGTCGACCGCCCACCGCGGGTAGAAGAAGGCGAGGTGGACGGGCCAGACCAGCTTGCCGAGGTAGAACCAGGGCGCGCGCCCGGCGATGAGGAGCCGCTGCGGGACGGTGAGCGCGAAATCCGCCCCTTCGGCGCCGAGGTACCGCCGCTCCACCCAGGCGGTGAAGAGCCCGCCGGCGGCGGCCGCCGCGAACCACGGCAGCAGCGGGGCGACGTCGCGGCGCCAGCCGAGCCGGCCCTCCTTCCACCAGAGGACGACGAGGAGCGCGGCCGGCAGGGTCGCCGCCACGCTCTTGCTCAGGACCGCCAGAACGAAGAACGCGCTGGCCGCCAGGTAAGGGGTCAGGCCCTGAATTCCGCAATCTCCGCCACCCATTGCAGAATTCAGGGCCTGACCCCGTTCAGCGGATGGCCGGCCGGCAGCGCGATCGCCGTATCGCCATTTAAAATACGCTAGGGCGGCGGCAAGGTAGAACACGGTCGAGAGCGTATTCTTCTGCTCGGAGATCCAGGCGACGGACTCGGCGGCGACCGGGTGGAGGGCGAAGAGGAGGGCGCCGAGCCAGGCGCCGCGCACGCCCAGGCGGCGCAGGAGGAGGCCGAAGAGGCCGGCGGCGAGCGCGTGCAGGAGCACGTTCGCCAGGTGGTAGCCCAGGGCGGCGTCGCCCCAGAGCCGGTGCTCGGCCCAGAAGGCCGTGTGCAGCGCCGGATAGTACTGCTCGGTCGCCCCGACCCGCCCCCAGATCCGGGCCAGGCCGCCAAGCGGGCGCAGCTCCGGCCGGGTCACATAGTCGGGGTCGTTCCAGATGAAGCCGTTCCGCAGGGCCGGCGCGTACGCCAGCAGGGTCGCCGCCCCGATCACCGGCCAGGCCCGGCGGGCCGGCGCCTGGTTCTCAGTTATTGAAGCGGAAAAGCGCAACGTCGCCATCGTGGAAGACGTACTCTTTGCCCTCGAGGCGGTACTTGCCGGCCTCGCGCGCGGCGGCGACGCTGCCGAGGCGCGTCAGGTCCTCGTAGGAGACGATCTCCGCCTTGATGAAGCCCTTCTCGAAATCGCTGTGGATGACCCCGGCGGCCTGCGGCGCCTTCCAGCCCTTCACGATGGTCCAGGCGCGGACCTCCTTCTCGCCGGCGGTGAAGTACGTCATCAGCCCGAGGAGCGCGTAGGTGGCGCGGATCAGCGCGGAGACGCCGGAGTCGGCGACGCCGAGGTCGCGCAGGAATTCCTTCGCCTCCGCGGGGGCCAGGTCGACCAGCTCCGACTCGATCTTGGCGCTGATCGGCACATAGGCCGCGTCGCTGTGCGCGCGGACGAAGGCGGCGACCTTCTGGACGCCGGGGTTTTGCTCGCCGGTGGCGAGCTCGCCCTCCGCGACGTTGCAGGCGTAGATGACCGGCTTGGCGCTGAGGAGCTGGAAGAGCTTGAGCATCCGGACCTCGTCGTCATGGACCGGCAGGGTGTTGGCCGGCTTGTTGGCGTTGAGGTGGGGGAGGAGCCGCTCGAGGAGGACCACCTCTGCGATCGCCTCCTTGTCGCCGCTCTTCGCCTTCTTGTGGTTCTTCTCGATCCGCTTCTGGACGGCGTCGAGGTCGGCCAGGATGAGCTCGGTCGTGATGATCTCGATGTCGCGCACCGGATCCACGCCGCCCATCGTGTGGATCACGTCGGGATCGTCGAAGCACCGCACGACATGGACGATGGCGTCGACCTCGCGGATGTGGGAGAGGAACTGGTTGCCGAGCCCCTCGCCCTTGCTGGCGCCGGCGACCAGGCCCGCGATGTCCACGAACTCGATCGCGGCCGGGATGATCACGTTGGTCTTGGCGATCTTCTGCAGGACGCCCAGCCGGTCGTCCGGGACGGTCACGACCCCGACGTTGGGATCGATCGTGCAGAAGGGGTAATTGGCCGCCTCGGCCTTCCGGGAACGCGTCAAGGCGTTGAAAAGCGTGGACTTGCCCACGTTCGGGAGGCCGACGATGCCGGTTTTTAGCATGGAACCGGTCACCGTCGCCCCTTGGCGGGGGCTTGACAAGCCTTTTGCCGAAGCGTCTTATGTCCGGCTTTTCCTCAGAGAAACCACTCTTCCCGACCTTCCATGGCACTCAAGATCCGCCTTACCCGCATTGGCACCACGCACCAGCCGCATTATCGCGTCGTGATCGCCGAGGCCCGGTCCCGCCGCGACGGCGATCCGGTGGAAACCATTGGCACCTACGACCCGCGCGCCAAGGGCCAGCAGGTCAAGCTGAAGCTCGACCGCGTCGACTACTGGCTGGCCAAGGGGGCCCGCCCCTCCGACACCCTCCACTCGATCATCAAGCGCTACCGCCGCGCGGCCGCCGCCGTCCCGGCTGCCCCGGCCGGGAGCTGATTTCGTAGGGAAGGGGTCAGGCCGCCAGTTGTTTATAAAATAAACAGCTGGCGGCCTGACCCCTTTTTCGTGCCCTTTTTTTATGCTCCGGATCGACGTCATCACGCTCTTCCCGCGGATGCTCGACGGCTTCCTGGGCGAGACCATGCTCGGGCGCGCGATCGAGGGCGGCCTCCTGGCGGTCCAGGCCCACGACCTGCGCGCCTGGACGAAGGACAAGCACCGCACCACCGATGACCGGCCCTTCGGCGGGGGCGCCGGGATGGTCCTCAAGCCCGAGCCGGTCTATGCCGCGATCGAGCAGCTCCAGACCCCGGGCTGCCGCCGCATCTACCTGACCCCGGACGGGACCCCGCTTTCGCCCGCCCTGGCGCAGGATCTCTCGCGGCAAACCCACCTGGTCCTCCTCAGCGGGCACTACGAGGGGATCGACCAGCGGATCCGCGAGGGGATGATCGACCAGGAGATCAGCATCGGGGATTATGTCCTGACCAACGGCACGGTGGCCGCCGCGGTGTTAATCGATGCCCTGTGCAGGTTTATCCCCGGTGTCCTCGGCGAGGAAAAGTCGTTGACGCACGAATCTTTCACGGGCAAGTTGCTCGACTTTCCTCAATACACGCGTCCCGCTGAATTTCGGGGCATGTCCGTGCCAGAAGTCCTACTTTCCGGCAACCATGCCGAGATCGAGAAATGGCGCCACGACCGTGCGATGGAGAAGACCCGCCAGACCCGACCCGATCTACTCAAATAAAGCCACCGCCATGAACCCGATCATCAAGGAGATAACCTCCGCCCAGCTCAAACAGGACCTTCCGCCCTTCAAGGTCGGCGACGGCGTCCGCGTGCACACGAAGGTGCGTGAAGGCGACAAGGAGCGGATCCAGATCTTCGGCGGGATCGTGATCGCCCGCAAGGGCGCCGGCATGCAGGAAATGTTCACCGTGCGCCGGATCAGCTACGGCGAGGGCGTCGAGCGCGTCTTCCCGGTCAACTCGCCGAACATCGAGAAGATCGAGATCGAGCGCGAGTCCGAGCCGATGCGCGCCCGCCTCTACTACCTGCGGCACCGCACCGGCAAGGCCGCGGTCGCCATCAAGGAGAAGGAGCGGCGCGTCGTCGAGACGGCCGCCCCGGCCGCCTCCTCCTGAGCGCGCGCTGACCCGCCATGGCGCTGTCCACGCCGATCCTGACCCAGGCCGCGAACCAGGCCCGCGGCCTGGCCATCGACGCCGTCCACGCCTGCAACTCCGGCCACCTTGGCCTGCCGCTCGGCTGCGCCGAGATCGGCGCCGTGCTCTTCGGCAACGCGCTTTCGCACAATCCCGACCAGCCGCGCTGGATCAACCGCGACCGCTTCGTGCTGTCGGCCGGCCACGGCAGCATGTTCCTGTACGCCTGGCTGCACCTCAGCGGCTACGACCTGCCCCTCGAGCAGCTCAAGCAGTTCCGCGCGCTGCACAGCGCCACGCCCGGCCACCCGGAATTCGGCCACACCCCCGGCGTCGAGGCGACCACGGGGCCCCTCGGCCAGGGCGTCGCCAACTCCGTCGGCATGGCCATCGCCGGCCAGATGGCGGCCGCCCGCTTCAACACCCCGGAGCAGCCCATTTTCGACTACCACGTCGTCTGCCTGGCGGGCGACGGCTGCATGCAGGAGGGCGTGGCCATGGAGGCGGTGGCCTTTGCCGGCCACCAGAAGCTCGAGAACCTCATCCTGATCTACGACTCGAACTACGTCACGCTGGACGCGATGGCGGACAAGACGCAGAGCGAGAACACCGCGGCGCGCTTCAAGGC
>CAZKAH010000057.1:0-19182 GCA_964550715.1 uncultured Opitutaceae bacterium
CAGTTTCTCCGCCACAAGTACCTGGAGGCCCAGGTCGGGCTGACCGGCGCCAATTTCGTCTCGGCCGAGAGCGGCCGCATCGTCCTCGTGACCAACGAGGGCAACTCCCGCTTCTGCCTCGCGGCCAACAAGGTCCACATCGCGCTCATCGGCATCGAGAAGATCGTCCCGCGCGACCGCGACCTGGCCCTGCTGCTCAACCTCCTGGCCCGCTCCGGCACCGCGCAGCAGCTCACCGTCTACACCGAATTCATCAGCGGGCCCAAGTCGCCGACGCAGCCCGATGGCCCGGAGGAGATGCATGTCATCTTCCTGGACAACGGGCGGACGGAAGTCCTGGCGACGGAGTGCCGCGACATCCTCCGCTGCATCCGCTGCGGCGCCTGCCTGAATGTCTGCCCGGTGTACCGCCAGGCGAGCGGCCATGCCTACCGCAGCGTCTACCCCGGGCCCGTCGGCGCGGTGCTGTCCCCGCTGCTCATGGGCGACAATTTTGCGGAGAAGGCGGACCTGCCGAAGGCCTCGAGCCTGTGCGGCGCCTGCCAGGAGGTCTGTCCGGTCAATATTCCAATCCCGGACATGCTCCTGCGACTGCGGGACAAGGCGAAGCAGGAACACGTCTCCTCGCCGGGCACGCCGCCGATGGGCGCCTGGGGCCTGCTGGCTTCGCAGCCGGCGGCCTGGAAGGCCGCGCTGATCGGCGGGAAGCTGATCAACCACATTCCGACCAAGATGTTGCCCATACCGGCGCTGCGCGCCTGGGAGCAGAAACGCACGCTGCCTGCCTGGCGCGGCGGCGAGTTCCGCAAGTGGCTGAAGCAGCACCGCAAGGAGAAGTCTTCATGACGCTGCCCGACGACCGCGAAGCCATCTTCGGCCGGGTCCGCGCGGCGCTGACGCCCCTGCCGGAGCGGGCTGCCATGCCCGATTACGACACGGAGATCGCCGTCGTGCGCAAACTGCTGGCGAACCGGGATCTCTTCGCCGTTTTCACCGAGCGGATCAAGCTCGTGAACGGCGAGGCCCTGACCGATCCGGCGGAACTGGTGCGGCGTTTCCGCGCCGGCGGCTGGATGCGCGGCTACTGCGACCCCGCGCTCTGGCCGAGGCTCCAGCCGCATTTCGGGGAAGGTTTCCAGGTCGAGACGTCCTTCGACCGCACCCGGATCGACGACTATGCCTTCGGCATCACCCGGGCGGCGGGCGCCATCGCCGAGACCGGCACCATCGTCCTCAAGGACGACAGCACCTCCAGCCGGCTGGCCGCGCTGGCACCCTGGGTCCATGTCGCCGTCCTCGCCCGCGCCGACATCTGCGGCGATCTGCCGCACGCGATCGATCAGTTCGGCACCGACCGGAACATCGTCTGGTGCACCGGTCCCTCCAAGACCGCGGACATCGAGGGCATCCTGATCGAGGGCGTCCACGGCCCCGGCCTGCAGTTCGCCCTGGTGCTGGATTGAGGCGCTATTCCTGCCAGACGGTCACGCCGGCCGTCGGCACTTCACGGGAACCCGCGAGCAAGGGGAGACCGGGAGCGACGGGCGCCAGCTGCGTCCGTTCGGTGAAGTTGGTGGCCACCCAGAAGCCGTCACGCCAATCGACCAGGAAGTCCGGGGCGAAGTTCTCGACCGCGACGCCGGCGCGGGTGAAGACGCCGCGCAGGAGCCGGGCCTCGAGGCTGCCGTCCTGCGTGTCGATGCCCACATAGGTCACGGTCCCGCGGCCGAGCGGGCGGGTGACGGCCGCGGTGCGGCCGGCATAGTATTGGTCGGCGTAATGGGCGAGCTCGGTCGTGCCGTCGTTCGGTTCCAGGATTTCGCCCCAGGAAAACCAGTCGTGGGCCTGGCCGTCGGCCTCGACCTTGCCCGCGACGGGAGCGGGCAGGGTGTCGTAGAACCTGATCTTCGCCCCGATCAGGTCCAGGATGGGTGCGGCCCAAGGGCCTTCCCAGAGGTGGCCGCGGCGGTCCTTCTGTCCCGTGCGGCAGGTGATGACCAGGTGGCCGCCCTTGCTGGCGTAGTCCCGCCAGCGCTCGACGAGCGCGGCATCGACCAATTGGTCGGCGGGAACCACCAGGAAGGGATAGGCGCTGAAATCCTTGTCCTCGGTGATGACGTCCACCGGGGCGCCGAGCTCCTTCAGGCCGCGGTAGTACCGGAGCATGTGCTCGATCGTGTCCCAGCGGATGCTCTGCTTGTGGTTGTCCACGTCCCATCGGCTGTCGATGCTGTAGAGGATGGCGGTGCGCCGGGCGGCGTAGGCGGCCGGCATCCTGGCCTCGGGGCGATAGCGTTCGCGCAGGAGGGCCATTTCCCGGGCGGCCTGGGCGTATTGCTCGCCGCCGGTAGTCGGGGTCACCCCGTCCGTGCCCACGAATCCAAAATGGTACATCTCGGCGCCGGACAGGACCTCGCGGAAACGGTAGGAGCAGACCAGCTTCGCGCCGGCCGCGAAGGCGCGCATGATCCAAAGATGCACGGCGCCGGGGTAGGGCTGGGGGTTGACCTCTCCCCAATTGACCTGGCCCGGCTGCAGCTCCATCAGGCCCTCATTGCCGTTCAGGGTCCGGGTATAGTCATGGTAGAACGACATCGAGGCGGCGCTGCCGAGCCGAAAGCCGAGCGGTCCCTCGTTGAGATTCCCGTGAGCGGGGTAGTGCGTCCACGTGATGATCTCGAAGTCCTTCGCCGACCGTGCCGGGTCGACCATCGGGAACATGTGCATGAAGTTCGTGGTGACCCACTGCCGCGAATCGCAGTACTGCCGCAGGATGCCCGTCTGAAAGCGGAGGTAGTCGGCCGCCTCGTCGGCGAACCAGCGCTGGGAGTCGAGAATCGAGTGCGGGTTCATCTGGGCGACCTCCTCGGCCTGGTTCGGCAGGCGGATCTGGTCGAAGTTCTGATACATCTGCGACCAGAAGGAATTGCCCCAGTCGCGATTCAACGCCTCGACCGTCCCATACTTGGCCTTCAGCCAGGCGCGGAACTTGATCTGCGACGCGTCGCCATAGTCCGGCTCCTTGCCGTAATGGCTGAGCTCGTTGTCGAGCTGCCAGCCCCAAACGGTGGGATTGTGGCCGAAATGCTTCGCCAGCTCGGCATCGATCTTCCCGACATAGCCCCGGTAGACTGCGGAGCTCCACGTTGCCTGCTGGCGGGTGCCATGCAGCATCTGGCGACCGTTGGCGTCGATCATCAGGATCTCCGGATGATTCTGGCTCAGCCAGACAGGGGGCGTCGGAGTCGGCGTGCAGAGAATGACCTTTAGGCCCTGGTCAGCGCACAGCTTTACCGCACGGTCCAGCCACCCGAAATCATAGTGGCCCTCGGTCGGCTCCATGAACGCCCACGCGAACTCGCCCATATGGACGAACTCGAGGTTCATCTTCTTCATGTTGGCGATATCCCGCGCCCACTGGCTCTCCGGCCAGGCCTCGGGATAATAGTAGACCCCGATCCGCATCAGGTCGGCGGTGGGGAAGGGGGACGCCGGCTGAGCCGGCACGCTCCGGGCGGCGAGAATGAGCGTCAGGGCGGCGAGCGCGCGCAAGGGGAGCGGTTTCATGGGGTACGCCCATGCTACCGCCTTGGCCGGCCTGCGAAAGCCCCAAAGCTGTCCCGTCCTCCGGACGGTCCGCCGGATCAGACCCGCTCGTTGATCACCGGGTTGGTCAGCTGGCCGATCTTCTCGATCTCGATCGTGACACTGTCGCCGGCCTTCAGGAAGACGGGGGGCTTGCGCGCGAAGCCGACGCCGTGGGGCGTGCCGGTGAGGATGACGGTGCCGGGAAGGAGCGTTTTGCTGCCGCTCAGGAACTCGATCAGGGTCGGCACGTCGAAGATCATGTCGTTCGTGTTCCAGTCCTGCATGGTCTGGCCGTTGAGCACGGTGCTGATCTTCAGGGCGTTGGGATTCGGGATCTCGTCCGTGGTCACGAGGACGGGGCCGAGCGGGCAGAAGGTGTCGAAGCTCTTGCCCGTGCACCATTGGCCGCCGCCGAGGCGGTTCTGCCAATCGCGGGCGGAGACGTCGTTGGCGCAGGTGTAGCCGAGGACGAAGCCGAGCGCATTGGCCTTGGTGGCATTCTTGCAGGTCTTGCCGATCACGACCGCCAGCTCGCACTCATAGTCGACCTCCTCGCTGGCCTGCTTCCGGGGCAGCTCGATCGGGTCGCCCGGGTTCTGCAGGACGCTCGTCGGCTTGATGAAGAGCACGGGGCGCTCCGGGGCGCCGCGGCCGCCTTCCTCCGCATGCTTCCGGTAGTTGAGTCCGATGCAGAGGATGTTCGTCGGCACCAGGGGCGCGAGTATTTTGCCGGGCTTCACGGCCTTATCCGTGATCTTATAGGTGCCGAGGATGTCGCCCGTGATCTCGCGGGCGGAACCGTCAGGCTGCAGGGCGGCCCAGGCGGGGCCAGTGGGGGTGAGGTGGCGGATGATCTTCATGGGAAATTAGCTGACGGCCGGGGTCTCGGCGTAGGCTTCCATGCCGACGCAGGAGCAGACGAGGTGCCGGTCGCCGTAGACATTGTCCACGCGGCCGACGGCGGGCCAGAACTTGTGGGCGCGCGTCCAGGCGGTGGGGAAGGCCGCCGTCTCGCGGGGATAGGCGCGGTCCCATTCGTTGGCGCAGACCACCTTGACCGTGTGGGGGGCGTGCTTGAGGGGATTGTTCTCCCGGTCCGCCTCGCCGCTCGCGACCGCCTGCATCTCGCCGTGGATGGAGATCATCGCGTCGCAGAACCGGTCGAGCTCGCTCTTCGTCTCGCTCTCGGTCGGCTCGATCATGAACGTCCCAGGAACGGGGAAGGAGAGGGTGGGCGCGTGGTAGCCGTAGTCCATGAGCCGCTTGGCGGCGTCCTCGGCCTCCACGCCATGCTTCTTCCAGCCGCGCAGATCGAGGATGCACTCGTGCGCCACGAGGCCGGTGCGGCCCCGGTAGAGCACCGGGAAGAATTTCTGCAGCCGCCGGGCCATGTAGTTGGCGTTCAGGATGGCGGTCTTGGTCGCGCTGGTCAGTCCGTCGGGTCCCATCATGCGGATGTACATCCACGAGATCACCAGGATCGAGGCGCTGCCCCAGGGCGCCGCCGAGACGGCCCCCACCGCCCCGTTCGGATTGCGCAGCCCGGCGGCCGCGCCCAGGGGATGACCGGGGAGATAAGGGGCGAGATGCGCCGCGACGGCGATCGGCCCCATGCCGGGTCCGCCGCCGCCGTGCGGGATGCAGAAGGTCTTGTGGAGGTTGAGATGGCAGACATCCGCGCCGATCTGGCCGGGCGAGGTCAAGCCGACCTGCGCGTTCATATTGGCGCCGTCCATGTAGACCTGGCCGCCGTGGCGGTGGATCAGGGCGCAGATCTCCTTGATCGAGCCCTCGAAGACCCCGTGGGTCGAGGGGTAGGTGACCATCAGCGCGGCGAGCTCGGCGCGGTGGGTCTCGGCCTTGGCCGCGAGGTCGGGGAGGTCGATGTTGCCCTGGGCGTCGCAGGCGACGGCCACGACGCGGAGTCCGCACATGACGGCGCTGGCCGGATTCGTACCGTGCGCGCTGGTCGGGATCAGGCAGACGGTGCGCTTGATGTCGCCGCGGGCCTGGTGGTAGGCGCGAATCGCGAGGAGCCCGGCGTATTCCCCCTGGGAGCCGGCGTTGGGCTGCAGCGAGACGGCGGCAAAGCCCGTGATCTCGGCCAGCCAGGCCTCGAGCTGGCTGAAGAGCTCGCGATACCCGGCGGTTTGCTCGGACGGCGCAAAGGGGTGCATTCGGGAGAATCCGGGCCAGGAGACGGGCAGCATCTCGCTCGCGGCGTTGAGCTTCATCGTGCACGACCCGAGCGAGATCATCGAGTGGCAGAGCGAGAGATCCTTCGCCTCAAGCCGCTTGATGTAGCGCAGCATCTCGTGCTCGGTGTGGTACCGGTTGAAGACCTCGTGGGTCAGGAACTTCGAGGTGCGGGTGTGCGGGGCGGGAAACCCGGGCGAGGACGCGGCCGGGGGCGGGCCGCCGGCCTTGGCGGGGCCGAAGCAGGCGATCAGCACCTTGATCTCCTCGAGGGTCGCCGTCTCGTCCACCGAGATGCCGACCGTCGTCGCGTCGATCCGCCGGAGGTTGAAATTCTTCGCGGCGGCGGCGGCATGCACCTGGTCCGCGGCCACGCCGGAGACGGTGAGGGTGTCGAAGACGGGCTCCGCGTTCAGCTTGGCCCCGGTGGCGCGGAGCCCGGCGGCGAGCATCTCGGTCAGGGCCTTCACCCGGCGCGCGATCTTTTTCAGCCCCCCGGGGCCGTGGTAGACCGCGTACATGGAGGCGATCACGGCGAGCAGCACCTGCGCGGTGCAGATGTTCGACGTGGCCTTCTCCCGGCGGATATGCTGCTCGCGGGTCCCGAGGGCCAGGCGGAGGGCCGGGTCGCCCTGCGCGTCCTTGGACACGCCGACCAGCCGGCCGGGCATCTGGCGCTTGTGGGCATCGCGGGTCGCAAGGAAGCCGGCATGGGGACCACCGAAGCCGAGCGGGACGCCAAAACGCTGGGTGGAACCGACCACCATGTCCGCGCCGAATTCCCCCGGCGACCGGAGGAGGGCCAGGGCGAGCGGGTCGGCGGCGACGATGCAGAAGGCGCCGACGGCATGGGCCAGCTCGAAGAACGCTCCATAGTCGTGGACCGAGCCGTCCGTCGCCGGATACTGCACCAGGACGCCGAAGGTGTCGGCGACAGGCTGGAACTTCCGGTGGTCCCCGACGATCACCTCCAGGCCCAGGGGTTGGGCCCGCATCTTCACGATGTCGATCGTCTGCGGATGGCAGCCGGCGGAGATGAAGAACTTGTGGCCCTCGGTCCCGGACTTGAGCCGGTGGCACATCATCATGGCCTCGGCGGCGGCCGTGCCCTCGTCGAGCATCGACGCGCTGGCGATCTCCATGCCGGAGAGGTCGCAGACCATGGTCTGGAAATTGAGCAGCGCCTCGAGCCGTCCCTGGGAGATCTCCGCCTGGTAGGGCGTGTAGGCGGTGTACCAGGCCGGGTTCTCGAAGATCGTCCGCTGGACGACGGGCGGGGTGAAGGTGTCGTAGTAGCCGAGGCCGATGAAACTCCGGGCCACCTGGTTCCTGGCGGCCAGCGCCCGCAGTTCCGCCAGGGCGGCGCTCTCGCCCGCCGCGGCCGGCAGGTTCAGCGGACTGCGGCGGATGTCGGCCGGCACCGCGGCGTCCACCAGCGCATCCACGGACGGCTGGCCCAGGAGCTGGAGCATCTCCGCGGTGGCCTCGTCATCCTCCCCCAGGTGCCGTCGGGCAAACGTGTCGGTGGGAGCAAGAAGGTCGCGAGGCGAAGGCATGCGTGGAAGCCTGTGACCGTAGGCACAGACGCCTTCCGCGCAATCGCGATCTGGCCGCCGTCGGACCGTTGGCTCTTTCCCTGCGCTGATGCTGCGGTCCTTGCACCCGGACGATACCCCTTGACGCTGTATCCTCTTCACCGCTGACCGCTTACGGAAAGCCCGAGCTAAAACGGGGCCTCGAAACTCCCGAGAGCGAACGGGTAGGTCCAGTCTCCGCGGCGCAGGCTGCGCGAGGCATCTCACAGTCCGTGGACGAGTCCATCGCGCGCGTCGTCCCGGAACCCGAGATCTTACCTCCTGGTGAGGGTTTCACCCCATATTCAGGAACAAAGCATTCCCATATTCTTGAGGGATGCAGGGATTGCCGCGCACTTTGCTGAGTCGGTCCCTCAACACCTTGATTGCAAAGAATCCCATCTTAATCACGAGCCAGACGATGAACCAATTTGCCACTTGCGGCCGGCATCGACGCGCGGCGCCAAATAACCCGGCGGGCGCTGGGCGAATGCTGAAATGCAACTCCCAGTCCGACGCGGCGGGCCGCCATTTCGGCGGGACATATTGCGCCCCGCCGCTGCGGCTCCGCAGCCTGGTGGGAGTTATCGAAGTGCAGGGACTTCCGCCCAAGCGCCCATGCAAGACATCGTTAAGCGGCTAATCGCCGAGGAGCGCCGGGTGGCTCACGATTCTGATCACGGAAGTCGAGCGGGTTTTCGCGTCTGCGAAAAACTGCGTCCGCCCCTTTGCGCCGTTGCCGGCGTCAGCGGATTTAGATCACTGCTTTCGCGCGCCCGCGTGCTCGCCCAGGGCGAGGCTCCGCTGCTGGAGGGGATGCTGATCAACCCCGACGGGTCATTCGAGTTTTCCCCCGCGATGGAAGAGCGCCTTGCGACGAAAGAGGTCGCCAACGCGGGGGCGGCGCTGGCGGGCCGGTTGTTGGGGCTGCTGGTCACCTTTATCGGCGAAGGGCTTACGCTTCGTCTCGTGCACGATATCTGGCCGATGGCGTCGGTTGAAGACTCAAAAATTGAAGCGAAATAACATGACAAATAAAGCAACCCCCGGCTCGCGCCCTCGTTCGGTGAAATCCCCGTCCGTCCCGGACAAGGTCGCCATCCGCCAGCTCCGCACCGGCGTGCGCGGGCTGGACGAGATTCTGGGCGGCGGCGTGCCAGAGTACTCCTTCAATATCGTCGCCGGCGCTCCGGGATCCGGCAAGACGACTCTCGCCCATCAAATCGTGTTTGCCAACGCCACGGACCAGAGCCCGGCGCTCTACTTCACCGTGCTGGGAGAGCCTGCGCTCAAAATGCTCCGCTACCAGCAGCAATACACATTTTTCGACGGGTCGAAATTGAACCGTTCGATCCGTTTCATCAATCTGAGCGAGGTCGTGGTGAATCTGGATCTGAACGCCGTTTTGGCGGAGATCACGAAGCAAGTGGAGGCGGCGAACCCCGGGGTGGTCGTGGTGGATTCATTCCGGACCGTCCTGCGCAAGGCGACCCGCGAGGGCGCGGCCGAAATGGAATTGCAGTCCTTCATCCAGCAGCTCGCGATGATGCTGACGAGCATGCGGGCCACGACTTTCCTGATTGGCGAATACGCGGAGGGCGAGATGCGCGACAATCCCGTTTTCACGGTCGCCGATGGCCTGCTCTTTCTCTCCCAAGTGGTGGATCGGAATTCGGTGGTGCGAAAGCTCCAGGTGATCAAGCTTCGCGGGCAGGCTTCGGTGCCCGGATTGCACACCATCCGGATTGGCGACTACGGCCTGCAAGCCTTCTCCCGCACGCTGGGCCTCATGGACAAAAAGTCGGCGCCCCGGGGCGGCCGGCGCCTTTCAACCGGCATCCTTGATCTGGACAAGCTGCTCGGAGGGGGCATCCCGGAAGGAGACAGCGTGCTGCTCGCGGGCCCCTCCGGCACCGGAAAATCCGTGCTGGCGACGCAGTTCATCGCCGCGGGCCTTCGCCAGGGCGAAGCGGGAATCATCGCGATCTTCGAGGAGCGTCCGGAGGGGTACGTCAAGCGAGCCGCCAGCCTCGGCCTGGATCTTAAAGGCCCGCAGCGGAGCGGAAAGCTGAAGATTCTCTATCTGCGGCCGCTCGATCTTTCCGTGGATGAAACGATGCAGGAAATCCTCGACGCGGTGCGGCAGACAAACGCCAAACGCCTCGTGATCGATTCCCTCGCGGGCTTCGAGATGGCCCTGGCCCCGGGGTTTCGAGCCGATTTCCGCGAATCGCTCTATCGAATGATCGGCGCGTTGACCGGCAGCGGCGTCACCATCGTCAGCACGGTCGAGATCGAGGATTCGTTCACGTCGTTTCAGTTCAGCCACTATGCCATCTCCTTCCTGACGGACGACCTCATCCGGCTGCGCTATGTGGAGATCGATGGACAACTCAGAAAAATTCTGGCGGTGGTGAAAATGCGCGGAGGGAACCACAGCAAAGACATCAGGGAGTATGTCATTGCTCGGCGCGGGGTCGTCGTCATCAGCCCTCGTGGCACCGACTACACCAACCTCACGGACGGCCTCCCGAATCGGGTCGGGGCACGGAAAGAGCCCGCGCCGGAACCTAAAGCCCTGAAATAGGCATGAACCCGATGGATCCGGACCCGGTCAGGCCCGACGAGGCATTTCCGCCAGACCCGCAAAGTTTGGCCGCACCGATCATCGAATGTGCGCCGCTCCCCATGGTCGAGGTGGAAGGGCCGCGTCACGTCCTGTGCTTCGTAAATCCCGCGTTCTGCCAATTGCTGCAAAAAACCCGGGAGGAGCTGTTGGGACGGCCGTTCGGCCAGATCGTGCGCAATGGCGAGCGCTGTGCGGCCCTGCTTGACCGGGTTTACGAGACCGGCGAATTCGAAACCCATGTTGACACCGACCACTCGGCCGTGAATCCCGCCGTTTGGATCTACGCGATGTGGCCGGCGCTCGGTGAGGACAAGAAGCCGGCCCGAGTGGTCGTTCAACTCACGAAGTCTGCGCAGCTCCATTTGGACCTGGCGGCCATGAACGAAGCCCTGCTACTCTCCGGTCTCCGCCAGCACGAGCTGCGCGAAGAGGCGGAGCGGTCGAACTCCCGCTCGCTGGGGGCCATCGCCGATCAGAAAATCACGGAAGGCGCGCTGCGCCATGCCAACGACCAGCTCAAGACCGCGACCCTCTTGGCGGAGCGGGCCAGCAAGGCCAAGGACAATTTCCTCGCCACGCTTTCGCATGAATTGCGCACCCCCCTCACGCCGGTCCTGGTGATCGCGGCGTCACTCCGCGAGGATGTGCGGCTCCCCCTCGAGGTCCGTGAGCAGCTGGCGACGATTGAACGCAACGTCACCCTTGAGGCGCGGATCATCGACGACCTGCTCGATCTGACCAAGATATCCCAGGGCAAGCTCCATTTGCGTTCCGAGCTGTGCGACGCTCATTCCCTGATTGAACGCGCGATCGAGATCGTGCGGGACGAAGCCCATGAAAAGGGAATCGCCATCGAACGGACCTTCGCCGCGAAGCCCAGCGGGTTGCGGGCGGATCCCGCGCGCTTTCAGCAGGTCATTTGGAACCTGCTGGGCAACGCCGTTAAGTTCACCCCGCCAGGCGGAAAAATTTCAGTTCGGACCTCCGCCGAAGGTCTGGACCCGACCGGCTGCTGGCTGCGGATCGAGGTTAAGGACACCGGGATTGGCATCGAACCGGACCACCTCGAACGCATTTTCCAACCCTTTGATCAGGGCAATCTAGCCGGCAGCCACCTTTTTGGCGGGGTCGGTCTCGGCCTCGCGATCGCCCGCTCCATGGTGGTGCTGCATGGTGGCCGAATCCGGGCCCAGAGTGAGGGGCTTAGTCGGGGATCTACCCTTATCGTCGAATTTCCGGGAGCGATTGAGGCGCCGGAGACGCTCCTCGACGCCACGCCGGCGGGGTCCACCCCCGAGCGCGGGCGCAAATCAGGGCCGCAGCTGCGCCTGCTGCTGGTCGAGGATCATGTGGCTTCGCTCCGGGCATTGACCCGAATGCTCCAGAATGACGGCCACAAGGTGATTGCTGCCGCCAATGCGAAAGAGGCGCTGGCCGCGGCCGCGGCGAACCCCTTCGACCTTGTCGTTTCGGATCTCGGTCTTCCGGACGGCAGCGGCCTCGAATTGATGGAAAAGCTGCGCACCGCCTACGGGCTTCGGGGCGTGGCGTTGAGCGGATACGGCATGGAGGATGACATTCTCCGCTCGCGCGCCGCCGGATTCGCCATGCACCTCGTCAAGCCTGTGGCCATCGCCGAACTGCGACGCGTCTTGGTTTCGCTGGGACGGGCAGCGTAGCGCCGGGGGTCATCTCGATGGGGGCTGTACTCATCCCTGTCGGTCTACATACATATCTCGTCGCCTAACCCGGAATCCGACGGCAATTTTCAGCTATGCCGAGGTTACGCCCCTCTTCGACCCCGAAATCCCGGGCGTCCTACGTCGACCGGCGACTCGCCGAGCTTTATCCGGAAACGCCCATCCCGCTGGACCACAAGGATGCCTATACCCTCCTGGTGGCGGTCGTCCTGTCGGCGCAATGCACGGACAAGCGGGTCAACCTGGTCACGCCGCACCTCTTTGCCCTGGCCGACACGCCGGAGAAGATGGCCCAGGTTCCCGTGGCCCGGATCCAGGAGATCATCCGCCCCTGCGGCCTGTCGCCGCAGAAGGCCAAGGCGATCTCGGGGCTATCCAAGATCATCGTGGAAAAACACGGCGGCCGGGTGCCCGGGAGCTTCGAGGAGCTGGAGGCGCTGCCCGGGGTGGGGCATAAGACGGCCAGCGTCGTCATGTCCCAAGCCTTCGGCCATGCGGCGTTTCCGGTCGACACCCATATCCACCGACTGGCCCAGCGCTGGCGGCTGAGCAACGGCCGAAGCGTCGAGCAGACCGAGCGCGACCTGAAGAAGCTCTTCCCCGAGGAGCACTGGAACAAGCTCCACCTCCGCATAATCTACTACGGCCGGGAGCACTGCACGGCCCGGGGCTGCGACGGCACGATTTGCGAGATTTGCGCGGAGGTCGCTCAGCGGAAACCCCGGAAAAAGAAGTAGTTAGGACTTCGCACTTGCCAGGGGAGGGGACCTGGGGTGTGTTGGACCTTCCGTCGCTCCAAAAGAGAGGCGGGATAACCACAACCATAACCACAAACGGACCAGCGATCGCAAGGCAGCCCACTGGCTGACCTGGGTATCGACCGATACATAGATCATATATGAGCATTAGCGTTACCGCCAAAGACCTGCTCGATGCCGGCGTGCATTTCGGGCACCAGACCAAGCGTTGGAACCCCCGCTCGAAGCCCTACGTCTTCGACCACCGGCAGGGTGTCACGATCATCGACCTGGGGAAGACCCACGTCCTCCTCGAGAAGGCCTGCGACTTTCTCACCGACACGGTCGCCAACGGCGGCAATGTCCTCTTCGTCGGCACCAAGCGCCAGGCGAAGGAGATCGTCCGCGAGGCCGCGGCCACGACCAACATGCCCTTCTGCGTCGACCGCTGGCTGGGCGGCACGCTGACCAACTACGCGACGGTCAAGAAATCGATCGCCAAGTTCAAGAAGTACCAGGCGATGGAGACCTCCGGCGAGATGTCCAAGCTCCCCCGCAAGGAGGAGTCCGCCATCAAGCGCGAGATGGTCCGCATGCAGCGCAATTTCAACGGCATCGCGGAAATGGGCGGCCTGCCCTCCGCCCTGGTCGTGATCGACATCAACCACGAGAAGATCGCGGTGGCCGAGGCGGCCCGCTGCGGCATCCCCTGCGTGGCGCTGGCCGACACCAATTCCGACCCGGGCCTCGTGTCGCACCCGATCCCGGGCAATGACGACGCGGTCAAGTCGGTCCGCATCGTCGTCGACACCCTCGTCGCCGCGATCCAGGAGGCCCTGGCGCAGCGCGAGGCGCGCCGCACCCAGCGCGGCCCGGTCGACGTCGTCAAGGCCCCCACGCCCGAGGGCGAGGCCAGCGTCAATCCCGACGCGGAGATCGACCTCTCGAAGGTCGTCCTCCCGGCCGACGTGGCCGTCGCCGTCGAGGGCGAGACCGACCCGGCCGCCATCAAGCGCCGGCCCATCCGCCGCAAGGCCGTGGTCAAGGCCGAGTAATCCGAACCCACCCTATCTCAATGAGTACCGTCATGAGTGTTCCCATCACCGCCCAAATGGTCAACGAGCTGCGCGGCCAGACCGGCGCCGGCCTTCTCGACTGCAAGAAGGCCCTCACCGAGGCCAACGGCAACTTCGAGGAAGCCACCACGATCCTGCGCAAGAAGGGCGCGGCTTCCGCGGCCAAGAAGGCGGATCGCACGGCGAAGGAGGGGCTGATCGAGAGCTACATTCACGTCGGCGGCAAGGTGGGCGTCCTGATTGAGGTCAACTGCGAGACCGACTTCGTGGCGCGGAACGACGAGTTCCGGGCCTTCGTCAAGGACCTCTGCCTCCAGATCGCCGCCGCCAACCCGGCCTACGTCTCCCGCGACCAGGTCCCGGAGGCCGATGTCGCCAAGGAGCGCGAGATCGCCGCGGCGCAGGTCGCGGGGAAGCCGCCCGCCGCCGTGCAGAAGATCGTCGAGGGCAAGATCGAGAAGTACTACTCGACCGTGTGCCTCGTCGACCAGCCGTTCGTCAAGCTGCCGGAGAAGACGGTCAAGGACATGGTGACGGAGAAAATCGCCAAGATCGGCGAGAACATCCAGATCCGGCGCTTCGTCCGCTTCCAGCTCGGTTCCTGAGGCGTCCCGCTACCGGCAATTTTCGAGCGCTTCACCCTTCCGGGTGAGGCGCTTTTCATTTAAGGTGCCCTTCCGGCCATGACCTCCCTCCCTGCTCCCCGGCCTCCGCTCAAGGTTTCCCGCTGGCAGATCGTCGGGCGCGGCCTGACCAACCGCTGCCCCAACTGCGGCGGGCGCACGCTCTTCCAGCCGGGCAAGCTCTTCGACATCGCGCCGGCCTGCCCGGCCTGCGGCCTGAAGATCGAGCGCGACGAGGGCTTCTTCCTCGGCTCGATGTCGCTCAACTACGGCTTCACCATCGTGGTCTTCCTCACGCCCGTCCTGCTCCTGGGTTACAACGGGATCATCCCGTCCAAGGCCGCGTTCATCGTCGCCGGCATCGGCGCCATCCTCGTCCCGATGCTCTTCTACCGCTCGTCGCGGAGCTGGTGGCTGATGAACTATTACTTCGTCCTGCCCCAGCATCTCCCCGCCAACCAGGCCTCCCGGCTGGCGGGCGACGACGACAATCTTTAGCCTCCGTCTCCGGCGCTCGACAGGCCGAGGCCTTCTCCTAAGCTGCGGGCCGTGAGTTCGAGCCCTTCCCCTGGAGCATCCTTCCGCGCGGCGCTCGCGGCCGAGCGGCCGCTGCAGGTCGCGGGTGCGATCAACGCCTATGCGGCGCTGCTGGCCCAGCGCGCGGGCTTTCGCGCCCTCTACCTATCCGGGGCCGGCGTGGCCAACGCCTCTCACGGGCTGCCGGACCTGGGGATCACGAGCCTGGACGATGTGCTCGCGGATGCCCGCCGGATCACCGCCGCGGTCCCGCTGCCCCTGCTGGTCGACATCGACACGGGTTGGGGTCACGCCTTCACGATCGCCCGCGCCGTCCGGGAACTGGCCCGGGTGGGCGTGGCGGCCGTGCATCTCGAGGACCAGGTCGTGGCCAAGCGTTGCGGCCACCGTCCGGGCAAGGAACTCGTGCCGACCGACGAGATGTGCGACCGGCTCCTGGCGGCCGTGATGGCAAAGCCCTATGCCGAATTTGTCGTCATGGCCCGCACCGACGCGGCGGCCAGCGAGGGCGTGGCCGGCGCCATCGCCCGCGCGCAGGCCTACGTGGCCGCCGGCGCCGACATGATCTTTGCGGAGGCGCTCACGACCCTGGATGAATACAAGCGCTTCACGGCCGCGGTGCGCGCTCCCGTCCTGGCCAACATCACCGAGTTCGGGAAGACGCCCCTCTTCACGCTCGACGAGCTGCGCTCCGCCGGCGTCGCGCTGGCGCTCTATCCCCTTTCCGCCTTCCGCGCGATGAACGCCGCGGCCGTGGAGGTCTACGGCGCGATCCGCCGCGACGGCACGCAAAAGGGCGTGACCGGGAAGATGCAGACCCGCGCCGAGCTTTACGAGGTCCTGGGCTACCAGGCCTACGAGGAGAAGCTGGACGAACTCTTCAAGGCCTCGCGGCCGCCCGCCGATGGAGCCCGCTAAGCCGGTCGTCAAGAAATCCGTCGCGCTCTCGGGGGTGATCGCGGGCAACACCGCCGTCTGCACCGTGGGCCAGAGCGGCAACGACCTGCACTACCGCGGGTACGACATCGCCGAACTCGCGCGGGAGGCCACCTACGAGGAGGTCGCGCACCTCCTCGTGCATGAGCGGCTGCCGAACCAGGCGGAACTCGCGGCCTACT
Organism: uncultured Opitutaceae bacterium; assembly: GCA_964550715.1. Classification (GTDB taxonomy): domain Bacteria; phylum Verrucomicrobiota; class Verrucomicrobiia; order Opitutales; family Opitutaceae; genus Palsa-1447. The sequence continues at coordinate 15,779 of CAZKAH010000057.1, forward strand.
GCCGCCGGCTGCAGTCGCTCCGTGGCCTGCCCGCGGCGGTGCGCGCCGTGCTGGAGCAGATTCCCGCCTCCGCCCACCCGATGGACGTTCTCCGCACGGGCTGCTCCGCCCTGGGGACGGTCGAGCCCGAGCACCTCCCGGCCGCCGGGGCCGGGCCGGACAGCGTGGCGGGCGCCCGCGCCATCGCCGACCGGCTCCTCGCCTCCTTTCCCTCGATGCTGCTCTACTGGCACCACTTTGCCACGGGCGGCCGGCGCATCACGGTGGAGGCCGAGGAACCCTCGATCGCGGGGCATTTCCTACGGCTGCTGCACCAGCGGGCGCCGGCGGCGGCGCACGTCCACGCGCTCGACCAGTCGCTCATCCTCTACGCCGAGCATGAGTTCAATGCCTCGACCTTCACGGCGCGCGTGATCGCCGGGACCGGCGCCGACCTCTACTCGGCGATCACCGGGGCGATCGGGGCCCTGCGCGGGCCGAAACACGGCGGCGCCAACGAGGTAGCCCTCGAGATCGCCGCCCGTTACCGCACGCCGGACGAGGCGGAGGCCGACATCCGGGCGCGGGTCGCCCGCAAGGAGATTGTCATCGGCTTCGGCCACCCGGTCTACACGACCGGCGACCCCCGCAGCCCGATCATCAAGGAGATCGCCCGCGGGCTTTGCACCGGGCCCGAGCTCGCGAACCTTTTCGCCGTTTCCGAGCGGATCGAGCGGGTGATGGCGGACCTGAAGAGGATGTTTCCGAACCTGGACTGGTACAGCGCGCCGGCCTATCGCGCGCTGGGCGTCCCGACGGCGATGTTCACGCCGATCTTCGTCGTGGCCCGCACGGCCGGGTGGGCGGCGCACGTCGTCGAGCAGCGGGTGGACGGGAAGATCATCCGCCCGGGCGCGCACTACACCGGGCCCGCCAACCGGCCGCTCGTGCCGCTGGCGCAGCGGGCCTAGGTACCGGGGACCGCCGAAGATGTCCTCGCCGATTTCCAACGTCCGGCCGCCGTCCGACCGCCTCCTGGTCGAGATCGCCGACTACGTCCTGAAGTTCCCCGGCGCGAGCGAGGAGGCCCGCGAAACCGCGCGCTGGTGCCTCCTCGACACCCTGGCCTGCGGCCTGCTGGCCCTGGAGTATCCGGCCTGCACGAAGCTGCTCGGCCCGGTCGTCTCGGGGACGAGCATCGTCCGCGGTTGCCGCGTGCCGGGCACGGGCCACGAGCTCGATCCGGTGCAGGGGGCCTTCAACATCGGCGCCCTGGTCCGCTGGCTCGATTTCAACGACACCTGGCTGGCGGCCGAGTGGGGGCATCCCTCGGATAACCTGGGGGCGATCCTGGCCGTGGCCGATTGGCTGAGCCGCCACCAGCAGGCGGGCGCGGTGCCGTCCGCCTTCGGCACGCCGCTCACCCTGCGGTCCGCGCCGCTCTGCGTGGGGGATGTCCTGGCATCCATGATCCAGGCCCACGAGATCCAGGGCGTCCTGGCCCTGGAGAATTCCTTCAACCGGGTGGGGCTCGACCACGTGCTCCTGGTCCGCGTCGCCTCCACCGCCGTGGCGGCCGCGCTCCTCGGCGGCGGCCACGACCAGGTGGTCAACGCCCTCTCGCACGCGTGGCTCGACGGATCCGCCCTGCGCACCTACCGGCATGCGCCCAACACCGGCTCGCGCAAGTCGTGGGCCGCGGGCGACGCCACGAGCCGGGCGGTCCGGCTGGCGCTGATCGCGATGACGGGCGAGATGGGCTATCCGTCGGCGCTGACCGCCCGGACCTGGGGCTTCCAGGACGTGGCTTTCCGCGGGCAGCCGGTCGGGCTGGCCCGGCCCCTCGGGAGCTACGTGATGGAGAACGTCCTCTTCAAGATCTCCTTCCCCGCGGAGTTTCACGCGCAGACCGCGGTCGAGGCCGCGGTCCGGCTGCATCCGCAGGTGAAGGACCGGCTGGGCCAGGTGGCCCGCGTCGAGCTGACGACGCACGAGTCGGCGATCCGGATCATCGACAAGAGCGGCCCGCTGCACAACCCGGCCGACCGCGACCACTGCCTGCAGTACATGGCGGCGATCGGCCTGATCTTCGGCGGCCTGACGGCCGCCGCGTACGAGGACGGGACCGCGGCGGACCCGCGGATCGACGCCCTGCGCGCCCGGATGACGGTGACGGAGGACAAGCGGTATTCGCGCGACTATCTCGATCCGGCCAAGCGCTCCATCGCCAACGCCCTGCAGGTCTTCTTTGCGGACGGCTCCGCCACGGAAAAGATCGCCGTCGAGTATCCCATCGGGCACCGGTGCCGGCGGCCGGAGGCCATTCCCCATCTCATCGAGAAGGCCCGCGCGGCCTTCGCCACCCGCTTTGGCGCCGGGCGCGCCAACGAGGTGATCGACCTTTTCTCCGACCGGACGCGCCTCGAGCGGTTGCCGGTGCACCAGCTCGGGGATTTGCTGGCCCGGGCCTAGCCCGCGCTACTTCCCCAGTTTTCGCAGGCCCTGGTTGACCTTGGCCGGGTCGAAGGCCTCCGGGTCGTATTCGGGCCCGAGCCACTCCCGCCATTCCCGGCCGAGGTCGGTCCCGGGCTCCTTCAGGCAGGCCAGCATGTCGTGGTAGGCCTCGGGCCCGCCGCAGTCCTCGGGCGGGCCGGCCCGCTCCCCGGCGACGCAGAGCGGGTAGCGCGCGCCCTTCCGGGGCGCCGCCGGCTTCTCGACCGCGATCTCCACCTGCCAGCCCTCGTCGAAGTTGTACGCGTAGGCGAAGCGCGGATGATGCTCGAGGTCCATCTCGGCCAGGGTGACGTCGCGGTCGTCCTCGATCTGCAGGTTCTCCCGCTTGAGGGGACTGCCGAAGCGGAGGTCGCCGAAGGTGAAAACGTGCGTCTGGTAGTCGAACCACTCGAAGGCGAGCTGGATCGAGTCGTGCAGCCGCGACAGCCACATCGATTCCTTCACGTGCAGCCGCCGCCAGACCGGGGGCCGGCAGCCGGCGACCTTGAGGTGCAGCGAGAAGATCCGGTCGACGGGCTTGCGGACCCGCGATCCCTTGCCCTCATGGAGCGAAATCATCCCGCCATTGGAACCGCCCGGCGCCGCACCGGCAAGATATCAGCAGGCGGCCCCGGGCCGGCCCGATTGATTGCCGCCCGGTCCGCCGGCCCCCGCTCAGCCTTCCGCCCCGGTCAGCATCGGCCCGGGCGCGCCCTCGATGATCCCGACTGCCATCGCATAGCGCGTCAGACCGGCGATGTCGTGGATGTCGAGCTTGTCCATCGCCCGCTGGCGGTGCTTTTCGACGGTCTTGACGCTGATGGCGAGGGCCGCGGCGATCTCCCGGTTGGCTTCCCCCTCGGCCACATGCTGGAGCACCTCCCGCTCGCGCGAGGTCAGGGCCAGGGGGGTCTTCTGCCCGGGGCTCGGGT